>UQTE01000017.1 GCA_900543805.1 uncultured Sutterella sp.
TCCGCGTTTCAGATTCGCCTGACCGAAATGTTTCTTTTTTGACGGCCCCCAACACTATGCCTGGGTAACAAATGTCAACCGCCGAAAACTCCGACATCTTCCCACTCACTGTGCTGCCGTGCCCCGAGGCAAAGGGTCCGCGCATCGGTCCGGCCATTCGGCAACCGAATGCGGAAGTAAATTTCGGCCAAACCAGGAAACAAAATCCGGCCAAACAGGGAAATGATTTGTGGCCAAATGAGGAAGTGCCTTGCCGCATCACCGCGAAAGCCGCTACCGTCGGCGACGCAGTAGGGAATCACCCTTTCTGGACGGTGGGGACGTCAAGGTCACAAAAGAGGTGCTTTTACCTCTCTGAGAGCATCGAGAACGGCTGAAGAGTCTCCTAAAGACAATTTCCCGTACCTTCGTTTGTTGCGGAAGATTCTCGAAGGAACCACCATGTGCTTGGAACACCGAGCCACAGACGGTTTTTCAAGTCCAGCCTCTTGCCAATCTTCCAAAACAACTTCACCGGCACAATCAGAACGAGGCGCATGACCGGTGACTTTCACCGTCAACAACAAAACTTCGTCCGTCTCTTTGTTGACAGCCCCAATGATCACCGGACGTTCTTTGGATATTTCCGGTTGGTCCTCATAGCGAAAGGCCATGCGCCAAACTTCAAACAGCTGCGGTTCAGCAAACCGATCAGTTGTCATCATCCCTCCATGAGGCCGGCACTACCACCGCATCGCCTTCTATTTTCGGACGAAAAAGATTCGGATGGTTTAAATCTATTGTCGGCGAACGCCTCACATCAAACGGAAATCCTCCGACTTCGATGAATTTGCGAACAAAAACCTTTAAGGCGCTCGAAGAGGAAAGGCCAAGAGCTTCCGCCGTTTCAACAAATTTCCTCTTTTCGTCCGCCGTCAGTTTGGTGTTCAACGTAACATCGGCATTCATAACAATCTCCTACGACAGATTACGACGATGTAGTAATTTATTTTACAGTATTCGGCATGGGGAGCCACGAATTTTCGAACTCGAACACTAAGTCGGGGGCGCTTTTCTGCGACAGACGGGTGAGACGACCGACAAACTCGGGTGACGAGAGCGCATCGCAATCCCAATACGCCCGCAAGGTCTCAGCCATGGTCGTCACTTCGCCGAGGCGCGTTTTCGCAGCTCGAGATCCTGCAGATTCCGCCCGATGCGATCATTCTTTGCGAGAAGCTCGATGTCGTCGGCCAGCTGCAGAGCGAAGAGCACCCGAAGATAGGCGCCCATGGAAACCGTAGGATCGCCCTTTTCAATCTTCATGGCCGTCACGCGCGAACACTGCGCCCGCTCGGCGACGAGCGCGAGCGGAAGGTTGCGGCGAAGACGCGCCGCGCGAATCTGTTCGCCCACGATGCAGAGCTTCTTTGCGATCGTTCTCGGGAGAAGGACGGAGCGAGTGGCTTTCGTCATATAAAAGTTACGGTAACGGCTGTTGCGTTTATTTTATTGAACATTCTCAATTTTTGTATCCAAGCCGCATGCATGCTCCTTCGCCAAACAAAAAGGCGCCCCGGAATCTCTTTCGAAGAAACGCCTCTTGTCCCTCGAAGAGAAGGCGGATTCGTCGGATCCTTCCTTCCCTGTCTCGGGGTTTCCGACAAATCTCGACTCAGACCCAAGCACAGTCGCCACCTCGCCAGCCGCCGCGGCGCCATTTTCCGCGATGATGGGGCGTCCCAAACGAGACCGTAGCCGCTCGTCGAGCCGGTCTGAACGACGGGCGCAGGCTCGGCCGAAAGAGAAAACCGCGCTCCATAACGCCGCCTCCCCAAAAAGAACGCCGGAACCACCAAATGGCTCCGGCTCACTTCTTGACGGCAGACCGATCCGCCTCGGCCGAAGACTCAGGCCTCGAGCGTCTTTTCCATCTTGATCTCAACGACCGGCTCGCCGTCGGGACGCCACGTGCGGTTTTCCGACGTCTCCACGACCCGGAAGCCGAAGCGTTCGTACTGTCGAATGGCCGCTTCGAGCGGTCCCGCCGTCCACAGGATCAGCGTTTTGTACCCGGCCTCCTGCGCCTTGGCGAGGAGCGCCTCCATCAGGGCGCACGACGTATCGAACCGGCCCGCCCCCCGCAAAAACGAAACTCCCGGCACCTTCGCGCCGAGAGTTCCGAACCTCACCCGAGAGACCTCGGGGCTTTTCGCTTTTGGATCAGACCGTGTGCCACGCATGCACCGGCCAGCCCATTTCCTTCGCCTTTTCAAGGAGCACCGGATCGGGATCCACCACTTCCGTGGCGCCCGCGTAGAGTGCAAGCGGCAGGTCGTTGCGGCTGTCCGTAAAGAACAGCATGTCTTCGGGCTTCAATCCGTAGCGCGCGAGGACTTCCTGCACGCGCTCCACCTTCCCTTCCCGGAAGGAGGGAATCCCGTCGATTTCGTTCGTGATGCGGCCCTCGTCGTCCGTCACCATGTCGATCCCGATCACGTTGTCGCCGGGCACGCCGAGACGCTCGGCGATGGGCTTGACGATGTAGGTGCAGGTGGCCGAGATGATCTGCACGGGAATGCCGAGGGCCTTCGCGCGTTCGATACGCTCGAGCCCTTCGCGGTAGAAGTGCGGACGGATCCGGCGTTCGGCGAAGTCGTTCAAAAGTTCGTCGAGGCGCTCGGGATCGATTCCGTAGATCGCGGGCGTCACGGCGCGCAGATAGGCCGCGATGTCGAGCGTTCCCTTGTGGTACTCGGCCACCATGCGGTCGTTCTCTTCCTTGTAGAAGGGATCGGTGACGACCCCCTCTTCATAGAGGTAGTCGATCCAGAGCTGCGAAGAGTCGCAGGCGATGAGCGTGTTGTCCAAGTCGAAGACGACGAGCTTCGGGGGATGTTCCGGAGAAAACGGCATGAAAACCTCCTTTTATTATTTTCAGGGATAACCCTAGATCAAGCATTGTACCAAGACTCTTCGAAGAGGTGCGCGATCGTATCGAGTCCTCCCTTGCGGACGGCGACGTCCGCGGCTTGCGTGAGGACGGCCTTCGCGTGGTACGCAACCCCGAGCCCTGCGGCGCGCACCATGAGAAGGTCGTTTGCGCCGTCCCCGGTCGCCATGGCGTTCTCGAGCTTGTCACCCGCGACGGCCGTGAAGAGTTCGAGCGCGCGGCGCTTCCCTTCGGCGTCGAGCACTTCGCCCCCGGCGGGCCCCGTCACTTCGCCCGTCAGCACCCCGTCTCGGATCACGACTTCGTTCGTAAGGACCCCGTCGGCACCGAGATGTTCGGCGACGTGTAGCGCGATCGGACGAAAACCGCCCGAAACGATCGTGGTCTTGACGCCGTGACCGCGCAGGAAAAGAAAGAGTTTCTCGACGCCCGGGTTGTAGCGGACGCCCTCGATCGTCTTCTGAAGCACGGATTCGGGCGCGCCCTTCAAAAGCGCGACGCGCAGCTTCAGATTTTCCGTAAAGGGAAGATGCCCCTCCATCGCGCGGCGCGTGATGTCGGCCACCTGTTCGCCGACGCCGAAGCACGCCGCCATGTCGTCGATGCACTCGTTGTCGATCAAGGTGCTGTCCATGTCGAAAAAGGCGTGACGAATCGTCCTCACCGAAGGAAGCACATCCAAAAAGAAGACGTCTCCTTCGATCGCGTCCGCGACGGCGCGAAGAGCCTTGCGGTCCGCTTCCGTGTCGGGGAAAACGTCGAAGCGGAGCGCCCCCGTTTGCCGACGCGGCTCGGGATAAACGTCAAGGCGAAGGGTTTCGGCTCCGGGGCCGGTCAAAATCGCAATCATGCTTGCATCCAAAGTGGTTGGCGGACCCTCAAGGCCCGAAAGAGAATTCTTCGCGCCGAAACGAATGCCTTCCGCTTCGGCGCACGTTCGAATTGTCGGCGGCCCGAAGGCCGCGGGGGGACCGTGCTTCTCAGGCGATGCGTCCGCCTTCGAGCACGTAGCGGTGCCCCGCGTAGTCGCGGCGCTTCAGGTACTGCGTGAAGTCGCCGCAGGAGAGCGTAATCGTTTCCGTGACAGCGCGCCCGCTCTTTGAGGCATTCTCTCGTACTTCGCCCACGGCTTCCCGAAGGAAGCGCCCCTTCGGGAGCGGCAGCTCAGCCTCGTCGTCGAGGAGATGCAGCGACATCATGATCGTCACCGCGAGGTCGTCGTGACCCGCGGGTTCATCGTGACGCGCGGCGCCCGGGAACATCGTGCCCGCGGCCCCGAGAAGACACTTCACTTCCTGAGGAAGGAGCCCCCCGTGGTTGCCCGCCCCGAGAGGAAGTTCCTCCATCATGACGAGCGTTCCCTTTTCCGCGTCGCCCCGCCCCACGATGCGAAGGTCGGGACCCCGGACGTGGTCCGAGAAGACGAGGGCTTCCGAAAGCGTTCCCGGAACGATCCCCTCGACGTCGGCCGACCCCTTCGAGACGGGCTGCGAGAAAACGAGTCCCACGTCGGGAGAGGCCATGAGGGCGTCGCGCGCGCGAACGAGGTTCGCCTGCGAGGCGTCCCGGAACCAGAGGCCCGCGGCGTAGGTCCCGACGGCGACCACGTCGGCCGATTCGGGATCGGCCCCGTTTCTCACGTCTTCGCCGCGAAGGACCGTAAAGCCCGCGTCGCGAAGCGGTTGGAGGAGATCCGCATGACGTTCCACGACGCCGTGGCCGTGGTCCGAGAGGACGACGAGCTGAATGCCTGCGTCCCGCCCCTTCTCCTCCCACCAGGCGAGCACCTTGGCGAATTCGTCGTCGGCGCTGCGGCGGGCGGCTCGGGTGCGATCGTCCCAAATGCCGAATTCGTGCGAGGAATGGTCGGGTTCGCCGTACCAGAGGACGGTGACGTCGCCGAGTCCGCGCGGGACTTCGTATTCGAAGAAAAGCTCCGACAAAAGGGCGTTCCCGTCAAAGTCCGGGAACTTGAGCGGCACGGCCGAGAAACGCTCGGCGATCGCACGGCCTTCATCTTCGGGGACGATCGTGGTGAAGTCGTGCACGCAGAGATTCAGGTGCCCCGGGAACTTCGCGGCTTCGTGATGCTGCAGACGGGTGCTTCCCGGCGAATTCGCGCAGTAGACGCGAAGCGTGCGTCCGGCGCGCGCGAAGCGTTCGCCGAGGCTCGGAAGCGTGAAGAGACCTTCTTCGCCGAGCGACTCGACCGACTTCACGCGGGAGCCAGCGAAGACCGCGTCTTCGCCCTTTTTGCCGCGGCGGAAAAAGGCGTTCGCGATGATTCCGTGCTCGTTCGGGCGTCCGCCCGAGAAGATCGACGGATGGTTCACGTAGGTTTCGGTCGGGAAGGTCGAGAGGTAGTTCGTCCACTCTCGGTGACCGTCGAGAAAGGCCCGCAGGGAGGGCATGTCTTCCTTCGTCACGCAGTCGGGACGAAGACCGTCAAAGCCCACGAGCAAAAAGCGGGGCGAAGCGTGTTTCGTTTCTTTCGTCATGTTTTTCCTTCTCTTTCGCGCCCGACGCACGGGCGCGGTGAAGAATCACGGGAAAATCGGCCGCGCGGGAGAACGCCCGCACCGGGCCGAAAGGGATAAATGTACGGCACGGCGTGCGAAAGGATCCCGAAAACCCTTCGCGCCCGAAGCCCTCCCGGATTCACCGACGGGACGGCCCCGGGCACGAGCGGGATCGCAGCGCCGAGCGCGGCAAACCGCAGGAGTGAAACCCGAAAGTCCCGTGTGCCCGAAGCCGCCCCCGGACATGAATGAACGGCTCCGGACGCACCGGGATTCGGTTCTGCGCTCTGCGGCGTCTTCGGTCAGCGGTTCTCCGGATCGAGTTTCTGCTGCACGTAGTCGCCGAGAATCGACATCGAGAGCGTGGCGAGGACGATCACGACGCCCGGAATCACGGCGATCCACCAGGCCGAGGTGAGGTAGTCGCGCCCGAAGCCGAGCATGGTGCCCAAGGAGCTCATCGGGGGCTGGACGCCGACGCCCAGGAAGGAGAGCGACGTCTCGAGCAGAATCATCCCCGGGAAGTTGAGCGTCATGTTGACGACGAGCGCCGAGGCGATGTTCGGGAGAATGTGCTTGAGACCGATGCGCCAGGTCGGAATGCCGAGGCCTTCCAGGGCGGACGCGTAGCCCTCGGTGTAGGCCGAGCGCGCGAGGTTTCGCGTCAGGCGGGCGTAGCGGTCCCAGCCGTAGACCGTCATGATGACGATGATCACCGTGACGTCGGTCCCGAGGAAGGCGAGAATCGTCAAGGCCAGAATGATGAAGGGAAGACTCGCCGTGAAGTCGACCCCGGTGTTGACGAGGTCGTCCACGAAGCCCCCGAAGCGGGCCGCGAGAAAGCCGAGCAACGTCCCGACGATCGCCCCGAGAATCGTGCCGCAGACGGCGAGGATGAAGGAGAGGCGCAGCGAATAGAGAAGCCGCGAGAATACGTCGCGTCCGAGTTCGTCCGTCCCGAAGGGATGCGCCCAGGAGGTGAACGGCATCACGAGACGCGCCGTGAGGTCCATGTCCTCGAGCCCGTAGGGCGCGATCCACGGAGCGAGCAGACCCGAGACGAAGAAGAAGATCAGAAGCGCGGCGCTTCCCGGCACGAGCCACCCGCCCGCGGGCTGCAGAAGTCGGCGCGTGGAAACTGCGGTGTTCGACATGAAGGTTCCTTGAAAGAATGGTTCGTGAAAGTTACGAGGCCTTGCGAAGGCGCGGATTGACGACGAGCGCGAGCAGATCCATGCAGAGGTTCGCCGTGATGAGGGACGCACCCGTAGCGAGAACGATCATCTGCACGACCGGAATGTCGCGGTTCGCGACCGACTGCACGAGGAGCTTGCCCACGCCCGGCCACGAGAAGACGTTTTCCGTGATGACGGCGCCCGCAACGAGGGTGCCGAGGAAAAAGCCCAGAATCGTGAGGATCGAGAGCATGGCGTTCGGAAGCGCGTGGAGCCAGATGATGCGCTTTCGCGGAAGACCGCGCATGCGCGCCGCCTTGACGCAGGGAAGATTCAGCGCCTCGATCATCGCGGAGCGCGCGTAGCGCGAGAAGATCGCCGCTTCGCTCGTCGCCATCGTGATCACCGGCATGATGTAGTGCCAGACGGTGGCGTTGCCGTAGGAAGGCAGAATGCCGAGCGTGATCGAGAAGATGAGAAGAAGGAGCACGCCCATGAAGAAGTTCGGGACGGCGTAGCCGAAGACGCTCACGAACATCATGGTCTTGTCGACCCAGGTGTTGCGGTAGAGCGCCGCGACGACCCCGGAGGGAATGCCGATCAGAAGCGTCACGACCGCGGTCGGGATCATGAGGTGCATCGTGGCGTCGAGGGCCTCGAGGAAGACGTCCTTGACGGGAAGACCCGTCAAATAGCTCTTACCCATGTCGAGCTGCAGGAACTTTCCGATGTAGATGAAGAACTGCTCCCAGAGCGGGCGGTTGAGGCCCCACTGCTCGCGAAACGCGGCGATGGCGGCGGCGTCCGCGCCGTCGCCCAGCATGATGCGGGCGGGGTCGCCCGTGAGATGCAGCCCGAAGAAAACGCAGGCCGCGAGCAAAAAGAGCGTGAGGGCCGATCGGAAGACGATGCGGGCGATCAACGGGAACATTCGGTTTCCTCCATCTTTCCGAGAGACTTGAGGGCGTTTTCGGACGCCCAGCAGGCGATGCGGCGCTCCTCCCCCTTCACTTCCGCGAGTTCGGGAACTTCGCGCGTGCACCGCTCGGTCGCCAAGGGACAGCGGTTTGCAAAGACGCAGCCTTCGGGGCGGTCGATCGGGCTCGGCATCGCGCCCTTCGGATAAAAGCGCACGACGGACGCGTCCGCCCCCGGGGTCGAGGCGAGCAAGAGCCTCGTGTAGGGGTGAAGCGGCCGGTGGAAGACGTCGTCCGTCTTTCCCGTCTCGACGATGCGCCCGAGGTACATGACGGTTACGCGGTCGCAGAGATAGCGCACGACGTTGAGGTTGTGCGACACGAAGAGCATCGACATGCGGGTCGCGCGCTTGAGGCGAAGAAGAAGCTCGAGCACCTGCGCCTGAATCGAGACGTCCAAGGACGCCACGGGCTCGTCGCAGGCGAGCAAAGCGGGCCGCAACGCCACGGCGCGCGCGATGGCGGCGCGTTGGAGCTGTCCGCCCGACATCGTGGCGGGGAGACGCGTCATATGGTGTTCCGGCATCCCGACCGCCTTCAGAACCTTCGCCGCTTCCTTCAGAGCGTCTTCCTTCGAGAGACCGCGGTGAACGACGAGGGGTTCGGCGACCTGATTGATGACGGGCATGCGCGAGTCAAAGCACCCGTAGGGGTCCTGATAGATCATCTGAAGCGCGGGGCGCTGCTTGCGCCACTCGGGCGTGCGCGGTTCCGGAAGCTCCTCGTCCTTGAAGCGGACCGACCCTTCGGTCGGGCGCTGATGACCGAGAACGAGGCGGGCGAGCGTGGACTTCCCGCAGCCCGATTCGCCCACGAGGCCCATGACTTCGCCCGCACGGATCTGGAGGTCGATGTCCTCCAAAACGTTCCAGGGCGTGAGACGTCCGAAGAAGCCCTTTCGCGCGTAGTAGCAGTGGCGCTTCACGCGCACGTCCGAAATCACGGCGAAGTCCGTTTCCTGCGCGTCGCCGAAGGCGGTGTCGGAGAGTTCCTCTTCGACCTTCGCTTCGGCTTCGTGCGCGAGCGTGCAGCGGGACTGCCAGTGATCGTCGTCGAGCTTTTTCATCGCGTCGAACACGGTGCGGCAGCGCTCCGTCGCGCGGGCGCAGCGGCTCGCAAAGGGGCAGCCCTTTCCCAACTTGTCGGGCGGCGGAATTTCGCCCGGAATCGGAGTGAGCGATCCGCGCGTCGACGTCATGTCGGGCATCGCGTTCAAAAGCCCTTCCGTGTAGGGGTGCGCCGGATTCGGGATCACTTTTCCGACCGGTCCCTCTTCCAAAATGTTCCCCGCGTACATGACGGAGACGTCGTCGGCGACGTCGTGCGCAAGGTGCAGGTCGTGCGTGACGAGAAGCATCGACATGCCGCGTGCCAGGACGAGTTCGCGAAGTTCGGTCAAAAGTTCGCGCTGCACCACGACGTCCAAGGCGGTCGTCGGTTCGTCCGCAAGAAGGAGTTTGGGCGAGCCCACGAGGGCGAGCGCGATCATGATGCGCTGGCGCATGCCGCCCGAGAGCTGATGGGCGTAGGCGTCCATGCGCTTTTCGGGTGCCGTGATCCCGACCGTTTTGAGGTACGAGAGCGCGATGTCGCGCAGGTCCGCCTCGTGCGGCGTGCGGCCGGTGCGGTAGTCGGGATGACGGAAGCGAATGGTTTCGACGAGCTGTTCGCCGATCGTGCGCATGGGGTTCAGAGCGCTCATGGCGTCCTGCACGACCATGCCGATTTCGGCGCCGCGGATCGCGCGGTATTCCTTTTCGGTGAGGCCCACGAGTTCGCGGTTTTCAAAGCGGATGCTTCCCGTCGTGCGGCTTTTGCGGCCGGCGAGACCCAGGATCGAGCGCGCGAGGACGCTCTTGCCCGAGCCCGACTCGCCGATCAGAGCGTGAATGACGCCCGGGCGCACGTCCAGATCGACGCCGTGGAGCACTTCCACGGCCCCGAAGGAAACGCGCAGGTCCCGGACGCTCAAAAGGGGCGACGGCGTGACTTCGTTTTGGGTCATAAGGGTTTGGCGTAGGAAAAAGGGCCCGGTCGGGCGCAGGGCGGCGCCTCACCGAGCCCGGGGAGTGTGGGAATTACTTGAACGAGAGGTTGTCGGCCGAGAGGTCAAGCGAACCCTGCGTGCCCGGCGTCCAGTTGACGTTCTTCTGCTTCGCGTAGATCATCGGAAGCTGATAGAGCGGGCAGGCGTAGGGATCGTCCGCGAAGATCGCGAGCATCGTTTCCCAGGCCTTCTTGCGTTCGGCCGGATCGACCGAGTTTTCGAGGATCTTCCCCTGTTCGCAGAACTTGGCGTAGGATTCCGAGCCTTCGCCGCCGAAGAAGCCCATCGAGACCCAGGAGCTGCCCGGCTTCATGCGGCGCCAGAGCTGGGCGGCCGGATCCGGGAAGTAGGCCGAGAAGGAGGCGTTGTTGATCATGCGGTCCTTGCCGGCGCCTTCCACCTGCGTCCAGTTTTCCTTCACTTCGATCTTGACGTTGAGGCCGACGGCCTTGAGCATGCCGGCGATGGCCTGAGAAACCGTCATTTCCTGCGTGTAGTAGCCGACCTGGATGCGCCAGACGATGGGTTCGCCCTTGTAGCCCGAGGCCTTGACGAGTTCCTTGGCCTTCGCGGGGTCGTAGAGCTTCTTGTCGGCGTCGGCGATGTAGAGGTCGCCGAAGGTCTTCGACTGGAAGCTGTTGGCGGCAACCGTCTGATTCGAGAAGAGCGCCTGCACGAGGAGGTCGCGGTCGATCGCGTGGAGGATCGCCTGGCGGAGTTCCTTCTTCTGCATGACGGGGTTCGAGAGGACGTCGAAGACGAGGCCGTAGACGTTGTCGACCGGACCGCCCACGACGTCGATCTTCGTTTCCTTCTGAAGCGTCTTCACCTGGTCCGGCGGGACTTCGGTGATGAGGTCGAATTCGCCCGAGCGCAGACCCGCGACGCGGGCGGAGAGTTCCGGCACTTCCACGAAGACCACGTTGTCGGCCGGAGCCTTCTTGCCCCAGTAATTGTCAAAGCGGGTGAGTTCGATGCGGTTGCCCGTGCGGAATTCGACGATCTTGTAGGGGCCCGTGCCGACGGGCTTCTTGATCCAGTTGTCCCAGCCGCCAGCGGCTTCGTAGGATTCCTTCGAAACGATTTCGGACATGCGAGCCGAGAAGCGGCGTTCGATCAGCGGGTCGGCCGCCTTCATCGTGACCTGCACGGTGTAGTCGTCGATCTTCTTGATTTCCTTGATGCCGCCGAGGAATTCCCAGGCATGCGCACGGCCCGGGGCCTTTTCGCCCGAGAAGCGTTCGGGACCGAAGGAGAAGATCACGTCGTCGGCGGTAAAGGGCGTGCCGTCGTGGAAGACGACGCCCTGACGAAGCTTGAATTCCACCGTGTCGGGGGAGAGGCGCTTCCAGGATTCCGCAAGACCGGCGGAGAGAGCGCCAGTCTTCTGGTCGGCGTGCACGAGCGTTTCATAGATCGAATAAACGACGCGGTCCGTGGAATTCGAATTGAAGCCCTGCGGTTCGACCGTGGGGGGAAGCTGCGGCATGGCGATCACCATGCGTTCGGCCGAAGCGAAGGCCGTGGCGCCGCAGACGGCGAGGAGCGTGGCGGCGACGATTTTCTTCATCTGCATGAGGGTTCTCCGAGAAGATGGCTTCGGAGAAGGTCACACAACGCCCTCGTCCGAATGTCCGTTTTTCAGTTGCCGCCCATTATTTCGAACGGGTTTGACAATCCCGTGACGACTTCATGACATTTTGATGAACGTGCGGACGGGATGGAAAAACGCGGAACTCCTCGGATTCGTCCTCCCCGTCTCTCCGTTCTTTTTCTGCAGCAGAACTTTTTTCAAATGTCGCAATTTCTCCCTGACATGCTTTGCATGTGTCCTTCCCCTGGCCGGCGCCTTCATGAAGTTTTGATGAAAGGCTCCGCCTCGGCGCGTCTCCTTCCCAAGGACGCAAAGGTTTCCTCTCAAGAACCCCCTTCTTCCAAGACATTTAGAATCATGTACAAACTTGGAAGAAAAGAGGAAAACATGACGTCCCTTTCGCCTTGTCCTTCTGCCGTCGCGACCTTTCTCACAAACCCCGACGCTGTCGCGAAGGAAATCACGGCGCTCGCCAATACGCTCGGCGGCGTTCTCTACATCGGCGTAGACCGCTCGGGTACCGTCACGGGCGTTGACGACCCCCACCGACTCGAAGCGCAGATGCTTGAGCGCCTTCGGGCGATCTTTCCGCCCGTTCTCCCTCTCCTCACCTTTGGACGCCTTCGGGTTGACGGGAAGACCGTATTGACGCTCCATGTTGCTTCGGGCCCTCACAAGCCCTACTTCGCCGACCCCGGGAACATTCGAACCGCCTTCGTGCGCTCCGGGGCCCATACGCTGCCCGCCACCGACGCGCAGATCCGCCGCTTTCTCGAAGAAGCTTCTCCCACTCCCTGGGAGGAGCGCACCGCTGTGGAGCAGACGCTCACGTTTTCCGACTGCTGCGCCTGCGCGGGCGAGCGGGGGCTCTTCTTGAATCCGAGTGAGGACGTGCGCTTTCGGCTCAAGGATATGCGAAGCGGCTGCTTCACCCGTCTCGCCCTCCTACTCTCCGATCAAAATCCCTTTCGAATCAAGGTTTCAGTCTTCCGGGACAACGAGAAATCCGTCCTCAAGCGGACAAAGACCTTCACGGGTTCGATCCTCCTCTCTCTGCGCGACGCTTACCGGTTTCTGCAGGACGAGTGCCTTCTTCTCATGGAAAAACCCTTGGACGGCAGGCTCGAGCGCACGGACTACTACGCAGTGCCGCCTGCGGCTCTGCTCGAAGCGCTCGTCGCCCTCGTCGTACACCGCGACTACCAAACGACGAAGCCCTTTGTGATTCACGTCACGCCTTCGGAGGCGCTGTTCTTCGCGGCAGGCGGTCCGGGCGAGTGGACGGATGAGATGTTGCGCTTGCGAATCGCGCCCGAATGCCGCAATCCCCGGCTCCTGGCCTTTCTTCAGACCCTGCGTCTTGCGGACGAGACGGGCTTCGGCCTTCATACCGTTGCCGAAGTCTATTCCGACGAGCCGCTCTCAAGGCGACTCCTGCTCTTTCCAACGAACTTCGCTCTGTCGCTTCCAAGGCGAACGCTCTCAGAGCTTCGGGGAGAGGCAAAATCTCCGTCTCTCAGAAGCGCGGTCCGTAGCGTGGACGAGCGAATCCTAGCCCTGCTTCGCGCCAAAGGAAGAGCCTCGCGAAGCGACGTAGAGGAGGCGCTTGGACTTCCTCGTTCCACGGCGAACTACCACCTTCGCAAGCTTCTTGACGCTGGCCGCATCAGGAAGATCGGTGCCGGCAAGACGTCGCTCTACATGTTCGATGAGTAGCGAAATCACGGCCAGAAAAAATCCTCCGCCACGGTGAGGAACGGAGGATTTTGGAAAGTTTGTAGTCTCCGTCGCCTCTCGTATCAAGGCAACGAAAAGCTTTGAGATCTGCTTACCAACAACGTTCTCGAAAGAAAGTCTGAGCGCAGAATTTCATGCAGAAAGCCGTTTATCACGCTCACGATCTTTTTGTAGCCTTCCTGGAATCTTTAACAGACTTGCCAATCTGGAACAAAACGAGCTCGATTGCTCGAACCCTCGTCACCTCCAAGTTCTTTTGGTTTTTAAATTCCTCACAACAAGCTTTCTCAAAGTCCGAACGAATTTGCTCGAATTTTACCTCATCACACTTCGAAACTTTTCCCGCAAACTCGTGAAAGGCCTTCACATATGCAAAGTATTCATCCACCGTTTTCACTTCACCAACCACTTCCGCGATGTTTGAATCATAAATGGGGAAGATTTTGGGATTGATGAAATGCAGGAGCTTTGACATGCCAACGATCGAGCCGTTCGTCACCTTCTTCAACGAGAGGAGAGCGTTTTCTTTGTCCACACTCTTTTGGCCAGCGTCGCCGTCATCCGCCGACACAACTTTCAAGAAGCGCTTTTCGTCCCATCCCTTCATTTCAAGAAGTTTCGCCTTCAATCGAATAAATTCTTCCTCTCTGATAAGCTCGCCTCCATTAAATCGCAAAGCCCTGGGCATCCAACCGTAAATCATATAGACCCCCAAAGTAAATTTGTTCAAATCAATATCCTCAACTTTGGAAAAATAATCTTTCATCAAAGGATACGACAACAAATAAGATCTCGTCAATTTTTGACGAGAACTCAAAGCCTTTCCCAGCAAACCCTCCATTTTATTCAAAAAGTCATCTTCCCCCGTCACTTCCCGTTTCAATAAACCATTCATGAAATCATACTTTTCACACTCCATCTTCGCGCTCCTCAAATAGATTGAACGTCAATAAAAACAAACTCGTTTTTACATTCCAATACGGCTCTTGCCGTGCGGGGATTTCCCCACCGCGGCACAAACGCATATGGGAAACCCTCCGTTCCGGAGAGGAACAGAGGGTTTACAAAGTGTTGAAGCCTCCGCCATCCTTCGGAAAGGACGACGGAAAGCGTTCAAGCCCTCTTGGGATTAGAAGGCGTACGTGGCGTTGACCTTGACGCCCGCATTGCTACGGTCGTCCGTACCGAAGCCGTACTTGGCAGCCACGCCGAAGGTAAAGTCACCGTATTCAGCGGAGATACCGAGCGTCGTGTTGTACGTGTTGTTGAGCACGTCGAGCGTATCGCCGTTCAACGGATGAACTTCCGTGTCGCCGATCTGCGGAACAACCGTGAAGTCCAACGTCGGGACGAACTTCATGCCGGCGGTTTCGAACTTGCCGTTGAAGGCAACGCCGATCGGCATTTCGAGAACGTCGAGCGATTCGCCGTCCATTTCACGGTAGTCGTCCACGTCGATCTGGGCATAACGGATGCCGGCGTGCGGAACGACTTCAAAGGCGCTCGATTCGTAGGCCTTCCAGTCGGCACGGAGACCAACCGAAATGACGGACGAGTCGATCGATTCATCAACGGAAGCACCAGCAACCGAACCCTTGATGTCGTTGTCAAGCGAAAGGTACGTGACATCGGCCGAAACGATCATCTTTTCCGTGATGTCCTTCGAAGCGTAGATCGAAAGACCCCAGAAGTCGGCGTCGTTGCCGTAGTCGCCCACGAAGTCACCCTTGGCGTCGACGTCGGACGTACCGATCGTCAGCGCGGCACCGATCTTGCCGCCGCAGGCAGCCGTGTAGTCGTAACCGAGCACACCGCCGTAGACGTCGGCTTCGTAGCCGTAGCCGCTGCCGTACATGTCACCCGCTTCATTGGCGGAGTAGAAGACGTCGGCCCAGACGCCGTTCGTCTTGCCGGCCGTACGATCGATGTTGTGCGCACCGACCGTGTTCCAGACCTGTTCGGCCGCGTCATAAGCGGCGTTGTAGGTACCGGCCACGACGGGAAGAGCCATGTATTCGTCAAGGGCTTCTTCGCCGGCTTCGGTCAGCTGACCGGCCTTATCGACAAAGGTCGTGCCGATGGCATTCACGACGCCGAGCGATTCGGAACCGTTCGTCAGGACAGTCTTAGCAAAGTCCTTAACCTCACCCGAAGCGTTGACCTTCTCATCGAAGGCAACGTTAAGGAAGGTCTTTTTGTTGGCGTCATCGTTGGCGACCGCATAATCAAGCCAGGCGTTCGGAGCAGCTTCCTGAAGCACACCGTTCACGACGTCGACACTGTTGACAGTGCCACCCTCAACCAACGTAAAGGAGCCGATGCGATCCGCGCCCTTAATGAAGATCTTGCTGGCTTCATTGACATGCAATCCACTCTCACCAGTGACAAAGATCGCCTTGTCAGCCGTGAAATTCGCTACGTCAATGACCGCGACAGAATTTGCCCCCAAGCCAACAGCGCCAAATCCCTTGTCATCATTTGCACTGATCAACAGCTTACCAGTAGTCGCGTTAACAGCAATCTGGTCATCAACATAAAGGCCCGACTTCGTAGCGTCATACGCGTCACCAGCAACAGCCTTCAGCAACTCGCGACCGTTGTCGTTCGTCGTGACGATCATATCGGCAGACGTCAAAACCGTCGTCTGAATCTGCTCGGTGTACGTGATGTCTCCCGTACGAGTGGCTACGGGCTGTTCAGCCTGGAGACGATTACCCAGGACAAGCGTGCTACCCTGCTTCATCTCGAAGTTCTGAACACCGAGCTCACTCACCTTGAGGGTACCACCCGTTTCAACTGTAAAGGTGCCGTCACCCTTAATGCTGAGGGCTTCAAAGCGATTGTCAGTGGAGGCCTTTCCGTTGGCATTAACCGTAACCTTCTTCGCCGTAAAGTCACCGACGACATCGAGATAGTCAACAACCAGATTTTCGGCGTTCACAATACCCTTGTCGGTTTCGTAGGCACCGAGCGTCAACTTGTCAACGTCGAGCGTCTCGACGACATCACTGCCTTCGATGACCTTGCCGTTCATGCCGCGCACGAGCAATTCGTGATCGCCAGTGATGGTGATCGTCTTGGTTCCGGCATCAACACCGATCGCACCAACACCGACATCTCCCGTCAGCTCTGCGTCAACCTTCGTCTTGTCTTCAGCATCTTTCTGTTGCAGATCAACAGCGATCGTGGAGTTCAGGCCCGCGTAAGAGATGATCGATTCGAGGTCCTGTTTGCCGGCATCCGTAAGAGTGCCGTTCAAGACAAGATCCACCCCGTCAACCGCATCTGCGTATTTACCGTAGTCCTCATTGGTAAACTCATTGATGCCGGAGAGCATCAGGGTAGAGCCGGATTCCGTGACGACGAAACGATCCCACGTATCGGTCAGCGTATTGGAATAGCCAGTCTTATTCTCATTCTGGGCAAACACGTTCGCGGCGGAAGTTTCAACGGTCGCACCATCCTTCACCGTGAGCAACGCCTTGTTTCCAACGGTGCTGGGAATAGCATTCTCGGTACCGATCGTCCCCGTCACAACGAGCGAGGAATCCTCATTGACCGTCACGCTACCGGTTTCCGTATTGTCACCGCGATAGTGGAAAGACAGATCCTTGACCGTGAGCGTTCCAGGAAGACCGGCCGCTTCACCTTCGCCAACCTTGCCGACGTTGACCGTACCCTTCAAACCGATTTCAAGTCGCGACAGCCTGTAGTCACCGTTGAAGTTGACCTCCCCGGCAGCCGTTTCCGTACCGACCTTCATCTTACCTTCGGCGAAGCTGCCATTAGCAACAAGCAATTCACCGCCGTTGAGGTTCCAGGTGCTACCGTGAACAAGAAGCGTGTCATGCCGTTTAGTGTCAAGGTGATCCTTGTCACCGCCGGAATTGAGCTTCGTGATGTTGAAGACGCCCTCTTCACCGACCACCACGTCCTTCATGTGATTGTCGTCCTTCCAGATGGAAGCGGTGAGCGTGCCCTTCTCAACATTTACCGTTTCGAAAACGCTCTTCTGGCCGTCCACAAGTTCAACGGTCGAGCCATCGGCAACGTTGAAGGTCGTCGTGCCGGCAGCGGCCTGTACCTTGAGCTTGCCGGTCATGCCCTTGGCGTTGAGGGCGACCTTCGTGCCATCGCCGATCTTGATCAGACCGTCGATCTGGGACTTCTCACCAAGGTTGATCTCGACGGAGGTTTCGCCATCGAGCTGGACGTCAATGGCCGTAGCGCCTTTGCCCACCTGAATCAGGCCGTTGTTGTTGAAGACGACTTCCTTTGCGTCCTTGATGAGAACGCCGTGGCCGTACTTGCCTTCGGCAATGTCGCCCACGATGATGGAGCCGTTGTTGGTTGCAACAGAACCCACAGAAGCGGCACCGCCGCCAAGTTCCATACCGACACCCTGCTCTTCCACAATGATGGTGCCGGCGTTTTCAATCTCAGCCGGAGCGCTGCGACCGACCCGCATGCCGTAGGCGTTCTTGACGACGATCTTGTTTGCATTCACGGCCTTGGCATTGTCCTCGGCGAGCATGGCTTCGTTTTTCCACTCGACGCCTTCCTTGTCGGTCGTGACGTAGATCTCGCCATTGTTGGTGAGTTCAACGCCTTCGCCGGTGACTTCGAGACCCGTAGCATCGGCACTCTTACCAGAGGCGGAGACCCAAAGCTTGCCCGCGAATGCACCCTTTTCCTTGGTGAGGGTCGTGAAGGCGCTCTGGCCGGCGTTATTCTTGTAGTGGTACTGACCATCAGCCTTGACGTCGGCCCAGTCGATCTTCTTGTCGGTCGTGATGACGCCTTCTGCCGGCACTTCGACCCATCCGGAGACGGTCGTGTCAACGTCAGGCGTCGTGGAGATTTCCGGAGCGGCCACGGCGGCACCGGCCACAAGCGCCACGGCGGTCGCGATCACCGTCTTCGTGCCCTTAGCCTGCACGCAGGACGTGACTTCATTCACGACCATGAGCGCACCGCGGGCCTTGTTGAAGACAACCTTGAAACTCTTGTTCATCGAATTTTCTCCAAAAAAAGACAACGTTGCTTTTTCTTGTAAGAGTGTAAAACTCCATAATCCCGTCCTTGAGAACGGAATCAACGCCATCCTAACAATGACCGCAACCATATAAAAGAAGTCATTTTTTTTTGGGGGGGGGGTAACCCTAATATTGATACACATTCGATGCAACTTATCTGTTCTATCCCCACTCCATCAAGACATTGCCCGCACCGTTTCAGAAATTACCCTGCCGTCTGCTTTTTGTTGCCAAAAGGGCACACTTAACAAAAACGTCATAAACCTTGTGACGCAAGCTTTCTTCGAGCGAAGCTTTTCAACTTACAAAAATCGGTGAAAATTCACCCCCGCCGTCCTCCATCCCCAGTACGTCGCCATGGGTAGCAACGCGTACGCCCACGCGGGATAGACGCAGGGCACGAGAAAACCGAAGACGGGGAGAAAGAAGATCAACGGCCCCGCCGCGAGTCCCCAGGCAAAGAGCACCGGGCTCGGCGCCTTCATGCGGGCGCTTCGGATGCGGCGTTCGCTTCGGGCGTCCCAGAGAAGAAGCAGTCCCGCCGGCAAGAGCCACAAACTCGTCGCCGCCAGATGCCCCCACCGAAACGCAAAGACCCGAAGGATCGCCTCGAGCGCCGCGTAAAAGGGCGTGGTCTTTCCCACCTGCCACGCACCGTTGAGGCTGTACCAGTAGGTCTGCTCGTTCCAGCCGTAGAGAATCCGAAAGGGAAAGAGAAGCCACGCGAAGAAATCTCCGAACCCCTCTGTCACCACCCTTGCCACCTCTCCTTCCCAGCCCCCGAAGGCGTGCTGCAGCGCCGCCCCTTCGAGGACCGCGATCTGCATCCATCGCCCCGGATCCGTGAAGAACGGCAGAAGCGACAACGTCACCAACCACAAGGTCAACAACAAAAAGAACCGCTGAACACCCGTCATGAGAGCTCCTTAACGGGACCGAGCTTCACGCCCTCGTCCGTGTCGATCAGAATGGGAATGCGTCCCTTGTAGAGCTTTCCGCCAGAAAGCGACGCAAAGAATTCGAGGTTCGGAAGGCGCCCGAGCCAGTCGCGCGGCACGATGTCGTCGCGCATCCCCGACATGCGCTTTGTGACGGACGCCGAGAAGTTGGGCTTCACGTGCGCGGCCGCGCCCGTCGTGATGCCGACCTCCGTCTGCCAGAGGGTCGTCTTCCCGAAGGTTTCCGCGACGAAGTCCTGGGTCGCCCGGTCCTTCGTTCGGAGAGCGATGAGATTATTGAGGTTCCCGAGCGCCATGCGCGCCTTCGCTTCGGCCCCGAGCCGGTCGGTGAGGTCGGGAATCGTCTGCATCGCGACCGTCACGTGCACGCCCGCCTCCATCCCCTTGTTCAAGAGTTCAATGAGGGGTTCGTTGATCACGTTGAAGACCTCGTCCACAAAGAGGGAAATCCGCCCCACCGACGCCCCCGAGCGCTCTTCGTTGTAGCGTGCGCCCGCGAGCGCCGTGAGGTCGGCCAAGAGAATGCTCCCCAAGGCCGACGCCACCGTCGAGTCGGGGAGCGCGTCGAGCCCCACGTAGAAAACCCCGCCCGCCCCAATGATTCCTTCAAGCGTCTCCACGTCTCTGGGGTCGTCGGGATCCTCGCGGTCGGGTGAGAGGCTTTTCGCGAGACTTCCCGCGGTCAGCATCGCCAGGACCGGCATCAGCGACGCCGTGATCTTCGCGTAGTGCTCCCGGTCGTGACGGTAGGTGTCGATGAGACGGTTGAGGACCGGCTCGGGGTGTTTGGGCTTTACCGTCTCCTCCCAGAAAAGGGCCTTGACGGAGAGCTCGAGATTGCGCTCGCCCCGCCGAAAGCCCTGTTCCTCGATTTCGTCCAATTTCGCCCGAACGCGCGCGGGCCAGTCTTCGGGCCCGAAGTCCGTCAAATGCTTGGTGAGACACTCGTCTAGGAGCGCGTCGATCCCCGACTCGATCGTGTCGGCGAGTCGCCGAAGAGAAGGACGACGGTCGACGAAGAGCAGTCCCTCCACCACCACGAGCACGGCCTGCCAGGCAAAGGACGAGAAGGCCCCCGAGGTGTCGGCGGGCATGACGGCCTTCACGCGGGTGGCGAGTTCCGTCGCGCGCGCGAAACTCCCGAAGGGATCGAACCGGATTCCGCGGTCGGGAAAGGCCGGATGAAATTCCCGGGGCTTAGCTCGCCCCGCCGCGCGGCAGGCGGCGAAAACGGCGTTCCTAAGACGTTTGGAGGATTTCGGATCGATCACGACGACCGGATCCCCGCGAAGAATCGCCTGACGGACGAGGTTCGTCAACATCACGCCCTTTCCCGCCTGCGTCGTCCCCACGATCGCGGTCCCGCCCCCGAGAGAGGACAAAGGCCGAAAGAGATCCCCTTCGTCGTCTCCCACGCCGTGCAGAACGGGCGAACCGGTGTCGCCGGGCCCGAGCCCCTTTTCGCGCACGCCCACGAGCTTTTTTACGAAGGGCGAGACGAAGAGCGTTTCGGGCGCAATCGTGGAGAGTTCAAAAAGGCGCTGCGCATGCACCGGCGTCCAGAGGAACCCGAGCCCGAGCCACAGCTCTTTGACGGGCGCGCCCGATCCCGCGGCAAACAGGGCGTTTTCGCCCGAAAGAACGCCGCGAAGCCGCGAGAGCGCCGCGTCTTCGCGCGGGACGCCCTGACGGCCCCCCTCTTTCTCGCCGTCAACGTCCGTCTTCCCCGTCTTCCCCGCTCTCCTTTGCATGTGCCGCATGCGAAGCACCAGATCTCCCCAGCCCATGAAGGCGGGGGCTTTTCCGGAGAGTTTCGCTCGGCGGCGAAGCAGCAGCACGACGTCCAAGAGCCTCACGCACCCGAAGGCTCCGATGCAAAACCCCAGAGGCGCGGCCCAGGCCCCTTCAGCGCCCCAGGCGTAAAAGGCCGCCAGCGGAAAAGCGGCCGCGACGACGCTTCCCTCCCAGGCGGGACGCCAGAGCGCCAAGGCCCGCCCGTCGGGGTCGTTCGTGGCGTCGGAACGCCCGAAGGGATTCGCCCGGGGACGAAAAAGATCCCGTCCCCAGGCCCGGAAACTTCGTTTTTTCTCTTCCGTGAAGGCCGCGCGGGGACGCGTCTCCACGACGGACGGACCCGATTCCCGTTCTTCCAAAACTCCGGGCGCCCCGCTGTCCGCCGGCAATCCCGCTTTTTCCTCGCTCACGCTTGTTTCCTCCTTTTGTCTTGTCCTCGACCCTCGCAAGTGGGCGCCGTTTCGTTTCCGTCTTCTGCGCCCGGCGACGCCTGCGTCCCCAAACGCCTCGAGCCCTTTGGCTCCCGATCGGGAACGATTCTTTCGAAGCGTCGAAGCTTTTCAATCCCATTCCTCACGCCGAACGAATTCGCCCCGAACGGGCAGAAACCGTCCGCGTCCGGCAAAGCCCGGCGCCGCAGGCGGCCAGGGCGCGTCCTCTTCCCGTCCGTCGGCGTAGCGAAAGACCGGCCGAACGAACCGCGCGGCGATCAGAACGCCTTCCTCCGCATACGGGGCGGCCGCCTCACGCTCGAGACTCTCGGTCCAGAAGTTCCGCACGCCCCGGTCGCGAAGCGCCCGAGCCATGCGGTCTTCGGGTTCCTCGGCTTCGTTTGTTTCGGGATCCACAGCGCCCGAAGCGCCGTAGAGCGCTCCCGTCGGCTCTCTCTTTTCCTCTTCGGCTTCTGAGCCCCTCGGCACGACCCCCAAGGGGAAGGCGCCGAACCGTCCGTCTTCAAGACAGTCGATCTCTTGGGCGGCGAGCGCGTCACGCCGCCAGAAGAGTTGTCCCGGCCGGTTTTGAAGGAGCGCTCCCTTGTCAATAAGCCAGCGAAGAAGCACCGAGGTCGACGGGCGCCTCAAGAGCCGCAGCGGCACGAACACCCCGAAGGCCGCGGCGTTTTGCGCGGGATCGCCCCGATTGATTTCCGCAAAGGCCGCTTCAAGCGCCTCGGAGAGCATCGGGGGTTCCTGAAGCCCAACGTTGACCGCCCAGGCGAATCGCCCGGGGAGCACGCTTCGAACTTCGTCCTCGAGCTCTTCGATTTCCTCCTTGTGGCGGTCTTCCGCAAGAAGCCGTCCGAGCGGCTCCTCGAAGAAGATTTCGGACGCTTCCGCCGCCCGCATGCGGGCGGCTTCCAAGTAATGCTCCCCGTCGCGAAGGAGCACGGCCTCGGCGAGCCGCCCCGACACCTTGTCGGTGGGGCCCCCTTTCTTTCGGTCGGGAAGCGCCGGTACGCGGATGAGAAACAACGCCCCCGCGTCCCCGCGGGTTTCGATCACGCCGCTCATCGCGAGGACGCGCAGCCAGTCGTTCAGATCCTGCGGCATGCCCTCACGCGCGGCCGGTGCACCCGGCACGCGGGCGATCCCTTCGGTGAGAATCTTCGAGGGGGCGTCGGGCCAGAGCAAAAAGACGCCTTCGACCCCGTGAAGGAGAACCCCGTCCGAGTGCGGTCCGCAAAAGAGCCACGCTCCTTCGCGCACGGCTTCGAGCCACGCCTCCTCCACCCAGTGGGATAGCGCCGCCCGAACGCCCGCGAAGGGGTTGTCCGCGAGCGCATCCGACATTGCGCCCCGCCGCTTCCAGAGGACTTCAAAGACGGCGTCGCGCACGAGTCTTTCGAGAAACTTCGCTTCGTCCGAGCGCCGGACCTTGCCGCGACACCGCCCTTCGAAGAGCTCCGCAAAGAAGGGAGCTTCCGTGAGCCACCGTCGCGTTCGGTCGGGAACCCAGCGAAGAAATCCCGCTTCAAGGCCCGTCGTCACCGTGCGGCATCTGCGAACGGTAAAGAGAACTTCCTTATTTCCTTCCGTCCCGCCCGAAGCATCGGTTTCCGAGCGCCCGCAGGCGGCGAGCGCAAAGCTTAAAAGCGCTTCGTCGCGGCGCCAGACGCGCCCGTCCGCTTCGACCGTGAGGTCCGCCAGGCGGTTTTCACCGTAGGCGAGCGCCGAGAGAAAGACGATCGTCTTCCAGCGCTCCCGGTGCCGACGTCTCGCGACGGGATCGAGCGTCAGCCCGAAGACCCGGGCGTCGAGACGCCTCATGGCCGCGAGAGCGGACTCGAGTCCGAAGAGAAAGAGGCCGCCCCGCTTTGCAAACGCCTCGTCCCGAAGGTCGGGAAGGTCTTCCACGAAGGCGGCCCAGGCGAGAAGCGCCGGCAGAAAATGCGCTTCAAAGAGCGCCCGGTCGGCCGAGGCGAGCAGGATCCGCTGCAGGGTCTCGCGGTGTCTCGCGAGGATCGCGACCGGATCGACGGGCGCCCAGACGGGGCGGCCCAGATTGTCCAGGAGCCCTGCGTCCCCGGACGGAGCATCGCACGCCGAACCCCTCGTCCCGCCCGCCGTTCCGACGCCCTCCTCCCCGTCGAACGAACCGAAAGAGAGACGCCCCGGTCCCCGCCATCGGGCGACGAGGTCCGTGCCGAGCGCCTGGCGCACGGCCGATTTTCTAGCGGCGTAGAGTTCCGGTGCGGTCATAAAAGCATGAAGGAAAGCGGGGTCCCAACGGATCCGTGCGGGATGAAAAGTCGAGGCAAATCGATGAGGCGGACTTTCGAAAGCGGGCTTCTTTGCGAAACCTCTGCTTTCGAAAATCGGTCCCGTCGGACGCGAATCGAGCGCCTGCGGCCGAATGCGGCCGAAGTCTTCCTCCACTTCCCTTCAAGCGAAAAATTCCCCGTCGGGAAGGAAAAGAAAGAGCCGACCCAAGAAAGAAAAAGGAAAAAGGCGCCGCGGGCCTCCCCCTCCCTCCCGAAGGAGAGAAGAAGGAGAGCCCGGCGGACGGACGAACGAACGGCGTGAACGACACCGCCCGACGGGACGCGTCCCGACGAAAGACCTTTGAAAGGGTCTTCCGTCAGTTCCGCGCCGCCCTAAAGAGGCGCTTCATCAGGTTGAAGAGCGCCCCGGGCACGGCCCGGACGTCCCGGGCGCGCTCGCAGTGGCGGCCAAAGGGCGCCGACGGATAGCTTCCGACGAGGAGCACGCCGAGTTCGATCCCGGCCTCTCCCACGTCATCGGGGACGTGGCGAAGGTTCTCGCGCTCAAAATGCCCGTCCGTCACAAGGATCAGGATTTTTCGCGTTTCGCTTCGCTCGAGGAGCCGCTGCGCGGTCGTCAAGAGCGCCGCCACGACGGGCGTGCCGCCGCAGCTCTTTCGCTCGGACGTGCGCTTCGCGAAGACTTGGGACGACTCACCGAAGGTCGTGATGAGCTCGGCCGTCGCGGCGGTGTCGCCCGGAAAGAGCGCCGTCTCGACGACGACGTTCGGGACCTTCTCGAAGACGGACGCGAGACGAAAGCCCGCGGCCTTCACGAGCGTGAAGTCCTCTTCCGAGAGCGACCCCGAGCTGTCGAGGAGAATCGACACCGCGGCCTCCACGCCCTGCGCATCCTCCCAGACCGTAAAGACCCGGGCGTCGCCCACGGCGAGGCGGTCGATCTCCATGTCGTCGACGTCCCAGCCCGACTCGGTCAGGCCGACGGGCATGGGAACGCGCCGAAAGAGGAGGTCTTCGACGGCGCAGCCGAAGCGCGCGAGCTGCGAAACGGTCTTCTGAAAGCGCAGAGCCATTTCGGGATCCCGAATGGCGGGCGCCACTTCGTCCGAAGCCGGAACGAGCCTTGCGTCGGCGGGCCAGAGCGCCTTTTCGAGGCGGTCCGTGCGCATCCACGATTCCGAGCGGAAGGCCGGACCGTCGTCGAAGGTGACGCGGTTCTCACCCTTTCGGGCGAGCCCCGTCGAGGCGTCGGCCCTGGCGCGGCCCGAGCCCGCGAAGGCGGGGCGGCCCGATCCCTCGAGAATCGAGAGGATGCGGTCGCGCCGCACGGCGTCGGATTCATCGCGCTTCTCCTCGTACCCCCAGGCCTCTCCGAAGAGAGAGGGCTGAAAGGGTTCAGGCGAAAGGGAATCTCCCTTTCCGTCGGCAGCGGCCTTGCCCTCGTCCGCGCCCTTTTGCGGGGGCGCGAGCGTTTCGGCAAAGTTTCCGAGAAGCTCCGCGAGACGAAGGGCGAGCGACACGGCGTCCCCGGTCGAAGAGAGCGGCCAGGCCGAGAAGACGAGACGGTCGAGCCGAAGCTTTTCGTCTTCGGTGAAGATTCGCCCCATCTCGCGCTCGAGCCATTGAAGGTCCCGCGAGACGACGGTCAAGCCCAGCTCGCGCTCCCAGAGGCGCGCGAGGTAGTAGAGCTTCACGACGTCGTACGCGGGCCTTCCCGGCACGTCTTCTACGAATCGGCTCATCCCCGCGCTCTGGAGCGCCAGGTAGAGGGCTTCGCGAAGAATCCCGTAGCCCGCGTACGCGGCGCTCGTCAACGCGTCCACCCGAACGTCCTCGAAAAGGTTCGCCCACTCGAAGACGCAGGCGGGGGCATTCTTCACCGCCGCTCCGCGAAGGAGCGAAAAGTCCGAATGCACGACGTGCCCGCGCTCGTGAAGGCCGTGACCGTACACGAACACGGGAGCGAGCGGATTGCCGAAGTCGATCGGTCCCAGCCAGACGGTCTTCCCGTCGGTGGCGGGACGGGCCGTAAACCGCACCGATAGCCCCTCCTTTCGGCACGCGGCCGAAAGAACGAGGGGCGCGGCCTGCCGGAGAACGAAGCCCTTGGCGGCCTCCGTCTTGAAGACGCCTCGTGCGGCTTCGGCACCCGAAGCGCAGTCGTTTTTGCCGATGCGGTTGAGAACGGTCACGTCGACCGCGTTTTTGCGCCGGGCTGCGCCGGCTCGTTTGGTGCCCGTGAGGGCGCGGAATCGACTCATTTTGTCTCTCCGTCAAAAAAAGAAAGGGACCCAGCGGAGGACCGCGCCGAAGGTTCGGCGCGGGGGATCTCCGCAAAGTCCCTTGGGGTTTCACACTTGGCTTTTTCGGACCCGTGGGTCCGGTCCGGAAGCGCGCGGGCCGCATGAAAACGGACCCGCGCGGCGCTTATGGAGGCTTCATGACGTTTCTCCTTTGCCTTCGCTTTTCAGGCGAAGGCCGGCGGTTCGACGTCGCGACGGTTCACGCGTTTGCGCGCCTCGTCGATGAAGTTTCCGAGCGTGGTGACGAAAAGCGTCTCCACGGCCTCGCGCTCCACGGCGCCCAGGGCTTCCGAAAAAGCCAGGCGCACGGCGCTCCGGATCGGATCGTTCATCTTCACGGCTTCGCCGAGCAGGAAGGAACAGAGAATGTCCCGAACCCGGCGAAGCACCCGATGACTCACCGCCACCGAGGCGTTCTCGAAGGCCATGCTGCTCTTCTTCGCGGCGGCGCGGCTGTCCGCACCGACGCGGGCGAGCCGGACGCAAAGGTCCGAGAGCACTTCGGGCGGAAGCGCCTCTTTCCAGTCGCGGCGAAGCGTCGCGACGAGAAGAGCGGTCTCCTCGTACTCGTTCAAGCCCTCCATGCGGAGGTGCCAGAAACGGTCCACCGTCGAGCGGTCCTGCAGCCTTCGGCCGAGAAACCCCTCGTCGGCGGCATCGCCCGAAGCGCCGCGCGTGTTGTCGGTGATGATCACGCGCGCTTCCGGATGACGCGGCAGAACCCGGCCCACCTGATCGAGCTCGAGCGGCAGTCCCTCGAGGATGTCGTTGCACGACACCCAGAGTTCGGGACCGGCGCAGGAGAACTCGTTGATGAGCAAAATCCAGCCGTAACGCCAACAGAGCGCGGCGGGACCGTCGACCCAGCGCATCCCCTTTTCATCCATAACCCAGCGGCCGATCAGCTCGCGCCGATCCATGCGGGGTCGTGCCATGACGGAAACGACGGGCATGCCGAGACGCGCGCAGAATTGACACGCCGTGCTCGATTTGCCCGCGCCCGTCGGGCCCGAGATGTAGAGGGGTTCGGCTTCGGCAAATCTCCACCAGAGGGAGAGCTGTCCGAAGACGTCGTGAGAGAAAAAGTGTGAAGGATTGACGGAGGGAATGCGGTGTCTTTCGACATCGCTTCGTTCGTCGAATGAGTAGCCTCGGCAAGGGGGATACGGAGTCAGATGTGCGCCGAATTCACTTGCCGGCACAAGGCGGCTTTGAAGCATGGTGGTTTTCCTTTGAAAAAGATAAAAAGAAAACCTCGGGGACGCACGTCCCCTTGAAGCCGCTTTGAGCCTGTGGGACAGCGCCCACGAGGCAGCTAAGAGACAAGAACTTCTTCCGCCCTGAACGCGCCCGAAGGACGAGTCGCCGGAGAAAGAAGCCGTTGTGGAAGGTGGAAATCCGTTGCGGGCGGAGAGCCCGGGATTTTTAGAACGTGCGCCGATTTCCTTTGCGTCCGTTCGCCATGAAAGCGAAATCCATTCTGCCTGAAGTTGAGAGAAAACGGTTCAAAGGGTTTTCCCTAAATTCCTTTCTCGCTCAAGGAGAGGTGTTTCGGGATGCGAAGAGAGAGGCATTCCCCGTGAAAACATTCTTTTCCCGGCATAGCAACCGCCCCGACAAAACTGCTTGCGGCAAGCGGAACACCGTTTTGCGAAACGGTCGTTTCGAGGCTATCGGAAACACTGATCGCGGGCCCCTTCGATAGTTTTTTTTTACCGTATTTTTAGAATGAATTGAAGACAATATGAACCTCATTCAGAGTCCACAGACGTCTCGTTTACAACATCGAACACGGGCCACCCTACCGGCTCCGTCCCTCGGGGCCTCCGTGCGGGCCGTCCCGTCAAAAGGAGAATCCGTCATGTTGAACCGCCTCTCCTTCCCGCGCAATCCGTTTTACTGCGCCCTGCTTGCCGCATTGGCCTGCGGTACGTTGAGCGTCGGCGCCGTTGCAGCCGAACCCGGATGGGATCCCGCAAAGACCTGGACCATTGACGAGGCGACCGACCTATCGAGCAGAGATGCCGATAATTATTACGGCGCCAACTGTCAAACGGCCTCCAGCACGTCTTCCGTCACGGGCGACCAGAGTGGATATCTCACGCTCGTGACCTCATCCTCCGTTACGATCCCCGCCAAGGGGCTGACGGGCGCCTACACCAATGAAGGCATCGTCTCGGGCAACCGCCTGGAAGTGGCGTCTGGTACTGAAGTTTCGTTGACCGGAGTTTCTACCCAGTGGGGGATTTACGGCGGACGCACGAAAAAAGGGAGTGCCGAAGGCAATTCCGTCTTCTTCGGGGGAGTTTCCGTCTCGGAGTATCAGCTCGTCATTGCAGGCGGTTTTTCTACAGGCGGCAACGCCACGGGAAATACGACAGAACTTGGAGCTTCGGCCAAACTCACTCAGAGCCGCACTCAAATCTACGGTGGCCAGGCCTTCAGCGGAGGGAGCGCCAACAACAATACGCTTACTCTTTCAGGTGAGATTACCGACACGACTTCCGTTGCCAAGGGCGGTTACAGCCGAGGCAAATACGACGCCAATGACAACGACGTGATTCTCACGGAAACCGCCAAGATCGCCGCAGACATCACGGGCGGCGATTCCGGCGGAGCGGCCGCCCAACGCAATACGGTGGACATTCAGCAAGGAGCCGAATTTTCCGGTGAATTCATATACGGCGGGCGTGCCAACAATGACGTAAACGGCCAACGTTCGGAGGCTGATGCGTCGTCCAATGAAGTTACCTTTTCGGGTACGGCCACCGGACAGAAGCTCGCAATCTACGGGGGACATGCCGGACTAGGCACTGCCGACGGAAACATCCTCACTGTCAGCGAAACTGCGTCCGTCAGGACAACAGGAACGGACGGCAACAAGTATGCCGCCGGTCACTCTTACGACGGCAACGTGACCAACAACGAACTTTACTTCCGTACCGTCGACGAAAAGGCCAAGCTCGTAGGGGGTGAAGGCGAGGATAAACCAAGCTACACAGAAGCCACCGGCAATACCGTCGAAATGTCTGCCAGCGCACTGGCAAAAGAAGCGTACGGCAGTTATGGCGTCAACGTTTCGTCGGGAAACAGTGTGACGCTGTCGGACCAAGCCTCGGTAACAACAGCATATGGCGGTCATGCGAGTGACGATGCCACCGGCAATTCCGTGACTCTTCGAGACCAAGCCTCATTGACCATTGCTTACGGCGGTCACGCCAACGGGGCTGCCACCGGCAACACCGTGGTACTTTGTGACCACGCCAAGGCCGACACGGTCTACGGAGGTTTGTCCTATTACGGAGGCAAAGCTCCGTACGAAAACGCCGGTGCCGCCGACAACACTGTAGAACTCCACGACAACGCCGTAGTGACGGGTACGGTCTACGCGAGTTGGAACCGGACAGGCAAGATCGCCAACACCGGCACGATCAAGGCATCCGGCACGGTGAGCGCAGGACACCTCACGGGCTTTGACAAACTCGAACTCACCTTCTCCGAAGCCAACAATACGGATTCGGGCAAGGCCCTTCTCACGCTCACGGGAAGCGACACGCTCGCGCTCGACGACGCAACCGTCACGCTTCAGGCCGCCGAAGGAACGGCCGAAAGCGGCAGCTACAAACTCGTGCAGCTCGGCAACGCCAAGATTTCGCTCAACGAAAACACGTCCTTCCAGACGGACGGAACCTTCTTTACGAAGGAATGGGACTTCAACGCCGCGATCGACGAGGGGCTCACGGAAATCACCGAGGACCTCCTCATCGTCGAGGGCAATCTCATGGCCGGGGACATCCTGATCGCAGGCACGGAAGCTGCCAACACCAATTCGAAAACCCTCGCCGAAAGTCTTCTCGGGTCGGTCGCCTTCGTGAACCAGGGGGCCGAATTCATCGCGGACGAAGGCATGCGGGCGATCGTCGCCTCCGCCAAGGCGGGAGTCGTCACGACCTTCGGCGCGATTCACGGCGGAACTTCCGAATACGAAACCGGCTCGCACGTGGACGTCGACGGCGTGACGCTCGCCACGGGCGTTGCCACGAAGATCGACGACTTCACGCTCGCAGGCTTCATCGAAGCGGGCTGGGCGTCGTCCGAAAGCCACGTCTCGGGCACGAGCGCGGACGGAGACCATGACTACTACGGCGTGGGTGCGGCCGTGCGCTATCAGTTCCAAAGTCCCTTCTATTTGGACGGATCGCTTCGTCTCGGCATGGCTTCGACTGAATTCGACGGCCGCTACGCCGAAGCGTCCGCCCGGTACGACGCGGATTCCTTCTACGGAACGATGCACGTGGGCGCGGGATACGTGCTGCCCCTCTCGAGCGGTCTTGATCTGGACATTTACGGTCGCTACGTTCTCACCTATCTCGACGGCGACGACGTGAACCTCCACACCGCGGACGGAGAATCCTATTCCATGGATTCGACAACGACGCACGCCTTCCGTGTCGGGGCGCGCCTCACGGGCGAAGTGCGGGACAACCTGACGTGGCGGGCGGGCCTTGCCTACGAGCACGTCGCAGACGGCGATGCGGAATCGCACGTGGAAGCCCAAGGCGTTCGGGCGGCGCTCGACGTTCCGTCGCTCGAAGGCGACACGGGCATCCTGGAATTGGGTCTCACGATGAAGCCCGACGCCTCAAGTCCCTGGGCCGTGGATCTCGGACTCAAGGGTTACGCGGGTGACCGCGAAGGCGTCGCCGGGTCCGCTTCCGTAACCTATCGGTTCTGACGATTTGCGTAGGGCGCGGCGGATCGTATGCCGCGCCCCGCGCCGCCGTTCCGGATTGACAGAGCTGCGGACATCTTAACATCCTCGTCAATCGATATTCACCGCAACCTCTGCCCCAACGAAAAATTGCAGATGTAGGGTTGCAAAACTTTTCTTTTCCGGACCATAATGGCGGTGAGGGGTGACTCGCCAAGAGATCGCTCCCTCTTGGGTTCGAATCAGCTAGGTTATAGCCGCCCAACTTAATGGCCGTCAAAAGCACGGAGCCCTTGTCGTCACAGCGACTTGGGCTCTTTGCTTGTTGAGAGAGGCATCGCCGCCACCCCAACGGTCGCCGCCGCCCGTTCTCCGTTAACGGCAAGCCCCAGCGGTGCTACCCCTCCCCTTCGCCCTTGAACGGCCCCCTTGCGCTCCGCGCTTCTCCCCTGCCTCGGGCGCCGCTTCTTCTCTTCCGGGTACAAAAAATCCGCGCCGCCGAACGAAACGACAGCGCGGATTCTCTGTCAGGCAAAGAGCCCGGACGAGGTTATTCCTCGAAGGTGCCCTTCACGATGATTTCGCCTTCACGCATCATCTGACGGCCCTTGGCGAAGACGTGCACGAGGTTGAGATCTTCGTCGAAGAGGTTGAGGTCGGCCGAGCCGCCCGCCTTGACGAAGCCCTTGCCCGGGAGCTGCAGAGCCTTCGCGACGTTCGCCGTGACGACCGAAAGAGCCGTCGTCATCGGGACGTTCATTTCCTGAACGAGGCGCTTCACTTCCTTCAGGTTGCACGCGACGCCGCCGACGCCCAGGCCCACCATTTCGCCCTTTTCGTTGAAGCGCGGAACGGAGCCGTGACCGTCGGAGCTCATCGTCACGTGGTCAAGCGGCACGCCTGCGTCGAGCACGGCCTTGACGCCCGCGGCCGGAGTGCCCACGGCGCAGGAGCCGCCCGTCGTGATGTCGACGTAGCCGCCCGCGAGACCAAACTCGATCGCCCCCTTGAAGACGTCGGGGTGGCGCGCGCAGTGCGTCGGACGGATGTGCTGAATGGGCATGCCGCGCTTGACGCAGTCAAGGAACATGTCGAAGGGGCCGACGATGTTGCCGAGGTGAATGTGCAGAACGCCGAGCTTGCCCGCGACCATCGCGCCCACGCGGATCTGCGTCAAAAGACGCATGACTTCGTCTTCGGTCGGGAAGCTCGAGCGGTGGTCGCCCATGGCGATCTTCACGCCCAGGACTTCGGGGACGAAGTAGAGGTCGTCGCGCACGCAGCTCGTGAGCGTGGTCGGGGGATAGGCGTAGTTGCTCGTGTACATCCAGGCGGAGACGCCTTCGGCCTGCAGAGCGCGGACCTTGCCGAGAAGATTCGGGATCGAGCGGCTCGTGCCGTCGGTCCCCGAAACGCCCACGACGCTCGTGGTGCCGCAGGCGACGAGTTCGGAGAGAACGAGTTCGGGCGTGCGGGTCTTGGGGCCGCCTTCACCGCCGCCACCGGTCACGTGGATGTGCTGATCGATGAAGCCCGGCGTCATGACGAGGCCCTTGGCGTCGATCGTTTCGAGGTCGGGGAGCTGGGCGGAGAGGTCCTTGCCGACCGCCACGACCTTGTCGTTCACGGTGAGGACGTCGACGACGCCGAGGTCTTCCGGCGCAAAGACGTGCGCACCCTTGATGAGATATGCCATTTTTGAATCTCCTTACGTGAGAATCACAGGAAAATCTGCGCCGCGACGACGTTCACGATCATGCCGAAAATCATGACCGGAATCGTACGGCGGATGAGTTCGATCGGGGTGAGGCCCGCGATGCCCGAGACGGCGATGATGACGCCCGAGATCGGGCTCATCGGACGGGCGAGACTCGCCGCCAACTGCACGGGGATGACGAGCGCCATCGTGTTGTAGCCCACGCTCGCGGCCGCTTCCGGAAGAAGGGGCGAGAAGGCGAAGAAGGCGGAGTTGCCCGACCCCGTCACGATCGTCGCGATCGTCATGATGGCCATCATGACGAAGAGCATGAGGTAGAGACCCACGTCCTGCTGCGCGGCCGCCATCTGGATCATGGTCGAGATGCCGCCGATCTTCGTGAGACCGAGAGCGAAGAGTTCGGCGCAGATGATGAGGGAGACGGTCGAGGTGAAAACCTTCCCCATCCCTTCGAAGAAGGCCCCGAAGTCCTTGCAGACGTCCTTCAGAGCGCGGCGGCTCACGAGGTCCACGACGAAGGCGACGAGGATCGAGACGATGATCGCGGTGACGAGATTGAGCTTGATCCCGTTGTAGACCATCGGCGAGAAGATGATGAGGAGGAAGAGCGGCAGGATCGGAAGGATCGCGTAGAAGGCGGGACCCGCACCGGCGAAGGCGTCTTCGGTCTTGCCGGAGACGGCGCCCGCATCGTCGGAAATGCCCTTGGCGGCTTCGCGGCGGTCGAACCAGCGCTGCACGAGGGCGTGGCCGACGGCAACCGCGATGATGATGCAGATCGCTACCGGAATCTGGCCCGTCACGAAGTAGGTGACGACGTCGGTGCCGACGAGGTCGGCGGCGCGCATGGCGTTCGAGGAGCTCGGACCCAGGTCAAGACAGCAGGTCGAACCGATCACCGCGGCCGCGGCGGCGCGGCGCACGCCGAGCTGCACGAGAAGCGGATAGACGGAAGCCATGAGCAGGAGTCCGAGACCCACGGCGGAATTGATGAAGAGCGCCATGCACTGGCCCACGACATAGGTGAGGCCGAGGAGCACGTACGGCGAATGGATCGCCGAGAGCGGACGCACGCAGAGCTTCACGAGCGCCTTGGAGGCGCCGATCTTGTTCATGTAGTAACTGAAGCCGCCGATCGCCATGATGTTGAGACCGAGCCCGCCGATGCGGCTCTTCGTCAGGTCGGTGACGGCCTGCGCGAGGTCGAAGCCGAGGAAGTTCGTGGCGGTCTTGGCCGACACGGGCGCGTTGCCCATATAGGCGCCGATCAGAAGCAGGACGAGCCCGAGCACCAGAAGGATAACGGGCGGATAGTAGTTTTTGATGACGAAGTACGCAAGCAGCACGACGGCCAAGAGCGTACAAATGACTCCGAACATTTGAAAATCTCCGGTCAGGTTGTATCGGGGAACTTCGGCCCGGGCGGTCTGCGCCTTCCTAAAGCCGAGCCTGCATGTTAGTGTCCGTCGCGGGAGTCCGCCATCGGGGTTAAACCGTAACGCTTGGAATTAGGTACGCTAGCTACGCTGGCGTACCACTTCCGCGTGTCATGGCATCCAAGTCAAATGTCTCAATCGGAAACGCCAGTTTAGCGGTCAGTTTCTGCACCGACTTCTTGATGGGGGCAAGAGACCATTTCCCGTCTATTTGGCTAGCCAAGATCTTTCCCAGTGTTTGACGCAGGTCCTCGAACGAGACATTCTTGTCTTCGCCAATCCGTGCAATATCCGCCATGCATTCCATGGCAATCGTGGCAGACAAGTGGTTCAAAAACAGCCACGCCTCATGACTCGTGCGATCCCGCATATAGGAAGCATCGAAATCCGTACTCGCGCCATACGTCTTGAAAAACTGCTCAATCTCTTGACGCTGCTTGTAGGTCCGATAGATCTGATGGCTGTTCAGATCCAAACGGTTCGTCTGGATTGATACCGTCCCTATCTCGGGGGTCGACTTAAGAACTTGTCTCAGGTCCTGCGGCTGTAACTGTTGGAGCTGTTCGTCAGACATTTTCCCTTTGCCATTCTGACGGCGCTTCATTTCCTGTTGGACTTTCCCATCTTTCGTTTCGTTTTTACGGTCAGCCCGCTCAGCCGCATCGGCGAGTTCATTGGCGTACAGTTGAGCATCAAAATAGACAAAGACGTTAAAGCCATCGGCTTCGATTTTGAATGACTGAATTGCTCGGCCGTTGTAAGTAAAAAGATCGGAATAACTTTGCGGTGTCAGCGGCAGATACGACGATACGAGCTTACTGCCGCGCTTGATGGGAATGACATAAGAAAGTTTCTTCGCGGCCAGCTCTTCAAACTCGCCCTCTGCAGCGAATCCCTTGTCGGCAATCACGGTGTACTTGTTGCTTGAAATGCCGCATTCGCTGAGGACGTCGGCGAACGCACTGACGTCGGGCGTACTGCCGAGAAATTGCTTGTAGTACACCGGAGCACTGGAATCGTTGGCGAGGCTGTAGACGTAGAGCAAGTTGACTTGCGGCTTGAAGCGCCTTTTCGAGTCATATCCGAGTTCGGCAAGCTCCATGGTTTTGGAGGAGGTGATCAGACGATGTCCGTCGAATAGAATGAAAACATCGTTCTTGTTCACATCCTCCTGCATGAAACGGCAAATCGCACCCCGGCGTCGTCCCAAAGCCTGCAGGAAAGCAGCATTACCGGCCGGATCAAAAGAAAGGTCGGGGAGCAAGTGAGCGAGGAAACTCGTTTCGTAGTGCATCTGCAGTCGTCGAAAACGAGGTTCTTTAATGGCACGCAAGATGGCTGCGGCATAGATCATTTTCCAAAGATCAGGGAAGTGCTCTTTCAAGCGCTCACGCATCGTGACCGTGCGATTCCAGAAGAATAAAACCGCACCGGTTTCTACGACATCGGACACTTTCGTGACCTTTTGCGACGACACATTAAACGGCCCCGGGAAGACGGCCTAAGGGAAATTCCTGATTCCTCGACGTCCGTCGAGAAATCCAACAGTCAACTCCCAAAAAATCCTACAAACCCGTATCGTTCATTATTCACTCCCCTAGAGAGAAGAGGGAAACAAAAGGTTGCACTCCACCCCTCCAATGGACAAATAAAACGCCGTTTCGGGATACTTATTCAGGAAAACCCGCTAGGATGGAAAAATCTCTTCTCGGAAAGAAAAATCTTCTCTCCGTCCTTTTGGAACTCTGCATGTCATCTTTTTCCCGCGGTCCGATTCCTTCGGAAAACCTCTCTTTTCGCCACTCTTCCGTGCGAAAACTCCTTTTTCTTTCCTGCGCGCTCCTAACCGCCGGCGCGCAATGCGCCGACGACCGCTTTACGCACAGCGCCGACCTGAAGAAATGGACCGTCGACGCCGTCCGCCACATTTACAGCGGCAGCGTGGACGGCTCCCACAACGGCAACCTCTTCACATTTGCGCTCGGCGCAGGAGAGGAACTCTCGGAACTCGACTTTTACGGGGCTTCGGACGCCGCCGTGCAAAACGGGAATCGACTGATTTTTACGGAAGGCGACTACCGGGCCAAAGACCCCGTGCAGGCATTTCACGCCGCACACGGCGCATCGCGGGAAGCCGTCGGCAACGCCGTCTCGATCGAGAGCGGCAACTTTTTGCCGCCCGCGGCCGGAACGAACCGCCTCATCGAATTCACGGCGGCCGAAGGAACGGGCGACATGAGCGACAACCGCATCGACGTCTCGGGCGGCAACTTCGGAGCGCAGTCGAAATTCACCGCTGCGAACAATACGGCGGAAGCCGAAGACGCCCGGGGAGACGCCTTTGCGCTCACGGACAACGTCGTTTCCATCACGGGCGGCACCTTCCGTACGGACGCCGACGTCGAGGTTACGTACTCGGAAACGGGAACGCTCGCACGCAACCGTCTCATGATCCGGGGTCTCGCGAACGGCCGCTTCAACATGGCCTACGCCGCCAACACAGAGAGCGGCAACGCTTCAGAGAACGCGATCGTCATCGAAAAGACCTCAAACCTCTACGTGCAGGTCGACCTCTTCGCCGCCTCGGCGGGTTCGGCCGCGCCGTCGACGCTTGCCGACAATCTTCTTTTCATCACCGATTCCTCGATCGACTCGTCGTCGCTCGGCGCCGCCATGAATCCGAGCGGCGACGTCGTCGGCAACCGAGTCGACATCAGGAACTCGACGCTCAGGAGTTCCTCGGGCGGCAACATCTTCGTCTACGGCGGCCTCCACCAAGGCTATGGAGGTCTCGACGGAAAGATCGCCGGAAACTACATCCGCCTTGAAGACGTGACGCTCGACCTCACGGACCGTCAAGCCGCTTTTTTCATCGCAGGCCAAATCTCCGCTTCCGAAGGAGGCGTACTGACGAACAACGTCGTCGAACTCGCCGGAGACGGCAGTTGGGACGAGCGACTCGCTCAGGCCCGGCTCGTGGGCGCCGGGCGCTTCGGCGGGACGGGACAAGACGACGTTCGAGAGAACGCCCTGCGGCTCTCCGGATGGCGGGGCGTCGTGTCGTCGGTAAAGGGGTTCAACACGATCGAACTCTCGAACATACCCTGGGAAGCGGAAGGCGCCGTGCTCCGAGTCGACATGCGGGCGTACGACGACTGGGGAGAAATCGTCACGGAGGAAACGCTGGATCTGAGCGGCACGACCTTCGCGTTCGTCGACGGGGGCTTCGTCTTCGAAGGCGGCGCCGACGCGCACTTGGGCGAATCGATGACGCTTCTTGCTGCGGGCGAGCATACCGGTTTCACCCTCAATCCCCTCTACGACGGGAAAGGACTGGCGATCGCGCTCACGACCGGCATCACGACCGAAGTCGAAGGCCGGATCGTAAACGCCGAAGACGGCAAATCGATCGTTCTCGAACTCGAGGACGCGCCCGTCCCCAACCGGCAGTTGGCGCTCGTTTCGAACCAGCGGAACGCCGCGGTGACCTTCCTCGGGCAGGCAGCGGAAATCGTGGGCGACACCCTTACGGAACCCCCGAAGGACTACGGTCTCGGCCCCAAGACCTTCGCCGTGATGAACGGTGCGGACGTGAAATACGAATCCGTCGGAAAACTCACGGTGCGCGGCATGAACTTTCTCGCCGGAGCGGGAACGAGCGTTGAGACCGGGTCGGGCATCGCCCGCGTCAACTTCTTTGCGGAAACCGGCCGCGGCGAATTCGACGACGTGATGCGGCTCGCGGGCCTCACGCGCCGCGTGGACGGCACGATGACCTACTACGGCGTCGGCACGTCCGCGCGGCATCTTTGGGAAAACGGCTTCTACACCGAAGGATCGCTTCGCGCCGGGCGCTATGAGAACGACGTCGAGCACGGGCTTACGGGCGCGGACGGTCTGTCGCACGGCTACAAGACGCGTTCGCTCTATGCCGCGGCGCACGCGGGCCTCGGGCGGATTTTTCCCTTGACGGCCGAAACCAAGCTCGAAGTCTTCGCGAAGTACTTCTTCACCCACCTTCCGAGCGACAGCACGAGCGTAAAGGATTCGGACGGCACGACGACTCTTCGTTTCGAGAGCGTCGACAACCACCGCGTGCGCACGGGGGCCCGACTCTATGCGCCCGCAGGCGACTGGCAGGGCTACCTTGGGGCGGCCTTCGAGTACGACTTCACCGACACGATCCGCAACAAAGCGAACGGCGGCGAAATCCGCGGCGGCGAATCGATCCGGGGTGCGACGGGAATCGGCGAAGCGGGGCTTCGCCACGCGAAGGCGGACTCGCCCTGGCTCTTTGACGTGCGGCTTCGCGGCTACTGCGGCCAACGCGAGGGTGCGAGCCTGAAGCTGCAAGCGGAATACGGATTTTGAGCGACGTTTATTTCGAGCGCCCATGAAACAGGAATCCCCTGCACCGCATAGGCTCACAGGGAATTCCTTCTGCCATCGGAGTCGGCGAAAGACCTCCGCGTTCAGGCGTCCTGATCGTCCGATTCTTCCATCGCCCGTTTGAAGAATTCCTCTTCCTCATCCTCGAACGTCTTCATCAACGTCGGATCCACAAGGTCCATCACGCCGTCCACAAAGACGGCGCTCGCCAAATCGGCACGCCGCGCCGTACCGAGTTCCGAGCAGAAGTACCGCTCGGCCGCCGTGGCGCACGCCCTGTAGAAGTCGGTTGGCGAAAGCGCGCCCAAGGCTCGGACTTCGGGCTCGATCGTTTTGCGGATGCTCGCGATCGTCTCCTCGCTGCGGGGATCGGCGAGCAGATGGACGGGCCAGCCTTGGTAGACCTTCTCCCGTTCCTCCCGAGAATCGGAAGTTTGCGCCTGCGCGAGAAGCATTTTGCAGACGATTCGACCGTACGCATAGGCGCGAACGTCTTCGTCACGCACGGCGCTCGAAGCGACCGGCGCCTCAAGGTATCGGCACACCGTTTCCTCGACGAATTTGCCGATGATTTCCGTTCGGCGGATGCGCTCCTTTTCGTCGGGCTTGGAAGTGTTGCAATTGAGGATCTGCGGAAGTTGCAGATCGAACCGGGCCCCGAGATTAAAGTCGAAAACGCGGGCGGCCTTCTCCACGTCGTCGAATTCGAGTTCCGCGAAGTTCACCGAAAGGAACCGCGGAAGGGCGGCCTTCAGGGCCTTGAATTCGTCCGGATCGACCTCCTGCAGATTGGAAAGGCCTTCCTCAAAGATCTTCGACGCCGGAAAAATCCGAGAAGACAGCCCGAACTGCAGGATCAGATCGGTCCAGAGGTCGAGCGAATCTTCGTCGGGAGATTCGAGCGTCTCCGGAGAACGGGGCGCAAGCTTCCTGCGCACTCGAGAGAGAAGCTCCTCATCGACCGCACTCGGATCCAGGAAGCCCAGGAAGCCAAGGAAAAGTGCCGTGAACGACTCGTGCGTCCGTTCCATGGAAAGCCCGCTTCGAAACGAAACGAGTTCGCACAAACGCGCACGATCCTCATCGGTCCCCTCGTCGAACCAGTACGCGACAAAGGCCTGAAAAAGACCTTCTGACATGAGGTCCGTCTGGAGTTTCTCGTTGCGGCGGTTTTCCTTTTTCCGCTGCTCCTTGGCCTTTCGCTGCTTGCGACGTTGTTCCTTCGTTTTTTGCGCCACGATGGATTTCCTCCCGGCCAATGATCGGCCGGGAACAAAAGCCCCGTCCGTTTCTGTTAACCCTGTTGATATTGCAGGCCTCACGGCTCTGCAGACCGTCCTCTGCGACAAGCCGCTGCGGGACGGCCGCAGGGACGAACCCCGCCCTCAAAGATTCTTTTCTTTCCCGTCCGGGAACTTTCAGAAGTTCCGACTCCTCGGCTCCCGGAGATCGAAATCTTCCGGATCTTCGTCCAAATTCTCATCCGATTCGCCCTCGAACATCCGCCCGATGAAATCGTCCTGCTCGTCCTGAAGCTGCCGCATCAGCGTCGGATCCACGGCGTCCATCACGTCGTGCAGGAAGGCCGTGCTCGCAGCCTCCACGCGTCTTGCCGTGCCGGAATGGAACGCGAAGATGTTTCGGGAAGCCACCGAACACAGCCCATAGAAATCGGGCTGCGAAAGTCCGCCCAAGGCCTTCGCTTCCGGCGCAATGGCCGCACGCACCTTATCGAGCGCGGCTTCGTCCTGCGCATCGCAGTCCAGCGCGTCGAGCAGGTCGCCATACCGATCCGGATCCTCATCCCCTCTCGTGTCGAAATGCTGCTCCGCAATGGCAAGGATCTGTTTGGCGATTTCACTCAGGACGCGGGCGCGCATGTACTCGGGACTCTCCTGATCGGGAACCTTTTCCGCCCCGAGATACGGCAGAAGCATTATTTCCAGGAATCGACCGATGGCGGCCGTACGGCGGGCGCGCTCCTCGTCGTCGGGCTCGACCGTCTCGCGCATCAGCAGTTGGCTCGCCCACAGATCCAATATCGAATCGGGATCGTAGCCGAAAAGTTCCGCGCTCTCCTCTACGTCCATCACTTCGAATTCCGAAAAATCCGAGGAGAAGAAGCGCGGAACGGCCGCCGTGAGCGCCCTGCGCTCCGCCGAATCGGGACCATCGATATTGGAGAGGCCGGCGGCAAGAAGATCCGCAAGGGGAATCAGCCGCGAAACGTCCCCGATGTGGTTGACGAGTTCGGCCTTGGCGGCGAAATCGTCGAACTCCGCTTCTTCGAGTTCTTCGTCGACAACGTCGTCCTCGGGCATCCAGTCGGGCCCGAGGAGTTTGAACGCCGTCACACGGGCCCGGTCGGTGAGAAGGTCCGAATCCACGTGACTCAAAAGCCCGACGAAGAGCGCGGCGAGGAAGAGGTGCGCCCGTTCGTGCGACAACCCCGTATTTTGCGAAATCGCCTCCAACACTGCGAATTTCATATCCTCCCTCTCGAAGAGGAACCAATAGGCGTGGAACATCTCGAAGAGCGCTTCGGACATGATGCCCGACTGCGCCAGTTCCTGGCGGCGATTCTCCCGTTTGTGCTGCTCCTTGGCCTTTCGCTGCTTGCGACGTTGTTCTTTCGTGCGTTTTGCCATGATTCTTTCCTCCCGGCAGATGACGGGCGGGCCCGACGGCCCGCCCCCTTTTGATTGCAAGATCCAGGAATTCTAGCGGACTTCCATTGTCGGAGAAGTTCCTTTTTGATCCGCCGAGCCCTTGCCGGTTTCTTTCCGAACTTCCCTCACCTCCCCCATTTTTCTTCCCGCTCGGGAACCGTCAGAGACAGTGCGCCGCATAGAGCGGCACAAGGAGACGCCGTCCCTCCCTGCGCAGAGGACCGGGATAGACGACGTATTCCGTCCCGACGATTTCTCCGAACCTCTCGGCGAAGCGTTCGAGCGACAGCGCGCGAAAACGAACGGAGGGCTTCACTTCGACCGGACTCACCCGAAGGGCTCCGCCCGCCTCCGGCGAGGGGCGAAGAAGGAGAAAATCGATTTCGATTCGTTCCTCTCCCGCCTTCTTTCCGCTCTGCGAAAAAGTGAGGAGCCGCTCGCCCTTCGCGGCCAGAGTCTGCGCCACGGCGTTTTCGAGGAGCATGCCGTTCAGAAGCGAGAGCTTCCCGAAGAGCACGCCTCGGACGAGCTCCGCCTTCGAGATCAATCCCGTGCGAACCGCGAGCGTCGCAAGGAGCCCCGTGTCGACGAAGCAGCACTTCCGCGCCGCCGAATCCCGGTCGGCGCCAAAGCTCTCCTCCGGGACCGCGGCCAAGGCCGGGATAATAAGCCCCAAGTCCTCGAGACGGGCAAAGGCGTCGGCGCAGTTTCGCCAACGGGCGGACTTTCCGAGGGCCGAGAGCGTGAAGCGTTTTTCGGACTTGGCGAGTTGCGCGGGAATTGACTGAAGAATCTTCCCGGTCTTCGCGCGAAGGCTCCGGGGAAGGCGCTTCAGATCCCTGCGGAGAACATTGAGGAGCCGACGTTTTTCCTTTTCCGCCTCCTCAAGGGACTGTGTCCGGACGTAGACGTCGACGACGCTCGGCATGCCGCCCACGAGAAGGTATTCGCGAAAGAGCTGCAACGATCTGCGGTGAAGCGCCGGAGGAAGAGGCTCCTCCCGAGCGAAGGCCTCGCGGATGAGATCCGCCAAGGGTGCGTGCCCCGTCGCACGGAGAAACCCCTCAAAGTCGAGCGGCGCAAAACGCGTCCCGGCAGGCGCCGTCTTGCCGTCCTTCCTTTCCTTTCGCCCGGCGGGCATCACCCTTTCCTTGCGCTCGATCATACCGATCGCCTCTTTTCATCCGTTTTATACTCCGTCACAGTATAAAACGGATTTTATTCCTCACAAAAAAGCACGAAATCCAATTAAGTTTTCCCCGTTTTCCGCACGAACGCCGTGTAAGGAGGTCCCTCATTGTGCTCCCGCCGCGAAACGTCCCTTCATTGCAGGGAGGACCGTACTGCACACCTCGCTCGACCCGAACAACCACCCCCTCCTCCGCAAACTCCTTCTCCCTCGCCAAACGCACTAAGCAATCGAACCTATTGCGGGCACGCAACTTTTGCAATAAAGTCTTTTCTACGCACTCACAAAGAGGCGCAGGACCGTATCCCTTTCCGGATTTCTTTCTCACGACGGAGTTCCCCATGACCGCACGATTCACCATACGCCGCTCGATCCGCAAGGATCCCGTGCGCTTCGTGCCCGCCTTGGAATTCCGACTTACGAGCCTTCTCCGCCTTAGGACGGGGGACGGCCGCTGATCATTTTCTTCACTCGACGCCGTTCTCCCGCCAAGAATCGCGAGCAGGACGGCGTACGGGAATTTCTCCCTTCAGCCCATACGAGCGTACTCAAGCCTTGACGGCCCTTCGTTCGAACTCCTCGCGACGACGTGAGACCCAAACGAACGACAAGGATGACCGTCATGACGAACCGCACGCACCAATCGATTTTCTCTGCTCCCTTCTCCCGCCGCACCTTCTGCCGCGGCGCGGTCCTCTTTGCCGCGGGCATGGCCGCCCCCTCGGTCTTCGCGGCCGAACCCGAAAAGACCGAAGTCACGATCGCCGTGGGCGGAAAGAACCTCTACTACTATCTCCCCGCCGCCATCGCGGACTGGAAGGGTTTTTATAAGGAAGAAGGCTTGGACGTCAAGGTCGTCGACTTTCAGGGCGGATCCAAGTCGCTGCAGGCTGTCGTGGGCGGCTCCGCCGACGTGGTTTCGGGCGCTTTTGAGCACACGCTCTCGATGCAGGCGAAGCGTCAGGCGATGCGCGCCTTCGTGCTCCAGGGCCGCGCCCCGCAGTGCGTCTTCGCCGTGAACCGCAAGACCATGCCGAATTTCCAGGACGTGAATGAACTCAAGGGCCGCCGCATCGGCGTCACGGCTCCGGGGTCTTCTTCGCACGTGATCGCGAACTACGTTCTGAAACGCGCGGGCCTTGCCGCCAACGACGTCGCCGTGATCGGGATCGGCTCGGGCGCGGGCGCCATCGCCGCCGTGCGCGCGGGCCAGGTCGACGCCTTCGTGGGGCTCGACCCCGTGATCACGCAGCTCATGCAGGACGACGCTATCCAAATCGTCACCGACACGCGCAACGTCGCGGAATCGGACGCGCTCTTCGGCGGCCCCATGGTGGCGGGGTGTCTCTATGCGCCGACGAGTTTCATCGAAAAGAACCCCGAAACCGTCCAGCGTCTCACGAACGCGATCGTGCGCGCCGACAAGTGGCTTGCGACCGTCACGCCCGAAGAACTCGTGAAGGTCGTGCCGCGCGCGGCCTTCCTCGGAAATCCCGAGGTCTACGTCGAAGGCTTTGTCAAAAACCGTCCGGCCCTCTCGACCGACGGGCGCTTCCCCGAAGGCTGCGCCGAAATTTCCGCGGCGGCCCTCGCGACGGTCGACCCGAAGTTGAAGGACTTCCCCTTCGACTACGAGACCGTATTCACGAACGAATTCGTCGACCGCGCGGCGAAGTGACGGGAGAAGAGCATGCAGGAAGAGAACACATCCGCGGGCGGCGCCCCCGCGCTCGACTTTCGAGGGGTCACCTGCCGGTTTCCCGGGAAGCCCGGCAAGCCCGACTACACCGCGACCGAGAACGTTTCGTTTGCGGTCGGGGCGGGCGAATTCGTGAGCGTCGTCGGCCCCACGGGCTGCGGGAAGTCCACGATTCTGAACGCCGCGGCGGGGCTTTTGAAGCCCTCCGAGGGCGAAGTTCGGGTCTTCGGCGAACGGCTTAACGGGATCAACCGGCGCGCGGGCTACATGTTCCAGGCGGAAAGCCTCATGCCCTGGGCCACGGCCTATGAAAACGTCGTGATGGGGCTACGCTACCGGGGCGTTCCCGAAGCCGAACGGCGCGAAGCGGGCATGTCGTGGCTCGCGCGCGTCGGGCTCGACCGCTTCGCGGACCGCTATCCGCACGAACTCTCGGGCGGGATGCGAAAGCGCGTGGCGCTCGCGCAGACGCTTGTGACCGACCCCGACATTCTGCTCATGGACGAATCCTTTTCAGCGCTCGACATCCAGACGCGGCAGCTGATGGAAAACGAATTGCTCGAGATCTGGCAGAGCGCCAAAAAGGCGGTCCTCTTCATCACGCACGACCTCGACGAAGCCGTTTCGATGTCGGACCGCGTCGTGGTGCTCTCGGCCGGGCCCGCGTCGCATCCGATCGGAAACTTCCCGATTGAACTGCCGCGTCCGCGCAACGTCGTCGAAATCCGCACGACGCACGACTTCCTCGCCTGCCACGAAGCGATCTGGAACGTGCTTCGCGACGAAGTGATGAAGAGCTACCGGCAACACCGCGATTCGATCTGAAGGAGGAAAACATCATGACGCAATGTCAGGCTGCTGTGCAGGGCTTCGGCCCGCAGGAAACGAAGAGGTCGAGCGCGGAACGCGAACGCCGCAGCGCCCGCTGGCGCGTGCGGGCCGGCCAGTGGGGTCTGCTCGTCGCGGTCTTCGTCTTCTGGTGGCTCATGACGAAGCCCGGCCTCGTGCCGCCCTTCTTCTTTGAAAACGACAGTCAGGCGGCCTTCTTCTTCGGCGAACCCGATCAGATCTTTCTTCGCATCTGGGAGTGGTTTGCGGGAGGCGAAATCTACCGTCATCTCTTTGTGACGCTCTATGAAACCCTGATGGCCTTCGTGATCGGGACGGTTTCGGGGCTCTTCGTGGGTCTGTGGCTTGCCCGCGCCCCCACGGCCGCGGCCGTGCTCGATCCCTTCATCAAGGGCTTGAACTCCATGCCCCGCGTGATTCTGGCGCCGATCTTCGCCGTGTGGTTCGGACTCGGGCCCGCTTCGAAGATTGCCTTGGGCGTGACGCTCGTCTTCTTCATCGTTTTCTTCAACGTCTATCAGGGCGTGCGCGAAGTGAATCCCACGGTCTTGGCGAGCGCGCGGATGCTGGGCGCCACGAACCGGCAGCTGATGCGCACCGTCTACATTCCGTCTGCGATGAGCTGGGTCTTCTCGAGTCTTCACACCTCGGTCGGGATGGCCTTCGTCGCGGCCGTGATCGGCGAATACCTCGGAAGCGCCGAGGGCGTGGGCTACCTGATTCTGCAGGCGGAGACGACCTTCGACATGAACACCGTGATGGCGGGGATTCTGGTCCTGACGGCCTTCGCGCTCGTCATCGACCGCGCCGTCACCGAACTTGAGCGCCGCTTCATGCGCTGGCAGCCCGCCGTCAAATAACCCTCATCCCGATCGCCCCGCGAAAGTGCCCTCCCCCGAACTTTCGCGGGGCGGTTTTCCTTGTGCGAAAAAGAAAACGGAGGGAAAAGCCTGAAGAAAGAACCCGCCTCCCGCGATCCGCACATGCGACCGAATACGACCGAATAACACCGCATACGACTGCATAGGTCTGCATAGGACCGCATAACAACGCATAAAGGCGCATAACTGCGGATAGTCATACATAAGAGCGCATAACTTGGCATACGCGCAGCCGGTGCGCCCGGGCGGATCCTCCGAACTCAGCCCGTGACAAGCTTCCAGGCGAAAAAGAGAAAGAGGAGCGCGACGGCGGCGTTTCCGATCCGTCCCCAGACGGGTCGGCGCCCGAAGAAGAAAAGGAGGGCCTTCCCGACCTGCGTGAGGGCCGTCAGATAGCAGACGCTCCAGAACTGCAGCGTCACGGCGAGCGTCAGAAAGGCGAGCCCCGGGTGCCCCTTCGTCGTGTCGACGAAGGGAAGGAAGAAGGAAAGCATGAAGAGAATTGCCTTCGGATTCGAGAGGCTCAGAACGAGCGCCGTGCGAAAGGCGGTCTTGGGAGCGATCTTGGGTTTTTCCGTCTTTTTCTCGCTGAGCGTCACCGCTTCGCCCGACGTTGCCGGAGGCGCTTTCTTCAGGTCCTTCCAAAGGCCCGTGAGAATCCGGAAGGCGAGCCACGTCAGATACGCCGCGCCCGCACACTTCAGAACGAAGAAGACCGAGGGGTTCGCGAGGATGAGGGCCGCGACGCCGAGGTAGACGGCGAGGATCAGAATCGAGTCGCCGAGAAACACCCCGCAGGCGCCCGCGAACCCGACGCGTGCGCCGTCGCTCACGCTCGTTCTCAGAACGTAGAGGCTGTTGGGACCGGGACAGAGAACGATGAGAAGCGACGCGACGAGGAAGGTTGGGTAGTTGACGACGCCGAGGCTTTCGAACATGGTGCGGACGTGGTTGGCGAAGAAAAACGATCCATTCTACGACGACTCTCTCCCCATCGGGAGCGACGGATCGGGGCGAAGTTCGGCGGCGCGCTCAGAGGAAATCGTCGGACGCCGACACGCCGTGAAAATTCATCACGACGTTTCGAAGGTCGTCGTCAAAGCGTTGGTACTCTTCTTCTGAAATGGCCCGCCCCGACGTCAGGACGACGAGCAGATGCGGCGCAAAACCCGCGCGGTACGGCGGATGGCGATGGGCATAGGGATTTTCGACGAAGCCGCACTTTTGGTAGAACCGCAGTCGGGCGGCGGAAACGTCGTCCGTCACGGGATCGATTTCGAGAAGCACGGGTTTCCCCGGCGCCCGGACGAAGTCGCCGAGGAGGCGGCTTCCGTAGCCTCGGCCGCGCAGCAAGTCGTTCACGGCGAGATGCTCGACGTAGCGGCATGTCGCGAGTTCCCAACAGGCGATGAACCCGAGAAAGAGCCCGTTTTCCGTATAGGCGAGAAGCCGATATGCGTCGTGCACGAAGGCGTCTCGCTGCTGCGGGGGCGTGCGCTGCTCGAAGACGGGGAAACTTTGGCGGTAGAGCTTTCGGAATTCTTCATAGAGAGGATGCGTGCAGGCGTCGATGCGGTGCATCCGAATAGACTTGTCGTGGGCAACCACGATTCTCTCCTTTCGTTCTTGGGCAGGCGAAATTTCAAATCTTAACGCCGTTAAGCTTAACGTCGTTAAGATTGGCAGTCCCCCTTCTTCCAGGAAGGTTTGTCCGCGTACGAAGAAAGGCCGTCCGAATCCGAACGGCCTCCTCCCGGAACGGTCTTCAGGTCGGGGCGCGGAAGCTTATCCGCACCCTCTTCCCCTGCGTTACTTCCCGAGCGCTTCCTTCGCGGCGTACTCGCCCGCAAGACGACCCGAGGTGTAGGCGATGCCGAGCCCCGTGCCCGAGGTGTAGACGCGGTTGTAGTACGGACGGTTGATGACTTCGCCGCCCGCATACAGACCCTTGATGGGTTTGCCCGCCTTGTCGATCACGCGGAAGTGATCGTCCACCTTGACGCCGCCCATGGTGCCGCCCGTCTGCGGAATGACGCGCACGGCGTAGAAGGGCGCCTTGTTGAAGGGCTTGAGGAACGCCTTGGGCTTGCCGAAGGTCTTGTCGTCGCCCGTTTCGCAGGCGCGGTTGTAGTCCGTCATGGTCTTTTCCAAGGCTTCGGCCGGGACGCCCAACGCGTCGCCCAATTCCTTCCAGGAATTGGCCTTCACGGAAATCTTGGGGTCCTGCACGCCGTTCAGCACTTCGACCTTCTTCGGGTCCTGACTGTCGACGATCGCCCAGACGGCCTTCTGCATCGCGACCGGGTCGGTCAGGTACGGGAGGTCTTCGTTGACGAAACGTTCGCCCTTTTCGTTCACAAAGACGCGGTCCTTGTACTTGTCCTTCGACGTGAAGGTCTTCGAATATTCGGGCTTCGCGCCCGAGACGTAGAGGCCGATCACCCAGGCGTCCTCGTATTCGACGCCGCCCGCCTTCACGGCCATGCGGATGCCGTCGCCCGTCGCGCCCACCGTGGCGACGGACTTGTCGGTATACGGTGCGTAAACGGGAACCAAACGTTCCATCATTTCCTTGTTGTGCGCAAAGCCGCCCGTCGCGAGCACGACCGCCTTGGCGGAGACTTCGTAGACGGTCTTCTTGTCCGAGGCCTTCACGCCCACGACCTCACCCTTGTCGTTCTGGATGAGGTCGGTGACGGGGGTCGCCGTACGGACGGGGACGCCCATCTTGTCGAGATAGAGCTTGACGTTCTTAATGACGAAGCGTCCGCCCGCCGGAGACGAGCCTCGGCCCGAAGCCGGAACGGGCGATTCTGAGGGCGCGTGCGCGTAGTTGGGGCCCCCGTAACCGAAGGGCCGGGGCTTCGCGAAGGTGTGGCCCACGACTTCTTCAAGCCAGTTGATCGTGTCGGTGAAGGCGAAGGTCATGGACTTGACGAGCGCTTCGTCGGGATAGGCCTTGCTTCCGCCTTGGTAGGAACGCTTTTGGTCGTTGAGCCAGATCTTCATGAAGCCTTCGGGCGTCGTTTCGGTTTCGCCCGCGCGAGCCTGGGCCTTCGTGCCGCCCGCGGCGATCGCGCCGCCCGCAAGCGCGGAGCTTCCGCCGATGAAGGGCATCTTTTCAAAGACGATCACCTTGGCGCCGTGTTGGGCGGCAGAAGCCGCGGCCGCCACGCCCGTGCCGCCCGCCCCCACGACCACGACGTCGGCCGCGAGTTTTTCAACGGGGAGCGCACCCGAAGCCGCAAAGGCGAAGCCCGCGGCCGTCATGAGTAGGGAAAGCGCCGTCGCGCGGAAAATGGTTTTCTGCATTCTTGTCTCCTTTTTCGTTCGAAGCAATGCGGAAAGGGACGCCCCTCATCGCGCGTCCCCCTTCCCTTCGCTCCGTTCAGCACTATTTGTGTTCCGTCGACCACTCTAGTCCCAAGCGCCCTCCCGCGCCAGTCCTCGGTTTTCCCGAGTTTCGGCGAAAAAGGCGCCGAACCCTGCGGCCCGACGCCTTTTTTTCTTGTCGATGCGGAGTCTTCTTCAGGAAACAAAGCCCCAGAGAAGCACCAGAAGGAGCTGCCCCGTGAGGATGCGAAGGAACATCGCCAGAGGATAGACGGTCGAATACGCAACCGACGAGGAATTTTTCTCCGACAAGGTCGCCGCGTAAGCCAAGGCGGGAGGATCGGTCGTTGCGCCCGCCATGAGGCCCACGATGCTGTGGTAGTTGATTCTGTAGACCTTTCTTGCGACGATCCCCACGACGATGAGCGGAATAAGCGTGACGAAAAGCCCGAGGAGCACGTAGAGAAGCCCGTTCCCCTGCGTGATGGCGGCGACGAAGCTCTCGCCCGCGGCGAGGCCGACGCTCGCCAGAAAGAGCGAAATCCCGATTTCGCGCATCATGAGGCTCGCCGACTGCGTCGTGTAGGTGACGAGCCGGGCGAAGTTCCCGAAGCGTCCGAGAAGAATCGCGACGATGAGCGGCCCGCCCGCAAGACCGAGCTTCAAGGGCGCGGGCATACCGGGCACCGCAATCGGAATGCTCCCCAAGACAATCCCGAACGCAAGCCCCACGAAAATCGTGAAGATGTTCGGGTGATAGAGCTTCTTCATCTTGTTGCCGAGCAACGTCTCGAGACGCTGCAGCGCCGGTTCCGGTCCCACGCAGTAGACCTGGTCGCCCACCTGCAGATGGAGGTTCGAATACGGGAAGAGCGTCATGCCGGCGCGAAAGACTCGCGTGATGTTGACGCCGTCCATCTGGTTGAGCGCCAAGGCCTTCAGGGTCATGCCGTTGAACTTTTCCCGCGTGATCAGGATCGTGCGGGTGGCGAGCGGCGACTTTTCCGTCGCGAGATCGACGCCCTGCTTTTCACCCCCGAAGAAGGCCGTGACGGGCAGGCGGTCTTCCGGAGCGGCCACGATGCGAAGGACGTCGCCCTCCTGAACGACCGTTTCGGCAGTGGGGCTTGAGAGTTCTCCCTTCGAGAGAATGCGGCTGCAGATGAAGGAGCGCCCCGTAAATTCTCGGATCGCCCCGAGGGTCTTGCCCGCCACCGCGGGATTCGTGACTTCCACATGGAAGAAGATCGGTTCGCGGTTGTGTTCCTTTTCTTCCGTCTCCCAGTGCTTGTCTTCTTCGGCGAGGTCGATCGAGAAAATCTTTCTGAGGAGCACGGCGGAGAAGATCGCGCCTACGACGCCCAGAGGATAGGCGCAGGCGTAGGCAACCGCGATGTTTTCGCCTTCATAGTGAAGAAGATCGAGCGCCTCCTGCGTCGCGCCGAGGCCGGGGGTGTTCGTGACGGCCCCGTAGTGGACGCCCAGCATCTGCGGCAGCGTCACCCAGTCCCTGAGCAAAAACCATAGCGCGACCGTCACGACGATCCCGAGAAGGACGATCATGAGGGTGAGAAGATTCAGCACCAGTCCGCCGCTTTTGAAGGACGAAAAAAAGGACGGCCCCACCTGCAGCCCCACGAAGAAGATGAAGAGCGTGAGGCCGAAGTCGCGGATGAAGAAGAGCACGGGCTCCGGCACCGTGAGGCCGAAGTGTCCCGCGGCGAGTCCGACGAAAAGGACGAAGGTGACGCCGAGCGAAATGCCCGCCACCTTGATGCGTCCGAGAAGCGTCCCCAGGGCGACGACGAGCGCGTAGACGAGAATGATGTGCGCCACGGCGTTCGTGTCGGTAAAGAGCGCGCGAAGCCAGTCCATGAGAAAAACCAGAAGAAGAAAATACGCGGAATTTTATCGAAGTGTGATCCAAGCCCGCGCCGGGACTCAAGGAAAACCCGTTCGCAAGGCGGGTTTTCTCGGAGGGGGGGCGTCCTCCATCCCGACAGGCGGCCCGACCGAAGGCGCCGGGCCGCCTGAAAGAGCGCCGCCGCGGCGTTTGCTTGGGGTGCGCGCGGGGGCTTTCGGAAGAAGCCCGGGACGCCCGCAAACCGGAGCGTCCCGGACCGGCACCCGGCCCTTAGGCCAGAGACTTCACCGTCGCGGAACCTTCCGCGAGCCTGACGGCGACTTCCGCCGCCTTTTCCAGGGACTTTACGGGCAGGCACTCGTAGATCCCGTGGAAGTTCATCCCGCCCGTAAAGACGTTCGGACACGGAAGCCCGCGCACCGAAAGACGCGCGCCGTCGGTGCCGCCGCGGATCGGTTCTTCGATCGGCTCGAGCCCCGCCGCGCGATAGGCGGCGCGGGCGATTTCGAGCACCTTCGGGGCCTTGTCGAGATAGGGACGCATGTTCCGGTAGCTGTCCTTGATTTCGATCGAGACGGGCGCCTGCGGATAGCGTTCGTTCATCTTCGCGGCGAGTTCGCAAAGGAGCTCCTTTTTTTCTTCATAGCGCGCCGCGTCGTGGTCGCGAACGAGAATCCGGATCGTCGTTTCGACGACGTTTCCCTTCATCATGTTGGGGTGCAGGAAGCCTTCGCGGCCGGCCGTGCATTCGGGACTCATGTCGGCGGGAAGCATTTCCAGGAACTTCGCCGCATAACGAAGCGAATTGACCATCTTGTCCTTCGCGAGGCCCGGGTGCACGCCAACGCCCTTCACGGTCACCGTCGCCGTGCCCGCGTTGAAGTTTTCGTTTTCGAAGGTTCCGACTTCGCCGCCGTCGAAGGTGTAGGCGTACTGCGCGCCGAAGCGTTCGATGTCGAAGTTGACGGTCCCGCGGGCCACCTCTTCGTCGGGCGTAAAGCCGATCGCGAGCGCCGCATGCGGGATTTCGGGATGCGCCTGCACGTGGGCGACCATCGCCATGACGGCGGCGACGCCCGCCTTGTCGTCGGCGCCGAGAAGCGTCGTGCCGTCCGTGAAGATCACGTCTTCGCCCGCGTACTTCGCGATTTCCGGGAAGTCCGCGGCCTTGAGGACGATTCCCTTTTCGGCGTTGAGAATCACGTCGCCCCCTTCATAGCGGAGGATTTGGGGCTTGACACCCGCTCCGGGCGCGTCGGGCGAAGTGTCCATGTGGGCGATGAAGCCGATCGTCGGGCAGTCTTCGCAGCCCTTCGTCGCCGGAACGAGCGCGTAGACCACGCCCCCGCTGCCGACACGGGCGTTTTCGACGCCGAGCTCCTTGAGTTCGGCGACGAGCGTTTCTGCAAGGCGCAGCTGCTTTTCGGTGGACGGGGCTGTTTCGCTTTCGCGGGAGGACTTCGTGTCAAAGCTCACGTAGCGCAGAAAACGGGTGAGAACGGTTTCGTTCATTTCAAACTCCTCATGTTCGGTGTTCGCCCGCGGCGCGGTCGGTCCGGGCGCCTCGGGCGGACGAAAGAATTTTAGTATCCGCGGAAGATGCGGGCGATTTCCTTAGGATCCGACGTTTTGACGAGTGCGGGCTGCAGAAGGATGCGCGACTTCTGCGGCGAGAGGCTTCCGGCCGCGGTGCAGCCCTTCTCGAGACAGTTCTTCGACAAAACGCAGTCGCCCGTCGGCACGCGGTTCGAGAGCACGACGGGAGACCTCTTGTTCGCACATCGCGCAATGATTTTTTGCGCGGCGGTTCACTCGCAAATCTTCGCAACGACTTTTGCACAACGGATCACTCGCGTTTATTCGTCATCACCGAGACGAAGAATACGACCTGGAGGATCCGTTCTTTGCCGAGTGAATCCGCCGGGCCCTCGAGAAGGCCGGAAGCGTGGAAGGCGTTTCGGGGAGCGCCGCAAATTTTGATTTCCCGTGCTCTTGAAACCCGAAGTTCGAAAAAGGGGCCGCCCGAACCGGGCG
>UQTE01000018.1 GCA_900543805.1 uncultured Sutterella sp.
AAGAGTTTGACTTTCATCATGTAGGGTGAAGGCGTCGCCTTCATAGCCATTTTTTCGCCCGGTCTTTTCGCACGGCCATGCGCGTCGGCAGCCGGATCGCCGACCCGATCTTCACGCGGGACCGAACCCGAAGCTCCTCGCCGTCGACGACGACCGAAGCAAAAAGAGACGAGGGCGGCCCGCAGGGATTCGTTGTCTAGGGACCTCAGCGGGTCATCCGCCGCAATAATCGACGGCTTTTCTCCGGAGCGCAAAAAAGCCCGCTTCGCGGGCGAAGCGGGCTTCTTGAGGAATGAGAGACCGATCAATAGCGGTGCGATTCCAGCGCGGCGATGCGGTCCTCAATCGAGGGGTGCGTCGCAAAGAGCGAGCCGATGCCGCCCGAAATCCCGAAGCCCTTGACGGCGCCCGGAAGTTCGTTGGGTTCGATACCGCCCAAGCGCTGCAGAGCGCTGATCATCGGGCGTTCGTTGCCCATGATGCGCGCGGCGCCGGCGTCGGCGTGGTATTCGCGGTAGCGCGAGAAATAGGCGACCACGATCCCGGCGAGCATGCCGAAGACGATGTCGAGCACCATGCTCGTCACGTAGTAGCCGATCCCGGCGCGGTCCTCTTCGTTGCGAAGCACGACGCGGTCGACCACCCAGCCGATGAGGCGCGAGGCAAAGACGACGAAGGTGTTCATGACGCCCTGCAGAAGGGTCTGCGTGACCATGTCGCCGTTCTTGACGTGCGAGAGTTCATGCGCGATGACGGCCTCGACTTCTTCGCGGTTCATGAGTTCGAGAAGACCCGTGGAAACCGCCACGAGGGAGCTCGACTGCGAGGCGCCCGTCGCAAAGGCGTTGGGTTCGCCCTGATAGATGCCGACTTCGGGCATCGGAAGATCCGTCTTGGCGCACTGACGGCGAATGACGTCGACGAGCCAGGCTTCGAGCCCCGGATTCGGATTGTTGGTGTCGATCATCGTGAGGCCCATGCTCATCTTCGCCATGGACTTGCTCATGAGTAGCGAAATGATCGAGCCCGTGAAGCCGACGACCATGGAAAAGACGAAGAGAGTCCCGATGTTGAGACTCTGTCCGGTCATGGTGCCGAAATTGACGCCGAAGACCATCTGCACGACCGTAAGCACGATCGAGAGCATCAGAAAGACGGCGAGGTTCGCCAAAAAGAGAAAGCCGAAACGCTTCAACATGGTGGTGGTACTGTTCGATTCGAAAATGCCGGCTCTATCGTTCTGTTGTTTCCCGAGCGCTGCCGGATCGGCGCGGGAAAAGACATTCCATCATTCTAAGAAAGTGAGGGCGATTCACGAAAAACCAAGCTTCGTGAGTTGTAAAAATTCTCAAGCCTCGTCGATCTTGCGCGGCGGGAAGCTGTCCCAGGCGCCGCAGCCGAGGCATCCCCACGCGAAGCTCGAGGCGAGAAAGCCGCACTTCTTGCACTGATAGCGCGAAAAGCGTCGGGCGTAGCGCTGCATCATCCCCGAGAGCATCTTCGTCATCTCTTCGTTGGGAGAGACGCCCGTAGCGCCCTTGAGGTAGGCGCTGTAGGTGGCGAGCGTCGGATGCGCCTTGAGGATCTTCTCGGCGAAGACGCGAGCCTCGTCTTCGCCCGCGAGCTTGCCGATGCGGGTGAGGATTTCGTCGACCGCGTCGGTCGCGGCCGGATCGTTGCCGCAGCGAACGAGAAAGTCGAGCGCCTCCTCCTTCTTGCCCTGCGCCACCATCGCGTCGGCGAGCTTCCCCGCAACGAGCGGCACGTATTCGGGCGCGAATTCAAGAAGACGCCGCCAGGCGGCCTCGGCCTTCGCGGCGTCCCCCGCCGCGAGCGCGATGACACCGCGCGTCACCCAGGCGCGGGGCGAATGCGCCACGGTGCGCAGGGCCTCGTCGACGCATTCGTCCGCGAAGTCGAGGCGCTTCTGGCGCAAGGCCGTGTCGGCGAGTTCCAAATAGTAGTGGGAGATTTCCTGCGAGCGGTCCTCTTCGGCTTCCTTTTCGAGAGCGCGCGCGGTGTCGATCGCCGCCGTCCATTCGTGCTCGATGATGTAGATGCGAAGAAGCGCCCGAAGAGCGTCGAGGTGCGTGTCGGGAATGTCGGCGAGCATGCGGTAGGCTTCTTCCGCCCGATCGAAAAGCCCCGCCGTCATGAAGTCTTCCGCCAGGGCCCGAATGGCCTCGACCCGGTCCTCCGTCGGAAGGTCGGCGTTGTTCATGAGGGACTCGTGCACGCGGATCGCGCGGGCAAACTCCCCGCGGCCGCGAAAGAGGCGTCCGAGAATGAAGTGCAGATCCGTGCGTTCGGGCTCGAGGCGCACCGCTTCGATGAAGCAGTCGATCGCCTTTTCCTCCTTTCCGGCCAAGAGCAGCGTCACGCCCTGCGAATAGGCCTCCGGCGTCTGCGTCACTTCCGCTTCGTTCTGACGTTTTTCGACGCCCCGGCTGATCCAGCCGGCCGCAAAAAGAACGGGCAACAAAATGAGATGCCAGAGTTCGAGATCCATGGCCAAAATCCGCTACAGAGAAAACGTGTCATTTTACAAGAAAGGACGTCTTCTTCGCGGCGCGAAAGCCCCTTCGCATCGGGCGCGGAGCGCTCCGCGAGGGCCTTTTTCCCGAAAACCCTTTCCTATTCCCTAAGGCAAACCTCCCAAAGGCTTTGCACTCCGATGAAAAAGTCCGTTTTCCCCGAACATTCTCGGCTGTGCAAGTGGACAAACCGCGGGGAATTTGCGAAAGTAACCCCACGACAAACAAGTTCGGATAGAGGCGCGGTGCGAAAGAGTAGCCGTCCGAGGGGGTGCCCGACGACGACGGCGAAAGGTCAAACCGCCGAAGCGCAAAGACCGACGGGTCTTTGAAGCTGGTTCTGCGGAGAACATCCGCAGGACTCCCGCACGCACTGCCGTGCGGAGGAGCTATCGGCCGCTGTTTCTGCACTGTCATGGAGCCGCGTCGATAGATGCGGCTTTTTTGTCTCTTTTAGAAACCCTCGCGTTTACGCCGCGAAAAAAGGCGGACGCAACCCCTTGGAGACTTTCCGTGACAACCAACAACAACCTTTCCTCGCTGACGTCTGAAAAGACCGAGCTTCGACGCGACGTCGGGCTCTTCGGCGGCATTTCCGTCCTGGCCGGCATCATGATCGGCTCGGGCATCTTCTACATCGGCGCCATCGTGCTACAGCGAAGCGGCATGAGCCTCGGCCTCGCCCTTCTCGTCTGGCTCATCGGCGGCCTCGTCACCCTCATGTCGGGGATCTGCTTTGCCGAACTCGGCGCCATGATGCCGAAGGCGGGCGGCTACTACGTCTACCTGCGCGAAGCCTACGGCGAACGCGTCGCCTTCATGTGCGGCTTCGCGAACTTCTGCCTCTCCTCCTCGGGCTCGATCGCGGCGCTTGCCGTCGCCTTCGCCGCAGCGATTTCGAGCTTCGTACCGCTCGGCGAGCTCACGCAGAAGGCGATCGCCATCACGGCCATCCTGCTCCTCACGGGCGTGAACCTCTGCGGGATCCGCTTCGGCAGCCTCGTGCAGAACATCTTCATGATCCTCAAGATGCTCCCGATCCTCCTCATCCTCGTCTGCGGCCTCGTGATGGGGAACGAATCGCCCGACCTCACGTATTTCCCGGGCGAAATGCCGAGCATTCCCGAACTCTGCAGCATGGTGGGCTTCGCCGTGATCGCCACCCTCTGGGCCTATGAAGGGTGGACGAACCTCAACAACATCGCAGAGGAAATCAAGAATCCGAAGCGCAACATCCCGCTCGCGCTGATCGGCTCGATCACGGGCGTCGCGCTCCTCTACGTCCTCTTCAACTACGCCGTCTACCGCGTGCTCCCCTACGACACGATCGTCAATCTCGTCAACGGCGGGGACTTCTACCTCGGCACGCACGCCGCGAACGAACTCTTCGGTTCGGCCGGCATGATCATCGTCGGCACCGCCATGATCCTCGCGATCTTCAATTCGCTCAACGGCTGCATCATGGTCTTCCCGCGCATGTACTACGCCATGGCCCGCGACGGCGCGCTCTTCAAGAGCTTCGCCAAGCTGCATCCGATCTCGCGCACCCCGATCAACGCGCAGATCGCCTCGGCCATCATGGCGATCATCCTCGTGAGCTCGCGCACGCTCTCCGAACTAACGAGCCTCGTCGCCGTCGTCGGCATGATCTTCCACGGCATGACCTTCTTCTCGGTGATCGTGCTGCGCCGCAAGTATCCGACGCTCGAACGCCCCTACCGCGTTTGGCTCTATCCCTTCCTCGTGATCATCATCTGCTGCGTCATGATCGGCCTCATCGTCAACACGGTCACGAAGGATCCGGTCACCGCCGCCCTGGGCCTACTGGTGCCGCTCTTCGGTCTCGGTCTCTACGAGCTCTTCTTCAGGAAGCAGCACGACGCCCTCGAAAATCAATCGTAATCGGAGAATCGTCATGGCCACTTTGATTTACAACGCCCACATCTATCTGGAACGCGGCCGCTTCGCCGAAGCGATCCTGATCGACGACGGACTCGTCAAGGCCGTCGGCACGCTCGAGGAAGTCTCGGCCGCCGCGCCCGCCGACGCCGAACGTTGGGACGCCCGGGGCCGCACGGTGGTGCCCGGCTTCAACGACTCGCACCAGCACCTCTTCAACACCGGGATCGCGCTCGCCGACGTGCGCCTCCACACGGCGCGCAGCATCGCCGACGTCAAGCGCATCACGCTCGAGTACATCGAGAAGAACCGCCCGACGCCCGGTACCGTGCTCCACGGCATGGGGTGGAATCACGACTACTTCACCGACGAGCACCGCATGCTCACGCGCCACGACCTCGACGACATCACGACGGACTATCCTCTCGTCTTCGAGCGCGCCTGCGGGCACGTGCTGACGGCCAACACCCCGGCCCTGCGCCTCGCCGGCGTCACGCGCGACACGGTCGCCCCCGAGGGCGGCGCCATCGACCGCGATCCCGACGGTGAACCCAACGGCATCATCCGCGAAAACGCCCGTCCCCAGGTCCGCGCCATTCTCGGCAAGCACGACGTGGACGACACGGAAAAGCTCCTTCGCATCGCCATGGCGCACGCCGCCGAAACGGGCGTGACCTCGGTGCAGACGAACGACCTGCGCGGCGGTTCCTGGGAAACGGTGCTCGAAGCCTACAACCGTACCCAGCTGAATCCGACGGTGCGCGTCTACCATCAGGTGAACTTCCCCAATCCCGAGGACTACCGCGCCTTCCTTGAGCGCGGCTACACGACGAACCGCGGCACTCCCTTCCACCGCTTCGGGCCGCTTAAGCTCTTCGTCGACGGCAGCCTCGGCGCGCGCACGGCCCTTCTTCGCCGTCCCTATGCGGACGATCCGACGACGAAGGGGATCGCCACCCTTACGCCCGAACAGATCGAGGCCTTCGTGTCGACGGCCGTCGAGTGCGGCTGCAGCGTCGCGATCCACGCCATCGGCGACGGCGCCGTGGAAAACGTCCTCAACTGCTATGAAAACTACTGCCCCGACGGCACGAATCCGCTCCGCCTCGGGATCGTTCACTGCCAGATCACGGACGCCGAGCAGATCGAACGCTTCCGCCGCAGCGACATCCTCGCCCTCGTGCAGCCGATCTTCCTGCACTATGACATGCAGATCTGCGAAGACCGCGTCGGTCCCGAACTGACGGCGACGAGCTACGCCTTCGGCACGATGGTGAAGAAGGGCATCCACACGAGCTTCGGCACCGACTCTCCGATCGAAGACATGGCGCCGCTTGACAACCTCTACTGCGCCGTCACGCGCAAGAACCTGCGCGGCGAACCCGAGGGCGGCTGGCTTCCCGGCGAAAAGATCGACATCTACGACGCCGTCGACTGCTACACGCTCGAGAGCGCCTACGCGAGCTTCGAAGAAAACGTCAAGGGACGTCTCTTCCCGGGCTACTACGCCGACCTCGTCGTCCTCTCGGAGGACATCTTCACGAATCCGGAAGTGACGCTTCGCACGGCGAAGGTCGACGCCACGATGGTGGGCGGCCGCTTCGTCTACGAACGAGAAGGCGCCTGATATCCCACTTCGCATCCCCATGCGGGAAAAAGGGGCGGCTCCGTCGGGAGCCGCCCCTTTTCTCATATCGATTCCGCGTGCGCCGCGACCTGCCCGCCGTCCCCTTTGCCCCTGGGACGAGTGAGCCGTGCACCCCCGCTTCGAAATGCCGCAGCAGTGCCCTCAGGGCGCGAGGAAGCGCCCCGGGCTCTTCCCAGCGTCGGTAACGCCGGACGGGCCTTTCGGCGCTGCGGAGGCCCGTTCCCCGGGAACGGGCGCAAAAACGACGGGCATGAAAAAGCCGCTGAACTTCCGAAGAAATTCAGCGGCGGAGTCTCGTGAGCTCGGGCCTCACTCCTTACCGTCGTCCACCCGTTCGCGCAGTTTCTTTCCGGGGCGGAAACAAACCGTCACGCGTTCGTCGAGATCGATGAAATCTCCAACGATCGGGTTGCGCGTGTGACGCGCACGACGGTAGCGATGCGCAAAACGCCCGAAGCCTCGGATCTCGACCGGATTGCCTTGTCCAAGGACTTCGACGAGTCGGTCGGTGATGATCCGCGTGGCGGCGAGACAAAGACGCAGAGGGTACTTTGTCTCGCCGGATTCGGAGCGCAGGCGCTCACAAAGCTCGTCGCTCAGTTCGGACTTGGTCATGGTATCCGCCATGGCACGCCTCCTACCGAGCTAACGGAATTACTTCTGTTCGAGCTTGGCCTTGAGGAGAGCGCCGAGGTTCGTCGTGCCGGTGGCGGCAGCGGCGTCGGCGTTCAGGCGATCGAGCGCGTCACGGGCTTCGGCGGCATCCTTGGCCTTGATGGAGAGCTGGATGCTGCGGGCCTTGCGGTCGATGTTCGTGATGAGCGCTTCGACTTCGTCGCCCACGGAGAGACGCGTCGTGGCGTCTTCCACGCGTTCGGCGGCGATTTCGGAAGCACGCAGGTAGCCTTCGACGTCGTCGCCGAGGTCGATCACGGCGCCCTTGGCTTCAACGGACTTGACCGTGCCCTTCACCAGAGCGCCCTTTTCGTGGGTGCTCGTGAAGTTGCTGAACGGATCACCGCCCATCTGCTTGATGCCGAGCGAGATGCGTTCGCGGTCGGTGTCGATGGCGAGAACGACGGCTTCGAGTTCGTCGCCCTTCTTGTACTTGCGGACGGCTTCTTCACCGGATTCGTTCCAGGAGAGGTCCGAAAGGTGAACGAGACCGTCGATGCCACCGGGCAGGCCGATGAAGACGCCGAAGTCGGTGATCGACTTGATGAGGCCGGAGACCTTGTCGCCCTTCTTGTGGGTCTGGGCGAATTCTTCCCACGGATTGGCCTTGCACTGCTTCATGCCGAGCGAGATGCGGCGACGTTCTTCGTCGATGTCGAGGACCATGACTTCGACTTCTTCGCCGAGCGTCACAACCTTGCGCGGATCGACGTTCTTGTTCGTCCAATCCATTTCGGAGACGTGCACAAGGCCTTCGATGCCGGCTTCGATTTCCACGAAGGCACCGTAGTCGGTGATGTTCGTGACCTTGCCGAAGAGGCGGGTGCCCTGCGGATAGCGACGGGAGATGCCGATCCACGGATCTTCGCCGAGCTGCTTGAGGCCGAGCGAAACGCGGTTCTTTTCCTGGTCGAACTTGAGAACCTTGGCTTCAAGTTCCTGACCGACCGTGACGACTTCGCTCGGGTGACGAACGCGACGCCAGGCGAGGTCGGTGATGTGGAGAAGACCGTCGATGCCGCCGAGGTCGACGAAGGCACCGTAGTCGGTGATGTTCTTGACGATGCCCTTGACGATGGCGCCTTCCTTGAGCGTTTCGAGCAGCTTGGCGCGTTCTTCGCCCATGTTGGCTTCGACGACGGCACGGCGCGAAACGACGACGTTGTTGCGCTTGCGGTCGAGCTTGATGACCTTGAATTCGAAGGTCTTGCCTTCGTACGGGGTCGTGTCCTTGACGGGACGCGTGTCGACGAGCGAGCCCGGGAGGAAGGCACGAATGCCGTTGGTCATGACGGTGAGACCGCCCTTAACCTTGCCCGTGACCGTACCGGTGACGAGTTCACCGCTTTCGAGAGCCTGTTCGAGGTTCATCCAGGCGGCGAGACGCTTGGCCTTGTCGCGGCTGAGGATGGTGTCGCCGTAGCCGTTTTCGACGGATTCGATGGCGACGGAAACGAAGTCGCCCGGCTGGACGGTCACTTCACCGCGGTCATCCTTGAATTCTTCGATGGGCACGTAGGCTTCGCTCTTGAGGCCGGCGTTGACGACGACGAAGTTGTAATCCACGCGGATCACTTCGGCGGTGACGACTTCGCCCTGACGCATTTCGTGACGGGCAAAACTTTCTTCGAGCAGCTCGGCGAAGGATTCGGCGGGCTTGTTGGTTTCGTTGATGGACATGAGTTGATGTAATACACACCCGCGGGACGATCCCTTGGGCGGAGTTAAAGGGATAAAAAGAAAAAACTTCCGTGTCCGTGAAAACTCACGATGCACGGAAGTTTGTGATTGTACTGCACTTTATCGTGCTTCATCCCACCAATCGAGGAGTTTTTTGACGACCTCCTCGATGCCGAGCGCCGAGGTGTCGAGAAGCTTCGCGTCGGGGGCGGGCTTGAGGGGCGCTTCGGCGCGTTCGCGGTCGCGGCGGTCGCGCTCTTCGAGGTCGCGGGTCAACGCTTCGCGGTCGGCGGTTTCGCCCCGGGCCTCAAGCTGCAGAGCCCGGCGTTCGGCGCGCACGCGCGCCGAGGCGGTGAGGAAGATCTTGAGGTCAGCTTCGGGAAAGACGACCGTTCCCATGTCGCGTCCGTCGGCGACGAGGCCCGGCGCCTTCGCGGCGCGGCGCTGCAGATCAAAAAGCGCTTTGCGCACGCCCGGCACGGCGGCGACGCGGCTCGTCGCGCGGCTCACTTCTTCGGTGCGGATGCGAAGCGTCACGTCTTCGCCGTCAAGGAGGATGCGGCCCTGCTCAAAGACGGGCGCCATCGAGCTGGCCACCCGCTCGAGCGCTTCGGCGTCGTCAAGCGGCGTCCCGAGCTTCAGGGCGCGATAGGTGGCGAGACGATAAAGCGCCCCGCTGTCGAGATAGTGAAATCCGAGTTCGTGCGCGATGCGTTCGGCCACGGTCCCCTTGCCGCTCGCGGCGGGACCGTCGATCGTGATGACGCGGACGGATTGTTCCATGCTTGTCTCCTTTGTTGAAGGGATTCTTTCGTTGTCACCCGGAATCCTCAGGGACGCCAGGCGCGCATAAATTCGGCGAAGCGCCGCGGGCCTTCGAGCGGCATGGCGTTGTAGAGCGACACGCGAAGGCCGCCCACGCTCGCGTGGCCGGTGAACTGCCGGAAACCCTCGCGCTCGCCCGCCGCGATGAAGTCGGCGAGGCGCTCCGGATCCCGCAGTCGGAAGGGAACGTTCACGCGGCTTCGGGCCCGCTTCGCCACGGTCGTTTCATAGAGGTCGGGCCGCTCGTCGAGCGCCTCGTAGAGCAACGCGGAACGCTCAAGCGCGCGACGGTGCATCGCTTCGACGCCCCCTTCGGCGCGCACCCACTTCGCCACGAGATCGGCGATGTAGAGCTGAAAGACGGGCGGCGTGTTGGGCATGCTCTTTTCGCGGGCGTAGAGCGACCAATCAAACATCGAAGGCATGTGCGGAAGCAGTCCGCCCAAAAGATCGCGCCTTGCGATGACGACGGTGAGGCCCGCGGGCGCAAAATTCTTCTGCGCCGCGGCCCAGACGACGCCGTGGCGCGACCAGTCGATCGGACGCGTGAGAAAGTTGCTCGACATGTCCGCGACGAGCGGAACGCCTTCGGGCGCCGTCGGAGGCGCCGGAAATTCGACGCCGTGCACCGTTTCGTTGTCGCAGTAGTAGACGTAGGCGGGATCCTCGGGCCACGAAAGGTCCGAAGTGTCGGGAACGTCTCCCGTCGTGCGCGCGGCCGCTTCGGCGCGGCCGATGCGCTTGGCCTCTTCGAGGGCCGCCGCGCTCCAGAGTCCCGTCACGAGATAGGCGCCCGTCTTGCCCCGCAAGAGGTTCGCAGGCACCATCGCGAACTGCGTGCGCCCGCCGCCCTGCGTGAAGAAGATCTCGAACTCCTCGGGAATCGAGAGAAGCCCGCGAAGTTCTTCGGTGAGGGATTCGACGATCGCCTCGACGGCGTGCGTGCGGTGCGACATCTCCACGATCGAGGCGCCGAGTCCGCGGTAGTCGAGAAACTCCTTCTGCGCGGCTTCGAGTACGGAATGGGGCAGCATCCCGGGACCGGCGGAAAAATTCCAAATCTGCGGCATTTCTTCCTTCCTCTCAGCAGAAACGGACACGTCGTCCGTGTCCGTCTCCACCAAGACTGCTGAGAAGTTCGTCAGTCTTTCGACGAATCCTCCGCGACTTCCTCTTCGGCGTCGTCCGCCGGGGCTTCGTCTTCGACGGGGTCCTCCACCGTCGGATCCTCGGCCTCTTCGTGACGGACGGCCTCGAGTTCGGCCGCGTCCAGATCGAGTCGTTCGTAATCGTCCTCGTCGGCTTCGTCGGCCGTGCGTTCGACGCGGCGCAGCGAGACGAGCTTTTCACCTTCTTCCACGCGCAGGAGACGCACACCCTTCGCAAAGCGGCTGTAGACGGGCACTTCGGAAGCGCGCGTGCGGATGACCTTGCCGACCGTCGAGAGGATCATGATGTCGTCGGAATCCTCCACGGCGATCGCCGAGACGACGCGGCCGTTTCGTTCGGACGGCTTGATGCCGCGCAGACCCATGCCGTTGCGGCGCTGCAGGCGGAAGTCCGAAATCGGCACGCGCTTGCCGTAGCCGTTTTCCGTCACGATGAGCACGTTGCGTCTCTCATCGTTCGAGACGATCATCGCCACGATTTCCGATCCTTCGGGGAGGCGCATGCCGCCCACGCCGTGGGAGACGCGTCCCATGGAGCGGACGTCGGAGTCGGCGAAGCGGATGCACATGCCCGTGTCGTTGACGAGCATGACGGTGCTCTCTTCCTTGGCGAGCGCAACGGACACGAGGTATTCGCCCTCGTTGAGGACCGTTGCGATCAGGCCCGTCTTCAGACGGCTGCCGCGGAAGTTCGAGAGGAGCACCTTCTTGACCGTGCCCTGGTTCGTCGCCATGAAGACGTGCAGATCGTCGGTGAACTCCTGAATCGGGAGCATGAAGCTGATCTTCTCCCCTTCCTCGAGCGGAAGGAGATTGACGATCGGACGGCCGCGCGCGCTCGACTTCCCTTCGGGCAGACGGAAGACGTCGAGGGCGTAGACCTTCGCGCCCGTCGTGAAGCACAGGATGATGTCGTGCGAATTCGCAATGAAGAGTTCCTCCACCGCGTCGTCGTGCGTCATTTCCTGCACCTTGCGGCCCTTGCCGCCGCGGCGCTGCGCGTTGTAGTCGGCCACTTCCTGGCTCTTGACGAAGCCGTCGCGCGAAAGCGTGACGACCATGCGGCGGTTCGGAATCAGGTCGCGCTCGTCGAAGTTCGGATCGCCGAGGACGTCGATCGTCGAGCGGCGTTCGTCGCCGTACTCCTCGCTGATTTCCTTCAGTTCGTCGCCGATGATCGCGTTGACGCGTTCCGGACGGGCCAGGATGTCGAGGAGGTCGATGATGTTGTCCATCGTCGCGTGGTAGTCGTTGCGCACGCGTTCCTGTTCGAGCCCCGTCAAGCGGCGCAGATTCATCGCGAGGATGTTTTCAATCTGCACCTTCGTGAGGAGATAGGTGCCGTCTTCGCGAAGACCGCGGCCGAATTCCATGCCGTCGGGATAGCGCTTCGAAGAGAGCGCACCCGCGCGGGCGACGAGTTCGCGGGCGAATTCCGCGGGCCAGGCGCGTTCATAGAGCGCCGTCGTCGCTTCTTCGGGCGTCTTCGACGCGCGGATGATGCGGATGAATTCGTCGAGGTTCGCGAGCGCCACGGCCTGACCTTCGAGGATGTGACCGGCGTCGCGGGCCTTGCGCAGACGGAAGACCGTGCGGCGCGTCACCACTTCGCGACGGTGCGCGATGAAGTGTTCGATGAGTTCCTTCAGGTTGAGGAGCATCGGCTGCCCGTCGACGAGGGCGACCATGTTCATCCCGAAGGAGGACTGCATGGCCGTGAGCTTGTAGAGGTTGTTGAGAACCACCTCGGGCATGGCGCCCTGCTTGAGGTCGATGCAGATGCGGATCTGTTCGGTCGACTCGTCGCGCATCTCGGAGATGCCTTCGAGCTTCTTTTCGCGAACGAGTTCGTGCATGCGCTCGTAAAGCGCACGCTTGTTGATCATGTAGGGGATCTCGTCGACGACGATGCGGGTGCGGTCCTTGCGGGCGCCCCACTCCTCGAGGTGCGTGCGCGCGCGGATGACGACGCGCCCGCGGCCCGTGCGGTAGCCCTGATGCACTTCGGAAAGGCCGAAGATGATCCCGCCCGTCGGGAAGTCGGGCGCGGGCATGAGGGGAATGAGGTCGTCCACCGAGCACTCGGGGTGTTCGAGGCAGTAGAGGCAGGCGTCGATCGTTTCGCGCACGTTGTGCGGCGGAATGTTCGTCGCCATGCCCACGGCGATGCCCGAAGAGCCGTTCACGAGCAACTGCGGCAGGCGGGTCGGCAGGACCACGGGCTCCATTTCGGAATTGTCGAAGTTGGGCGTGAAGTCGACCGTTTCCTCGTTGATGTCGGCGAGCGTCGTCGAGGCGATCTTTTCGAGGCGGACTTCGGTGTAACGCATGGCGGCGGGATTGTCGCCGTCGATCGAGCCGAAGTTCCCCTGACCGTCCACGAGCGGGTAGCGCATCGAGAAGTTCTGCGCGAGGCGCACGATCGTCATGTAGGCCGCCAAGTCGCCGTGCGGATGGTACTTACCGAGCACTTCCCCCACGACGCGGGCCGCCTTCTTGTGCGGATTGTTGTGCGTATTCTTGATCTCGTGCATCGCGTAGAGAACGCGGCGATGCACGGGTTTCAAACCGTCGCGGACATCGGGCAGCGCGCGGCCCACGATCACGCTCATGGCGTAGTCGAGGTAGGAGCGCTTCATCTCCGTCTCGAGCGAAACGGGGAGCAGTTCCCGAGCGATGGCGTTGGCGGGCGAAGGCGACTCCTCGGCCGCTTCCGGCGTCAACCCGTCATCGTTGTCAGTGATCTCATCCATTCGGAAAGCCTCAGTGAATGTAGTGAAGAAAGCCGTTTTCTGCCCTCTCGGCCGGAACGGAACCCTCTCCAGAGAAGGCGCGTTCCGCGGCAAACGGTCTGTTCGTTGTTCTTCGGACCTTTCGTCCGAAACGCGCCACGGCGGGCGCACGCGGCGGTCCGTCGTCCGAGCGCATCGGACGGCGCGGCGCCGAAAAGCGAGAGATCGTCTATTGTATCAGGATGGCGCTTCCTTGCCTTGTTAGAATGCCCGCCACAATTTCTTTCTCTCTTGCATCATGGACACTCTCTACACCGTTCTCGAACCCGATTGGCTTTTGCCGATCGTGCCGAAAAATGTTCTCCACACCGGGTACAGCCTCGTCATGCGCGGCGACCGCATCGAAGCGCTCCTCCCGAGGGAAGAGGCCCGTGCGCGCCACCCCGAAGCCCGCTTCGTCCCCCTGCCCGGACACATTCTCCTGCCGGGCTTCGTGAATCTGCACAGCCACGCGGCGATGAACCTCGTGCGCGGCCTCGGCGCTGACCTTCCGCTCATGGACTGGCTCACGACCAAGATCTGGCCGGCCGAAGGCAAGCTCATGAGCCCCGAATTCGTCGAGGAAGGCTCTCGGCTCGCCGGCCTCGAAATGCTCTCGGGCGGCGTCACGACGACGTCGGACCACTACTTCTTCCCGCTCTCGGCCGCGAAGGGCCTGCGCCGCGCGGGCCTTCGCGCCGCCGTGTCGGCCTTCATCATCGGCTTCCCCTCGGCCTACGCCAAGAACGACGGGGAATACCTCGAAAAGATGGAGGAAACGATTCTCGCCGTGCGCGACGCGGGCGATCCCCTCGTCACGGCGACGGTGGCGCCGCACGCGCCCTACACGGTGTCGGACGATTCGCTTCGCCGCTGCGCGGAAATCTCCGAGCGCTACAACCTGCCCGTTCACATGCACGTGCATGAAACGGCCGTCGAGGTGTCGGACTCCGTGCGCGACCACGGCGTGCGCCCGCTCGCGCGTCTTGACCGCCTCGGTCTCGTCAACGACCGCCTCGTCGCCGTGCACGGCGTGCACTTCAACGACGAGGAAATCGCGCTCCTTGCCGAACGCGGCGCCTCGATGTGCCACTGTCCGGCCTCGAACCTGAAGCTCGCCTCGGGCTTCGCCCCCGTCGTGAAGTTTCTCAAGGCGGGCGTGAACGTCGGGATCGGAACGGACGGCGCGGCTTCGAACGACAAACTCGATCTTCTCGGCGACACGCGCATCGCGGGGATGCTCGCCAAGGCGGTCGCGGGCGACACGACGAGCGCCACGGTCGCCGACATGCTCGAAGCGGCCACCCTCGGCGGCGCGCGCGCCCTGCATCTCGACCATGAAATCGGGTCGCTCGAAGCGGGCAAGGCCGCCGACCTCGTCGCCGTCGACCTCTCGAGCGTCGAAAGCCTGCCGACCTTCGATCCGGCCGCGCAGCTTCTCTATGCGTCGGGACGCGAACACGTCACCCACGTGTGGGTGGCGGGACGACTCCTCGTCGAGAAAAAGGCAACGATTCGTTACGACGGCGCCGACCTCTCGGAAACCGTGCGTGAGTCCGCAAAGCATTGGGCCTCACGCCTTTAATGATTCGGGCCGAGAAGCTTTTATCGGCATTATCCCTGAGAAGCTTCCTTTAAACGATTGCGGCGCGCTGATTTCGTCGGGCGGATCCTCTATACTCCTCAATGAAGAATTCCCATTCTTTCCGTTGGAGAATCTCCCAGAGTTTTTACGGAGTCCCCCGACGTATCCAGCACTGCCGGTGATTTGTAGTCTGTACCACAATCGATAAGGCGTTTGCATTTAACAATAAAGGATGTGTGTTTATGAAGACCTCCGTCAAACTTAGCGGCATCGTTGCTGCGCTCATGCTTGCCGTTTCCGGCGCCGCCATGTCGGCCGAACAGGTGAGCCCCTACGTCCACTCCTCCGACGGCAAGATCGTCAAGTCCGGCTACGGCCTCTGCTACCGTACCGGTTTCTGGACCCCCGCCCTCGCCCAGGCGAGCGGTGACGGCTGCAACTGCGACGCCGACATTCTCGGCGAAGCCTGCGTTGAACCCGCTCCGGTCGTCCAGAAGGCTCCGGAAAAGGTTACGCTCTCGGCCGACACGCTCTTTGCCTACAACAAGGCCGACCTCAAGGCTGAAGGCGAAGCCGCTCTCGACGAACTCGTCTCGAAGATCGCCGGCGTGGACGTTGAAGTCATCGTTACGACGGGTTATGCCGACCGCATCGGTTCCGACAAGTTCAACCTCGAACTCTCGCAGCGTCGTGCCGAATCCGTGAAGGCCTACCTCGTTTCGAAGGGCGTTGACGCCTCCCTGATCCAGGCTGAAGGCCGCGGCGAAGCCGACCCGGTCGTCAACTGCCCGGATCCGACCCGCAACGGTGAAATCAAGAACTTCCGTCAGCTCATCCAGTGCCTGGCTCCGAACCGCCGCGCGGTGGTCGAAGTCTCGGGTACCCGTCCTGCGGAATAATCCCGATCACTGAGATCTGATCGAAGGCCCCCGTTTCGTCGGGGGCCTTTTCGTATCCACCGCCACCCGTCCCGATTTCCACTACACTAGCCCACGTCCGCCGGTTCCCTCCCGGCGTTAGCGAATCATTCCAGACATCATGTCCGACAAAGCCCCCACCTTTCTCTTTGATTTGGACGGCACGCTCGTGGATTCGGCCCCCGACCTCGTGGCGGCCATCAACGAAACGCGCCGCGACGAAGGTCTCTCTCCCGTTCCCTACGAAGCGATCCGGATCTACGCGAGCAAGGGGGCGCCGGGCCTCCTTCGCGCCGCCTACGGGATCGAACGCGACGATCCCACCTTTGCGGACCGTCGAGAACGCTTTCTGCGCCACTACGGCGACTCGGGCTTCACGGGCTCGAAACTCTATACGGGCATCGAAGAAATGCTCCGTACGTTGAAGGAGAGCGGTTGGCGGCTCGGCGTCGTCACGAACAAGGTGGAGCCCCTCGCTCATCCCCTTTGCGAACGGCTCGGCCTCATGAAGTATCTCGACCTCGTGATCGGAAGCGACCACGAAGGCTGCGCCATGAAGCCCTCTCCCTCGATGCTCCTCAAGGCCATGGAGATCCTGCAGTCCGACCCGCACGGGACCTTCTACGCCGGGGACGACCCGCGCGACGTCGAAGCGGCCAAGGCCGCCTCGATTCCCTGCGCCGCCTGCGCCTGGGGCTACATTCACACGGCCGTCGAGAGCTGGGGGGCGAACTTCATCGCCGAAACGCCCGAAGACCTTTCGACCTGGGCGATCATTCACGGCGCATCATTTTGATGCACGATCGAGCAAAAAGCGGTTTGCTTTTTGCGCGCATCTTTCCTATACTTCAAAATCCACATACGGGGGCGCCTTGGTTTCGACGGGGACGCGGACGCTGTATGGGGCATGTCGAGGTGCAGTCACCTCGTAAATCCGCTGCAAACCAATAAACGCCAACAACAAGCGTTTCGCCCTCGCCGCCTAATTGGCGAGGTGCTGCACCGGCTGGTCTCTGGGTCGGGTCAGGCAACTGACGGCAGCATCATCTGACAGAGTCTAGGTCCCGCAGGCGTCGCCGATGCGGGTCCGAAATCAAGGCGACTGGTCCGCAATCGGCCCGCCGATCGGCAGGGTTGCGGACAAGATCCAAATCATTCGGCTAAGCATGTAGAACCAACAGAAAAAGGTTTCCGGACGCGGGTTCAACTCCCGCCGCCTCCACCAAACACCAAAAGAGCCGCAGGGTTTTCCTTGCGGCTCTTTGCTTTTTCTCGTTTGTGCGCCTTAGGGCTTAGCGGCGGGCGCCGAAATGTCGGTCCCGAAGAAGCGCTTCGAGAGCGCCGCGAGTTCGCCCGATTCGCGCATGCCCTTGATCGTCTCGTTCACGACGGCGCGAAGCGAAGCGGTGGCTTCGCCCTTGCGGATGGGAATGGCCACTTCGGTGGCGTGATCCGAAACGGCCGCGATCTTGATGCGGGCGTCGGGATGCGCGCGCAGATAGTCGTAGAAGGTCACCTCGGAATTGAGGGTCGCGTCGATGCGCCCGCTCAAAAGGAGCTCGAAGGTCTGATTGAGGTCGTCCACCCCGGTCACCTTGGCGCCGTGCTTTTCGGCTTCCTCCGCGTAGGTGCTCGAAATCGTGTTGGCCGTGTTCTTCCCCTTCAGATCCGCCATGGAGGCGATGTCGGTGCGGTTGCCGTCCACGATCACGACCATGCGGTTGTAGGCGTAGGGTTCGGAGAAGTCGTACACCTTGGCGCGCTCGGGCGTCACGTCGACGCCGTTGATCATGAGATCGTACCGTCCGGCGTCGAGGCCGGCGAGAAGTCCGTCCCACTTGCCTTCGACGAATTCGGCCTTCACGCCGATTTTCTCGGCGATTTTGCGGCCCACTTCCACGTCGTAGCCCGTGAGAACGCCCTTCTCATCATGGTAGGTCCAGGGCGCCCAGGTGCCCTCCATGGCGATCACGATCTTGCCGTGCGCGCGGATGTCGGCGAGCCGATCCGCCCCAGCACCCTTGTCGTCGGCCGCATTGTCGGAGCACCCGCCGAGCGTCAGGGCGCAGAGTCCCGCAGCCATCCACATTCCGATTTTTCGTTTCATCATTTTTCTCCCTTGTCGTTGGTTTCGTCCTGCGTCTTTTCCGAGTCCAAAAAGGCCCGGGTTCTCGCCGTCTTGGGCGAAGTGAAGAAAGTTTCCGTGTCGCCCGTCTCCACGACGCGGCCCGCCTCCATGAAGACCACCCGGTCCGAGACGCTGCGCGCGAAGTCGAGCGCGTGCGTGACGACCACCATCGTCGTCCCCTGCGCCGCGACGCCGCGAAGGAGTTCGTGCATGTCGTCCGTCCACTCGGCGTCCAAGGCCGACGTGGGCTCGTCGAAGTAGATCACCGCGGGGTCGGTCGCGAGCGCCCGCGCAATGGCGACGCGCTGCTGCTGACCGCCAGAGAGTTCGTTCGGATAGGCGTCGTCGCGACCTTCCAGGCCGACCCGGGCGAGAAGCACCCGGGCGCGCTCGCGCGCCGCCTCGGGCTTCATGCCGTGCCCGACGACCGGACCGAGCGTCACGTTCTCGAGCACCGTATGGTTGAGAAAGAGGTTGTAGTTCTGAAAGACGAAGGCCGTGCGCTTGCGAAGCGCGGCCCATTCCCGTCTCGTGAGCCGAGCCAGGTCGTAGTCCGTCCCCTCGAGCGTGAGGCGGCCGGCGTCGGACGTCTCGAGTCCGTTCAGACAACGCAGCAGCGTCGTCTTTCCCGAGCCGCTCGGCCCGATCACGGCGACGACCTCTCCCTTTCGGGCGTCGAGACTCACGCCGTGGAGCACCTCGGTCGAACCGAAGGATTTGTGAAGATTCTCCAGGTGAAGCATGGTTCCCTCAGCGCTTTTCGTAAGTACGCAGGCGTTTCTCGCCGTAACTCTGCACCTTGGTGAGCACCGTGCAGAAGAGAAGATAAATGAGGCCCACCTCGATGTAGAGAAGAAGCGGTTCGTACGTTCGCGCGACGATGCGCTGCGTCGTCATGAACATTTCCGTCACGGTGATGTTGGCGGCAAGCGACGTGTCCTTCACCATGGCGATGAGGGAGTTTCCGAGCGTCGGGAAGGCCGTGCGGAAGGCCTGCGGCAGGACGATGTGCCGCATCACCTGCAGATAGGAGAGCCCCGAGCAGAGCCCCGCCTCGAGCTGCCCCGTCGGGACGGATTCGAGCGCGGCGCGGATCGTTTCGGCGCAGTAGGCCCCTTCGTTCACGGCGAAGACGACGACCGCGGCCACGAAGGGATCGATCAGAAAGCCCGCGTGGGGAAGCCCGTAGAAGACGACGAAGAGCTGCACAAGGAGCGGCGTGCCGCGCGTCACCCAGATGTAAAAGCGCGCGAGATCCTTCAGCACCGGCACCCGCGCGAACTGTACGAGCGCCACGATCACCGCGATCACGAGGGCGCCCGAAAAGGCGAGGATCGTGAGCGGTACGGTAACGGTCAACCCCGGCAGGAGAATCTGCCAGAAGGAGTCGACGAAGAGGTCGATCAAAGCGGACGACATGAATGAAAAGCAACCCGCGGGGACCGTTGAAGGTTTTCTAATTCGGTCCCGTTCGGGTCAATGAAAAAGCAAAAGACGGTTCGGATGTATTTTGCCAAACCGAGACCGTCTTTCGCCAATGCGTTTCGGGCATGCCGCCTCATACCCGAAAAGAATCGAATGCGGGCGGACGAAGTCTTTTCCCGCCCGCGCACCTCGCCGATCAGGCGGCGGCGATGAGGTCGATCAACTTCAGGGTGACCTTCGTGCTCTTTTCCATGGCGCCGAGCGGCAGGAATTCGCAGTGGCTGTGGAAGTTGAGCCCGCCCGTGAAGTAGTTGGGCGTGGGAATTCCCTTGGTGGAGATGAAGGAGCCGTCCGTGCCGCCGCGCATCGCGATGGTCTTCGCCTGGACGCCCGTTTCCTCGAGCGCGCGGTAGAGAAGATCGATGCAGCCGCGGTTTTCGTCGCTGATCGCGTCGGCGATGTTGCCGTAAACGTCCGACATCTTGAGCTCGATCTTCGCCTTCGGGTGGCGGACCTTGAGGTACTCGACGGCGCTCGCGATCAGGCGCTTCTTCGCTTCGTAACCGGCCTTGTTGTGGTCGCGGATCTTCACCGACACGGTGGCGGCGGCGGGCGTCGCCTGAATGCCGTTCACCCAGACGAAGCCTTCCGTCCCTTCGGTGCACTCGGGCGTGCTGCCGCGGTCGAGCATGTTGATGAAGTCGGTCGCGATGAGCGCCGGGTTGACGAGCACGCCCTTGGAGCTCATCGGATGCGCCGTGACGCCGCGGATCGAGAGCGTGGCGCCGCCCGCGTTGAAGGTCTCGTAGACGACTTCGCCCACGGCGCAGCAGTCGATCGTGTAGGCGTAGTCAACGGGGAACTTCGTGAAGTCCATGGCCTTCGCGCCGAGGAGACCGATTTCTTCGTCGGGCACGAACGCGACGTAAAGGTCGCCGTGGGGACGGTTTTCGCGGATGACCGTCTCAAGGCTCGTCATGATGTTGGCGATTGCCGACTTGTTGTCTGCGCCGAGCACGCTCGTGCCGTCCGTGACGACGAGGTCGTCGCCGATGTAATCGTTCACTTCGGGATGTTCCGACGTGCGAAGCCAGATGTCCTTTTCCGCGTTGAGGCAGATGTCGCCGCCCTGATAGTTGCGGATCACCTGCGGATGGATGTCGGGCGAGAGCGCGACGTCGACCGTGTCGAGGTGAGCGACCCAGCCCACGACGGCGGCCTTGCGGCCTTCGGGGAGGTTCGAGGGCAGATGCGCCGTGAGGACGCTCTTCTCAGAGATTTCGATCTTTTCCAGGCCGAGCTCGCGCAGTTCTTCGGCAAGGAGTTCGGCAAGGCGGCGCTGCCCTTCGGTGCTCGGGACGACCCCGGCCTTGGCGTTGCTCTGCGAGGTCACGGCCACGTAGCGCAAAAAGCGTTCAAGAAGCTTTTCCTTCATTTTCTATCCTTGTTCCTTCACTCAAAACGATAAAGAGGTTGCCCTATCTTGATAGGACAACCTCATTTCACATGCGTTGCGCGTCAAGCGCGTTCTTCGAGAATTGCGACGGCGGGGAGCTTCTTCCCTTCGAGGAACTCGAGGAAGGCGCCGCCGCCCGTCGAAATGTAGCTCACGCGGTCGGCCACGCCGAACTTCGAAACGGCCGCGACCGTGTCGCCGCCGCCCGCAATCGAGAAGGCGCCGCGTTCGGTCGCTTCAGCGATCGCGTCGGCGAGGGCCTTCGTGCCTTCGGCGTAGGGCGCCATTTCGAAGACGCCGACCGGGCCGTTCCAGACGATCGTGCCGGCATTGCGAAGCAGATCGCCCAGCATCGCCGCGGTCTTGGGACCGACGTCGAGGATCATTTCGTCTTCGCGGACGTCGTCGACGTCGGCGACACGGTGTTCGGCGTCTTCGGCGAAGGCCTTGGCGACCACCACGTCGACGGGCATCGGCAGGCTCGCGCCCTTCTTGGCGAGAATGTCGAGCACGCGGCGGCATTCGTCAATGAGGTCGGGTTCGCAGAGCGACTTGCCGACGGGCTTGCCGGCGGCGAGGAGGAAGGTGTTGAGGATCCCGCCGCCGACGATGAGCTGGTCGACCTTTTCGGCGAGGTTCGAAAGAATCGTGAGCTTCGTCGAAACCTTCGAGCCGCCGACGATCGCGACGAGCGGATGAGCGGCTTCTTCCACGGCCTTCGTGAGCGCGTCGATTTCAGCGGCCATCAGAGGGCCGGCGCAGGCCACTTCGGCGTAGCGGGCGACGCCCACGGTCGAAGCCTGAGCGCGGTGGGCCGTGCCGAAGGCGTCGTTGACGAAGACGTCGCAGAGCGCGGCGTACTTCTTCGAGAGCGCTTCGTCGCACTTCTTTTCGCCGACGTTGCAGCGGCAGTTTTCGAGCATCACGACGTGCCCGGGTTCGACCTTGACGCCGTCGACCCAGTCGGCGACGAGCGGCATTTCGCAGCCGAGAAGTTCACCCATGCGGCGGGCGATGCCGGCGAGCGAATCTTCGGGCGTGAACTGACCTTCCGTCGGACGGCCGCGGTGGCTCGTCACCATGACGGCCGCGCCCGCGTCGAGCGCCATGCGGATGGCGGGAACGCTCGCCACGAGACGGGCTTCGTTCGTGATGCGGCCTTCCGCATCGTGCGGCGCATTGAGGTCGCTGCGGATCAGAACGCGGCGGCCGCGCAGGGCGCCGGACTTGGCCAGCGCTTCCAGAGTCTTAACTTTCATCGGGAACCTCTCCCTTTACATCATCAAAAACGAAACGTTTCAATCGGCACGGCCCTTTACGCGGGCCCCGAATTCGAAAATCGCAAGGACACGCTCCGAATACGGCAACGGGAACCGACGAAAACGTCGGTTCCCGAAATTTCTTTCCGCAACGGGAAAGTTACTTGGCGGCCATCATGGCGCAGGCCGTGTCGAGCATGCGCTGCGAGAAGCCCCATTCGTTGTCGTACCAGGCCGTGACCTTCACGAGGCGGCCGCCCGAAACCTTCGTGAGCGTGGCGTCGAAGGTCGAGCTGTGCGGATCGTGGTTGAAGTCGCACGAAACGAGCGGAAGATCGTTGTAGCCGAGCACGCCGCAGAGTTCGTCGGATTCGGCGGCGGCCTTCATGATGGCGTTCACTTCTTCCACGGTGGTTTCACGCTTCGGGATGAAGGTGAGGTCCACGAAGCTCACGTTGATGGTTGGAACGCGAACGGCGAAGCCGTCGAGCAGACCGTTGAGTTCCGGAAGAACCTTGCCCACAGCGGCCGCGGCGCCCGTCTTCGTCGGGATCATCGACTGCGTGGCGGCGCGGGCGCGGCGCATGTCCTTGTGATAGACGTCGGTGAGGACCTGGTCGTTCGTGTAGGCGTGGATGGTCGTCATGAGACCGCGTTCGATGCCGAGCTTTTCATGCAGGGGCTTGACGACGGGCGCAAGGCAGTTCGTCGTGCAGGAGGCGTTCGAGACGACCTGGTCGGTGGCCTTGAGAACGTTGTGGTTGACGCCGTAAACGACCGTCGCGTCGGCGGTCTTGCCCGGAGCCGAGAGAAGGACCTTCTTGGCGCCCTGATCGAGGTGCACCTGGCTCTTTTCCTTCGAATTGAAGGCGCCCGTGCATTCCATCACGACGTCGATGCCGAGTTCGCCCCAGGGGAGTTCGCGGGGATCGCGCGTCGAGAAGGCGCGGATGCGGTCGCCGTTGACGATGAGCCAGTCCTTCCCTTCCGTGCGGACGTCGCCGTTGAAGCGGCCGTGGCAGGAGTCGTAGCGAAGGAGGTGGGCGTTCGTTTCCAGATCGCCCGTGGCGTTGATGGCGACGATTTCGATGTCGTGCTTCTTGCCGTTTTCATAGTGGGCGCGAAGAACGTTGCGGCCGATGCGGCCGAAACCGGTGATGGCAACACGAATGGTCATCGGAAATTTTCCTTTGAAAGTTGTGTGCCGCGCCGAAGGTTCGGCGCGGCAACGAAATGGATCTCAGTGGAGGAGCTTTTCAACGCGGGCGACGACATTGTCGACCGTGAAACCGAAATAGGGCCAGAGAACGCCGGCGGGCGCGCTTTCGCCGAAGCGGTCGATGCCGAGGACGTCGCCCTTGCAGCCGACGTACTTCCACCAGAGATCGGTGCGCGCGGCTTCGATCGCGAGAACGGGAACGCCCGAGGGCAGAACGCTCTTGCGGTAGGCTTCGTCGCAGGCGTCGAAGCGGCTCGTGCAGGGCATGCTCACGACGCGGGCCTGAATGTTCAGGGCGGCGAGCGCCTTGCGCGCTTCAACGGCGAGGCCCACTTCGGAACCCGTCGCAAGAAGGATCACGTCGATCGCCTCAGCGCCCGCGGGCGACTCGAGCGCGACGTAGCCGCCCTTGGCGATCGCATCGGCATCGACTTCATCGCGGTCGATGAAGGGAACGTTCTGGCGCGTGAAGATGAGGCAGGAGGGACCGTCCTTGCGTTCGATGGCGCTCGCCCAGGCGACGATCGATTCGATCGTGTCGCAGGGACGCCAGACGTCCATCCCCGGAATGAGGCGAAGCGACGGAACGTGTTCGACCGACTGGTGCGTCGGACCGTCTTCACCGAGACCGATCGAGTCGTGCGTGAAGACGTTGATGACGCGCTGCTTCATGAGCGCGGACATGCGCAGAGCGTTGCGCGAATAGTCCGAGAACGTGAGGAAGGTCGCGCCGTAGGGAATGAAGCCGCCGTAGAGCGCGATGCCGTTGAGGATCGCGGACATGCCGAATTCACGCACGCCGTAGCTCGCGTGACGGCCCGTCATGTGGTCGGCCGTGAGCGTTTCGACGCCCTTCCAGTTCGTGAGGTTCGAGCCCGTCAGGTCGGCCGAGCCGCCGAAGAGTTCGGGGAGAGCCGGCGCGAGCGCGTTGAGGGCCTTCTGGCTCGCCTTGCGGGTGGCGATGGTTTCCTGCGCTTCCTGCGCGGCGCAGAGCGCCTCCATCACCGTGTCGCTCCAGTTTTCGGGGAGGTCGCCGGCCAAACGGCGTTCGAGTTCGGCGGCAAGCTCCGGATACGCGGCGCGGTAGCCTTCAAAGAGCTTCTTCCATTCGCCTTCGATGCGGGCCCCTTCTTCGCGGTGGTCCCAGGCGGCATAGACTTCTTCGGGGACTTCGAAGGGCGGATAGGGCCAGCCGATCGCTTCGCGCGTCAGGGCGATTTCTTCGTCGCCGAGCGCTTCGCCGTGCGCCTTGGCCGTGCCGGCGCGGTTGGGCGAACCCTTGCCGATCGTCGTGCGGCAGATGATGAGGGTCGGCTTCGTTTCCGACTTCTTCGCCTCTTCAATGGCGGCGGAGACGGCTTCGATGTCGTGGCCGTCCACCGGACCGATCACGTTCCAGCCGTAGGCTTCAAAGCGGCCGCGCGTGTCGTCGCCGAACCAGCCCTTGACGTTGCCGTCGATCGAGATGCCGTTGTCGTCGTAAAGGGCGATGAGCTTGTTCAACTGCCAGACGCCCGCAAGCGAGCAGACTTCGTGGCTGATGCCCTCCATCATGCAACCGTCGCCGAGGAAGACGTAGGTGCGGTTGTCGATGACGGGGAAGCCTTCTCGGTTGAATTCGGCGGCGAGCATCTTTTCGGCGAGCGCCATGCCGACGCCGTTGGCGATGCCCTGACCGAGCGGGCCCGTCGTCGTTTCCACGCCCGGCGTCACGTCCACTTCGGGGTGACCCGGCGTCTTGCTGTGGAGCTGACGGAACGATTTCAGATCCTCCATCGTGAGGTCGTAGCCCGTCAGGTGCAGCAGAGCGTACTGCAGCATCGAACCGTGACCGTTCGAGAGAATGAAGCGGTCGCGGCCGACCCACTTCGGGTCGACGGGGTTGTAGCGGAGATGGCGGCTCCAAAGCGCCGTAGCGATGTCGGCCATGCCCATGGGCATCCCGGGGTGACCGGACTTGGCCTTCTGCACGGCATCCATCGAAAGCGCACGGATGGCGTTGGCCATCGTCTGCGGGGTAACGGTAGAGGACATATCGTTTGAATACGAAAAGGAAGGTAGTAAGAGAAAACGGCGGACGCCGTTTCCGGACAGAAGAATATTTTAACCGAAACGGTCCCTTTTCCCACAGAAGGAATGCTCTCCGAGACGCGGATTTCGGCTCCCTCCTGCTAGACTGTCTCTCCCTACTTCCTTTTCACACCCGGCCATGGCTCTCCCCCGTTTTTTCGTTGACCGTCCCGACGCCGACTTCTGCGGCACGATCGAACTTCCGCCCAAGGCGGCGCATCATGCAGGACGCGCCCTGCGGCTTGCCGCAGGCGAAATCGTGGCGCTCTTCAACGGATCGGGCCGCGTCTGGACGGGCCCCGTCTCCTTTGACGGAAAGCGCGCCTTCGTGACGATCGGAGAGGAAACGCCCGACGACCGCGAGTCGCCCGTGACGATGACGCTCGTTCAGGCGCAGGTGACGCCCGAGAAGATGGACTGGATCGTCGAAAAGGCGACCGAACTCGGGGTCGCGCGCATCGTCCTCGTCCCCGCGCAGCGGAGCGTGACGAAACTCTCGGGCGACCGATTGGAAAAGCGGTTGGAAAAGTGTCGCGAAACCGTGCGCGCCGCCTGCGAGCAGTGCGGTCGAAACCGCTTGCCCGAAGTGGTTGCCCTTTCGCTCAAAGAGGCCTTTGCGCTCGAAGGGGATCTGAAGCTCATTCTTGCGCCGGGCGCCCAACGGGGCATGCAGACGGAAAAGCCCCGCAGCGTTCTCTTCGCCGTGGGGCCCGAAGGCGGCTTTGCGCCGGAAGAATTGCAGGCGGCCGAAGAAGCGGGCTGGCGCCCGACCCTTTTGGGTCCGCGCGTGCTGCGCACCGAAACCGCGGGGCTTGCCGCCGCCGCGTGGATCAATGCGCTCTACGGAGACTTTGCGCTCTGATCAGACGGAGGGCTCTTCGACGCGGCGCTCCGAGGGCGTCACAACGCGCAGACCGCGCCCTTCGCGAACGTTCGTCCAGGCTTCGTACGAGAGCTTTCGCTCCTTCACGGACGAGGCGTAGGTCGCTCCCTGGCGCTTGCTCTTGAGAAGCGCCACGGCCTTGTCGGGTTGACCGCTCGCCGCCTCGACGAGGCGGCTTCGCTCGAGAAGCACCTTCTTTCCGTAACCGTAGTCGCTCGCGTGATTAGCCGCGCCCGAATACCACTTGAGGGCCTTGGAGACACTGCCCGTCCGCTCGATGAGACCGCGCAGAATTTCGCTGCCCACCACCATGTTCGGATAGGCTTCGAGCGCCGCGCCCGCGCCGCCGAAAGCCCGGAATTTGTCGAGGTGCACCTCCGTCATCACCTGCATGAGGCCTTCGGCACCCGCGCCGCTTCGGGCATGCGGATTGAAGCTCGACTCGACGGCGACGACCGCCAGAATGAGAAGGGGATCGAGATCCTTGACCTTGCCGATTTCCACGGCCCACTGCGTAACGAGCCGAGCCCGTTCCGAGGACACGCGATAGCTTTGTTCGATATAGCGCGCAACCCCCGCTTCCGCCCGGTCGAGCCGAAGCGCATCGGGGTGGTCCGCGGCGACGACGTCGGGTCCTTCAGGCGCAGTCTCTTCCTGCGTCACCGCGGGATACGGCACCGTCTGCACGGGAACGGGCGGGAAGACGTCGGGCGGCACGCGGCGGGCGTTTTCGGCGCCGAAGGCGAGCACGCCCATGGCGGCCGCGACCGCGGCAAGCGGCAACGCCCATTCGCTCAGCAGCTGATAAGCTCGACCCGACGACACGAAAGAATTCCTCCTCACTTCCGCGAAAAACCGCGGAACCACATTGAAAAGCAGACAAAAGAAAAAGAGCGCCCGTATTTTTCGGCGCCCCTTAGGTCGGAGAGTAACAAAAAATTCGGCGTTTGTGGGAGAAGTCCCGCCCTTCAATGCAATTTCTCCGGCCACAATGCCCGCCGGGCGGCCTAGAATGGAAGGATGTACGCGCATCGAAAAGGAGCGACAATGGAACGTCGAAACATTCTCCGAGGCGGCATTCGTTCGGCAGGCTATGACGCCCGCGCCCGAGTGCTGGACATCGAATTTGACACCCGCCGGCTCGTGCGCTACGAGAACGTGGGCCGCGAAACGGCGGAGCGCTTCCTGACGAGCGCCCATCCGGCGAGCTTCTGGCGCGACGAGATCGAGGAAAACTACACCTCGCACGAAATCACGGAAGAGGAAAGCCGCCGCACGGGCGCGAAGGAAAAGCACGCGGGATTGGACGACCTCAAGCGCCTCTTCGGCGACCTCTGAAGCGGCCCGCGCCTCATCAGGCCGCGGGAACGTTGCGGAAGAAGAAGGTCGCCAACCCGAGGAAGATGAGGAAACCGCCCGAGTCCGTCGTGAACGTCAGAAGGACCGACCCGCCCATGGCCGGGTCGCGTCCGAAATAGCGCAGAAGCAACGGCACGGCAAGCCCCACGACGGCGCCCACGATGATGTTGAGCAGCATCGCGAGGAACATCACGAATCCGAGCATCAGCCCTTCGGGCGTGTCCCAATAGAGAGCCCACGCGCAAAGCGCCGCGATCACCCCCCAGACGAGGCCGTTGATGACGGCCACCGCCACCTCCTTTTTGAGAAGGTCGCTCTTGTTGGCGTCCGTCACCTGCCCCATGGCGAGCGAACGGACGAGAAGCGTGAGCGTCTGATTACCCGAGTTCCCCGCCATCCCCGCCACGATCGGCATGAGGGCGGCGAGCGCCACGACGCGCTCGATCGTGCCGTCGAAGGCCGAAATCACGCGGGATGCAAAGAAGGCCGTGCAGAGATTGATCCCGAGCCACACCCAGCGGCTCTTGGCCGTTTCCCAGACGCTGGCGAAAATGTCCTGTTCGTCGTCCAGACCCACGGCGGCGAAGGCGTCCTCTTCACTTTCCTCGCGGATGACGTCGACCATTTCGTCGACGGTCAGACGGCCGACGAGACGGCCCGCCTCGTCCACCACGGGCGCGCTCACGAGGTCGTAGCGTTCGAACGCCTGCGCCGCGTCGCTCGCGTCGTCGAGAGGATTGAGCGTGAGAATGTCCTTTCGCATGAGCTCGCGCACGTGGCGGCTCGGATCGCTCGTCAGAATCTGCGTAAGCGAAAGCGATCCCTTGAAGTGCCCCGCACGGTCGACTACGAACACCTGGTCGAGATGATCCGGAATTTCGGAGAGGCGGCGGAAATACTGCAGCACCACCTCCACCGTCGCCTCTTCGCGGATGGAGACGAGTTCGAAGTCCATGCGCGAACCCACGGAGTCTTCCGGGTAGGACATGGCCGCGCGCAGCTGAGCACGCTCTTCGTGACTCAAGCCCTCCTGCACCTCGGCCATCACGTCGGGCGGCAGGTCGTCGACAAGGTCCGCGATTTCGTCGGTATCGAGGGTTTCGACGGCGTCGACGAGTTCGTCGCGATCCATCGCCTCGATCAGCGTTTCACGAACGCCGTCGTTCACTTCGACGAGAATGTCGCCGTCGGATTCGCTCTTGACGAGTTCCCACACGACGAGACGGTCGTCCACGGGAAGGGCTTCGAGGATCCAGGCGATGTCGGCGGGGTGGAGCGGCTCAAGAATGCGGCGCAGTTCCATGGCCGCGGTGAGGCTCAGACGATATTCGCCCCCTTTGTCCGAGTCGGAGTGCTTTTCGTCTCCTCCGCTCGGGTGTTCCCGGTCTTCATCGAGCACCTGCTGAATGCGGGCGAGCGCACGGCTCGCTTCGTCGGAGTCGCGCGCCGCATCGGCCGCGGGACGAAATCCTTCGCGGATTTCCTGATCTTCACGGTTTTGCACGTCTGCCTCCTTCTTTGCCGAACATCCCGCGAAAAGGAGTTTCGCGGCGGGAACACGTGCGGATTGTACGGGGAAACGCGGGGCTTTGCTTGACTTTTGCGCAGAGCAAAGGGAAAACCGTCTTCTTTCCCCAAGAATGGGCGCGGGTCGCCTGCGCTACAATCCTTGGATTTTCGCCAACGTCCCTTTTTGTCCGTATCCATGAACGCGTTTACGCTCCGACAGTCCCTCCTTCTTTTCCTCACCGCCTTCATTTGGGGCTGCTCCTTCGTCGCCCAGGCCGTGGGAATGGATCACGTCGGTCCCTTCACCTTCACGGCGTGCCGCACGCTCCTCGGCGCCCTCTTTCTGACACCCTTCGTTCTCTACCGCAGAAAGCGCGAGACTGCGCCCGCTCCCCTGGGAAAGACTTTTCTTCTCGGCGCCTTCTTCTGCGGGCTTTGCCTCTTTGCCGGAGAAAGTTTTCAGCAGTTCGGGCTCGTGCACGACACCGAGGTCGGAAAGGCGGGGTTCATCACGTCGCTCTACATCGTCATCGTGCCGCTTCTGGGGCTTTTCGTCGGACACCGCGTACACCGCTACATCGTCGTGGGCGTTCTCTTCGCGGTCGCGGGCCTGTGGGAACTCTGCATGACGAGTTCCCTCTCCATTGAGCTCGGCGACCTCTACGTGCTCACCTGCGCCCTCGCCTTTTCTATTCACATTCTCGTCATCGCCCACTTCGTCACGAAAATCGACGGCGTGACGCTCGCCTGGGGACAGTTCTGGTGCGGCGGCCTCATTGCGCTCTTCATGGCGCTCGTCTTTGAAACGCCCACCTGGGAAGGCATCCACGGAGCGCTCCTGCCGATCCTCTGGGCGGGGATCATGAGCAACGGCATCGCCTACACCCTGCAGGTGGTGGGACAGCGCGGCATGAATCCGACCGTCGCGAGCCTCATCATGAGTCTCGAGAGCGTCGTGTCGGTGCTCGCCGGATGGGTGCTCCTCAACGAAGTCCTGACAACGCGCGAACTTTTCGGCTGCGCCCTGATGGCGGTCGCCATCGTGCTCGCACAGCTCCCGGCGCCGAAGAAGCGCTCAAAAGCCTGATCATCGCTTTCGCGTCAGGAGAAAAACGAGTAGAGCGATACGGGTTTTCGCAGGAGCGTGACCGTTTATGCGTACACCGGCGCGAAAGTCTGTCGGAAGCGTGACCGTTTATGCGGCACGCTCGCCGAAAACTCGGGTGATCATGCGACAGAACGATCCCTTCAACAATCGACATATTCTCTACACTTTTCATTGCTGCACAGGACAATAAAAGAATTTCAACGATTGCCTGAGCGTGAGTGTTTATGCGCCAGAACAGGCTTCCCCCCGGAGCGGTCCGCTCTACGCATCGCCCTCCCTGAAATGACATTCGGCCCGATTTTCCGTGATCATTCCCTCTGCCACAGCAAAATTCAGCCATCAGCAGGCGTGACCGTTTATGCGGGCGTCTACGCGGAAGTTCGTCGAAAGCGGGGGTGATTATTCGGGCAGAACGATCCCTTCAACAATCGACCTACCCGCGATATTTTTTCATTGCGGCACAAGACAATGAAAGAATTTTGATGATTACCTGAGCGTGAGTGTTTATGCGTAAGGCGTGACAGTTTATTCGTGCAGGTTTCCCCACGGGAAGAGACAAAAGAGGCGCGGCAGGTCTCCCCGCAGCGCCTCTCTCGTTTCGTATTTGAGGATCAAGCGTTTTCCGGTGCGTCGGAAGCTTTCTCTTCAGCCGGAGCGTTTTCATCGGGCATCGCGTCCTCTTCCTCATCCTCCTCGACGGCCGACTCGTCCTCCTCGTCGAGAATGCGAAGAAGCTTCGAATCCATCACGAGGTCCACGAGGTCGCACCCGAGGATCTGCAGGAGCACCTTGCGGCCCTTGGGAAGATCTTCGGGAAGGCCCGGAACGCGCTGCATGAAGGGAAGTCGGTCGATGCGCACGAGGTCGCCCTTGACGACGATCGCCTCGATTTCGCGCAGTCCCTCCTGCAGAATCCAGCGAAGCGACCAGTAGCGCTCCATCTTCGTCTGGAAGTCGGCGTAGGTCCCGTAGATCGTTTCGAACTGCGAAACGATCGTGAAGAGGTCCGCGTCGTTCGACGCATAGGCGGGAGATTCGCCGCGCAGCACCTGAAGAATCTGACGCTGATTGACGAGGTCCACATAGCGGCGAAGCGGTGACGTGCACCACGCGTAGCGCACCACGCCGAGTCCGTCGTGCGGCCCCGGAGTCGTGCTCATGCGAACGCGCCCCATGCGCTGCGAACGGTAGATCCCCGCGGCGGCGTGCTCTTCGAGCCAAAGCCCCCAGGTCTGGTTCGCGTAAATCATCAGTTCCGCGACGAGGAGGTCCAAAGGCGCGCCGCGGCGGCGGCCGCGCACGTGAATCGAAGCGTTTTCGCCCTCGCCCTCGAGAACGAAGAACCAGTCGACGCGGTTGGTGAGTTCGGGACGGCCGCGCACCTCTTCTCGCTCGCGCAGGAGACGGCGGGCGAAGTGCCAGAGCCAGGAAATTTCTTCGGCGTACTCGATGTCGAGCGTATGGTTTTCAATCGCCTCTTCCGTGACGAGTTCGTCGATCCGATCGTGCCGGACGTTGCGCTCGACCGTGATACGCTCGAGCCGCGTTTCGGTCTTCTCGACGCCGAAGGTGTCGTCGTGCACCGTGATGTAGAGCGAGAGACACGGAACGCTTCGGCCTTCGTCGAGCGAATAGCCTTCGATCCAGGGCTCGGGGAGCATCGTCGTCTTGAGGCCCGGCGCATACACCGTGCTCATGCGGGCGCGGGCCACCTTGTCGAGCGCATCGTCGCGCACGATCCCCAGCGCAGGCACGGCGATGTGCACGCCGACTACGGTCTTGCCGTTTTCGCCGTGCGTGACCGAGAGCGCGTCGTCGATTTCCGTCGTGCTCGAGTCGTCAATCGAGAAGGCGCGCACCTTGGCTTTGGGCAGATCCTCGAGGTTGAGCGGGGTGGGAAGCGGCAGATCCGCGGGAAAGCCGCGGCCGCGCGGGAAGTTCTCGCGATAGAAGCTTTCGACGTGCCACGTCCAGGGGCTCTTGACGCCGCCGAGCTTGAGCATGAGGCGCAAGGGCGACATTCTCGCGTTGGCGGCCGCGTCGGAGAGAGCCTTCCATTCGATCCCGTTCTTGTCGGGCGACATCAGAAGCCCCATGACGTCCCGGGCGAGGGCCTCGGGCAAATGACCTTCGTCCATTTCGGCCACCCAGGCGCGGCGCTGTTCCTCGCGGCGCTTCTTGCGCTCGAGCGCTTCGAGCGCCTGCTTGAGAATCTCTTCGGGGGCGCGGCGGTACATGCCGCGGCCCTTGCGGTGAAAGTAGACGGGATTGCTGTGCAGAGCGAGCAAAACCGCGGCGCGCTCCACGGGCGTTGGCGTCGCACCCCAGTATTCCTTGGCGATGTCTTCAAAGGAAAAGTCGCCTTCGGGCGCCACTTCCCAGAGAAAGCCCGGATCGAGCTCGGCCGACGTCGTCTCGGCCGCCTCCAGGAGTTCCGCGGGCGCCGGAGACTCGAACGTGAAGAATACCTTCGCCGCCTTGATCTTCGTGCGTCGGCCCGTCGTCACGGTCACCTGATAGGCGTTGCCCGTTTCGCTTACGACGGTGCCCGCCTTGAAGGCGCCGTCCTCTTCAAAATACAGATACATGATGTCGTTACGTCGTGATGGTTACCGCGCGGCGCCGAAGGCCTCTTCCAAAAACCGCTCGATCGCGGGCAGATGTTGTTCGTAGTGATGGAGCTGATGCCAGTCGTCTTCGCTCGTCACGAGGTTTTCCTCGCCGTAGAGCTTGAGCGCGTCGTTTCGGTCGAGCACTTCGTCCCGGTCCGAGAGAACGAGAAGGCGGCGAGAAGCCGGAAGCGTCAGAGGCGTCTCGCGGGCGAGTTCGCGAAAATCCTCGGCAAAGCGCTCCGTGACGACGATGCGCCGTCCGGGCCAGCCGTAGATTTCATGCTCGCCCACAAGCGACGGCACCGTCGCCCAAGGGTTCGTGCAGGGGTTGAGCAACACGGCCGGAACCCCGTGCCGATGCGCGAGGCGCGCCGCGTAAAAGCCCCCGAGGCTCGAGCCGAAGACGGCCCAGTCTCCCCGGATGCGCGAGACGAAGTCTTCGAGCAGACGGTCCGCCGTCTTGGGCGCCCACGTCAGGTCGGGCGCGTAGACGCGCCAGCCGAGACGCCCGAAGTGGCGCTTCGTCGCGACGGCCTTGCCCGAAAGGGGCGAGGAGCAAAAGCCGTGCAAAAAGAAAATCGTGCGCTTCACGATGCTTCTCCGAGGCCTTCGAGCAGCCGCTTGTGAATGCCGCCGAAGGCGCCGTTGCTCATGCAGAGGATCGTGTCGCCCGAACGCGCCTCAGCGAGAACGGCCGCGACAAGCGCCTCGAAGTCGTCGGTCGTCATCGTCTTTTCCCCGAGGGGCCTGAGTGCTTCGGCGGGATCCCACGAGACGCCCGGGCCCCGATAGCAGAAGACCTTGTCTGCGTCCCGAAGGCTCTCGGCGAGACGGTCCTTCATCGTGCCGAGCTTCATCGTGTTGCTGCGCGGCTCCAGAACCGCGAGGATGCGTCCCGGCGCCTTTTCGTGAACGGCCCCGATCGTCTCCTCGATCGCGGTCGGATGGTGCGCGAAGTCGTCGATCACCGTGACGCCCCGCACGACGCCGCGGACTTCCTGACGGCGCTTGACGCCCGGGAAATCGGCGAGCAGCCGAAGCGAGGTCTCGGGATCCACGCCGACCGTCCGCGCGGCCGCGACGGCGGCGAGCGCATTGAGACGGTTGTAGCGCCCCGACATGGGAAGATGCAGTTCCCCGAGAACCTCGCCCGCGAGCCGAACGGCGCCCTCGTCCGAAACGCTCCAGCCCTCGTCCGAATCAAAGCGTTCGACTTTCGACCAAACGCCCATGGCGAGAACCCGCTCGAGCGCTTCGGAACCCGCGTGCGTCACGATCGTGCCTTCGCTCGGCATCGTGCGCACGAGATGATGGAACTGCTTTTCGATCGCCGCGAGGTTTTCGAAGATGTCCGCGTGGTCGTATTCGAGGTTGTTGAGGATCGCCGTGCGGGGACGGTAGTGCACGAACTTGCTTCGCTTGTCGAAGAAGCACGTGTCGTACTCGTCGGCTTCGATCACGAAGGAGGCCTTCGGATCGCCCAGAAAGGCGCTTCCTTCGCCCCAGGCGGGAACGCCGCCGATGAGGTAGCCCGCGTCGATCCCGGCGCCGCGAAGAATCCAGGTGAGAAGCGACGTGGTCGTCGTTTTGCCGTGCGTGCCCGCTACGGCAAGAACGTGGCGTCCGGCGAGAATGTGCTCGCACATCCACTGCGGTCCCGAAGTGTAGGGAAGACCGCGGTTGAGAATGGCCTCGAGAAGGGGATTTCCGCGCGAAACGGCGTTTCCCACCACCCAAAGATCGGGTTCGACAGAGAGCTGCTCGGCGCCGTAGCCTTCGGTGAGTTCGATCCCCGCCGCGCGCAGTGCGTCGCTCATCGGCGGATAAACCCCGCGGTCGCATCCCGTCACGGTGTGTCCGGCCTGCGCCGCAAGCTGCGCGACGCCGCCCATGAAGGTGCCGCAGATGCCGAGAATGTGAATGTGCATGCTTCGCCCCGAAGTGTCGAAAAATACATCGAATCATATCGAACCGCCGGACGCTCTGCGGGAAAGAAGGCCCGCGGATCGAAACTTTCTGTTGCCGCCCGCCCCACTTTTGGCCTCATCCGTTTTCAGACGCTCCGTGAAACTCCATTTTGCCCCGCGCCCCTGTAGAATGAGGGCGTTTTTCATTTTCTTCAGAAACGCATGTCCTACGGCCCTTCCGACCGCGCTGCGGTCCTTGCCGCCCGCCTCATCGCCCGCGACGGCGTCCGTTGGCGCGACGCCCTCGAGAGCGTCACGCTCGAATGCGGCGAACGCCCTTCCGACGACCGGGTCGCCACGGAACTGCGGCGCTGGTACTCGACGTTCGATCCCGATCAGCACCGCCGCTCCCTGCGGAAAAAGCGAAACGCGGCGCTCGCCGTCATGACCTTCTTTGAAGAGTCGCTCGGCAACGTCGAACCCAAACTCGTCGGACGGGTTCTCGACGGCGCGGCATCGCGCGACGCCGTCGCCGAGGTCGTTCTCGACACGGACGATGAAAAGGCGCCGCTTCTCGCCATGCTCAACGCCGACGTCCGCTTTGAGGAGCTCGCCCCGCAGGCGGGCGAAAACGCCCGCTTCGCCGTGTATCTCTCGGACGAACCCGTGCTCGTCGCCGTGTGGACGCGGCCGCGCCTCAAGGCGCACCGCACGCGCCCCGACCCCTGGCAGCACCCGCTCGAATCGATGGGAGAGATTTCGTCGGCCCTCCTTTCCGTTCTCCTCGTCCATAGGGCTGATTCCGAGCGATTGGATTAGCCTGATTAGGGCATACCTTGCGCTTCGGGGCGCGGGTAAGATATTGTCACCTCTTTTCCGGATCGCCCCGTTCGGGGCTTTTCGTGCTTTTTCATTTACTTTTGGACGAAAAATCACGAAAATTGGCGGAAATACGAGTTTTCCGTAGCCGTCCTCCCTCGGGACCCTCCGGAACCGACACACATTAGTCACATCGTGCGCAACGGGGCTCTCCCCGCCCGCACTTCAGAATCACAGAAAAGGTTAGTAGAGATGGATCTGCGCAAAATTAAGTCCCTGTTGGACCTCGTGGCCGAAAGCGGCGTTGCCGAATTTGAAATTTGCGAAGGCCCGGACCGCATTCGCGTGATCAATCATCCGCAGACGCCCGTTCAGGTCGTGCAGACGACCGCTCCCGCGCCCGTCGCCGTTGCGGCGGCCGCCGCGGCTCCCGCTCCGGCCGCCCAGCCCGCCGCGGCCGAACCCGCCGAACCCAAGGTCGAAGGCACGCCCCTTACGAGCCCGATGGTCGGCACCTTCTACCGCGCTCCGTCTCCGGGCGCCAAGCCCTTCGTTGAAGTGGGCGACACCGTCAAGAAGGGTCAGACCGTCTGCATCATCGAAGCCATGAAGCTTTTGAACGAAGTCGAAGCCGAAACCGACGGCGTCGTCAAGGAAATCTGCGTGGAAAACGGTCAGCCCGTCGAATACGGCCAGAACCTCCTCATCATCGGCTGATCGCACCATGTTCGGAAAAATTCTCATCGCCAACCGCGGCGAAATCGCCTTGCGCATTCAGCGCGCCTGCCGCGAAATGGGCATCAAAACGGTGGCCGTGCACTCGACGGCCGACGTCAACGCCAAGTACGTGCGCCTCGCCGACGAAAGCGTCTGCATCGGCCCGGCCCAGTCGCCGCTCTCCTACCTCAACATTCCCGCCATCATTTCCGCCGCGGAAGTGACCGACGCGGAAGCGATCCACCCCGGCTACGGCTTCCTTTCGGAAAACGCCGACTTTGCCGAGCGCGTCGAACGTTCGGGCTTCACCTTCATCGGCCCGCGCGCCGAAAGCATTCGCCTCATGGGCGACAAGGTGAGCGCCAAGAAGGCCATGCGCGAGGCGGGCGTTCCCTGCGTTCCGGGCTCCGACGGGGCGCTCCCCGACGATCCGCAGGAAATCCTCGAGATCGCCCGCAAGATCGGCTATCCGGTCATCATCAAGGCCGCGGGCGGCGGCGGCGGACGCGGCATGCGCGTCGTGCGCACGGAAGCGGCCCTCCTCACCTCCGTCAACATGACGAAGGAAGAGGCGCGCGTCGCCTTCGGGAACCCGACCGTCTACATGGAAAAGTTCCTCGAAAATCCGCGCCACATCGAAATTCAGGTTCTCTCCGACAGCTTCCAGAACGCCGTCTACCTCGGCGAGCGCGACTGCTCCATGCAGCGCCGCAATCAGAAGGTGATCGAAGAGGCGCCCGCCTTCGGCATTCCCCGCAAGCTCATCGAACGCCTCGGGAAGCGCTGCGTCGAAGCCTGCAAGCGCATCGGCTACCGCGGCGCGGGCACCTTCGAATTCCTCTATGAAAACGGGGAGTTCTACTTCATCGAAATGAACACGCGCGTGCAGGTCGAGCACCCCGTGACCGAAATGGTGACGGGCGTCGACATCGTTCGCGAACAGATCCGCATCGCCGCGGGCGAACGTCTCTCCGTTCGTCAGAGCGACATCGTGATGCGCGGCCACGCGATCGAGTGCCGCATCAACGCCGAAGACCCCTTCACCTTCGTGCCGAGCCCCGGCCGCGTGCAGCAGTGGCACCTCCCCGGCGGCCCCGGCATCCGCATCGACACGCACGTCTATGCGGGGTATGATGTGCCTCCCTATTACGACAGCATGATCGGCAAGATCATTGCGCACGGCGACACCCGCGAACAGGCGATCATGCGCATGCGCGTGGCGCTCTCCGAACTTGCCGTCGAAGGGATCAAGACGAACGCGAAGCTTCACCGCGAACTCCTTGCCGACGAAGGATTCTTCCAGGGCGGCACGAGCATTCACTACCTCGAAGAGAAGCTGCGCCATCGTCCGAAGGACGCCAAGTAACCTCCTTTCATTTCGGGGCCCGCAGGGCCCCTTTTCGATTTTTGAACCATGCGTGAAATCAAACTCCTTGCCGACGAGCGCTGTGCGGAAGCGCTCTCCGACCTTCTGATGGACGCGGGCGCCCTTTCGGCCACGATCGAAGACGCCGACGCCGACCGCCCCGACGAACAGCCCCTCTACGGCGAACCCGGGCTCGAACCCGAAACCTGCGCCTGGCCGCGCTCTGTCGTGTCGCTCCTCGTCGACGAAACCTTCGACCTCGACACGTCGCTCGCCCTCGCCGTGAAGGCGCTTGGCTGCAATCCCCCCGAAGTGCTCGGCGCGAACGAGGTGGAAAACGCCGACTGGGTCCGCATCACGCAGGCCCAGTTCCAGCCCGTGCGCGTTTCGGACCGCCTCTGGATCGTTCCGACCTGGCACGAACTCCCCAACGAAAACGCGGTGAACATCCGCCTCGACCCGGGCGTCGCCTTCGGGACGGGCTCGCACCCGACCACGCATCTCTGCCTCGGGTGGATCGACGAAAACATCCGTCCGACCGACGATCTCCTCGACTACGGCTGCGGCACGGGCATTCTCGCCATCGCCGCCAAGCGTCTCGGCGCGAAGTCCGTGACGGGGACCGACATCGATCCGCAGGCCGTGGAAGCCGCGCGTGAAAACGCGGTTCACAACGACGCCGAAGCCGACTTCCGTCTCCCCGCCGACATGCCCGAAGGCCAGTACGACGTCGTCGTCGCCAACATTCTCTCGAATCCCCTGAAACTTCTGGCGCCGGCCCTGCTCGGCCGCGTCAAGAAGGGCGGCGCCCTCGTTCTCTCGGGCGTCCTCGCCCGTCAGGCCGAGGAAGTGATCGAGGTCTACCGCCAGACCGATCCCGCCGTGAAGCTCTCCGTCTGGAAGGAAGAGGACGGCTGGGTCTGCATCGCCGGCCGCCGCGAATAATCCGATCGCCTACAATACGAGAAGCGTCCCGCCCCCTCCAACGGTGGACGGGGCGCTTTTCTCTTTGGAAGAGGCCATATGACCCGAATCGTTCGCTGCCCCGCCTGCGGGGCCCTCTGGAAGTGTCCCGACGAAGCCGCCGAAACGCTTCGCTGCGGCGAGTGCCGCCACACCTTCGTCCTCGCGAGGGCGGAAACCGTGGAGGTCGACGACGATGCGCTCGCCCGCGTCGTGGCGGCGCGGCGCGCGCCCGAAGAAAAGAAAGAGGCGCAGATGGCGAAGATCGCCGAGGATCTCTCGGATTTTCACGCCCGCGAAACGCCCGAACCCGCGGTCCCCGTGCGAGCGGCGCCCCCCGAGAAAAAGCCCCGAAAGGGCGGCGCCCTCTTCGCGCTCCTCGGCCTCGTCGGCCTTGCGGGAGCGCTCACGGCGGGCGCCCTCTACTTTCACGATCCGATTCTTCGGCAGTTCCCTCCGCTCAGGGGAGTCTATGAAAACATCTGCCGCACGCTTCCCTGCCCGGGCTTTGCCTGGAGCGACGTGAGGGCCTTTGAAATCCGCGGCGAACTGACCGAGGCGGAGTCGCCCCGGCGCGTTCGCATCGAAATCACGAACGCGTCCGACCGTCCGCAGATTCTTCCGCTCCTTGAAGTGCGCCTTCTCGACAGCGCCGACGAAACGCTCGCTCAGCGGCTCTTCGAACCCGCGGACTACGGCTTTGCCGAAGAGAACGTGCTTCCCGCGGGCGAAACCGTCCGCGTCGAGGCCGAGCTCGAAGTCGACGCGGCGCTCCCCGTCCGAGGCGTGCGCGTCACGGCGGTGACCCCCATCTGAGGAGCCCCCGTGAGCACGATGATCACCGGATCGGTCGCCTACGACACGATCCTCACGCACAACGGACGCTTCGCCGACAAACTGGAAAAAGGCGATCTGCGGCACGTGAACCTCACGTTCCTCGCCCCCGAAATGCACCGGGACTTCGGGGGCTGCGCCGCCAACATCGCCTACGCCCTTCATCAGCTCGGAGGCGATCCCTTCGTCTGGAGCGCCCTCGGACGCGACGGAGGCGATTATCTCGAACACTTCCGCACGCTCGGCATCCCCACGGACGGGATGCCCTGTCTTGCGGACTGCTTCACTTCGCAGGCCTTCATCGTGACCGACGTCGGCGGCTGTCAGCTCGCGAGCTTTCATCCGGGCGCCATGGACGCGTCCGACCGCCTTTCCTGGCCCGAAGACCGATCCGTCGACTACGCGCTTCTCGGTCCCGGGGGCGTGCGCCCCATGAAACTTCATGCCAGGCTCTTTCGCGAGCGCGGCGTTCCCTATCTCTTTGATCCGGGCCAGGCGGGTCCGCTCTTTACACCCGAAGAGCTCCGGGACTTCGCCGACGGCGCCGACGCCTGCGCCTTTTCGGACTTTGAAGCCGAATACCTCGAGAAGGTCGCGGGCCTCACGCCCGAAGCGCTTTCGCTTGCTGGCAAAACCGTGTACCACACCCACGGCGAAAAAGGTTCGACCGTGTGGCTTGCAGGCGGAGAAAGGGTCGAAGTCGAAGCGGTCCCCGCGAAGGCCGTCGACCCCGTGGGCGCGGGCGACGCCTATCGGGGCGGCCTTCTCTTCGCGCGGGAACGGAATCTCTCTCCGGTCGTCGGCGCCCGCATCGGCACCGTCCTCGGAAGCCTCAAGGTGGCGGTGCGGGGCGCACAGAACTGGCGCACGACCCCGGACGATGTCCGCGGCGTCTACGCGTCGCACTGGGGCGAAGCCCCCTTCTGAGGGCACTCGTCCTCCCTACAGCAAAAAAGCCGTCCCAAGGTGCGGGGGGGCTTTTTCGTTTCCGTATGATCGGTTCGGTCAGAAGAGAATTCGACCGTCCGAGAGCGGGAGGATGAAGAGGAGCAGAGCGTTGGCGGCAAGGAGCACGACGAGCGGCGAAAAGTCCATGCCGCGGAAGGTCGGAAGGACGCGCCGCACCGGCCGCATGAAGGGCTCGAGCAAAATCGAAAGGGAATAGTTGAAGGGATGGCGCGCGGCAACCCAGGAGAGGATCACCCAGCCGAAAATGCCCCAGGTGAGCATCTCGAGCCCCCAACGGAGCACCATCGCGAAGGGAGCGATCCAGGTGCTCACCATCGCAAAACCCGCCGGATGAAAGGCCGTGCGCACGACAACGCTCAAAAGCCCCACGAGGAGGGCGCCGACGAGACTCGGCCAGTCCCACGCCCCCTTGGGCGCCACCGCCTTGCTCAAGGGATCCACGAGCCAGTTCGTGAGGCGCCGGATCGGATAGACGATCGGATCGTGAAACGTCATGGCGCAGGCGTAGGTCCACGCCCGAAGGACGAGGAGACACCCGAGAATGGATGTGGCGGTAAGAAAGAGAAACTGCAGCAAAGAAGCTAACATCGGTTTTCGGGCAGAAGACTCCCGTTGAGAAAAACAATTCCCTCAATATATCAAGGCTTCTCCCCTTTGTGCGGGGTCCAAAACCTCATTTCGCGCCCGTCTGGGGGCGAAGATCGAAGCGAAGTCGGGGGAGCGCCCGCGCAAGGCGGCGCCAGTCAAAGAAGGGACCGGGATCGCTCTTTCGTCCCGGCGCGACGTGCTCGTGCCCCGTCACCCAGCGGATCGGCAGATGCGCCGAGAGATCCGCGAGCAGGGCCGCGAGCGCTTCGTACTGCGCGTCCTCGAAGGGAAGCTCTCCCGTTCCCTCGAGTTCGATCCCGACGGAACGGTTGTTGCAGTCGGAGCGGCCGTGAAAGACCGAGACGCCCGCGTGCCAGGCCCGTCGCTCCACGGGCACGAAGGAGAGAATTTCGCCCGTGCGGCGGATGAAAAAGTGCGAGGAAACGCGCAGACCCTTGAGGTCCGCAAAGACCGGCTCGTCCGTATCGAGCGTCCCCGCAAAGAGGCGCTCCACGGCGTCACCTGAAAAGACGCCCGCCGGAAGCGAAATGAAATGAAGCACGACGAGGTCGATCGTCGTGCCTTCGGGTCTTTCGTTGCTGTGGGGCGAGAAGCGCTCGGTGACTCTCACGAACGCTCTCCCCGGCGCCGGCACTCTTCACTGCAGTAGCAGACGTCCTTGCGCCAGACGCCCGTTTTTTCCGGGAAGTAGGTCCCGCAGACGGGACAGCGCCGCATCGCCTCGCCCGAACGGCGGTCCTCCTTGCGGGCGCGCAGTTCGCCGCGCAGGCGCGCGAGCTCCTCGCGCTCCTTGTTGGAGAGCGAATTGCGCCGGCGGGAGACCGCCCAGGCGATCGCGATGGCCGCGATCAGAATCACCCAGAAGAGTACGCGTCCCATGGTGCGGCCTCAGGCGGCGAACTCCAGCACGAAGCTGTAGGCGAGATAGGCGATGACGAGCGCGCCGAAACCCACCCAGAACCAGTTGAGCGCCGTCTTGGCGCGCCAACCGCGGAAGGCGCGGCCGGCGAGCAGAATCCCGAAGAGCACCCAGGCGATGAGGGTGAGGAGGAACTTGTGGTCGAGATTCACGAAGACGCCGAACACTTCGTTCGTCGCGAAACTCCCCGTCACGAGGACGAGCGTGAGGCAGACGAAGCCGCAGGCGACGATGCGAAAGAAGATGCGCTCCATCACGACGAGGCCTGGCATCGAGGCGAGGAAGGCGCTTTCCTTCCCCTGCGGACGCTTCAATTCACGGTTCTGCAGGCTCATCAGCACGGCGTGGACCGTGGCGATCGTCATGAGCGAATAGGCGGCGAGCGCAAGGAGAATGTGCACGCGGAACATGAAGGACCACTCGTCCCCGGCGACGGGACGTCCCGGGAAGGCGAGCGGGAAGACCGCGCCGATCGCCGCGGCGATCAGGATGATCCCGAGCTGCCCGTGCAGACGGTGGATGATCGACTCCACAAAGAGGATCAGCGCGGCGAAGAAGAACATGGCGGAGACGGCGAAGCCGAAGCCGAAGTGAACGATGTCCCCCTGGAAGACTTCGGCCTCGATCGCAACGCCGTGCAGAACCAGCGCGGCGACGATCGGCCAGCGCAGCCACGAGGGCGCCTTGCCGTCGCGTCCCTTCATGTACGAGACGACGGCGATGCCGGAGAGGAGATACAACAGCGCGGCAAGGATGGTGCACAAAGAAAGCGTGGTCATGGGTTTTACGTTTGTTTTTTTGTACGCGAACGGAATACGCAAAAGCGGCGCGCAACCCCTTAAAATATCGGGTTCGTGCGCTCCCTCCGTACGGAGCGCCTCGGGAGACACCGTACGTCAACGTTTATTCTATTCTCTCCCGACTTATCAAATGCTGAACTCGGCCGTTCTCTCTCCGACGGCCTTACGCCGGCGACTTTGTCGCCGAGGAATTCCTAAGAATGCTCGATTCACTGACCCAGCGTCTCTCCAAAGTCGTCAAAACCATGCGCGGTCAAGCGCGTCTGACGGAGGCGAACACCAAAGAAATGCTGCGCGAGGTCCGCCTTGCGCTCCTTGAAGCCGACGTCGCGCTGCCCGTCGTGCGGGAAATTCTCGCCCGCATCAAAGAGAAGGCCATGGGCGAAGAGGTCGTCGGAAACCTCAATCCGGGCCAGGCGCTCGTGGGCGTCGTGCAGCGCGAACTCACCGCCGTGATCGGGGGCGACCTCACGCCCGAGGAACGCGGTCTCCGCTTCAACGTGCAGCCCCCCGCCGTGATCCTTCTCGCGGGTCTGCAGGGCGCGGGTAAGACGACGAGCGCCGGGAAGCTCGCCAAGTACCTGATCGAAGAAAAGAAAAAGAAGGTCCTCACGGTGAGCGCCGACGTCTACCGTCCGGCCGCCATCGATCAGTTGAAGAGCGTCACCGCGCAGGCCGGGGCCGAATGGTTCCCGAGCGAAGTGAGCGACAAGCCCCTCGCCATCGCCGAACGCGCCGTCGACTACGCCAAGCGTCACTTCTTCGACGTCCTCATCGTCGACACGGCGGGCCGACTCGCCGTAGACGAAGCGATGATGCAGGAGGTGGCCGAGCTCAACGACTTTTTGAAGCCCGCCGAAACGCTTTTCGTCGTCGACGCGATGCTCGGTCAGGACGCCGTCAACACGGCCAAGGCCTTCAACGAACGCCTCCCCCTCACGGGCATCATCCTCACGAAGATCGACGGCGACAGCCGCGGCGGCGCGGCGCTTTCCGTGCGCCACGTCACCGGCAAGCCCATCAAGTTCGTCGGCAGCGGCGAAAAGCTCACGGGCTTCGACGCGTTCGACCCCGAAGCCATGGCTTCGCGCATCCTCGGCATGGGCGACATCGTCGGCCTCGTCAAGGACGTGCAGCGCTCGATCGACACGGCCCAGGCGCAGAAGTTCGCGGAAAAGCTCACGAAGGGCGACCGCTTCGACCTGAACGACATGAAGGCGCAACTCGTGCAGGTGAGCGGCATGGGGAGCTTCTCCTCCATGCTTGAAAAACTCCCGGCGCAGTTCCAGCAGGCCGCCTCGAAGGTGAACGACGAAGACGCTCACCGCCAGATCCGCCGCACCATCGGCATCATCGACTCGATGACGCCGCAGGAGCGCCGCCGTCCCGAAATCATCAAGGCGAGCCGCAAGCAGCGCATCGCGCGCGGTGCGGGCGTGCCCGTGCAGGAGGTGAACCGCCTCCTCAAGCAGTACGAACAGATGTCCGACGTCATGAAGCGCATGAAAAAGGGCGGCTTCGGCAAGATGCTCCGCTCCCTTGGAGGCCTCGGCAAGTTCGGCGGCCTCGGAGGCATGGGCGGCATGGGTGGAATGGGCGGTTTCGGCGGCATGGGCGGATTCGGACGTTGACGACGGAATCTCCCCTTCGCGTCCTCGGCATCGACCCGGGGCTCAACCACACGGGCTGGGCGATTCTCGAAGTCCGCTCCGCTCGGGATCCGGCGCTCGTCGCTTCGGGCGTCATCGATCCTCCGAAGGACGCCGCCATCGTCGAGCGCCTCTGCGCCATCACGACGGGGCTCTCCGACGTGATCGCCCGGCATGCGCCCGAGCTTGCCGCGATCGAACGCGTGTTCGTGAACGTCAATCCGCAGAGCACCCTTCTGCTCGGACAGGCCCGCGGGGCGGCGATCGTCGCCTGCGGGCTTGCGAAACTTGCGCTCGACGAATTCACGCCTTCCGAAATCAAGGAGGCCGTCACGGGCACGGGCCGCGCCGACAAGCTCATGATCGTCAAGATGATCCGCACGCGGCTTTCGGTCGACCGGGACTTTCGTCCCGACGAAGCCGACGCGGCCGCCGCGGCGCTTTGTCTCATTCAGCGGCTTCCCCTTCGCGCGCTCGAGCGCTCGGGAGGCTCTTCGCGCTCGTTTGCGACGGCCCGTCGCGGACGCTTCGTGCGGGGCGCCCGGGCGTCCTGGACGAACTTTGCGCAAACCCGAACGAAAAAGGATTCCAAGTGATCGGACGCATTCACGGAAAACTGTTGGAAAAGACGCCGCCCCAGATTCTGGTGGAGGCGGCCGGACTCGGCTATGAAGTCGACGTGCCGATGTCGACCTTCTGCAACCTTCCCGCCGAAGGAAACGACGTGACGCTCTACACGCACTTCGTCGTGCGCGAAGACGCCATGCTTCTCTACGGCTTTCTCACCGCGTCCGAGCGGGAGACCTTCCGCGCGCTCCTCAAGGTTTCGGGAATCGGCCCCCGCATCGCGCTCGCTCTCCTCTCGGGGATGACGCCCGACGCGCTCGCCAACGCCGTCGAACGCGGCGAAGCGGGGCTTCTCACCCGGGTTCCGGGCGTCGGCAAAAAGACGGCCGAGCGCATTCTCCTCGAACTCAAGGGCAAGCTCCACGGCTCGATGACGGGTGCGGGCGCCGTCCCCGACGACGGCCGCGCCGACATCGTGAGCGCCCTCATCGCGCTCGGCTACTCCGACCGCGACGCCGAAGCCGCCGCGAAGCGCCTCCCTGAAGGGACGTCCGTCTCGGACGGCATCCGTCAGGCCCTCAAAATGCTCGCCCGATAAGGAGTGCTTGTCATGGACGAACGCGTCATCGATCCCGCCACGCAGAGCCCCAACGAAGAAAACGTCGACCGCGCCCTGCGCCCGACGCATCTTTCCGAGTACGTGGGCCAGAAGGCCGTGCGCGAACAGCTCGACATCTTCATCCGTGCGGCGCGCAAGCGCGGCGAACCGCTCGACCATCTGCTCCTCTTCGGACCGCCCGGGCTCGGAAAGACCACGCTCGCACACATCGTCGCCAACGAAATGGGCGTGCATCTGCGCCAGACCTCGGGACCGGTTCTCGAGCGCGCGGGCGACCTCGCGGCCATCCTCACGAACCTCGAGCCCAACGACGTGCTCTTCATCGACGAAATTCACCGTCTCTCGCCCGTCGTCGAGGAAATTCTCTATCCCGCGCTCGAGGACTATCAGATCGACATCATGATCGGCGAAGGGCCCGCGGCGAGATCGATCAAACTCGATCTTCCGCCCTTCACGCTCATCGGCGCCACGACGCGCGCGGGGGCGCTCACGAATCCCCTTCGCGCCCGCTTCGGGATCGTCAACCAGCTGCAGTTTTATACGCCCGAAGAGTTGGCGCTCATCGTGAAGCGTTCGGCGAAACTTCTCAACATGCCGATCGACGACGAAGGCGCCGCGGAAATCGCGCGCCGAAGCCGCGGCACGCCGCGCGTCGCGAACCGCCTTCTTCGTCGCGTGCGCGACTACGCGCAGGTGCGCCACGACGGACGCGTGACGCGGGAAGTGGCGCAGGCCGCCCTCGCGATGCTCGACGTCGACCCCGTGGGACTCGACTTCATCGACACGAAGTTCCTGCGCACGATTCTCGAAAAATTCTCGGGCGGTCCCGTCGGGATCGACAATCTCGCGGCCGCCGTGGGCGAAGACCGCGAAACGCTCGAGGACGTGGTCGAACCCTATCTCATTCAGCAGGGCTTTCTGCAGCGTACGCCCCGCGGCCGCATGGCGACCGCCGTGGCCTGGCAGCACTTCGGCCTCACGCCCGCGACCACGAACGAGCCCGTGCTCTCGGATATGCTCTTTTGAGCCTCAGCGCACCGCCCTCGCGACGCGCAGGGCGGCGAGCGCCGCCAAGCCCCAGAAAAGGAAGGCGAAGAGAAGCGTCACCGCGTCGCCCGCAAGGAGAAGCTGCGGCGTACCGAAAAGCGACGCGCCCGACGCCGTGACCACGCTCGCCGCACCGAAGGCGACGCCCACGGGCGCAAAAACCGCGGCGCCCCGCGGCCAGCGCTCGGAGAAGGGTTTCGCACGGAAAAAGACGAAGCCCGAGAGTCCGAGAAGCGACGCGGCGCCGAAGCCCGGCAAAAGCCCCTTCAAAAGAACGCCGAGCACGTCCTGCCCCGAAGCGTCCGTTCCGAAGACGTGCCAGTCGGGCCAGAGAAGGAGCACCCAGGACAAAAAGAGCCAGGCGAGACTGACGACCAGCATCGGTCCGCGCCAGGGGAAGGTGCCGTCCCGATTGGAGAGGTGATCCATGCCGTCGACGAGCCCCTTGCCACGCTTTTTCGCGCAGAGGGAGGCTGCAAGAAGCCACGCGGCCGCAATCGAGACGCCGCCCACGATCATCGCGACGAGCGTCGTGCGCACGGCGTAGAGGGTCGGCGTGTGGCCCGCGGGCACCGTGTCGGCCGTGGCGGCAAGCGCCGCGCCCGTGAGGTCCGTCACGGCGAGCGGAAGCGACCCCGCCGCCTCGCGCACGCCCGCCGTGAAGACGCCCTTCAGAATTGCGTCGAGAAGGGTCGTCCCGTTCGCGGGAATGGCGTCCGCAAGCGCGGGGAGCATGAGAAGCGCGAGCCACGCGGCCCCCGCTGCGGCGCCAGGCACCTGAAAGAAGCGCGCGTCGTGCGTGACGCCCGAGAGGGAACGAATCCAAAAACAAAGGGCGCCCAGAAGTGCGGCGCCGAAGAAAAACGAAAGCATGCGAAAAAAGATTTGCGAAGTATTGCCGTCGGATTGCGAATAGTATCATTCCTCGCCCGAGGCGAAACGGCCTCTCTATACTAGAATCGCTTTTTTGAGGCTCTTCGGGGGTATGTGTGGGTTGAATCGATCCATCAGATACCCTCGGGGCGG
>UQTE01000019.1 GCA_900543805.1 uncultured Sutterella sp.
GAAACTCCCGCCTAAAGTCCTACATTGTTAGGAATCAGTTAACCGGGAGTTTGGGGTTTTTCCGGAGACCGTTGGTTCGAGCGATTCAACGCGGGCGCGGGCCGTACCGTCGGAAAAGCCGAGCGTTACAAGGTCGCCTGCGGAGAGGTCCGTGAGGCGGGTGAGGACGCGCTTCTTTCCGTCGCGCACGGTGACGTAGCCCTTCTTCAAGGGGAGATCGGGGTTGTGCGAGGCGAGGATCGCTTCGCGGTCGGCGAGTTCGCGACGACGTTGAGCGAGAAGCCGCAAAACCGCGGCGTCGAGCGTTTCGTTCGCACTTTGAAGAGTGTATCGGTTTTCCGTGATCTGCCGCGCGAGCACGAGGTCGAGCTGTTTGGCAAGTTCCGCAAGTCTCTCTCGGCGTCGGCGCACCCAGTCTTCGGGCGTCACGAGAAGCGACGCCGCGCGGAGAAGCCGTTCCCGACGGCTGCGGATGGCCCGTTCGGGATCGGCGAGGGCGAAGGACGCTCGGTCGACGCGTTCCGTCGCGAGCCGCAGATCGCGCGTCACGCGGTTGACGAGGAGGTGTTCGGAGCGAAGAAGGCGCGCCGTCCACTCGCTCAATTCCGGCCCCACGGCTTCCGCCGCGGCGGTCGGAGTGGAGGCGCGGCGGTCCGCGACGAGTTCCGCGATCGTCACGTCGGTTTCATGACCGATCCCGGCGATGACGGGGGTTTTAAGGGACGCGATCGTACGAGCGAGCGTTTCGTCGTTGAAGGCGTTGAGGTCTTCAAAGGATCCGCCCCCTCGCACGAGCAAGAGAAGGTCTGCGCCGCACTCGTCCGCGGCGCGAAGCCCGCGGCAGATCGATCCCGGGGCGTCCGCCCCCTGTACGAGGACATTTGCGAAGGTGATGCGGATCCACGGCGTTCTGCGCTTGAGCGTCGTAAGGACGTCGTGCAGAGCCGCCCCCTTGCTGCTCGTCAGCACGCAGACGTGCCGCACGAAGGCGGGGAGGGGCTTTTTGCGCTCCGGCCGAAAGAGACCTTCGGCCTCGAGCTTGGCGCGAAGCCGCAAAAAGGCTTCGTAGAGCGCCCCCATGCCGGCGCGCCGCACGCGAAGAACGCGCAGCTGCAGGTCGCCCGATCTCGGATAGACCATGAGCGAGCCCGCCACCTCGAGCTTGTCGCCCGCGCGGATTTCGAAGTCGCCCGCGGCCTCGAGGCTCTTCAGAACCCCCGCGAAGAGGACGCAGCGGATCTGCCCGCCCTCGTCGCGCAGGGTGAAGTAGCAGTGGTTCGCGGCCGAGACCTTCGCTTCGGCCACCTCTCCCGTGATCCACCAGCCCGTGGCGAGCGTCTCGATGCGTGATTCAACGCGCGCAAGGAGGGCGGATACGGTGATCAGGTCGGGGGCGTCGGGACTCAACGCTCGTCGTCCTCGTCGAAGAGTTCGGCGTCGTCGGCGCCTTCCTCCTCTTCGTCGTCGCCGAAGAGAAGTTCGTCGAGTTCGCGGTGGCGCGCTTCGGTGAGGCCCGACGTCTGGTCGGCAAGGAGCGTCCCTTCAAGGGGCGTCACTTCCGGACGGCGGTCTGCATGACAGACGATGCGAACGCGCGCGCCGAGCGCGTCTTCATAGCCCGGAACTTCGTTCGCGACGAAGCCTTCGGCCGCGAGATCGTCGGCGGCGGGCGTCTGATAGGCGTCGTAGTAGGCGTCGTGAAAGGCCTTTTCCACTTCGACCCAGAGGCCCCAGTTGAAGACGTCCCCCTCGGTGTGGGCGAGCGGAATGTCGAGCGCCCCGAAGAGGTAGTAGTGTTCGCGGCCTTCTTCGTCCGTCCAACGGGCGAAGTCGTGCGTCGAGCAGCCTGCGCGGTAGCGTTCGTGTTCGGAGAGCGCCCAGAGGGGATCCGGGAGCTTCATCGTGATGCTGCGGCAGAGTTCGGAAAGGGGAAGCATGGCTTGTCCTCGGTTAGTGACGGCCCGTGGAGCCGAATCCGCCCGTGCCGCGTTCGCTCTCTTCGAACGATTCGACTTCGACGAGTTCGGGTTGCACGACGGGAACGATGATGAGCTGCGCGAGGCGTTCGAAGGGTTCGATCGTCTGTGTTTCCTGACCGCGGTTCCAGCAGGAGATCATGAGTTCGCCCTGGTAGTCGCTGTCGATGAGGCCGACGAGGTTGCCGAGGACGAGGCCTTTTTTGTGCCCGAGCCCCGAGCGCGGAAGAATGAGGGCGGCATAGGCGGGATCCGCCACGTGAATGGCGATCCCGGTGTGAACAAGCGCCGTTTCACCCGGGGCGAGCGTGAGGGGTTCGTCGAGCAGGGCACGCAGATCGAGCCCCGCCGAGCCCGGCGTCGCGTAGTGCGGCAGGTGTTCGCGGATGCGTTCGTCAAGAATGCGGTAGGAGAGCTTCATGAATGAAAACTAGTGAAAAGAGTTGGGGAGAAATCGCCTCGAAAGGACGTTCTCAGAGGTCGTCCTCGGGACCGTATTCCTCCTCGAGAAGGTCGACGGCATGATACAGAATCTTGCGGGCGACTTCGTCCTTGTCGGCCGGGCCGATTTCGTCGACTTCGCCGTCGGTGACGACGAGGACGCGGTTGGTGTCGCTGGCGAGCGCGTCGCGCGCGACGTTCGCGACGATCATGGCGGCGCCCTTTTTCTCGAGCTTCGCGTAGGCGTTCTCGAGAAGGTCGGAGGCCTCGGCGGCAAAGCCGATCGTCACGGGCCCGCCCGCGCGGTGGCCGACCGCGGCGAGGATGTCGGGATTTTCAACGAGCCGCAGCTGCGGAAGGCCCGCGTCCTTCTTCCACTTCCCTTCGAGTCGGTCGGCGACGCGCCAGTCGGCGACGGCCGCGACGCCGATGAAGAGGTCGTAGGGACTGCGGTCGAGTTCCCCTTCGACGGCGCCGAGCATTTCCCGCGCCGTCGTGACGGGGACGATCCGAACGCCCACCGGACGCTTCACCGTCACGGGCCCGGCGACGACGGTCACGTCGGCGCCCAGGTCGCGCGCGGCGCGCGCGAGCGCGAAGCCCTGTCGACCCGAAGAGCGGTTGGTGATCCCGCGCACGTCGTCGATCGGCTCGTACGTGGGGCCGACCGTCATGAGGACGCGCCGTCCCGAGAGCGGTTTTTCGGAGAAGAGTCCGGGCAGGAGGTCGAGAATGTCGGCGGGCTCCGTCATGCGGCCTTCGCCCACGTCGCCGCAGGCCTGAAAGCCCGAGTCGGGCCCGATGAAGTGCGCGCCGTCGCGCTTAAGATCCGCGACGTTTCGTTGCGTGGCCGGGTTCGCCCACATGTGGCGGTTCATCGCCGGCACGAAGGCGACCTTGGAGCGGTGCGCGAGGATGAGGGCGGAGACGAGGTCGTCGGCGATCCCGTGGGCGGCCTTGGCGAGGATGTTCGCGGTGGCGGGCACGACGAGGAGAAGGTCCGCGTGGAGGTTGAGTTCAATGTGAGGCATCGCGCCCTCGGGCGTGTGCTCCCATTCGCTCGTCGCGACAGGGTGTCCCGAGAGGGCCTCGAAGGTGACCGGCCCCACGAAGCGGGTCGCGTTTTCCGTCATCGCCACGCGCACGTCGGCGCCGAGCTTGACGAGGCCGCGCACGACTTCGCAGGCCTTGTAGGCGGCGATGCCGCCCGTGACGGCAACGGTGATCTTGCGGTTTTTGAGCATACGCCTCTCCTTGCGGCAAAAGTCCCTCTATTGTAGCGGGCGCGCCGAGACGGACGGCGGGCTGCCGAGGGCCAAAAGGAAAGGGCCGAATCCTTTCGAATTCGGCCCCGAACGGGATTTCTCGGACTTTACCGTCCGCGGCGTACGCCGCGCAGCTCGTCGAGGATGAAGGCGAAGGCCCCCGTGCAGATCGCGATGTCCGCGACGTTGAAGGCGGGCCAGTGCCACCCCTGCCAGTGGAGATCGATGAAGTCGATCACGTAGCCGTGGGCCACCCGGTCGATGAGGTTCCCCGCCGCCCCCGCCGCGACGAGCGTGAGCGCGAGCGCAAAGAGCGTCCTGTGGTTGTAGAACCACAGATAGCGCACCATCAGGATGATGACGACGAAGGCGAGCGTCACGAAGAGACCGTGCTGCCAGCCGCCGGCGTCGGCGAGAAACGAGAACGCGGCTCCGCGGTTGTGCGCGAGCACGAAATTGAAGAAGGACGTCACCGGAAGCTGAATCCCGGGATCGAGATTTCGCTCGAACCAGAATTTCGACACCTGGTCCAAGACGAGAATCGCGGTCCCGAGAACGCTCCAGAGCGCGAAGCGCCCGCCCGTGGGGGCGGGGCCCGAGGTTCGCTGAGAAGCCATGCCTAGGGCGCCTCCCTCAATCAGGCGAAGAGACGCTTTTCACCCGAACCGAAGAGGTTCGAGACGCAGCGCGGGCAAAGCGTCGGGTGTTCCGCAACGCTGCCGACGTCCGCGACGTAGTGCCAGCAGCGCTCGCACTTCTTCGCGTCGGAGGCGCGAACTTCGATCGTCGTCTTGTCGCCTTCGGCCTTCACGAGTTCGACCGCGCTCATGATCATCACGAAGCGCAGTTCTTCGCCGAGCGAGGCGAGGAGTTCGTAGTCCGCGGGCGTCGCACGGATCGTGCCGACCGCCTGCAGGGACGAACCCACCGTGCCCTTCGTGCGTTCCTCTTCGATCGCGACCTGCGCGTCGGCGCGGATCGCGCGGATGCGTTCCCACTTCGCGAGAAGCGCTTCGGCGTCCTTGGGTTCGGGCAGAGGCTCGAACGTGTCGAAGAAGACGGAGGTGTCGTCGTTCTTCACGAAGACGGCCCAGCCTTCTTCGGCCGTGAAGGAGAGGATCGGCGCGATCAGGCGCAGGAAATTCTTCGTGATGTGCCAGAGGGCCGTCTGCGCCGAGCGGCGGGCGTGACTCGTCGCGCCCGTCGTGTAGAGACGGTCCTTGAGAACGTCGAGGTAGAAGCCGCCGAGGTCGGTCGAGGCGTAGGTCTGCAGGAGCGTCACGACGTTGTGGAAGCGGTATTCCTTGTATTCGGCCATGACCGCGTCCTGGAACTTCTGCGTGAACGCCATCGCCCAGCGGTCGAGTTCGAGCATTTCGTCGACCGGCACGAGGTCGGCTTCCGTGAGGTCCGACGTGTTCGCAAGGAGGAAGCGAAGCGTGTTGCGCACGCGGCGGTAGTTTTCGATCACGTGCTTCACGATCGTTTCGCCGTAGCGCAGTTCGCCCGAATAGTCTGTCGAGGCGACCCAGAGGCGCAGAATGTCGGCGCCGTACTTTTCGATCACTTCCTGCGGACGGACGATGTTGCCCTTCGACTTCGACATCTTTTCACCCTTTTCGTCGACGACGAAGCCGTGGGTGAGAAGCTGCTTGTAGGGCGGAACGCCGTCGAGCATCGTGCTGATGAGAAGCGACGAGTGGAACCAGCCGCGGTGCTGGTCGGAGCCTTCGAGGTAGAGGTCGGCCGGGAAGCCGAGGATGTCGGCGTGGCTGCCGCGCATCACCGTGTAGTGGGTCGAACCCGAGTCGAACCACACGTCGAGAATGTCGGTCGTCTTCACGTAGTCGGCCGCTTCGGTGCCGAGGAAGTCTTCGGCCGTGGCCTTGGCCCAGGCTTCGATGCCGCCCTTTTCGACGAGTTCCGCGACGCGGTCCATGATTTCAAGGGTCTTCGGGTGGAGTTCGCCCGTCGCCTTGTGCATGAAGAAGGGAAGCGGCACGCCCCAGTGACGCTGACGCGAAATGCACCAGTCCGGACGGTTTTCAATCATCGAATAGAGACGATTGATGCCCCACTGCGGGAAGAACTTCGTCGCCTTCACGCCGGCGAGCGCCTCTTCGCGCAGGGTGTGTTCCTGAGCGGGGAGACCGAGCACGCTCTTCGTGTCGGCGTCGGGGCCGTCCATGCGGACGAACCACTGCGAGGTCGCGCGGTAGATGAGCGGCGTCTTGTGGCGCCAGCAGTGCATGTAGCTGTGCGTGAGCTTGCCGTGCGCAAGGAGATTCCCCGCGACGGTCAGGGCGTTCATGATCGGTTCGGCCGCCTTCCAGATGTTGAGGCCGCCAAAGAGCGGGAGCCAGTCGGCGAAGACGCCGTCGCCCTGCACGGGGCTGATGATGTCGTCGTTCTTGAGGCCGTGGTTCTTGCAGGAGACGAAGTCGTCGACGCCGTAGGCCGGGGCGCTGTGCACAATGCCCGTACCCGCCGTCGCGTCGACGTAGTCGGCGAGATAGACGGGCGAGCGGCGGCGATAGCCCTCGTGCATGTGGTAGAGCGGATGCAGGAATTCAAGGCCGTCGAGCGCCTCGCCCTTGACGGTGGCGAGCACGGTGCCCGTGAGTTCGTAGCGCTTGAGCGCGTCTTCGTACAGACCTTCGCCGAGGATGAGAAGCTTCGCTCCGGTGTCGACGAGGACGTAGTTGAGTTCGGGATTGACGTTCAGGGCCTGGTTCGAGGGAATCGTCCAGGGGGTCGTCGTCCAGATCACCGTGAAGCAGGGCTTTTCAAGTTTCACGCCGAAGATCGATTCGACGCGTTCCTTCTGGTCTTCGGCGAGTTCGAAGGCGACATCGATCGTCGGGCTCGTTTTGTCCTTGTATTCCACTTCGGCTTCGGCCAGTGCGGACTGGCAGTCAAAGCACCAGTTCACGGGCTTGAGACCGCGGTAGACGTAGCCCTTTTCCATGATGTGCTTCAGGGCACGGATTTCGTTTGCTTCCGTGTCGAAGCGCATCGTGCGGTACGGATTGTCCCAATAGCCGAGCACGCCCAGACGCTTGAAGTCGGCGCGCTGCAGATCGATCTGTTCCGTTGCGTAGGCGCGGGCAAGACTCTGGGTCTTGTCGACGGGAAGGTTCTTCCCGTGGAGCTTTTCGATCTGGACTTCGATCGGCATGCCGTGGCAGTCCCAGCCCGGAACGTAGGGGGCCTGGAAGCCTTCGAGCGTCTTTTCCTTGAGGATGATGTCCTTCAGGACCTTGTTGATGGCGTGGCCGAGGTGAATCGTGCCGTTCGCATAGGGCGGGCCGTCGTGCAGAATGAACTTCTTCGCGTCGCGGCGCGCATCGATAATGCGGTCGTAAATCTTTCGTTCTTCCCAACCGCGAATCCACGCGGGTTCGCGCTTGGGAAGGTTTCCTCGCATCGGGAAGGGCGTATCCGGCAGATTGAGCGGATACTTCTTGTCGGCGGTTTTGTCCTGCGCCATCATGTATCTCCTGACCCCCTCGGGCTCTTCAGTTGATTGGTGAATAGATAAAACTGCGTGAAATTCGGGCTTCAGCCCGCCCCGGAAAGTCCGAGGATGCCGCGCGCACGCTTCGCGTCGGCTTCAATGGCGGCCGTGAGTTCCTCAAGGCCGGAAAACTTTTTCTCTTCGCGCAGCCGCTCGACGAATTCGACTTCGATGAGCTTCCCGTAGGCGTTGCCCTGCCAGTCAAAGACGTGCGTTTCCAAAAGCCAGCGTCCGTCGGACGAGACGGTGGGCTTGCGCCCCACCGACGCGACGCCGTTTTGCACGGCGCGCCCGAGTCCCTTGATGCGGACGGCGTAAACGCCCGTCACGGCGGGTCGCGCGCAGCTTCCCGGCGGGACCGTCGCCATGTTGAGCGTGGGGTAACCCAGCGTACGCCCGAGCGCCGCTCCGTGAATGACGCGGCCCGTCATCGAATAGCGGCGGCCGAGCATGAGCGAGGCTTCGACGAGGTCGCCCGCAAGGAGCGCCTCGCGGATGCGCGACGAACTCACGCGCGCGTTCGTGTGAAAGAGCGTGGGCGCAACGTAGAACTCGTAGTGGAGTTCCTTGGAAAGCTTCTCAAGGTGTTCGACGTCGCCGTGACGGTCGGCGCCGAAGTGAAAATCTTTCCCTACGGTGATCCAGTGCGCGTCAAGCCCTTCGCAAAGGACGTCGCGAACGAAGACTTCGGCTCGAAGCGAGGCGAGACGCTTGTTGAAGGGGAGAATGTAGACGCGCTGGATGCCCGTCTCGAGAATGCGCAGCACCTTGTCGTAAAGGGTGGAGATGCGCGGAAGGACTTCGTCGGGCTTGTGAAAGAGTTCTCTGGGATGCGGCTCGAACGTCACGCAGGCGGGTTGGAGTCCCCGGTCGGCCGCGGCCTGCACGACGCTCCTCAGAAGCGACTGGTGCCCCGTGTGCACGCCGTCGAAGTTACCGATGGCGAGCGCCGTGGGACGGCGCAGGAGAGGAGAGGGAAGGCCGCAGAAAACTCGCATGAACGTTCGTCTCGAAGAAAATGGAAAAAACGTTTGTCGATTGTATCACGGACCTTTGCGGCTCTAGGGGGACGCTAGATTTTCTACCTAGCGCCCGCACGGAGCGCCCAGCATCCGGGCGTTCCGCGCAAAAGACGATCACTTTCCGGCACCTTCGGTAAAGAGCGGAAGGCCTTCGAACACCGTGGCGAGGTGCTCGGCCACGGCAGATCGAGAGCTCGCTGCTCACGCTGTCGGACGTAGTGACCCGAAATCGCTCCGTATTACAATGCGGCTGTTTATAAAACTGCGGTTTATAATACGGAATATCATAGAACGGCGTTTTATGATCCGCTTCTTTCCCTCAACATACATCCTCGCAGACGATCATGACTGACAGTGATTTTTTTGGACGAACCGGCGAACTGGAAACGCTGCAAGACGCGTACGAGAGCACGACGGCCGAAATGGCAATCATTTATGGCCGCCGACGCGTCGGGAAGACGGCGTTGATTCGGAAATTCTGTGAAGGCAAACCCCTGTTTTTCTACACGGCAAAAGCCTGGAAGGATGATTTTCAGCTGGAAGCGTTTTCTCAGGCCGTAGGAGCCGTCCGTCGCAATCCCCAACAACGTTTCCTCGACTGGCCCGCGGCGTTGCGGGCGCTGACCGATCAACCTTGCGATGCCCGCAGGGTCATTGTCATCGACGAATTTCAACACATTGCGAAAGAGCGTCCGAGCATTCTTTCTGAACTGCAGGTACTCTGGGATGAGGAACTCTCGCGCAAAAACATCTTCCTCATCCTTTGCGGCAGTGCGGTCTCCTTTATCGCCAAAGAAGTGTTGGGAGAGAAGAATCCCTTGTACGGACGAGCCCGAACCATCATGAAGGTGCGCCCGCTCCCTTTCCATGTAACGGCTCAATTCGTTCCCGACTGCACCGCCGACGAGGTCTTCCGCGGTTACGCCGTTCTGGGTGGGATCCCGTATTTTTGGCAAGGATTGAGTCCCAAGCGTTCCATGACCGAAAACCTTGCGACCAATCTCTTGCGGGAAAACGGTTTTCTGAACGATGAGGCGCAATCCGTTCTCAGGCAGGAATTTCGAGATCCCTCGACCTACAACGCCATCCTTCAGGCCATTGCCTTTGGCGCCACGACCCGACACGAAATCGCTCAAAAGAGTCTGGCGGACTCCCGTAACCTTACGAAGTACCTCACGGTTCTCGAAGACATGGGATTCATCGAGAGGGAATTTTCAGTCTTTGCAGGCGCCGGAGAGCTGAGCAACGCCTCAAGGGGGCTCTATCGCATTGCCGATCACTATCTGAAGTTCTGGTTTCGCTTTCTTGCGACGAATCCCGTGCCCATCATGACTCGGGACGAAGCCTTGTCGGAATGGCGCTCATCGGTTGAGCCTTTCTTTTCCGAGTTTGCTTCCGAAGCGTTCGAGGAAGTTTGCCGGGAATACCTGGTGGGCCTCCGACGTGCCGGGCAACTTTCGTTCCGACCGACCGTGCTGGGGCGTTGGTGGGAAAAGAATGCCGAGATCGACATCGTGGCCGCCGATCATGATCGCCGTCACTGTCAGGTCGGGGAATGCAAGTATCGGAATGAGAAAGTGGGTTTGAAGGTCTACCGTTCGCTCTTGGCAAAATGTGCTCGTCTGCCCGTGCGCGACGATGCTGTTTTCCACTATTGGCTCTTCTCCCGAAGCGGGTTCGAGGATTCCGTCTTAGAACTCGCCGAGCGCGACCCCTATCTGCATCTGGTGGAAATGGATGAGTTGCTCGGCGGGAAAGCAAAGTAGACTGGGAGATCTCGTGCCGTAAGCGCCTTTGCGGTAGGTTCGGCCGCGCCCGAGGCTCCTTCCAAAGAAGGAGCCTCGGACGGTGATGCTCAGTCGTTTGAGCCTTCGGTGAAAAGCGGAAGGGCCTCGAACATTTTCGCGAGTCGTTCCGCTTCAAAAGGCAGGTACTCCGCGATCGTGAAGGCGGGCGTATCGCTCTTTTCCGCGACAAGACGCAGAATCCGACCGAGCTCCTCGATCGTCATGCGTCCGCCGCCGGAGCCGTCGCCCACGAGCGCGGGATTCGCGAAGTAGGTGTCGTGGAAAAACGCCGGATCGAGCACGTCGATGTCGAGGTGCACGAAGACCCGCGGATGACGGCTGAGGAAGTCGAGGATGACCTCGTCCGACACGAAGGCTTCGGTCTGCACCGAATAGTCGACGCCCGCGTCGTCCAAGAATTTTTGCTGGTAGTCGTGCAGGCCCTGAAGTCCGACGTAGAGAAGGTCCTTCGCGCCGAAGGCGGGGTTCTTCATTTCCCGCGCAAGCGAGGGGGCGCCGCGCCCGAGGAGCGTTCCCAAGACCATCGCGTGGGCGTTGGGGTAGCCGTTTTCCGGCAACGACACGTCGGGATGCGCGTCGATCCAGAGGATCCCCGCGTCCGGATAGAGAGCGTGGAGATGGTCGAAGGACGCAAGCGACACGATGCAGTTGCCGCCCACCGTGATGACGCGATCGGGAGCTTCCCTTTCAAGCGCCGCGCGGGCCTTGCGGATGCTGTCGAGCACGGCGGCTTCGGAGGCGATGCCGTTCGTGACCGCGGGATCGACGTCGCCCAAGGCCGGGACGTCGATCTTGACGAGCGGTTGCGCGTCGTTTTCAGGGAGAAGCGCCGCCATGAGTCGGGCGCCGAGGCGGTAGGTGGTGAGCCCGCCGCTCACGCTCTCGGGATAGAGAAGTCGAATCGTCTTCACGATATGTTCCTTTCGGTCTTCGTTTGGGTGAGAAGCATTATGGCAGAGGCGGGGTTCGTCTCGCCGAAACAGAATGTTTGGGAGGATTCGTGCAGTATTTAACTCTCAACAACGGTCTCTCGATGCCGATCGTCGGTTTCGGCACCTGGTCCCTTCGGGGCGGGGCCTGCGTGCGCGCCGTACGAACGGCCTTCGATTGCGGCATCGGTCTCGTCGATACGGCGTCTTTCTACGAAAACGAGCGGGAGGTCGGACGGGCGGTGCGCGAAGCCGTACGCTCCGGCATCCCCCGCGAATCGATTTTCGTCGAGACGAAGCTCTATCCCACGCAGTACGTCGATCCGGAAGGGGCGCTCAAGGAATCGATCGAGAAACTGGGGCTCGAATATGTCGACATGATGGTTCTCCATCATCCGGGCTCAGGAGACGTCGCGGTCTACCGCACGCTCGAACGAGCGGTGGAGCGGGGGCTCGTGCGCTCGATTGGGCTTTCAAACTGGTACGTGAAGGAACTCACGGCCTTTCTTCCCCGCGTGAAAACGCCGCCCGCTCTCGTGCAAAATGAAATCCATCCCTTCTATCAGGAACAGGACGTCGTTCCCTTCATTCAGAAGAAGGGGATCGCCGTGCAGAGCTGGTATCCGCTCGGCGGCCGGGGATGGACGAAAGCGATCCTCACCCATCCGACGATCACGGGAATTGCCGAGCGCCTCGGCAAGACGCCCGCGCAGGTGGCGCTTCGTTGGCACCTCGAGCGGGGCGTCGCCGTGATTCCGGGCTCGAGCGACCCCGCGCACATCCGCGAGAACGCCGAACTCTTCGACTTCTCGCTCACCAACGACGACATGCGCGCGATCGCAGCTTTGGACCGCGGCGAAAAGCACGACTGGTATTGAGCGCGAAAGGGCGTAGGCCGGGCGGCGTGCTAGTATTTCGAGCACTTGTTTTTGCAAAAGGAATGCTTCATGGCGCCTCGCACGAAATTCGGTGAAACCTGGTGGGGTAACGAATGGCTCAAGAGCCTCGCCAAGATCGACCGCGCCAACCGCCTGCCGCGCGGACGCACGTACTTCAACACGGGGCACGTCGAGTCGCTCGAGTGGCACGCAGAAGACCACGAGATCTACGCGACCGTGTCGGGCTCGGCCTATTTTCCCTACGAGATCACGATCGGCATTCCGCCCGCCAAGGAGGCGAACGTCGAAAAGCTCGTCGAAGCGACGGCCGAGCGGCCCGACCTCTGCGCGGAACTCCTCGCGGGGCGCCTACCCGCGGAATTGAACGATCTGGCGCTTGCGGCCGGGGTGGAACTCTTTCCCACGTCCTGGCGATCCTTTCGCATGCGCTGCTCCTGCCCCGACTCGGCCGTCCCCTGTAAACACCTCGCCGCGGTGATCTACGCGGTCTCGAAGCACATCGACGAAGACCCCTTCTGGGTCTTTACCTTCCGCGGGATCAATCTTGTCGAGCGGCTCAAGGCCTACGGCGTGCGGCTTGACGAAACCTCGAGCGTCTCGATCCCGAAGTGGGAGGACTACGCCGCGCGCGTGCGCGCCGAGAAACCCGAAGCCGTCCCCGAGGAAGAAGAGGCGCTCGCACTTTTGCAAAACCTGCCCTTTGCGGCACTCCCCAAGATGGGAGAGCTCCTCTCGTCACTCTTGGGCGACGCGCAGCCCTATTTCCTTCCGAAGACCTTCCGGGCGGACCTCGCGAAACTTCGCAAGACGCTTCGCAAGACCGCGTCCGATCGTCTCGCCGCCCTCACGGCGACGGACGACGACATTCGCATTCCGGAAGCGGCCCCCGCGAAGCTGCGCTTGGGCGGTCGTCGGCGCTTCGAGTGGACGAAGGAGGCCTCGGCCGATTGGGAGACGATCTATGGGCTCCCCTTCGCCTCGGTTCGCCGCGCGCCCGCTCCCGTTGCGGCCTGGCATGCCGCGCATGTCGCGATGCTGCAGTTGGTTGCGCACGACGCCTACGCGCCCGTTCTCTTTGCGGGCGGGATGATGGAGGACGAGGGGCGTTCCGCCGAAGTCTTCTTCGTGCCCGCCGTGGGGAGTCCCGCCGTTCGCACGCTCCTTGAAACCCTGGGACGGGGCCTCTCGCCTTTCCTGCCCGCGATGCTCGCGGGAAAAGGGCGCGCCAAGTGCCGCGTGACGGATCCCTCCGAGGCGGCGCTCTCGATCGTGACGAAGCTTCTCGCCGACTTTCTCACGGTCCCCGCGCTCAAGCTTTTTCAGACGCCCGAATCGGCCTTCTTTGCAGGCCTCAACGCGAACGAACTCCCGAGGGCGCCTTTCTACGACGACGCCGAACCCTTCGTCGTGCAGGTGGCCGACTGGCTCTCCCCCTATTTCCTCGCGAGCCGCGCGTGGACGCCGGTTCTCACGGTCCGAAGCGGGAAGGAAGGGGACGTGACGCTCAACTTCGGCGTCCTCGAAGAAGAAAAGAAGGACAATGCCAAGGCGCTTCCCGTCCTCCTTCGCACGATCCTGAAAGAAGAACGTTGGGAGAAGGAGCGCTACGGCGTACTCCAAACCCTCTCCGCCGCCTCGCGGGCGGTCCCCGTCTTCGCCGAAATCGGCGCGAGCCGCGGCAAGCCCGCGCATCTGGAAAAGGAGGGGCTTCGCGACTTTCTCTTTACGACCGTGCCGCTCCTGGAATTCCTCGGCGTGCGCGTCATGCTCCCGAAGAGCCTCCAAAAGCTCCTCACCCCGCGCCTCGCGGCGGTGTCGTCGTCGGGAGGAACGGTCAAGAAAGAAAGCGCCGTGTCGCTTGCGAGCCTTGCCGACTACGACCTCGTCGTCGAAGTGGGTGGGCGGCGCCTCACGAAGGAAGAGTTCGAGGCGCTCGCGAAGGACGCAGGCAAGGTCGTGCCTTTCGACGACGGCTTCGTCTATCTCGATCCGGCGGCGCTCGATGTCATTCGCCGTCGTTTTGAAGAGAAGACTTCCCGCATGGCGAAGATCCGCATGCTCCTCTCGGAAGAGTCCGAGGGCGTGAAGATCGACGTTCCCGAAGATTTCCGGGCCCGTCTGGCGGCGCTTTGCGCCGTCGACGAAGAAACGCTTCCCGCGACGCTCACGGCGACGCTTCGTCCCTATCAGGAGCGAGGCTACTCGTGGCTCATGAAGAACTACCGCCTGGGGCTCGGGTCCCTCATCGCCGACGACATGGGGCTCGGCAAAACGCTTCAGGTGATCGCCGCCCTCACGCGCATGAAGGAAGAGGGGGAATTCGCGAAAAAGCGCGCCTTGGCCGTCGTGCCGACGTCGCTTCTCACGAACTGGCAACGCGAAATCGCGAAGTTCTCGCCGAATCTCACGGTCGGGGTCTATCACGGCGCCTCTAGAGCGCTCCCCGAAGACCGTCCCGACGTGCTTCTCACCACCTACGGGACGGCGCGCCGCGACGCCGAGATTCTTTCGAAGGAGCGCTGGCGCGTCCTCGTGCTCGACGAAGCGCAGGCCCTCAAAAACGAGTCGACCCAGCAGACGCGGGCCCTTCGCACGATCAAGGCCGACCGCGTGATCGCGATGAGCGGCACGCCCGTCGAAAATTCGCTCCTTGACTTCCGCTCGATTCTCTCGACCGTGGAGCCGGGCGTTCTCGGAAGCCTCAAGGACTTCACGGAACAGTTCCTGATCCCCGTCGAAGTGAACCACGACCTGCGCGCGGCCGAAGCGCTCAAGCGCCTCACGGCGCCCTTCCTTTTGCGGCGCCTCAAGTCCGACCCGAAGATCGCGGCGGATTTGCCGGAAAAGATCGAAAACGACTTCTTCGTTTCGATGACGCCCGAACAGGGGGCGCTCTATGCGAAGGTGGTGGGAGACGCGCTCGAGCGCGTCAAGAAGACGGAAAAGCCCGAAGAGCGCCGAAGCCTCGTGCTGCAGCTCGTGATGCGTCTCAAGCAGATCTGCAATTCGCCCTCGCAGTACGAAAAACGCACGTCCGTCGAACCCGACAGCGCGAAGGCGCAGGCGCTTCTCGATCTCCTTGCGCGCTCGCGCGCCGCGGGACGCAAGGTCCTCGTCTTCACGCAGTTCCGGGAGACGGGCGAGCGTCTGCAGGACTGGATCGAACGCGCCTCGGGGCGTCGTCCCGAGTTTCTCCACGGGAGCGTCTCGATCGCCACGCGAACGAAGATGGTCGACGCCTTCCAGAACGACCGAAGCGTCGAGGTGCTCCTCATCAGTCTCAAGGCGGGCGGCACGGGTTTGAACCTCACGGCGGCGTCCACCGTCGTGCACTACGACCTCTGGTGGAATCCGGCGGTCGAGGCGCAGGCCACCGACCGCGCCTACCGCATCGGGCAAAAGCGCGACGTGCTCGTCTATCGCCTCATTACGGAAGGGACCTTTGAGGAGAAGATCAACCGCATGCTCGCACAAAAGCGCGAACTTGCCGACCTCACCGTCGCGACGGGCGAAACCTGGATCGGGGACCTCACGAACGACGAGCTCGCCGACCTCTTCGGTGCGGGCGCCGCATAAGGAAAAAAAGCGTTCGAAGCGGCAAAAATCCTGTGGGTTTTCGCCGCTTTGCGCTACACTAACGGCCTTTCTTCCGAAGCGATCCTTTCCTCTTGCGGAGCCCCCTGCCGAGCGTCTTCGCGCCGGCCGCGGCTCCCTCCATTCATCCATGAAAAACATCGTCATTCTGATTTCCGGCCGCGGCAGCAATTTCGAGGCGATTCTCGAGCGCTCCCGCGCGGAACGCTGGGCCGAAACGATCGGCGCCGATATCCGCGCCGTGATTTCGAACCGTCCCGAAGCCAAGGGCCTCGTCACGGCCCGCAATAACGGCATCGAAGCCGTGGCGCTTGATCACAAGACCTTCGCCTCGCGCGAAGAGTTCGACAAGGCCCTGGGCGACCTCGTCGCCTCCTACGAGCCCGACCTCGTGGTGCTCGCGGGCTTCATGCGCGTTCTGACGCCCGTCTTCACGGACCGCTTCGAAGGGCGCATGCTCAACATTCACCCGGCCCTGCTGCCGCTCTTCCCGGGTCTTCACACCCACGAACGGGCGATCGAAGCGGGCTGCCGCGTGCACGGCTCGACCGTGCACTTCGTGAGCTCGGTTCTCGACGGCGGCGCCATCATCGGCCAGGCGGTCGTTCCGGTGCTGCCCACCGACACGCCCGACACGCTCGCCGACCGCGGACTCGTTCTCGAACACAAGCTCTATCCCGCCGTGGTGAAGGCCTTCCTCGAAGGCCGCGTGCGCCAGGAAAACGGCCGCGCCGTCATGGACGACGCCACCGCCCGCGAACTCGCCATTTTTGCCTGATTTTCTATGACCGAATCCAAATTCCCCAAGCGTCGCGCCTTTGCGATGCAGAAACCTCGCCGCACGGAAAAGCCCGAAGGCCGCCGCACGGAACGCCAGATCGCGGCCGACAAGCGCCGCCGTCAGGAACGCCACGCCCGCGGCAACGTCCGCATCGAAGGGACGAAGACGCCTGAAAAGCGCATGGCCCCGCTCGCTCCGGGCCGCGTGCGCATCACGAGCCTCATCGTCGACGAACTGACGCGCGCGCTCTCCGTGATCCTGAAGCTCGACGGTCCGGCGGACGTTCTGATGAAGCTCTTTTTCAAGAGCAATCCGAAGCTCGGCATGCGCGACCGCGGCCTCATCGCCGAAGGGATCTACTACGCCCTTCGCCACTACGCGTCGATTCGCTGGGCGATGCGCCCGGTGCGTCCTGATCGTGCGCCGCGTCTCGCGGCGCTCGTGGCGCTTGCGCGCCAGCACGGGCTCGACGCTATTGCCGAATCCTCGATCGGTCCCGAAGCGGGCCCCTTGAAGAACGTCCTTGAAGCGGACCTCTCGAAGGCCCCGGCGCACGTGCGCGCCGAACTTCCGCAGTGGCTCTACGACCTCGTCGAAGCCCAGTACGACGACACGGACGCGCTCTACCCGGCCATGCTCGAAGGGGCGCCCCTCGACCTTCGCGTGAACCTTCTCAAGGCCACGCGCGAAGAAGTGCTCGATGAACTCGCCCGCAACGGCGTCGAAGCCTTTGCCACGCCCTACAGCCCCGAAGGCGTTCGTCTGCCGACGAAGCCCGGCCTCACGCAGTGGGCGATCTACAAGGACGGGAAGGTGGACGTTCAGGACGAAGGGAGCCAGCTCATCGCGCGCCTTGTGCAGCCGCGCCGCCGCGAAATGGTGTGCGACTTCTGCGCGGGCGCGGGCGGCAAGACTCTCGCCATGGGGGCGCTCATGCGCTCGACGGGCCGCCTCTACGCCTTCGACGTGAATGAAAAGCGCCTCGCCGGCATGGCGCCGCGCATGCGCCGCGCCGGGCTCACGAACGTGCACCCGATCGCGATCCGCAACGAACAGGATCACCGCATCCGCCGTCTGAACGGGAAGTTCGACCGCGTGCTCATCGACGCCCCCTGCACCGGGACGGGCACCTTCCGCCGCAATCCCGACCTCAAGTGGCGCCTCTCGCCGGAAGAACTCGACCGCATCAACGCGATTCAGAAGTCGGTTCTCGAACACGCGAGCCGTCTCGTGAAGTCGGGCGGCCGTCTCGTCTACGCGACCTGCTCGATTCTCAACCGCGAAAATCAGGGCGTGGTCGAAGCCTTCCTCGCGGAACACCCCGAGTGGCACCTCGTTCCGGCGAAGGAAGTCCTCGAGAGCCAAAAGATCGTCTTTGACGCGAAGCAGTGGGAGCGCTTCGGCGACTACTTCCAGATGCTGCCCCACGTGAACAACACGGACGGCTTCTTCGCGGCCGTGCTCGAGCGCGACTGATCCCGCAGGAACATTTCCCATGCGGTCAGGCCCGGAACGAAACCGATCGTCCCGGGCCTTTTCTTCGCCTGCGGCCCGTCAGTCGTCTTTGAGGAACCATTCGCGAAGGTTTTCGTGTCGGAAGCCGTCCTGCGGACGAAGCACCGGATCCGGGGAAAGGACGAGTTTGGGCCGGTTGTCCGGGATGTCGTAGAAGGGCTCGAACGCACGCTCGACGGCTTCCCGCGAGTCCAAAAAGCTGCGGACCTGCACATAGAGACGCTCTTCTTCTTTCTCGGCGACGAAGTCGACCGCCCGCTTTCCTCCTGCGCCGAACTGCACCCTCCACCCTCTGCGGCGCAGTTCCATGAGGACGATGTTTTTGAGGACGGGTTCGGGATCGCGTTCGTTGCGTCCGGACGACAAAGCTTCGCGAAAGCCGTGGTCGGCGAGAAACCGTTTGGGACGACGGCGCAGGCAGGGTTTCTCGAGGATGTCGGCGCCGTCGACCTCTAGGAGGAGGCCGCCTTCGGCAGCCGCACGCAGGTAGTCGGCGATCGTGTCGCGGGAGACGTTGAGGCGTTGAGAAGAAAGAAAGTCGGCGAAGTCTCCGAGCGAAAGTCGTTCCCCGCAACGTTCCGCCGCGAAGGCAAGCGTCGTTTCGAGCGCGCGGGTGTCGCGCAGGTTTCGGCGGGCGGTGACGTCGCTAAGCAGAATGGAACGGAAAACGTCGATCAGGTACAGCTTGGCGTCCGATACGTCGGCAAAGTTTGTCACGGCCGGCATGCCGCTCCAGGCGAGGTAGTCGCGCCAGATCGTCTCTTCCGCGACGTCGGCACAAACCGTCTTTCGCACCGCCCGGAATTCCCGGAACGAATAGGGCGTGACTTCGAAGCGCACGGTTCGGCCGGCCAAAAGCGTCGACTCGCCCGAGAGGGGATCGGCCCCGGAGGTGGTGACAAAGAGGTCGCAGCGTCCGCGGTCCTGCAGGGAGCGGACGACCTTTTCCCAGGACTCGACCGCCCGCACTTCGTCGAGAAACACGGTGAGTCGCTTTCGCGCCCCCTTTGCCTTTTCCGCAATGTAGTCGTGCAGGATTTCGGGCCGCGTGAGACGCCGCAGGGAAGAGTCCTCAAAGTCGAGGAAGAGAAAATCCTCTTTCGGAAGGTCGAGCTTTTGCGCCGTGTCCGCGGCAATCAGTCGGAGATGACTGGACTTTCCGCTGCGGCGAAGGCCGGTCAGCACTTTGACGAGGCCGTCCCCGCAGTGAGGCCGAATGCTTCGCAGAAAGTCGGGGCGGGCATGAAGCGGCATGGAAACTCTCCAACGGGATCGGCATGGATGGGACGACAACCGCCCATTTGTCGATCGTATTCGACAAACGGTGAAAAAAAGCAAGGTTTGTCGATTACGATCGACAAACCGGTCGGAAGTTTCACTACACAACAAAACAAAAGCGCTCCCTTTCCGCATCACGGGAAAGAGAGCGCTTCGATTCGCATGGAGCCCGCACTATGGCGCGGGCGCACCGCTTCTTAGGCTTCGTAGATGGCGCAGTCGACGGGCTTGGCGCCGAGCACGTCGCGCAGGACCTTCGGGTCGATGCCGACCTGATAGCCGCGGCGCCCGCCGTTGATGAAGATCTTCTCCATGTCGAGGATCGTGCGCTCGACGTAGACGGGCATGACCTTCTTCGTGCCGAAGGGACTCGTGCCGCCCACGAAATAGCCGGAATTGCGCTGCGCCTGTTCGGGCTTGCAGGGGGCGACGTGCTTCACGCCGATCTGCCGCGCGAGATTCTTCGTCGAGACTTCGGCGTCCCCGTGCATGAGGATGACGAGGGGCTTGGCGTGTTCGTCCTCCATGATGAGGGTCTTGATCACTTGGTGATGATCGAGCCCGCAGGAAGAGGCGGCAAGCGCCGTGCCGCCGTGCTCGACGTATTCGTAGGACTTTTCTTCAAAGGGAATCTTGTGGGCCTTGAGCCACTGCGTGGCGGGAGTGAGGCTCTGATGCTTTTCCTTGGCCATTTTCTCTCCTGATTAGTAGTTGAATTCGTCTTCTTCGCGCAGTCCCTTGGGGAGCGGGAAGGCGACGTTTTCCTCGACGCCGGGCATGGCGACGACTTCGTTCGCGTCGGCGTGTTCCTTGAGGAAGGCGACCACTTCCTGCACGAGGGATTCGGGGGCGGAGGCGCCCGCCGTGACGCCCACGCGCGAGACGCCGCGGAACCACTCGAGGTCGACGTGTTCGGCCGTGTCGACGAGGTAGGCGCGCGTTCCTTCGCGCTCGGCCACTTCGCGCAGGCGGTTCGAATTTGAGCTCGTCGCCGATCCGATCACGAGCACCACGTCGACGGGCGTGCGCGCAAGGGCCTTCACGGCCGCCTGGCGGTTCTGCGTCGCGTAGCAGATGTCCTGGCGGCGCGGCTCGAGAATGTCGGGAAAGCGCTCCTTCAGAGCGGCGATCGTCATGGCGCTGTCGTCGGCGCTGATCGTCGTCTGCGTGACGTAGGCGAGGTGGCTTTCGTCTTCGAGCTTCAGGGCCTTCACGTCCTCGGGGCTCTCGACGAGGACGATGCCGTCGTCGACCTGACCCATCGTCCCTTCGACTTCGGGGTGGCCGGCGTGGCCGATCATGATGATCGTGCGGCCTTCCTCGCGCATGCGGCCGACTTCTCGGTGAACCTTCGTGACGAGCGGGCAGGTCGCGTCGAAGACGCGAAGCCCTCTCTCGCGGGCCTCTTCTTCGACGGCGCGCGGCACGCCGTGGGCCGAGAAGACCACGGTCGCGCCTTCGGGAACGTCGGCGAGGTCGTCGACGAAGACGGCTCCGCGCTCGCGCAGATTTTCGACGACCGTGCGGTTGTGCACGATTTCGTGGCGCACGTAGATGGGGGAGCCGTAGAGCTTGAGCGCCCGTTCCACGATGGCGATGGCGCGCGTCACGCCCGCGCAGAAACCGCGGGGCTGAGCGAGGAGAACTTGCATGTCGGACCTCGAAGAGAAGGGGAAGAACCGAAAAATCGGACTTGAAGCAAAAGATTTTAGCCAAAATCGAACACAAAGACCGAAAAACGGGTACAATGCGTCTCCACGCCGACAAAAGGCACGCCGGACACCCTGTTCTGACACTATGGGGTATCGGCTCGGTTCACACAAAAGAGGATCCGAGTGGCGGCATTCACTTGTTCAGGCGTATAATTCCCCTTTTTCCTTCACTCGCATGACGGCCCCGGTCTCTTGCGGGATGAACTTTTTTTGACTGGAGTTAGAGATGGCACGAGTGTGTCAAGTCACCGGTAAGGCGCCGATGGTCGGCCATCACGTCTCGCACGCGAACAACAAGACCAAGCGTCGCTTCATGCCCAACCTGCAGTACCGCCGTTTCTGGGTTGAAAGCGAAAACCGCTGGGTTCGTCTGCGTTTGACGACGGCTGGCCTGCGTACGGTTGACAAGATTGGTATTGATGCGGTTTTGGCGGACCTCCGCGCCCGCGGCGAAATGTAATTTTCAAGGAGTTTCACCATGGCGAAAGGCGCCCGCGAAAAGATCAAGCTTGAATCGACGGCCGGTACCGGTCACTTCTACACCACCACGAAGAACAAGAAGACGTCCAGCGGTAAGATGGAAATCTCGAAGTTCGATCCGGTGGCTCGCAAGCACGTGATCTACAAGGAAACGAAGCTCAAGTAATCTTGAGAGGATTTTCCGGCGAAAAAGCTCGACGAATGTCGGGCTTTTTGCTTATCCGGCACCCGAAAAATGAAGAGGGGCGGCCCGCAGGGACCGCCCCTTTTTTTCGAATTCGTCGCCTATTTTCAGGCGGGAAGGTCGAGCACGCGCAGCAGGAAGCGGTTGAAGGGCGCGTCCGAAATGAGGATGTCCTCCGCAAAGGGCGGCTGCGTTTCGCTGAAGCTGTCTTCGATGAAGCGAAGAAGGTTCGGGAAGAGGCGCTTCGACCCTTCGACGTTGTCGGACTCGGACTTGATGCGCACGAGCCCGTCGATTTCGGCCAAAAGCGACTCGTCGGTCACGAGTTCGCTGACGAGTTCGCTGAAGAGCGACGGCGCGATCGCGTCGCGCGTTTCGACCCAGCGCATCGCAAGCGTCGACTGCACCGTGAAGAGAAGCTTCTTGTAGTTCACCTCGTCCTTGCCGAGGATGTATTCCTGCACGAGGCTGTGCGCGGTCGAGCGGTAGGCCCAGTAAAGCCGCGTGCGCGGATTCGTGATGTGCAGGAGGTCGCGCATCGCCTGCACGAACTCGCGGTTCTGACGATAGACGATCGGCGCGTAGAGCCACTGCGCGATCGAGGGATTCCCCTTCTTGAGGAGCGTGAGGCTCTTGCGGATGTCCCAGCCGACGATGTCCCAGAGTTCGTCGTCGTGGTTTTCAATCACGTCGGCCGGGGGCATGAGTTCGAGATAGCGGCGGTAGTCGTAGGCGTAGATGAAGCGTACGTCGTAGTCGGAGTCGGGCGAAGGATAGCCCCAGCTGCGGCTCCCCGCCTCGACGGCGTAGAGAATGCGGATGCCGTAGCGCTTTTCGAGCGCGGCGAGTCGGGCTTCAACTTCGTGGACGGTGTCGATGGCCATGATGATTTTTTGTCAGGAAAGAGTTGGGTTGGTCCGTCCAAAGAGTATACGCCGACACGGCAAAGCGAATGCTTTTCGACCCACCTCGGGAGATCCCGCGCCTCGTTTATCCCCGAGGAATCGCTGTAACGTCTCCGCCCTGACCTTCGCGGCGCTAGAATCGAAAGCATGATTCGCAAATAGATCCGTACAAATCGGATCGCTTCCGCTTTGGAGTTGCCAAATGCAAAAACAGCTCATCGCCGTCCTTCTCGCGGGCGGCATCGCCTTTGCCGCGCAGGCCGCGGACTTCCCGAAGGAAATCAACATCACCTACGTGAAGGCCCCCTTCAATCTGCAGAACATCGTGATGAAGGAGCAGGGGCTTCTTGAAAAGGCCTTTGAAAAGGACGGCGTCAAGGTGAACTGGCGCGTCATCAATTCGGGCGCCGACCAGAGCCTCGCGATGGCCTCGGGCGCCTTGGACTTCTCGGCCGTGATGAACACGGCGAGCCTCCTTTTGGGCGCGGGTGCCGGAAACCCCATCGCGATCGCGACGGGCGTGGCGCATCCTGAAAAGATCTTCGCGATGGTCGGCAAGCCCGGCTCGAACCTCACGGTGAAGGACCTGAAGGGCAAGACCGTGGGCGGCCCCAAGGGGACGGTTCTCCATCAGATGCTCGTCGCCGCGCTCGCCAAGGAGGGCATGACGATCAACGACATCAATTTCGTCAACATGGATCCGGGCGCCGCCATGACGGCCGTGGTCGCCGGGAAGATCGACGCGGGCCTCGTCGCCGCGAACGGCATCATCAAGGCCAACGCCGCGGGCGCCAAGACCATCACGACCTGCGAAGGGCTCGTCGAGCCGAACCTCGTCATGACGGTGCGCAAGTCCTTTGCGTCGGAATATCCCGAAGCCTATGCGCGCGTGATCGAGGTGCACCGCAACACCTGGAAGTGGATTCAGGAGAACAAGGCCGAAGCGCTCGCCATGGGCGCTAAGGAGCAGGGGATCACGATCGACGAGGCGACGAAGCTCTACGAGTGGTCGAACTTCTATGACGTCCTGAACGAAGGCGATATTCAGGGCCTCGAAAAGGACATGAAGTTCCTGATCGACAACGGCATGATGAAGAAGTCGCTCGACGTGCGCTCGCTCGTCCTTCCCTCCGCGATGAAGTGATCGCGTTTCGGTCTTTGGGCGGCTTCGGCCGCCTGAGGACCGAAAGAGAACAAGAAAAAGCCCGACGTTCCGGAGAACATCGGGCTTTTCAGTGTCTGGCAGGGGTAGTAGGATTCGAACCTACGCATGTCGGATTCAGAATCCGATGCCTTAACCAGCTTGGCGATACCCCAGTCCGTGGTGCGGTCGATGAGATTTGAACTCATATGGATTGCTCCGCTACCCCCTCAAGATAGTGCGTCTACCAATTTCGCCACGACCGCGGCCTTTATCGAGTTGTTCTCTGAAGCGTCTTTTTGTGAACTTGAGGAGTTCAACGCGTCAGAGGAGAAGAATTTTACATGGGAACGCCGTTCTTGTCAAGGGGCTGCGACGAACCATTTTGCGTTTCGGCGGGAACGGCCGGAGCGGTCGTCTGCGCCGGGGCTTCGACGGTGCCCAGAACGCCGCCCGTGGGCTGTGCGGCGCGCTTGTTGAAGGCGCCCGAAGCGAGGGTGAGCGCGATGGTCGAGCAGAAGAAGACCGTAGCGGCGATGGCCGTGGAGCGCGAGAGGAAGTTGGCGCTGCCGGACGCACCGAAGAGGCTCCCGGAGGCGCCCGAGCCGAAGGCGGCGCCGAGGTCGGCGCCCTTGCCGTGCTGCATGAGGACGAGCACGATGACGACGACGGCGGAGATGATCTGCAAAACGAGAGCTACGCTGAGAAGAAAATGCATGGCTGAACCTGAAGGGAAGATCGTAAAACGGTTGTTCTTGGCGAGGGATCAGTGACGAGCCTTGAGCGCCTTGGCGATGAGGCCGAAGCGTTCGGGATCGAGCGAAGCCCCGCCCACGAGCGCGCCGTCGATGTCGGGGCACGCGAAAAATTGAGCGGCGTTCTTTTCGTTGACGCTTCCGCCGTAAAGGACGGGAAGACGGGCGGCAGCCTCTTCACCCCAATGACGAGCGACGAGCGCGCGAAGATGTGCGGCGACTTCCTGGGCTGTTTCGGGGCTCGCGGCTTCGCCCGTGCCGATCGCCCAGACGGGCTCGTAGGCGACGGCGGCGAGCTCTCCGGGTTCGAGACCCAGGAGAATCGAGACGAGCTGGCGCTCGAGCACCGCTTCGGTGCTCCCCGCACGGCGTTCCCCGAGCGTTTCGCCCACGCACAGAATCGTGCGGAGACCCGCCTCGGCGGCGCGGCGCGCCTTTTCGAGAACGCGCTCGTCCGTGTCGCCCGCTTCGGCGCGTCGTTCCGAGTGACCGACGATCACCCAGGCGACGCCGGCGTCCGCGAGCATCGCGGCGGACACGTCGCCCGTATGGGCGCCGTTCGTGTAGGCGCTCACGTCCTCGGCCCCGAGTCGAACGGATTCGGGAAGGGAGGCGTGAAGCAAAGGAAGGTGCAGCGCGGGCGCGCACACGACCGTCTCCACGCCCTCAAGCGCGGGAGCGACGGGCGCAAAGCCCTCGGCCCACCGCTTGGCGGCGGCGAGCGTGCCGTTCATCTTCCAGTTGGCGACTGCGAGAGAAGTCCGTTGCATCGAATGTCGTTCTTGGTGAGCGGGAACGAATTCCCGCGGCGAAAAGGATGAATCCCGCTATTTTAGCGTGACTTTCATCGGCCGTTCCGAAGAAATTTCGCAAATGCCGAAGAAAAACCCGATGCGGCTCGTGCCGCATCGGGCATGGATCCCTGCGGACGCGGAATTATTCGTTGTCGGCGAGGAGAGCCTTCATCGAGAGACGCACGCGACCCTTTTCGTCGGCTTCGATCACCTTGACGCGGACCTTCTGGCCTTCCTTGAGGTAGTCGGAGACCTGGTTGACGCGTTCACGGGCGATCTGGCTGATGTGAAGGAGACCGTCCTTGCCCGGGAGGAGCGAGACGATGGCGCCGAAGTCGAGAAGACGCTGCACCGTGCCTTCGTAGATCTGACCGACTTCCACTTCGGCCGTGATCTCTTCGATGCGGCGGCGGGCTTCGGCGACGCGGGCCATGTCGGGGCTCGAAATCGTGACGGTGCCGTCGTCTTCGACGTTGATCGTCGTGCCGGTTTCTTCCGTGAGGCCGCGGATGACGGAGCCGCCCTTGCCGATGACGTCGCGGATCTTTTCCGGATTGATCTTGAAGGAGACCATGCGCGGAGCGAAGTCGGAGAGTTCGTGCGCACCGCCGCCGGCCATTTCGTGCATGCGGCCGAGGATGTGCTGACGGCCGTCGTGGGCCTGCGCAAGCGCGGCCTGCATGATTTCGGGCGTGATGCCTTCGATCTTGATGTCCATCTGGAGAGCCGTCACGCCTTCGGCCGTGCCGGCCACCTTGAAGTCCATGTCACCCAAGTGGTCTTCGTCGCCGAGAATGTCGGTGAGGACCGCGAACTTGTTGCCTTCCTTGATGAGGCCCATGGCGACGCCCGCGACGTAGTCCTTGAGCGGAACGCCGGCGTCGAGCATCGAGAGGCAGCCGCCGCAGACGGAGGCCATCGAGGAGGAGCCGTTCGATTCCGTGATTTCGGAAACGACGCGGATCGTGTACTGGAATTCGTCGGCCGACGGGAGAACGGCCTTCAGGGCGCGCTTGGCGAGACGGCCGTGACCGATTTCGCGGCGCTTGGGCGAGCCCACGCGGCCCGTTTCGCCCGTGGCGAACGGGGGCATGTTGTAGTGGAGCATGAAGCGTTCATGCGTTTCTTCGCAGAGGCCGTCGACGATCTGTTCGTCCTGCTTCGTGCCGAGGGTCGTCGTGACGAGGGCCTGGGTTTCGCCGCGCGTGAAGAGGGCGGAACCGTGGGTGCGCGGAAGAACGCTCTGGCGGATTTCGATCGGACGGACCGTGCGGGTGTCGCGGCCGTCGATGCGGGGTTCGCCGTTGAGGATCTTGGAGCGAACGAGCTTGGCTTCGAGTTCGAAGAGGATGCCGTGGACTTCGTTCATGTCCGGGGCTTCCGTGCCGGCGGCTTCCGCGTCGGCCGTGAGCTGGGCTTCGACGGCGGCGTAGACTTCGCGGAGCTTTTCCATGCGGGCCTGCTTGGAGCGGATCGCATAGGCGGCCTTGAGGCCTTCGTCGGCGATTTCGACGATGCGGGCGATGAGCGCTTCGTTCTTCGGAGCGGGGGCCCAGTCCCAAGCGGGCTTGCCGGCTTCGGCGACGAGTTCGTTGATGGCGGTGACGGCGACCTGCAGGGCCTTGTGACCCGTCACGACGGCGTCGAGCATCGTGGTTTCGGGGAGGATGTCGGCTTCGGATTCAACCATGAGCACGGCGCGTTCCGTACCGGCGACGACGAGGTCGAGGCGGGAGTGCTTGAGCTGTTCGGTGGTCGGGTTGATCACGAAGGCGTCGTCGATGTAGCCCACGCGGCAGGCGCCGATCGGGCCGCGGAAGGGAATGCCCGAGAGCGAGAGGGCGGCGGAGGCGCCGATCATCGCGGGAATGTCCGGATCGATCATCGGGTCGGCCGAGAGGACGTGGATGATGACCTGCACTTCATTGAAGAAGCCGTCCGGGAAGAGCGGGCGGATCGGGCGGTCGATGAGGCGGGACGTGAGCGTTTCCTTTTCGGAGGGACGGCCTTCACGCTTGAAGAAGCCCCCGGGGATCTTGCCGGCGGCGTAGGTCTTTTCGATGTAGTCGACCGTGAGCGGGAAGAAGTCCTGGCCGGGCTTGGTTTCCTTCTTGGCGACGACCGTGGCGAGCACGACCGTGTCGCCCATCTGGCAGACGCAGGCGCCGGTGGCCTGGCGGGCGATTTCACCCGTCGTGAGCGTCACCTGGTGGGCGCCGAACTGGAAGGACTTCGAAACCTTGTGGAACATGGACATTTCGATGTTTCCTCTTAGTGTGGCGGAAAGCTTCGAAGTCTGCGCCGCCCGAGGGCCGGAAGAGTCCGGAAAACACGCTGCGGCATCAGGCGAAAGGCGGGGAGAAGCCCCTCATCGACTCATGTCGCAACGCGCGAAGTGTCCCTCGCGTCGGAACGGATTCGAAACGTTCCTTGGGGTGATGAAAATGCGACGACGGCCTGTCCGATGTGACAGGCCGTTCGCTGAGATGAAATGCTCGACTTACTTGCGGAGATTGAGGGCTTCAATCAGAGCGCGGTAAGCGTTGAGGTCGGTGCGCTTGAGGTAGTCAAGGAGCTTGCGGCGGCGCGAAACCATGCGGAGCAGGCCGCGGCGGGAGTGGTGATCCTTGGCGTGAACCTTGAAGTGTTCCGTGAGGTGGTTGATGCGGGCGGTCAGAAGAGCGACCTGCACTTCGGGCGATCCGGTGTCGCCTTCGGCGCGCTGGAACTTCGCAACGATCTCAGACTTGTTCATTTCAACGGACATTTGATTTCCTAAAACGTAAGAAATAAGGTGAACTTGCGGACACGAGCGTTGAGACTCGAGCCGTGGAATGCGTGATTGTACCCGTCTTTTCACGGACGTGTGCGGGAAATGGCGGGAAATTTTTGCGCCCGCGGCCTTCTTCGCCGAAGGCCGCGGGAGACGGATGCCCGGACATGGAAAGGCCGCCTTCCCGTGAGGGAAAAGCGGCCGGAATCCCGGTGGGCTGAAACCCGTCTCAGCGTTCGTCGGAGAGACGATAGCGGCGTTCCAAGAGACGCACGAGCTGCGAAATCGAGAGCGTCAGGATGAGGTAGATGAGCGCGACGCAGGTCCAGATTTCGATCGTCGCGTAGGTTTCCGCGATGACGAGCTGACCCGAGCGGGTGAGTTCTTCAAAGCCGATCACGGAGACGAGGGACGAGTCCTTCAACATGGCGATGAATTCGTTGCCGAGCGGCGGAATGATGCGCTTGAAGGCCTGCGGGAGGATGATGTAGCGCATCGTCTGGCCGTAGGTCATGCCGAGCGACAGGCCCGCGCGCATCTGGCCCTGCGAAATCGACTGAATGCCGCCGCGGAAGATTTCCGCGATGTAAGCGCCCGAATTCATCGAGCAGGCCGTCACCGCCGCGACGAAGGGATCGATGCGGGTGCCGAGGATGTTCGGGAGCGCGAAGTAGATGATGAAGATCTGAATGAGGAGCGGCGTGCCGCGGATGAAGTCCACGTAGATCTTCGCGGGCATGTGCAGGATCCAGTGGCGCGAGAGCTGCGCCATGCCGAGGATGAGGCCGAGAATGAGGCCGATGCCGACGGCGAGAGCCGTGATCTGCAGCGTGAGGCCCGCTCCCTTGATCAGAAGCGGCAGACATTGGGTGACGAGGGCGAAATCGAATTCCATGGTTCAGCGTTGGGGACGGGATCGAAAAGGAGGGTGGAAAACCGGGAGTTCTGGGGACTCCCTTTACACCGCGGCCGTCCCGCGGGACGGCCAGGCGGGTTCGGAAATTATTCGGCGAAGTACTTCTCGAAGATCTTTTTGCCTTCGTCCGAGTCGTTCACGGCCTTGAGGCCGGCGTTGAGCTTCTGCAGAAGTTCGGTGTTGCCCTTCTTCACGGCGAAGCCGAAGTCGGCGGCGTCTTCGACGCCGGGCTGCAGCTGAACGCGCTTGGCGGCGCGGGGCTGGTTCTTGAGGAAGTAAGCGATCACGGGACGGTCGAGAATGACGGCGTCGCAGCCGCCCTGGGCGAGGTCCATGAAGGCGTCGCTCGTCGTGTTGAAGCTCACGACCTTGGCGCCCGAGATGGACTTGGCCTTTTCGGCGCCCGTCGTGCCGATCTGCACGGCGATGCGCTTGCCTTCGAGGTCCTTCATGGTCTTGAGCGTGCCCGCGTCGGTCTTGCGCACGAGGATGGAGAGGCCCGTCGTGTAGTAGGGCGTCGTGAAGTCGACGCGCTTGGCGCGTTCTTCCGTGATGGAGACGCCCGCGGCGATCACGTCGATCGTGCCCGAAGAGAGAGCCGGAATCAGGGCGTCGAAGCCCATGTTGATGATTTCGACGTCGTAGCCCGCCTTGTCGGCGACGGCGCGGATGAGGTCCATGTCATAGCCCTCGTAGGTCTTCGTGGCGGAGTCGAGGTATTCGAACGGAGCGAAGGTCGGTTCCGTGCCGACGCGCAGAACGTCGCGCGCAATCGCGTTCGTGAAGGCGGTCGTGCAGAGGGCGGCGGTGCCGAGGGCGAAGAGGACTTTGCGCAGATTCATCTGAAATTCCTTTTGGCTGGGTTTGGGTCGAGTGCCCCGCGCGGGGCCGATTCGAGAGTGTTCGCTCATCATACGGAATGCCCGCGGGTTTATCGCGCGTGCGCGAAAGTAAATGAAGGTTCTTTGCGCTAAGTCGAGAGAATCCGCTATCGGTGGACAATTGTCGACAATAGGGCGGGAATTGCTTACTGCGAGAAGCGTCTGACGGCGGTCCAAAAAGAAGGCGAGGTCCCGCCCCGAGGGCGGGGACGGGACCTCTTCACACGGGGATGCGTGAGGGGTGATGCGCCCGATCAGGCAAAGGAGCGCATGTATTCGAGGTATTCGGCCTTCGTGAGTTCGGGCTTGTGCGCGGCGCAGATGCGTTCGGCTTCGGCCGCGTCGTCCCAGAGAAGGTCGACGATCGTAGAGGCGAGGACCTGCGGGGTCTTCGTGAAGGCCGTCTTTTCATCGGTGAGGCGGTAGTTGGCGCCGTGGAGGACGCCCGAGACGCAGCCGACCCACGGATGGACGACCGGCATGAGGTGCGAGACGTCGCCCATGTCGGTGGAGCCCGCGGCGTGTTCGCCTTCCGTCACGAATTCGGCGCCGAAGATCTTCTGGGCGTTCGCGCGAAGCACCGCACGGAAGTTTTCGTCGGGCTTCATCGGGAGGTAGCCCGCGAGGTCGTGGATGTCGCACTCGGCGCCGAGCGCCATGGCGCCCGCCTGGAGGGCGCGGTTGATGCGGGCGTTGACGTCCTTCATGGCGGGAAGGTTCGAGGCGCGCACGTAGCTTTCCATCTTCACGAAGTCGGGGATGACGTTTACGAGGTCGCCGCCCGAATTGATGATCGGGTGGAAGCGCACGCAGTCGTCTTCGCGGAAGGTTTCGCGGATGGCGTTCACGCCCATGACGCCCATCATGCAGGCGTTGAGGGCGTTGACGCCCTTGTCGGGCGCGCCCGCGGCGTGCGCGGCCTTGCCGCGGTAGGTGATGAGCTTGCCGATGAAGCCGTTCGAGGTGTTGCCGACCTGGAAGTTTCCTTCGGGGTGCGTGGCCGGATCGACGTGCATCTGCAACGCCATGTCGACGTCGTCGAAACCGCCTTCCGCGATGATCTGGGCCTTGCCGCCCAAGAATTCGATCTTCTTTTCTTCGCGCAGCTTGTTGCGGTATTCGATTTCCACGTACTCTTCGGCCGGAACCGCAAAGAGGACGAGGTCGCCGCCCAAGTACTTCATGGCGTCGACGTCCTTCACGGCCATCGCGACGGCGACGAGGTTGGCGATCTGCACGTTGTGGCCGCAGCAGTGGGCGGCGCCCGTGACGGGGTCGCTCATCGGATGTTCGCGGCAGACGATGGCGTCGAGTTCGCCCAGGAGCGCCACCGTGCGGCGGTGGCCGGCGCCCGCGAGGCGGGCCTTCACGCCCGTGACGCCGAAGCCCGTTTCGTAGGCGATGCCGAGGCGGTCGAAGGCTTCCTGCACCTTCGCGCTCGTCTTCACTTCCTTGTAGCCGAGTTCGGGTTCTTCGGCGATCGACAGGCCGATCGCACGGATGTCTTCGAGACGCTTTTCAATGGCGGCGCACAAGGCGGCCTTCAGTTCTTCCTTGGTCATGATGAAAATCTCTCTTGATGGTCAAAGTGTCAGATGAACGAAATCAGAAAATTCCTTCGAGGTGCAGCATGATTTCCGCGAGGAAGGTGGCGCAGAGGAAGCTCCCCGCCGCGACGGCGAGGGCCACCGGGACGATGCGCCACGAGAGCTGGCGGAAGGCTTCGAGGTCCTTGCCGAGGCAGAGGCCGCCGTACGCGAGAATCGGGGTCGTGATGGCGAGGAAGTTCACCTGCTTCGTGTAGGAGAGGAGCACGTCCGAGCCCGGGAACTGCGGCAGCGACACGACGACGGCGATGAGCGAGACCCAGAAGACCATGGGGAGCTTCTTGAAGCCCGGCAGCATCGAGAGGAGCGCGCCCAAGGCCGAGATCGCGACGAGGATGAGGACGCCGATCGAAGGTTCGCCGATGGTCTTGATGTGACCGCCCGCGAGATTCGAAATCAGGGTGAAGACGCCCGTAACGAGGAGGATGAAGAGGATGTCCTTCATTTTGGCGAGGTTCTGCATGATTCTTTTCCTGTGTGTGGGTTACGGGGTCAGGCGTTCTTGCGGCCGCGACGTTCCATGAAGAATTCGTAGATCTTGATCGTGACGGGGAGCGACACGAAGAGAGCGAAGTAGATGCCGAGGACCGAGGTCATCAGGTTGGCGGCCGCGGCGTAGGCTGAGACGAGTTCGGCTTCATGCGGATAGGCCGCGATGATCGAGCCCGTGGCGGCGGCCATCATGCTCGCCGAACCGATGCCCGCGCCCATCGCGAGGGCGTGCGGGTGGAACCAGCCGAGCTGCGCGACGACGCCCGCGAGCACCGACACCCAGAGGGCGCCGAAGACCGTGCCGCAGATGTACATGCCCATGACGCCGCGGCCTTCGGGCGAGTCCATGCCGAACTTTTCACCGATGATGGCGACGTTGGCTTCGCGGTCGATCGAGTAGCAGGCGCCGATCGCTTCGCGGCGCATGCCGAGCAGGAGCGCAACCGGCAGACCGAAGATGAGCGTGCCGAAGAAGTGGCCGAATTCCTGCATGATGAGGGCGAGACCCGAATTGAGGAGCATCGAGAGGTTCGGACCGATGTCGAGACCGATCTTGGCGATGAGCATGAGCATCGCGATCGGCATGAAGTGCGAGGCGCGCTCCATCTGGGCGGCGTTCAGGATGCCGAGCCGCGGCCAGGAGACGATGCCGCCCAGGACGAGGGCGTAGAGGAGAGGCAGCAGGACGACGAGTCCGAACTTTTGCATGCCGATCCACTCGGCCACGCAGACGATGAGAACGGCCAGAAGATGCAGCTTCCAGTTTTTGATGAGGTCCATGAGAGGGCTCCTTTGCGGGTGCTGAACCGGTCACGGTCGATGCGCACGGAGGGTACGGATACAATGCGGCCCGAAAAACGGTGCGCCGGCGAAAACCGGATCAATCAATGGATAAGAGGGTTGGAGAGGTGCCGTCCGGGAGTCGGGGATGACGGCAAGAGGTCCCGCCCGTTCAGATCAAGAACGGGAGGATGTAGAGGAGGAGCGAGAGGAGGAAGTGAGGGCGGCCGAAAGGGCAACGAACGGGCGAACGTTGCACGCGGGAATCGCTTGGGCGGGTAGACCCCGCAGTCGTCGATTGTTTTGTTGCATGGCGTAACCTTTATTCCTCTGCGCGCCGGGTTTCGGCGCGCTTTCGAATCACCATAGCAGATCGGATGTGACGAAAATTCGGGGAATTGTCAAAATCTTGATTCTGATCAATGAAGTTGCGCCATCGACCATACCGCGTTTACGGGATGATCCGGTGTTCCGGGAAGATGCGGCCCCAACCGCGAAGGAAAAACTTGGAGAAGCTTCCCGAAAGGAGCGCGGCGATGAGGGTTCCGAGGCCCAGTCCTTCGAAGTCCCCGAAGGCAAGCCACGAGGCGACGCCCGCGCAGGCGACGATCACGATGTCGGCGCCCGTTCTCAGGTGTCCGAAGGAACCCCCGAAGCGGCTCATGACGGCGAGAACCGCCCCTTCGACGGGGAGGACGATGAGGCGGGCGAAGACGAGGGCCGAGACGCCGAAGCCCACGACGGCGGAGCCCCCCACGGCTTCGATGACCGCCCAGAGAAGGTTCGACGGGTGAATGTTTGCGGTCGCGCCCATGGCGATGTCGATCGTGAAGCCGAAGATCGCCGCGGCCGACATCTGGCCCACGAACTTCTGCCACCAGCGCTCGCGCGTGATGAAGAGCTGTGCGAGAAAGAAGAGGCCGTTCGTAATGACGACCCAAAGGCCCATGGAGAGGTGCGTGAGCCGCTGCATCACGTACGCAAAGGAACTCACCGTGCTCGTGCCTTGGCCCGCGCGGGTGACGAGGGCGATGCCGAGCGAAAGGGCCGAGAGGCCGAGAAAGAAAATGAGAAAGCGAACGACCTTGTTCTTCATATAAGCGGGGTCTCCTGAAGGTTTTGAGAAAAAAAGAAGGACCCGTGAGGGTCCGCGCGAGCCGTCGGGACTCTTGCCCGGGCGTCGTCGTTTTGGTATGGGGAAACCCTGAAGTATAAGACGAAATTTTCTCTTCACAAAAAGAGACGGCGCAGATGTGCCGCGCCGTCTCTCCCGTCGGTCGTGAGGAACCGAAGGCTTACTTCTTGATGATGACGCCCGCGAGCGGCGTAAACGATGCCTCGATTTCAGAGCCGACCTCGATCAGTTCCGTTCCGGGAAGGAAGGGAACCGAGAGGCTGAAGGGCTTCGTCTGGTTCGAGCCGGGAATCTCGGCGTGATAGTCGATGCGGTCGCCTTCGAAGAGGCGGTTTACGATCTTCACGCCGAAGCGCTCGGACCCGGCGTCGGGACGGAGGTTTTCCGGACGAACGACGAGGTAGGCGGCTTCGCCCACGGCGGGCGGATTTTGCTTGCCCATGCGGGCGCGCAGACGGCGGCCGGCGACGCTCAGGACGCCGTAGCCGTCGGTGTCGACGGATTCGAGTGTCCCTTCAATGAGGTTCGCCTGACCGATGAAGTCGGCGACGAAGGGCGTGGCCGGATCTTCGTAGAGTTCCATCGGCGTGCCGATCTGTTCGATTTTCCCGCCGTGCATCACCATGATGCGGTCCGACATCGTGAGCGCCTCCTTCTGATCGTGCGTCACGTAAAGGCAGGTGATGTCGAGCGTCTGCTGAATGCGGCGGATTTCGGTGCGCATGTGAAGGCGAAGCTTCGCGTCGAGGTTCGAGAGCGGTTCGTCCATGAGAAGGAGCTTCGGTCGCAAAACGAGGACGCGCGCCAAGGCCACGCGCTGCTGTTCGCCCCCGGAGAGCTGGTTGGGGTAGCGCTGTTCGGCCTTCGTGAGGCCCACGAGCGCGAGGGCTTCGCGCACCTTCTTCGCCATGGCGTCGCCCGATTCGCCGCGGATCTTGAGGCCGTAGGAGACGTTCTCAAAGATCGTCATGTGCGGGAAGAGGGCGTAGTTCTGGAAGACGAACCCGAGACCGCGTTCGTTCGCGGGAACGTTCGTGATGTCGACGCCGTCGACCAGAATCTGGCCCGAGGTGGGCGTCTCGAACCCCGCGATCATGCGAAGCGTCGTGGTCTTGCCGCAGCCCGAGGGCCCGAGGAAGGTGAGGAATTCGCCGGGCTGGACGTCGAGGCTGACGTTGTTGACCGCCATGAATTCTTCGTTGTCCTTAATGAAACGGCGGCAGATGTTCTTAAGACTGAGCGAAACGGACATTTAGTGAACTCCAAGAGTGTCGCCGTTGCGGCAGAAAACGCGGGCGAGGAGCGTCATGGCGCCCGAGGCCGCGAAAACAAGCAGGATCAAAACGACGGAGAAGGCGCAGGCCTGCGCAAACTGCAGCTCCGTCATGCATTCGAGAATGCGGGTGGTGATGAGCGTCCAGTGGACCGACACGAGGAAGATCGTGGCGCTGATGGCCGTCATCGAGTGGATGAAGAGGTACTTCATGCCCGCGAGCACCGCCGGGAGAACGAGCGGAACCGTGATCGACGTGAAGGTCTTCACCGACGACGCCCCGAGACTGCGGCTCGCCTCTTCGATCGAGGGATCGATCTGCGAGAGCGCCGCGATGACGTTGCGGATCCCCGCGGACGAATAGCGGAAGACGTAGGCCGCGATCAGGATGTAGATGGTCCCCGTGAGAACGATCGGCTTGTCGTTGAAGGCGATGATGTAGGCGATACCGACGACCGTGCCCGGAAGGGTGTAGTTGAGAAGCGAAGCCGTTTCAAGGGACTTGCGGCCGCGCACCTTGAGGCGCGTCGTCACGTAGCCGACGAGCACGGCGAGAAGACCGCCGAGCGGCGTGCCGATGCAGGCGATGAGGAGCGTGTCCTTGATCGCCTTCATGCCGTGGGTGAGGACGTACTCGTAGTTGGCGAAGGTGATGGAGTTGTCGACGCCCCAGACCTTCACGACGCTGCCCAACACGATCACCGAGTAGATGGCCACGATGAGCGCGATCACCGCGACGATCACGATCCCCATGACGGAGATGAGAAGCGGTCCCGGGCCCTGCACGCTGCTGCGGCCGCCCGCCTTGCCGCTCACCGTCACGAAGTTCTTGCGGCTCACCCAATAGTGCTGCAGCAGATAGACGACGAGCGCCGGAATGAGGAGCATGAAGGAGAGCGCGGCGCCGCCCTTGAAGTCGTACATGCCGGTGATCTGCAGGTAGGCCTGCGTCGGAAGGACCGGGAAGGAGTGTCCGCCCAAGACCTGCGGCGTGGCGAAGTCGGCGAGCGAGCACGAGAAGACGAGAAGGAAGGCGTTGGCGATCCCCGGCACGGCCAGGGGAAGCGTCACGGTGCGGAAGACCGTGAGCGAGGAGGCGCCCATCGAGTACGCGGCGTCCTCTAGGTTCGGATCGATGCGCGAAAGAATGGTCGAGAGCGTCATGAACGCCACCGGGAAGAAGGTGAGCGTTTCGGAAATGAAGGTGCCCCAGAAGCCGTAGAAGTTGAAGTCCTCGATGCCGAAGAGCGTGAGGATCATGCCGTTCGGGCCAAGAAGAAGCGTCAACGCGATGCTGCTCGTGAAGGGAGGCGAAATGAGGGGCAGAATCGTGATGCCGCTCACCGCCATCTTGAGCCACGCGGGCATGTGAAGGCGCGTGACGGCGAAGGCGAAGATGAAGCCGAGGATGGTGCCGGCAATGCCCACCGAGAGACCCAGCAGAATGCTGTTGACGGCGGCCTGCTGGTCGTACCAGCTCGAGACGAAGGGTTTGAGATTTTCAAGCGTGAAGCCGCTCTCGCCCCAGAAGGTCATGGCGAGAAGGCGGCACAGCGGATAGAGCACGAAGACGCCGATCAGAAGCCACAGCATCGCCACGGTAAGGCGTGTCGCGGCATCGCGTCCCGATGCGTTAGCGGTAGTCGTCATAGTGGTTTTTTCGCGCGAAACCGGGCTCCGGCGGGAGGCGCCGGTGCGCGTGGAAAAAGGGTGCGGTAAGGCGAAACGCCGCGTCGAGGGCGGCGTTTCGTTCAAAAACGTCGGTCAGCGGTGACCTGCCCGATCAGGCAGAAATCACTTGATGACTTCGTTGATCCAGCGCTGGGTGTATTCCTTGCGCTTTTCGCCCTTCCAGGTGACGTCGGTCTGGACCATGTTGATCTTCGAGAGGTCCAGCAACGGATTTTCCGTCTTCACGTCGCTGCGCGTGGGGACGTAGTTGATCTTGTTGGCGACGATGAATTCGGCGAACTTCTTCGAAGCGACCCAGTCGACGAACTTCTTGGCTTCGGCGTTGTTCTTGCCGCCCTTAATGACGCCCGTGGCTTCGATGCCGTAGCTCACGCCGTCTTCCGGATAGGTGATGACGACGGGGTAGCCCTGCTGCTGAATGTCCATGGCGTCGACGACGTAAAAGATCCCGGAGGCGCACTGGCCCGTGGCGATCGGCATGGCGCCGCCCGCACCGCTCTTCGTGTACATCTGGATGTTGGCGTTGAGCTGCTTCTGATACTTGAAGGCTTCGTCTTCGCCCATGATCTTCACGAGCGAGAAGATGCGTTCGGTCGCGGTCCCGGACGTGCGGGCGTCGGCCATCTGAAGGTTGCGCTTGTAGCGGGGATCGAGGAGGTCGGCCCACTTGGTCGGGGCTTCCATGTTGTTCTTCTTCAAGAACTTCGTGTTCGTCAGGAAGCAGAGCGGAATGACGCCCACGCCCGTCCAATAGTTCTCGGGGTCGCGCATTTCGGGAGCGATCGCGTCCGAATCAGCCGGACGATAGGCTTCGAGAATGCCTTCCTTCTTGGCGGCGGCGTACATGTCGGCGGGACCGCCGAGGAGAGCGTCGACCTGAGGATTCCCCTTTTCGGCCGTGAGGCGGGCGAGCGCTTCGCCCGTGGAGAAACGAAGGAAGTTCACCTTGATGCCGGTGTCCTTGGTGAATTCGGCGAAGATGCGGGAGGCATACTTTTCCGGCATGACGGTGTAGGCGTTGAGCTCGGCGGCGTTGACGCCCATGCACAGCGTGGCGAGCCCCACGAGCGCGGAGAGAACGGTTTTCTTGGACATGTCCGATCCTAGAAAGTTGAGAGGGGGTTGCGTTGGCCGCTTGGAAGAAAGGGACGTACGCGATAGGGAAAAGTCCGCCCGCGCGTTCGATTTCGAACGCGGAGCCAAGGCGGGGCAACGCTTCGTAGGGGATTGTAGCGAAAAGGAGCGCGACGGAATACACCCCGTACGGAGAGACGCGTTTCGGGACGGGGCGGTTGTTTGGGAGGAAAGGAGAGAAGGGAGCGCCGCCGGAGAAACGTTGTCCGAACCCGACTCCCGGTTCGCCCGACGGACGGGCTCCGGGAGGGCTCGGACAAAGAAGAGATACTTGGAAACGCGCCGATTGTTCTCAGGCCGCGGCTTTCAGCTGAAGCGCGTCGAGGGTTCTCGCCCGTTTTCCGACGCCGAGCAGCGAAGCGGAGTGAATGATCACTGCGACGGAACCCGCATTGTGCACGAGTGCGCCGACCACCGGTCCCATCCAGCCGCCCATGGCGAGAATGATGGCGATGAAGTTGATCGTCATGGCAAGCGTCAGGTTGATGCGGATGACGCGCATCATGCGGCGCGAAAGCGAGATGAGGTCCGGCAGACCGTCGATGCGGTCGCCGACCGCGACGATGTCGGCCGCTTCGAGGGCGATCCCGCTTCCGACGCCTCCCATGGCGACACCCACGGCGGCGCGTTTGAGGGCGGGCGCGTCGTTGACGCCGTCGCCCACCATCAGCACCTGCGTGCCCGCGCCGGCTTCGCGTTCCATATAGGCGAGCTTGGTTTCAGGACGGCATTGCGAGAGCACCGAGAGAATGCCGACTTCGCCCGCCGCGTGCCGCGCCGCCGCTTCGCGGTCGCCCGTGAGGAGAACCGGCACGACGCGCAGCGATTTGAGTTCGGATACGACGCGCTTCGAGAAGGGCCGCAGTTTGTCTTCAAGCGAGAGGATGCCCGCGAGTTTTCCGTCGACGACCACGAAGGAGACCGTTTCGCCCGCGGCGCCCGCCTCTTCGATCTGCGCCTCAAGCGCCTTGAGCGCTTCGTCGTCCTGCGGCGCGTTGCGGCCGATTTCGACAAGGTGTCCGTCCACCGTACCGGTCACGCCGACACCGGGAATCATGCGGAAGTCGTCCGCCGCGGGCAGTTCCGTCGGACCGAGCGTCTTTTCGGCGTGGGCAGCGATGGCCTTGCCGAGGGGATGTTCGCTCAGGCGCTCCAGTGCACCCGCAAGGCGCAGAAGATCCGCGTCGGTGCGGGGAGCGAGAGCCACCGTGCGAGCCACGCTCGGGCGACCTTCCGTGAGCGTGCCCGTTTTGTCAAAGGCGACCTTGGTCACGTAGGAAAGGCGCTCGAGTGCGTCGCCCGCCCGCACGAGGAAGCCCCGTCGCGTGGCGTTCCCGATTGCGGCCATGACGGCCGTGGGCGTCGCAAGCACCAAGGCGCACGGACAGAAGACGACGAGAATCGTGACGGCGCGCACGACTTCGCCCGTCACGAACCAGGTGCCCGCGGCCGAAACGAGCGCCCCCACGACGATCCAGGTCGCCCAACGGTCGGCGAGCCGAACGATCTTGGCGCGTCCCGCATCGGCGCTCTTCACGAGTTCGATGAGGCGGTTCACGGCGCTTTTTTCGCCGACGTCCGTCGCGCGCATGACGAAAGATCCGAAGCGGTTGATCGTGCCGCTCAGGAGCTCGTCGCCCGGCTTTTTGTCGACGGGCATCGGCTCGCCCGTCATGACGGATTCGTCGATGGCGGTGGCGCCTTCCAGAAGAACGCCGTCGGCCGGAATCTTTTCGCCCGGCAGCACGCGGACGAGGTCGCCCGTGAGCACGTCGCCCGCCGGGACGACGGTCTCGACGCCGTCGCGTATGACGCGCGCCTTCTCGGGCGAAAGCTTGGCGAGTTCCGCGACGCCCGCGCGGGCCTTTTCCACGGTGAGTTCTTCAAGAAGCGAGCCGATCGTCATGTTCCAGGCGATTTCGCCCGCGGCGAAGGTTTCGCCGATCACGACCGACGCGATGAGCGCCATGGAAACGAGGACGTCCGCCTTGATGTCAAAGCGCGTGAAGAGACCTTCCGCGGCCTCCTTGAGAATCGGAAGGCCGCAGAGAACAATGGCGACCCAGGAGGGATCGAAGGGAAGCGCCGCGGCGGCGGGGAAGAAACTCAACGCAAGGGCGACGCCGGAGATGAGAAGAAAGAGGAGGGTTCGGCGCGCGTCGGCGTCGATCCAGTCGGGCAGTTTGAGGGACATGATGCGGAAAAGAAGAATGTATACCCATACCCCCATGGGTATTGTTTGGAGGCAGAATAAAACGGCCGGTGTCGGCCGTCAAGTCCTCCGCAGGGGCGAAATGCATTCGTTGAGGATGGTCGGAAGGATCTTCTCTCAAGAGAGTCGGGAGAAGTGTTCGATCGCCGCGGCGAACTCCTTGATGGTCTTGTCGGGGTCGCCGTGCTCGATTCCTTCGCGCACGCAATGGTTGAGGTGGCCTTCGAGGACGATCTTGCCGCACTTGTGCAGGGCGCTTTTGGCGGCGTTGATCTGCATGAGGATGTCTTCGCACGGGACGTCTTCGTCGATCATTTTGTCGATCGCGTTGACTTGTCCTACGATTTTGCGGAGCCGTCGGTGAAGATTTTCGGCATCCATGCACTGGCGCATAACCGGCCTCCGGGTGAAAAACGCTTTACGCAGGGAGCATAAAGCAAACCCCAAGTTGCCGAAACAACTTGGGGCTTTGAATTTTGGCGGAAGGAGAGGGATTCGAACCCTCGATACGGAATTTCCGTATGCCGCCTTTCCAGGGCGGTACAATCAACCACTCTGCCATCCTTCCATTTCGATGGTGCGCCCCCGGAAGGGACGCTCGAGAAGAGAAGACGTATTATGCCTAAGCTTTCGTAAAAAAGCAAGGGTTCTTCTCAAAAATTTTCGCTTGGTGTACACTTTCCGTTTCTTTCACTGATTCACCGCAAACGAACCATGTCCCACCAGGAACCGAACCAGGAATTCGCTCCGGCTCTGCAGCCCGACTTCACCAATCAGGACCACGTCTTCATCGTCTTGGAGGAGCTCGGCATCGCGTGCATGCAGAACGCCTGGATCGAGCGCAATTCCCCCGACCACGCGGACGCCAAGGCCGTGAAGGCCCAGAGCGAAGAGTTCCGCGAGGACGTCGTGTCGCTTCTGACGGGGAAGGCCGAGAAGAGCCGCTACGTCGACAACGGCTGGGTCGGTGCGAAGCTCGCCGCGCATCTGCGCAAGGTCTTCGGCGACGAAGTCGGTTCGGCCGAAACCTCCGACGAAGAAGTGATCCGCCGCGCCGTGGCGATGTTCCAGGCGGACCTCGACGTCCTCATGGCGCATGAAGAACACGAGGCGATGCTCGGCCGCAAGCTCGAACCCAAGGAATACATCGACCTCATGGTGGCCTGGTCGGGCGTTCTCTCGGGCGTTCGCGACACGCTCTCGTTGCCGACGGCCTTCCTCATCTTCAAGGCGCAGACGCACGCCCACATCGTCTGACGAACGTGGCATTGTAAAAAGTCGAGTCGCGTCCCGATTTTCCCGAATGTCCGCCTCTTTGGAAGGGCGTTCAAGAAAACGGATGAAGACAAACGGCGCACTGATCGGTACACTGTCCGAGTCGGAGCGTCCACATCCTATAAAGAGTGCGGAACCTCATGGGTCTCGCACTTTTTTTGTGTCGGGTTCCGATCCCTCTCAAACCTTCACTAGGAGAAAAGCAAATGGAGGCAGGAACCGGCGTCAATGCGCTGACCATTGTCTTTGCCGCCTTGTGCGTCTTTGCGATCGCATACCGATTCTACGGTCTGTTCATCGCGTCCAAAGTGCTCAACGTCAATGAAGCCCGTCAGACCCCCGCCGTGAAATACGCCGACGGTCAGGACTACGTGGCGACGAACAAGTACGTTCTCTTCGGACACCATTTCGCGGCCATCGCCGCAGCGGGTCCCTTGCTCGGGCCGGTGCTCGCGGCGCAGTTCGGCTACATGCCCGGACTTCTCTGGATTTTGATCGGCTGCGTGCTCGCGGGCGGCGTGCACGACATGGTCGTGCTCTTCTGCTCGGTGCGCCACCGCGGCCGCTCTCTCGCCTATATCGCCTCGACCGAAGTCGACAAGACGACGGGGTTCGTCGCGTCCTGGGCGGTGCTCGCCATTCTCGGCCTCACGCTCGCGGGTCTTTCGATCGCGGTCGTGAACGCCATGCACAATTCGCTCTGGTCGACCTACACGGTCTTCTGCACGATCCCGATCGCCGTGATCATGGGTCTCTACATGCAGGTGTGGCGCAAGGGCGACGTGAAGGGCGCGAGCCTGATCGGCGTGGTGCTCCTCTTCCTCTGCATCCTCTCGGGTCCCTGGGTTGCGGCGCATCCCGAATACTTCGGCTGGCTTGACATCGACAAGAAGCCGATGAGCCTCATCATCCCGATCTACGGCTTCATCGCCTCGGTTCTCCCCGTCTGGCTCCTTCTCCTTCCCCGCGACTACCTCTCGACCTTCCTCAAGATCGGCACGATCGCCGCGCTCGCGCTCGGCATCGCCTTCGTGATGCCGGAATTCCATATGCCCGCCTTCACGGAATTCGTCAAGGGCGGCGGCCCGATCGTGGGCGGTCCGGTGATTCCGTTCATCTTCATCACGATCGCCTGCGGCGCGCTCTCGGGCTTCCACGCGACGATCGGCACGGGCACGACCCCGAAGATGATCAGCAACGAACGCGACGTTCTCTTCGTCGGCTACGGCGCCATGCTCATGGAGGGCTTCGTCGCCGTGATGGCCTTGGTCGCCGCCTGCGTGCTCGTTCCGGCCGACTACTTCGCGATCAACGCGCCGGCCGACAAGTTCGCGCAGCTCGGCATGCAGGTCGTCGAACTCCCGCACCTCGAAGCGCAGGTTCAGGAAACGCTGATGTCCCGTCCGGGCGGCTCGGTGTCGCTCGCCGTCGGCATGGCGCACATCTTCTCGAAGATCCCCTTCATGGAAGACCTGATGGCCTACTGGTACCACTTCGCCATCATGTTTGAAGCCGTCTTCATTCTGACGGCCGTTGACGCGGGCACCCGCGTGGGCCGCTTCTTCCTGCAGGAAATGATGGGCAAGGTCTGGCCGAAGTTCGCCGACAAGGAATGGTGGCCGGGCATCATCATCACGTCCGTCATCTTCACGGGCGCCTGGGGCTACCTCGTCTACTCGGGCGACATCGGTTCGATCTGGCCGCTCTTCGGCATCTGCAATCAGCTGCTCGCCTCGGTGACGCTCCTCATCGGCACCACCGTCATCCTGCGCATGAACAAGACCCAGTACGCCTGGATCACGGGCGTGCCGGGCGTCTTCATGACGATCATCACCTTCTGGGCCGGCATTTGGCTCGTCGTCAATCAGTACCTCCCGGCCGGGCAGTATCTGCTCGCCGTCCTCTCGGTGCTCGTGATGTTCCTGATGCTCTTCGTGATCGTCGGCACCGTCCGCCGCTGGATTGTTCTTCTCGGCATCCATACGACCGTGAAGGACGAATACGGCGATGAAGTGAAGGTCCTCGTCGCCGAATAAGGCGCGGATCCTTCCCACCCCAAAACGAAGCCGGAGCTCCCCCGCGGGAGTTCCGGCTTTTTGCTGGGCGCTCGAAAAGGACTTTTCGCGTCAGTCGTCGAGCAGTTCGAGTAGCTCGGTGAGAAGCGCTTCGGGGTCTTCCTTCACCCGAACGCGCGAGAGCGCTCCGTCGCCCAGGAAGCCTTCCTTTTGCGCCGTCTCGAGCATGCGAAAGAGGGAATCGTAGTAGCCTCCGGTGCTCACGAAGCCGATCGGCTTTCTCGTGCGGTCGATCGAGAGGTTCGTGAGCATCTCGAAGGCTTCTTCGAGGGTTCCGATGCCGCCCGGCAACACGAAGAACCCGTCGGCGAGCTCGGCCATGCGGGCCTTGCGCTCGGCAAAGCTTTCGCAGTGCTCGAGCTTCGTGAGGTTCCCCGCGGGGGCTTCCCGCCCGAGAAGAAAGGTCGGGATGACGCCCGTCACCGAGGCACCGCCCGCGAGCGCCGTCTGCGAGACGATGCCCATGAGGCCGCCGTTGCCGCCTCCGAAGACGAGGTCGCACCCGTGTCGGGCGATCGCGTCGCCGAGCGTCCGGGCGGCCGCGGCGTATTGCGGGGAGCTCCCCGGGCGGGAGCCGCAGAAGACGCAGAAAGTCGGTTTTTTCGGCATGATTCGTTCCTTGAGAGCTTGGGGCGGACGAAATTTTCCGCCAAAGAGCAGTGAGAAATTGTATCCTTGCAACCCGCAGTCGCCGCGGCGGCCTTCGGTTTTCTTTGAAGACCCCGAAAGGCCCCCGAGACCCAGAAGAAGATTCACCAAGATACCCGAGATCCCGATGCTTTACTCCCTCATCCGCAGTTTTCTTTTCCGACTCGACCCCGAAACGGCTCACGCCCTCATCATGAACAACATCGACTGGGCCGCGGCCGTGCGCGCGACGCGCCTCGTCTGCCCCGCGCCCGTCTCGCACCCCGTGGAGGTGATGGGGCTTCGCTTCCCCAACGCCGTGGGGCTCGCCGCCGGGATGGACAAGACCGCTGCCCACGTGTCCTCGCTCGGGAGCCTCGGCTTCGGCCACATCGAAGTGGGTACGATCACGCCGCGTCCGCAGGCTGGCAATCCCAAGCCCCGTTGCTGGCGCCTCATTCCCGCCAAGGGGATCGTCAACCACATGGGCTTCAACAACTGCGGCGCCGACAAGGCGATTGAAAATCTCGTGAGCGCCAAGGCCTACCGCGCCAAGGGCGGGATCGTCGGGATCAACATCGGCAAGCAAAACTCGACGGCCGTCGCCGACGCTCTGCCCGACTACGTCGAGTGCATGAAGAAGCTCACCGAGCACGCCGACTATCTCGCCATCGACATTTCCTGCCCGAACACCCCGGGCCTCACGCGTCTGCAGGAAGCCGACGCCCTCGAGCCGCTCGTCGCCGGCATCGCCGCCGAGCGCGACCGTCAGGCCGACCGCCTCGGGCGCCGCGTGCCGATCACGATCAAGATCGGTCCCGATCTCGCGGACGAAACCTTGAAGCGCGTGGCGGACCTCTTCGTGCGCTACGAAATGGACGCCGTGACGGCGACCAATACCACGGTGTCTCGCAAGGGCGTCGAACACCTCGAAAAGAGCCGGAACCCGGGCGGCCTCTCCGGCAAGCCCCTCTTTGAGCGCTCGACCGAAGTGGTCCGCATTCTGGCCGACCATCTCAAGGGCGAACTCCCCATCATCGCCGTGGGCGGCGTCATGACGGCCGAAGACGCCGTCGCGAAGATGGAGGCGGGCGCCTCGCTCGTGCAGCTCTACACGGGCTTCATTTATTCGGGCCCCGCGCTCATCGCCGCCTGCGCCGAAGCGATCGGTCGCCGCGGCTGAGCCACGGGCGATTTTCCCGAATCAACGGGCCGCATGCCTTCGGGCGGCGGCCCGTTTTTGCATCGGGGGGAGACACGGGCGGGCACTTCGTGGCTACAATGTCAAATTCTTTGTAACCATCACTTTGGCTTTTACCTTCCCATGGTCTCCAATCAGTACGAGACCCTGATGCGCTACGTATACGAGCACGGGGTCGACAAGGCCGACCGTACGGGTACGGGCACCCGCTCCGTCTTCGGCTATCAAATGCGCTTCAATCTGGCGGAAGGCTTTCCGCTCGTCACGACGAAGAAGCTTCATCTTCGCTCGATCATTCACGAACTCCTCTGGTTCCTGAAGGGCGACTCCAACATCGCCTACCTCAAGGAAAACGGCGTTCGCATCTGGGACGAATGGGCCGACGAGAACGGCGACCTCGGTCCCGTCTACGGCGTGCAGTGGCGCAGCTGGCGCGGCGCCGACGGGGAGACGGTCGATCAGATCGCCAACCTCATCGACGAAATCAAGCGCAATCCCGATTCGCGCCGCCTCATCGTCTCGGCCTGGAACGTCGCCGAAGTCCCCAAGATGGCGCTCCCTCCCTGCCACCTCCTCATGCAGTTCTACGTGGCGGGCGGACGTCTTTCCTGCCAGCTCTATCAGCGAAGCTGCGACATTTTCCTCGGCGTTCCCTTCAACATCGCCTCCTATTCGCTTTTGACGCACATGGTCGCGCAGCAGTGCGACCTGGAGCCTGGCGACTTCGTCTGGACGGGCGGGGACTGCCACATCTACAAGAACCACTTCGAGCAGGTCGAGCTGCAGCTCTCGCGCGAGCCGCGCCCCTATCCGAAGCTCGTCATTCACCGCCGACCCGAGTCGATCTTCGACTACCGATACGAAGATTTCGAGATCGTCGGCTACGATCCGCACCCGCACATCAAGGGAGTCGTTTCGGTATGACGCAGTCGGTGGAACTCATCGTCGCCGTCGCGCGAAACGGCGTGATCGGCGGGCAAAACAAAATGCTCTGGCACGTGCCGGAAGACTTCCGTCACTTCAAGACCGTGACGATGGGGCTTCCCGTCGTCATGGGGCGAAAGACCTTCGAGTCGATCGGGCGGCCCCTGCCGGGGCGGCGCAACGTGGTGCTGACGCGCCGCGCCGACTGGGCGGCCGACGGGGTCGAGGTCGTGCACGATTGGGATGAGGCGAAGGCGCTTCTTTCCGACGCGCCCCGCCTCATGGTGCTCGGCGGGGGAGAGCTCTACCGTCAGACGCTCTCCGAAGCCGACGTCCTGTGGCTTACCGAAATGGACCGGGACTTTGAAGGGGACACGAGCTTTCCCGACTTCGATCGTTCGGACTGGACGGAGGAGCTCCTCTCGGAACTCCCGCCCGACGAAAAACGGGACTTCTCCGTGCGCTTCAAGAAGTTCACGCGCAACCCCGCCGGCTGAACGACGGACGGTGGAAAACATCGAAAAGGCCGCGCCCTCGGTGGATAACCGAAGCGCGGCCTTTTGCTGTCGGCAACCCGCCCTCCGAGAAGGGGTTTGGAGCGGGGTGACAAAGTTGTCCACAGGCGGGGAGGGCAGGTTGTCCGCCGATTTATCCACAGAATTTGTGGGTAAGATAAACATCTTAGCCCCGGCGATCGGCAAATCCCCTCTCGCACCAAGGAAAACCCGAGTTGATGCAAAAATGTGCAAATTGAAAATTTCGGGAAAATTTCTCTCGAGAATCTGTGGATAACTTTGCAAAAAGAAGCGGGAGAAGAGAAAGGAAAGAATTTAACAGGCAACAAAAAAAGCCCGATCTCTTTCGAGACGAGCTTCCTTCCTGTGGAAAAGTGGCGCGGCTGGCAGGATTCGAACCCACGACCCTCTGGTTCGTAGCCAGATACT
>UQTE01000020.1 GCA_900543805.1 uncultured Sutterella sp.
ATATGCGCATTCCGTTGCCTAACCGCCCCGAGGGTATCTGATGGATCGATTCAACCCACACATACCCCCGAAGAGCCATAAAAAACGGCCTTCCGACGTCGTGCCGGAAGGCCGTTGCTTGATCACTGACTTCTAGAGAGAGCTCTTAGAAGATCACCGGATCAAAGGCGCCCGCAAAGAGCACGGAAGCGCGCAGAGCGAGAGCGCCGAGGATGGCGCAGAGGCCCGCGATCGCGCCCATCTGCTTCGAGCCGTGGGCGAACCACGAAACGAGGATCGGAACGATGATGCCGATGCCGACCGCACCGCTCCAGAAGAGCGCGGCGTTGTCGCCCGAAACGAGGGACGAAGCGCCGGCCACCGCGGCGGGCGTGCCCGAGAAGGCGACGGACACGAAGGCGAAGAGCACGAAGGCTTCACCCCAGTGCGCCAGATGGGCGACGTGACCGAGCCAGGAGATGTCCTTGGTGTCGGACTTGGGGCAGAGGCGCTCGACCTCCATCAGACCCACGGCGCTCGAGAGACCCGAGAAGACCCAGAGAACCGGAAGCACGGCGGTCGTCCAAAGCGGTACGCCCACGGCCTGCGTGAGAAGGAAGCCCGAGTAAGCGGTCGAGGCGAAGCCCAGGACGGCGTCGATGAAGAGCATGCCCTTCGAATCCGCCACGCGGCTTCCCTTCCACCAGAGCCAGGCCTGCACGACCGTCACGACGCAGGTGACGGCGAGAATGCAGATGCCGATGAACATCCAGCTGCCGAAGTTGAACTTCCACTCGAGAAGCGCGTTGATCGCGGCGAACGGAAGGTTCAGAAGGCGCGCCAGGTGGGAGACCACGAGGAGCGTACCCACCACGATCGCACCGGTCGCGGCGAAGAAGAGATGACGGCTCTTCGCAAAGGCGTTGAGAACGAGCGTCATGCCGCCCAGACCCACGAACCAGAGGAAGAAGGCGATCGTCCACCCCCAGTGGGCGGTCGCGACCTGACGGGTCAGTTCGATGTTTTCGTAGATCATTTCTGCACCACCACGAAGAAGTTGGGTTTCGTTCCCTTATGGGGAAGGAGGGTTTCGGTCTTCGACGTGCGAAGACGCTCGGAAATGGCCGACTTCGGATCCTTGATGTCGCCGAACATGCGGGCCTGCACCGGACAGGCCGAAACGCAGGCGGGATCACGACCTTCGGCGATGAGCTTTTCGCAGCCGTCGCCCATGCACTTCATCGGCAGACCCGAATCCGGGTGCGACCAGCGAACGTCGTACGGGCAGGAGGCGATGCAGTAGTTGCAGCCTACGCAGCGGCTCGCGTCGGTCTTCACCTGACCCGTTTCGGGATCGCGGTAGTTCGCGCCGAAGGGGCAGGTGTCGATGCAGGGCGCGTTTTCGCACTGCTGGCACTGCACGAGGATCTGCACGGGGCGCTTGGCGCGTTCGAGCGTCACCTTGCGGATGTTGGCGGCAAGCCAGTTCCAGCCTTCGTTTTCACGCTCGACCATTTCCGGGTAGTTCGTCTGCGCGCAGGCGACGATGCAGGCCGAGCAACCGATGCACTGCGTCGCGTCGAAGAGGTGCGCAAGCTGTTTTTTCGATTGAGACATGTTCTCTCCTTACTTCACGGGCTTCACGCGCACGGACGAGTTGTTGGCGAGGTTGCCGCAGACGGGCTGACGCCAGCCGGTGGCGAACCAGTGGGAGTTGACGCCTTCGCGCACCCACTCGTAGTTCTTGGGAAGGTTCTTCGTGCGAACGCCGCCCTGGAAGCCGTAGGCAAAGAGCGAACCCGTCATGACGCGGTTCGTGACCTTCACCTTGGCGCGGCCCTTGACGCCGTTGTCGAGACCTTCGATTTCGATTTCGTCGCCCGTTTCGAGCCCGAGGCGTTCGGCGTCGACCGGATTCATCCAGACGGAGCGGTCGCCGAGGAACTTCGAGGGTTGCGTAAAGAGCGTGACGCCCGAGGAAGCGCTCGAATCCTTGCCGGAGACGAAGTAGAACTCGTCGGAACGGGCCTTCGGAATGCGGAAGGCTTCGACGGGCTGATAGGTCGGAACGGCGGGGAGGCCTGCGTTCGGATACTTCTCGGCAATGAGGAAGCTCATGATTTCGATCTTGCCCGTCGCCGTGCCGAAAGGCTTCTTGAAGGGATACTGACCGTACTTCTTCGCGGCCGTCTGCGACCAGCCCTGCTCGGCCACTTCGCGGGCGATGCGGTCGCCTTCACCCGGCTTCGCGGCGTTCTTCGCGTCGATGAACTTCTTCCAGGCGGCTTCCATCATGCCCTTCTGCCAGGCGCGGAATTCGTCGTACGACATTTCATGGTCGTAACCGAGACGTTCGGCGGCGCGTTCCGGGAAGGCGCGGCGGAGGATTTCGCAGAACTGCCAGATTTCGTGACGGGATTCGTTCCCCTTCGGCGGCTGCAGACCCGCGCAGTTCTTCTGCACGTTGCCGTTCAAGGCCCACTTGACGCCTGCGTATTCGTCCCATTCGAGGAAGAACGTGGACGGGAGCACGTAGTCGGCGTAGTCGATCACCTCGTGCGGGAAGATGTCCTGCACGACCACGAGGTCGAGCGCCTTAAGCGCCTCGGCCAAACGGGCGGAATTCGCCTCGCGGTGGAACATCGTCGTCCCCGTGATGAAGAAGGCGCGAACCGGATAGGGCTTGCCCGTGTGAACGGCGTCGAAGATCGCCGAGAACGTGCCCGAGCCTTCGGGATAGAAGACGCGATCGAGACGCTTCGTGTCGGGGAGCGTCCACTTCTGGCCCTGCGGGCCCTTGCCCATGGAGACGCCCGGCCCCTTGAAGCCGCCGCCCGAAGTGACGACGAAGCCGCCCTTCTTATCGAAGTTGCCGGCAAAGGCGTTCAGAAGCGTAATGAGCGCATAGGCTTCGCAGTCGTTGCCGCAGCGCGACGAATACCAACCGTCGTCGCAGACGCCGCCGAGCGTGAAGAAGTCGCGGGCGACGCGCACGATGTCGTCGGCCTTGATGCCGGTGATCTTGGCGGCTTCTTCGGGCGTGTAGCGGTTCACTTCCGCCATGAAGAGGTTCCAGGCGGTCGTGAGGCGAACCGTGGCGCCCGAGAGCGTCGTCACGTCGCCCGTCCAGTCGAGCGCGAGTTCGGACGAGGGATCTTCGGCAAAGCCCGCGGCCTTGCCGTCCTTCATTTCAACGCCGCGCCAGACGATGGCGGACGTCTTCTTGTCGAAGGCCGCGTAGCGGTTCTTGGCGCCGCCCTCGACCATGTCGGCTTCGGTGAGGGGCTTGCCGTCCGCCTTGATGAGGTAGGGAGCGTTCGTGTGACGCGCGAGGAAGTCGAGGTCGACGAGGTTTTCGCGCACGGCGACGTTGAGGAGCCCCTGCACGAAGGCCGAGTCGGTGCCCGGACGGATCGGGAGCCATTCGGCGTCGCCGAAGGCCGATTCCGGCATGCGCGGGTCGACGAAGACGACGCGGCAGCCCTTCTTGCGGGCTTCGGCGAAGGTCGCCTGCACGCCCATGGCGCAGTTGAGGGTGCGGCCGATCAAAAGGAGATAGCGGCAGTTGGCGTAGTCGGGTTCGACCTTGCCCGCGCCGTCGAAGCCCTTGCCGAGAACGAGTCGGCGGCCCATGACGGAGGCGCTGTTGCAGGTCGAGGAGTGCGAAATGATGTTCGGGGTGCCGAGCGCAAAGCCGAACCAGTTCTGGAAGGCGCTGAAGTTGTGCGAGGTCATCGCGACGGCGTGTTCGCCGTGCTTCTCGACGATTTCCTTCACGCGCTTGGCGATGTCGTTCAGGGCTTCATCCCAGGAAACCTCCACGAACTTCCCTTCGCCGCGCTCACCCGTACGCTTCATGGGCTTCTTGAGACGAATCGGGGAATTCCACACGTACATCGCGCTCGAGCCGCGGGCGCAGTATCCGCGCTGCGGATGCGAGGGGTTCGGGTAGATGCGGACGGTGTCAAAGGACGGCTCCGTGCCGTCCTTGTGCATGGCGAGCATGCCGCAGTAGCCGCCGCACATGTTGCAGGCGACGGGATGGGGCGTCCAGCCTTCGTCCTTCAGACGGGCGATTTCGGCTTCGACGCTGGACCAGGGGGCCATCGTCGCGGCGGTGGCGCCCGCCGCGGCCGCCGCACCGAGGAAGGTGCGTCGACTCAGACACGGCGCTCCGGTCTTCTCGATTTCGGACATTTATGAGGTCTCCTTAGGTTGGTTTTCGGTCGTTCGACCGAGAGAGGCCTCATTCTATGGAGGTAGTCCAAAGAAACGAAACGTTTCATTTACATCTTTTTGACTAGCGTTAACCCGTACAACTCTTCCCTTATAGATAAAAACTTCTCGCTCCAAAGATCTTCTTTTCCGTACCGACCGTTCCTCTTTCCTCTTCCGTACCCCTTCGTTTGGTTCCCGCACGGTTACCAATCCCGATCTGCGCATTTTTCAGGCGAAAACGGACGAAACCCGCTTGCCGAGCGGACCGTTCATTGTTATCGCCCTATTGACATCGGTTCTCATCTCATAAAATCAACCGTTCTTTACGGAAAAGGAGGTATGCGTTATTCCAAAAATGAACAGCGATCTATTTCCGAGTCCGTAAGTCGATAATAAAACCGTAAGATGCATTCATACAATCATCGCGGCATTTCCGATAGCGTCTCTATTTTTGCAGGCAATCCTCCCCTCTCCCGCATCGGCGTCTTTGAGAATCAGCGTTCCGAATCTGTCTGGATTCGGCGAAGCGTGAGAACGGGGAGAACGACCGCGTCGCTTCGGTCCTCGTCGGGAACGTCCCGGCGCACGATCGCCCAGACCGCGGCCGACTCGATTTCGTAGCCCTCTCCGAGTTTTTCGGCGAGCGTCCCGTCGAATTTCGCCGACGCTTTGGCGCAGCAAAGTCCCCCGGCCCGGAATTCCGTCCGACCGTTCCGAACCACCCGCAGTTCGTCGCCCGCGGTGAGTTCGGCGAAAATCCGATGCTTCACGTCCTTGACGGCGTCAAGCCACACGTCCTTCAGACCCATGCGAAGGAGAATCTTCTTGGGCTCGGGGTAGTCCTTTTCGTCTCGGAGACGCTCGACCCCTTCGGCCTCAAAATGCCGCAGGAAGTCTCCGCTCGTGTGCACCGTGAGCGCGTCCTTGGCGCGGGTGAGCGCCACGTAGAGCGAACGATGGACGTCGCCGAGACGCTTTTGGGCTTCGGCCGGGGAGAGGCCGCCCGGCATGCGCTTCAACCGATCGGGGTGAACGAGACAGTGAACCCGATTGAATTCCCTCCCCTTTGCGCCGTGATAGGTCGAGACGACCACGGCTCGCACGTCTTCGGGGAAGAGATCCTCGAGGCGGCTTTCCGCCGCGGCCTCTTCCCAGTCGCTTGCATAGACCTCGCCCGCCGAGGTCTTTCGGAAGCGCCGGGCAAAGTCGAGTACGGGTTCCACCCAGGGACTTCCAGCGCAACGGCGGCGCAGTTCTTCCTGAGCGGCCGCCCAGATTTCCGGTCCGTAGACGGGCTTTTTCGATTTGCGAAGCGCATTCGAGAGAATCTGCACTTCAAGGAGATTTCCCACGCGGAAACTCTTGTCGCTTCGCACGAGCTCGACCGGTATCCCGGCTTCTTCCAGAAGCGACGCGATCGTCTCCACCTCGCGGTTCGTGTGCGCGAGCACCGCGACCGTTCCCCTTCTCTTTTCCGCCGACAGGGCTTCCACGACGGCCGTCTCCAGATTTTCCGACGCATGGTGAATGATCCGCACCTCGCCCGTGCCTTCGCGCACGGAACGGTTTTCACGCGTCTTCAGACGCCCCTTGAGGTAGCGCGCGTATCGGTTTGCCGTATGCACGATCGCGGGAAGGCTTCGCCAGTTGTCGACGAGCTCGTGCCACTCGGCGTCGTAGTCGGAGCCGCTCTTGAGCGATGCGAAGTATTTGGAATCCGAACCGCGGAATCCGTAGATGTTCTGATCGTCGTCGCCGACCGCCAACACCCGCATTTCGGGATTGCGCTCAATCAGGGCCTTTACGAGCGCGAATTCGTCCGCGTCCATGTCCTGCGCTTCGTCGAGAACGAGCACCGTCGCGGCAAGGTTCAAGGGGTCCGCGCGTCCCTCGCGGATCGCCTTGACCGCGCGGGCCACCGCGTCCGTCGCCTCTTCGATCGAGCCCGGGCGTCCGAGAAGCCCGAAGGCGAACGAGTGGAAGGTCTTCACCGTGACGAAGCGGGCGCCCTTCCCGTAGAGGGCGATCAGACGCGTCTTGAATTCCTGGGCGGCTGCGCGAGAGAAAGTCAGCATCACAAGCTGTTCGGGCCGGACGTTTTCGGCGAGCATCAGGTGGGCGAGCTTGTGCACGAGCACCCGCGTCTTGCCGCTTCCCGGTCCCGCCGCCACGACGATGTACGGCGCCTCCGAGAAAAGGATCTCCTTTTGCGCTTCCGAGAGCGTGCCGATGAGCTTCTCGTAGAGCGCGGGCGTCATGCTCCGCTTGAGCTCCTCTTCGCGTCCGCCCTTGAAGTAGGTCTTGAGAAAGTTTTCGTAGGGAAGTTCAAAATAGTCGCGCACGTAGCGTTGCGCCGCCTCCCGGTCGCGCACCATGAGGTTTGCGTACTCGCCCACGATGTGGATCTGCTGAATGCGCTCCTTGTAGTAGTCGTCGAGAAAGTCGTAGTCCTTTTGCAGGTACTTTTTGCGGTTGTCGGCCTCGAGCCTTTCGATCCGCATCGGGAGGTAGGCGACGAAGAAGCCTCCGTCCACGCAGAGGAGGCCGTTGCGGTGCAAAAAGAGCAGCGACTTTTCGAGTTCGTCCGAAGTGGTCTTTTCTTGAAAGAGCCCCGAAGAATCGTTCACGTCCCGCAGAAGTTCCGCAAAGGAAAAGGACACCGAGCGCCTTGCGTCGTCGCCTTTGTCCGTCCTTTCCTCGGCGTGCGCCGCCCGATTCCCTTCGAGACCGCCGAGCGTCACGATCGCGCGCCCGCCGACCGCGGCGAGCTTCTCGATTCTCTCCAAAGCCTTCTCACGCGTCGTTTTGAGGCGGATTCGCCAATGCTTTTTCGAACCCGTCCGTTCGATTTCGACCAAATCCGCCTGTCGAAGGCTCCGCAGGAGGCGCTCGATCACGGGGAGTCCCACGGCCTTTCCGACGGCGTCTTCAAGCGCGGCGTTCATTTCGACGAGGCTCACGACGTCTCCGTTCCCCCATTCGGGATGACGCGATTCCTCGACGAAGGCGAGGATTCTGCGCTCGAGATCCGCCAGGCGCGACAAGCGCCGCTCCAACGTCTCGGGCCTCCCCGAAAGGGAGGCTCGCATGTCGCGCTCGTCCGTGAGGATCCCGAGGGTCCTTAAATTCGTGACCGCACGCACCACGGCGCGGGTTTCAAGTCCCAAACGGTCCGCGATGTAGTCGACGCGCGCCTCGACGGACTTTTTGTCGTCCGCCTTGACGGCCCCGACCGCAGCCCCCGTGAGGCTGCGGGAAACGAGCGACTGAAGCACCCGTTCCGCCTCGACTCTTTCCCCTTCACACCGGAATACGCTCGCCTCCCCGCGCGCCCAGTCCGCTTCAATCCGCTTTTGTCCGTCGCGGAAGCTCTTCCCGCGCAGGCCCGTCGCGTAGACGCGGCCGGTGTTGCTTCCGCGCTTCACGAAGCCCGCTTTCTCGAGCGCACCGATTGCGGCGGTGATCTTGGTCTTGATCTGCTCGGCGTCGTAGTCCCACCCCGCCTCGCGCGCGATTTCGAGGTCCGTCGCGGCGAATTCGCGGCGTCCCGCGGAGAGGCGTTTTATTGCGTTCCAGACCTGCTGCACGTCGGAGAGCGTGAGCTTCGTCGCGGAAAGAAGCGAAAAGTGCCGGTTGATGTCCTCTTCGTTGAATAGGATGTAGCACTCGGCGTGGAGGTCCGCCTTTCGTCCGGCGCGCCCCGACTCCTGCACGTAGTTTTCCAGCGACGACGAAATGTCGTGGTGGATGACGAGCTGAACGTCGTCCTTGTCGACCCCCATCCCGAAGGCGGTGGTCGCGACCATGATCTTCACTTCGTTTGAAAGGAAGGCGTTCTGGTTTTTGATCTTCTGCTGGGGATCCATCTTCCCGTTGTAGGGAAGCGCCGGAAAGCCGTCCTTCGTGAGCTTCTCGGCGAGCGCTTCGGTCGAGGCGACCCGGTCCGTGTAGACGATCGTTGGACAGTCGCGGCTCTCGATGAGGCTTCGCATGTAGGCGTACTTAGCGTCGCCGTCGTCGAAGTGCTTGATCTGATACTCGAGGTTTTTACGCACCGCCGACGTCCGGAAGACCCGAAGGTGCACGCCCACGGTCCGCTCGAAGTAGTCGCAGATGTCCTGCACGACCTTCGCCTTGGCCGTCGCCGTGAAGCACGAAACGGGAATCCTGCGTCCGACGCGTTCTTGGAATTCCTTCAGAAACTCCCCGATGTAGAGGTAGTCCACGCGAAAGTCGTGGCCCCAAGCCGAAAAGCAGTGGGCTTCGTCGATCACGAAGCGCTCGACGCGGCGCTTCTCGAGCGCCCTTACGATCGACGGAGACCGAAGGGCTTCTGGCGAAATGTAGAGAAGCGAGGCGCGGCCGCTCTCAATCTCTTCGAAGGCCGCCTTTCTTTCGAGCAGATTGACGAGCCCGTTGATCGTGACGGCGGCGAAGATCTCCTTTTTCTCGAGATTGTCGACCTGGTCCTTCATGAGCGACTGCAGGGGCGAAAGCACCACCGTGAGACCCGCCGTCGCGCGGGCCGCCATGAGGGCGGGCAACTGAAAAGTGATCGATTTGCCGCCGCCCGTCGGGAAGATCGCAAGCAGCGATTCGCCCGCGACGGCCGACGCGGCCGCGGCTTCCTGCAGCGACTCCTTGTCGCCCTCGTAGACGCGAAAGCCGTCGAAGCCGAAATATTCCTTGAGCGCCGTTGTGAGGTTCGAGCGGCGACGGCAGTATTCGCACTCGGGATCCCGGCAGAAACACCCCCGCAGCACGTCGACGATGCGGTCCGTTTCGGGATAGCGGTGCGAAAGCCAGAGAGGCGTGGCGGGAAACGCAGAATGTTCGGTTTCCGAAACGGCGATGAAACCGAGAACGCATCCAAGCTCCACGGGATGCCGTTCGACGAATTCCTCGATCGGCGCGGAAGTGCAGAGCTTTCCCGCAAACACCCGGCGGATCTCGGCAGCGGGATTCGCAAGTCCCTCGGGCTTCAGGCCGAGGAGTCGAAAAAATCCGGCAAATCCCGGCACGTCGGAAAGGAGCTCGACGAGAATGCGCCGCACGTCTTCCGGGAGCTTGCGCCAGTCGTCGACGAGATCGATCAGCAGTCGAAAGGAGGTCTCCGCATCCGCGAGCGGGTTGCTGCGTGTCCCCGGATCGGCGGGCGCTTCCTTTGGAAGGGCATGACGGCGAGAGAGCGGTCGAAGCAGCGTTTCCAGCCGCAGCGTATCGAAAATCGGCGCCTTCAACCCGTCAAATAAAGACGGACACCCCCGCATGTCGCAGTCGACGACGTTGTGCCCGCCCGCGACGTCGGCGCCCTCCAAAAAGGCGCGGAAGCGGGCCGCGACGCAGCCGTGGACCCGCCCGCCGTCGGAATCGACCGCTCCCATGTCGAGACACTCTCCGGTCTCGGGATTGATTTCGAGGTCGAACGCGACGACGCGCAGCGACGCCGAACCGTCGGCAACGACGGGACCGGAATCGGGATTCGGACGCCTCAGAACGAAAGACATGGAAAGGAAAAACGGAAAAGATTTCCAGACATTGTAACTTAGGGTCGAATCGGGCAAAAGCTCGGCAGGTTTTCAGCGGAAAAACCCGAAGGCAATCCCCATACTCGAGTGTGGGGAAATCCCGCAAGCCTTTCGAGGCGCAACGGCCGTGCCGCCGAACCGACGCTCCGGGACGTCCTTTCCATAGAAAACCCTTTCATACCGAACATACAAAAATGAAAAGAAACAGGATTGCCGGTCACCTCATGATCATCTTCACCCAGGTGATTCTCGGCATCAACATCCCCATTACGCGCGACCTTCTTCTCCACTATCTGAGTCCGCTCGGCTACATCGGCATTCGTGCGTTGGGCGCGGCCCTTTTCTTCTGGATCATGCAGTGCTTCGCGAAGCGAGAAGAGATCGACCGCAAAGACTTCGTCATGATCCTTTTCGGAGGCTTTCTCGGCTTCGTCTTTTCTCAGTACCTGACGTCTCTGAGCCTGCAGTACACGACGCCCGTCTACTTTTCGCTGATTCTCGCGCTCTCGCCCGTGGTGGTGCTCCTCCTTCAGGCGTTCTGCTTCGGCGAGAAGATTACCCGCCAAAAGATCATCGGAATCGTGCTCGGCATCGTGGGCGCCTCCATTCTGGCGATCCGCGCCGTCTTTGAGACGGATTCGCAGGGGACCAACAATCTTCTCGGGATTGCGCTCGCCATGCTCTCCGTTTCCTCGTTTGCGGCCTACGTCGTCATTTGCGGCGACATCAGCAAGAAGTATCGTCCGGTCACGCAGATGACGTGGATCTTTACGCTGAGCACGGTCATGGCCTGTCCGGTCTGGTTCCTCACGGGCCAGTACGACACGGAACTCATCTGGACCGCCGCCACGAGTCACGTCGGATGGCTTGAAATCGGCTTCATCATCGTCTTCTGCACGATCGCGGCCTACACGCTCATTCCGCTCGGGATGCGCAGCGTAAGCGCGACGGTCGTCTCAATCTATATGAACCTGCAGCCGATCGTGGCTTCCGCCACGGCCATTCTCATCGGCATGGACGTCTTCACCTGGGATAAGCCCTTGGCGCTTCTTCTCGTTCTGCTGGGCGCCTTCGTCGTAACGACGGACCGTCCCGCCCGCGCTGGCGAGCCGGTCACTCTTGCCAAGGCCGACGCCAAAACGTCCGAACATCCGTAAGCGCGGCACGGCCCGCACCGCCGCGGCGCTCAACAAAGCGCCCCGCAACGGACGAGCCCGTGGAACGGATTGGCAAAAAGCACGCAGGAACCCGTAAAAGGAGCGTTCCTGCGTTTTTTATTCTGAAGATGCCGAAAGAGGAATCGGTTGAGGGAACGAACGCACATTCTGTTCTTGCGGCCGACCTTCGAAATCCTCCGTTTTTTTTTCCCGGCATGAAAGGAGAAACCTTATGACCCAATCTGCCAAAATTCTGTGCGCCGCCATCGGCGCGGCTGCGGTTGCCGCAACGTCTCTTCCCGCCGACGCGGCGCTCACCGTCCGCGAAGAAAGCATCGTTCCCATCGCGGCCTTCACGGCCAACGGCAATGAAGCCGCGCTCAAGTCCGCTCTGGAAACGGGGCTCAAAAACGGACTCACCGTCACGGAAATCCGCAGCGTTCTCGAACAGATGTACGCCTACACGGGCTTTCCGAGAAGCCTTACGGGCCTCGGCGTCTTCGTGAACCTTCTGAAGGAACACAAGGCCAAGGGCGTGGAAGACGTGACGGGCCGCGAAGCCAAGCCCCTTCCCCCGAACACCTCGATTCGCGAACTCGGCACGAAGACGCAGACCACGCTCATCGGCAAGCCCGCCGCGAGTCCCGTGTACGACTTCTCGCCCAACATCGACACCTACCTGAAGGAACACCTCTTCGGGGACATCTTCGCCAACGACATTCTCACCTGGCGCGAACGCGAACTCGCGACGGTGGCGGCCCTCGCGGCCCTTCCGGCGCCCGTGCAGCTTCGCTCGCACCTGAACGTCTGCCTGAACGTCGGTCTGCAGCCCGATGAACTCAAGGCATTCGCCGAAGTCGTCGGCAAGGAAGTGGGGGAAACGCAGGGCAAGCTCGCCCGCGAAAGCGTCGCCGCCGTTCTCAAGGCCCGCGGCAAGTAATCCCTTCGTCGTCCGTCCGTAAAACAGAACATTCAGCCGCTTCCGCGGGAAGCGGCCTTCATCTCAAAACCCTTTCTTAGTAAGGAACAAACAAAATGTCGAAGAAAACCGTCGCCGCGGCGGCCGCTGCCGCCTGCATGGGGGTCGCCTGCGTTGCCGGCGCCGCCGATCAGACGCCCGCTCCGAATCCCTTCGGACTCGTCTACCGCGGAGCCATCACCGAAAACCTTCCGGGCCACGTCAACATTCATCCCGTGACCTACAAGCTGAACGGCCTCAAGATCGCCGCGAACGTCTACACGCCGGCCGACTACGACGGCAAGAAGGCCTTCCCGGCCGTGGTCGTCGCGCATCCGAACGGCGGCGTCAAGGAACAGGTCGCCGGCCTCTATGCGCAACGCCTCGCCGAACTCGGCTACGTGACCATCGCCGCCGACGCCGCCTATCAGGGTGCGAGCGAAGGCGAACCGCGCCACACCGACAAGCCGCAGTTCCGTACCGAAGACATCCATGGGATGGCCGACTTCATTTCGACCTATCCGGGCGTGGACGCTCAGCGTCTCGGGGCCTTCGGGATCTGCGGGGGCGGAGGCTACACGCTCAACGCCGCAAAGTCCGACAAGCGCTTCAAGGCCGTCGCCACGCTTTCGATGTTCAATTCGGGTGAAGTGCGCCGCAACGGTTACATCAACACGGGCCTCGACACGATCGCCAAGCGCATGAAGGAAGCCTCCGACGCCCGCGCCGCCGAAGTGACGACGGGAAAGATCTCGATTTCCGGCAACGTCGACTTCGACGCCCTTACCGACGAATCCATCGCCAAGATCCCGACCGACCTCTACCGCGAAGGCATGGTCTACTACGGCAAGACCCATCGTCACGCCAACTCCACCTTCGCCTACACGACCTCGAGCCTCATGGATCTGATGGCCTGGGACGCGCGCGATCAGATCGAACTCATCGATCAGCCGCTGCTCATGATGGCGGGTGAAAAGGCGGACTCCCTCTACATGACCGAGGAAGCCTTCGCCGCCGCCACGGGCACGAAGGACAAGGAACTCTTCAAGATCCCGGGCGCCACGCACATTCAGACCTATTTCGTTCCGGAATACGTCGAAGCGGTGGTCGGCAAGCTCAAGGCCTTCTTCGGCCGCACGCTCTGATCCCGTCCGCATCGCTTTTTGACAAGGAGTCCAGCCATGTTTGAGAAACCCAACGCGTTGCACCGTCCTCTGCGCAACGCCGCGCGCTTTTCGCTACCTTTGGCCGCGCTCTTTCTGATCCAGGGCGCCTTCGCCGCGCAGACGGCGGCGTCTGCGGGACAGACCGTGTTTTCGTCGTTTCCCGAAGCCGAGGCCCGTCAGGCGCTCGTGCCCGACGGCACTTGGGTGTCGACGAATCCCAAAACCTTCACCGGCAAGGCGCTCATGAAGTCGGCCTTCCGGCAGGTGGAACCCGCCAAGAGCTACGGCGCCTACGTGTACTTCACTCCGGGGGCCCGGACCTTCTGGCACGTTCACCCGCTCGGTCAGACGCTCTTGATCGTTGACGGCATCGGCCTCACGCAGTCTCGCAACGCCGACGGAACGCTCGGTCCCGTCGTGGCCGTAAAGGCGGGGGACGTCGTCACCTGTCCTCCGGGCATCATGCACTGGCACGGCGCCTCGCCCGACGCTCCGATGACGCATCTCGCGATTTCGGAGAACGATCCGAAGGTCGCCGTCAAGTGGCTCGATGCGGTCGATGCAAAGAGCTACCGCGAAGGCGCCGAGAAGGCTCTGCAGAAGCGCTGAAGCCCGAGGACGCCGCCGAACGATTCCCTTTTCTCTGCGGATCGTTCATGAAGGAGGTCAAATGTCGTACACGGCGTTCGGCCTCCTTTCTTTTCCCCTGCACCCGCGACTCCCGATTTCGGTACGACGGCACATTTCCCCGCGGGATTCGGACCGGGGAGCGAAATACGCGGCTTCGTCAGCTCTCTTCGGGAGCGCACAATAGAAGAGATTCTTTCTGCACCCTCAAAACAAAAAAATTCTCTGAAGTTCGAGTGGGAGAATTTTCCAACACTGACTTCAGAGAAGATTCCGCATTCGAGCCGTCGGGCACCGCCGCCCGCATTCGATGCGGCTCACCAAACAGAAAGAGGCCCGGAGCGAACTCCGAGCCTCTTCTAGCCTATCCTCAGTTGCCTGAGGTGAAGCTGATCCCTACGTCAGGATTACTTCGCAGCGGTCTTGGCGCCCTTGTTCAGGATGGCAAGAGCTTCATTCGCGAAGACGACGCCTTCGTCAACGAGCTGCTTGGCATACTGCGGAGCGTGGACACCCCACGAACCGTCGTCCTTGATCTTGGCGGCAACGCGGCGGGCGTTTTCAGCGAGGAGCTGGACCTGAGCGCGATCCGAGTTCGAAAGCTTCGCAACCTTCAGCATGTCGGTGATCGTGACGAGGTCGGCCGTGATCTTGGCATAGCCTTCCTTAACGGGGGTCTGCCAGGCGACAACCTTGTTGTAGATGGTCTTCTGATCCTTGAAGCGGAGAGCTTCAGGGAACTTCGACTGGATCGGGCTGTGGCAGCCCAGAGCTTCAACCTGGTGCTTGTCTTGGTAAGCCGTACGGCCGCAGGTCCACATCAGGTCGATGTAGGGACGACCGTCGTCCTTCGTGAGCTTCCAGCCCTTCGGGCTCGTCAGCTTACGATCCTTGGCGCCGTCGGGCGGGTTGATCGACTTCTTTTCGGGGTCGACCAAAATACGCCAGATGTGCGAAGCGCGGACGTTATCGAAGCCGGCCATGTCGGGACGCTGGATCGAAGCGAAGTTTTCGCACGAACCCATCTTCGGCATATGGCAGGAGGCGCAGTCGTTGCGGCTGTGCGTACCGCCCTGGGCGAAGAATTCAGCAGCCGTGGTGTGGCAGTCCTGGCACTTCTTCTTGAGGTTCGGAACCGTGTACTGGGAAGCCCAGTCGTTGCTCGTCACTTCGTGAGGATCGTGGCAGGTCGTGCAACGCATACCCTTCTGATAGTGCTTCGTGTAGTGCGACTGCGAACCTTCGGTACCGCAAGCCGGGCAGAAGCTCTTGAAGTAGCTGTTGAACGGGGTCTTGAAGTTGGCCTTGGCATCGTCCTGGTTGTAAACGAAGCGCTGGTGGCAACGTTCGCAGTTGGACGGCATGCCGGCGCCGCGAGCACCGTAGAGGTGAGCACCCGCGCCGTGGCATTCTTCGCAGGAGACGCCCTTGGCGATGGTGTGGCTACGAAGCTTCTTCGAGTCACCCAAAGCGGCAAAGAGTTCGTCCTGGCTCTTGAAGTCAAACTTCCAGGTGTGGCAGATTTCGCAGTAGGAAGAACCCGGCTGGAACATGGCCTGCGTGCGGTTGGAAGCGCCGTAGGAGTTGAAGCCCCAGACGTTGGACGTCTGAGCGCCGAAGTCTTCGAGCTTGGTCGGGAAGGTCGGATCCCAGGCGTGGATCTTCTTGGCGACTTCCGGCGTGATGTGCTGCGCCCAGTTGCGGGAGAACTGGTTGCCGCCGGCAACCATCTTGCCCGTGCCCTTGCCGAGGTTACCTTCTTCGACGTGGTAGGTACCGCGGACAAGCCACTTGTCCACGAAACCGTACTTCGTACGCGGCGTACCCATGATGACGTAAACGTCATCGGCTTCAATACCTTCCGGCAGCACGGAAGCCTTGGAACCATAGAGGGGCTTCTTCATGTCGCCCGCAACCTGCGGTTCGGTCAGTTCTTCCGGGAAGCGGACGATCTTGTTGTGACGCGAACGTTCCCACTTTTCATACTGCGAGGGGTGGCATTCACCGCACTTCTTCGGACCAACGAACTTGTTCGGGAGGTCAAGGAAGGATTCGTACGGGAGGCGATAGGTCACGGCAACCTTGCGGCCCGTATCCTTGTGATACTGTCCGCCGTTACCGAATTCAACCCATTCCTCGTTACGGTCCGACATCGTGAACTTGCCGACGACGCGGTTTTCCTTGAGGTACTTGAAGTACGGGTGATTGGCCTTGAGGTAGTCCCAGAAGGCCTTATCTTGAGCCACATAGCCGTCGAGATCGCGCGGCAGGTCAACCTTCGGGGCTTCCGCGGCGGAAACCGAAGTGGCGACGAGAGCGGCGCTCAGACTGGCGGCCAGAGACAGAAGCTTAGATTGCTTGGTCATATTTAGCTCCGTTAAGTCTCTTATAACAGGGTTAAAAAACATCCTCTTCGGTGGGGGTACACCGAGTCGGACGGGTGAGGTCTTCGTATAGAGCATGCGCCCGATACGCCGAGAAATCTACTCCTTAACTTAGGGTTAAGCAAACTTGAGTCCCCACCCCATCAGCACTTTTGCCTTTTATCAATCATCCTCCCGCGGCATTACGGTTTTATACGTAAAACATTACCCGCGAGAGCCCAGGGACAATAAATGAAAACCCTAGCGAAGCGGCTGGTTTGCCTCGTTTTCAAGCGCTTTTCGTCCTACTTTTCCCTTGCTTCTTTTTCAGGTCTTCTCCTCCCTACTCCTCCCCCAAAAGGCGGATGTCCGGCGAGCGTTCGTCAGGTTTCTACGCGTAAACGCTAAATAACGAGGCCGTCGAAAGGCAGAAAAGTCATGTTTATGCGCGTTTACCCGCAATCTTTTTACGAAAAGCGGAACAACTTCTTCGCTCGATATTTCAAGCTTCTCCCGCTCCCGCATTGAGGGGGCGGGAATGTACCTAGATCGCTGTGACTTCCGCTCGGGAGTAGATCTGCGCGCCTTTTCGCTCTTTGCAGACGCAACAAATGCTATCGAACACAAGAAATCGATAGCCTTACTATTTATGAAAATTCTCGTTCAAGAGATTTTTCGCCGGCCTTTTCCGTTCGCGGAAAAGGATTGTTTTGATTGTGGTAAATAATTTACTTCTTTTTGCGCGATCCTGCCGGCATTTCGCCCTTCGAAGCTTCTTCGCGCGAAGATTTTTCTTCGCCGGCGGTTTCGCTCCCGGGTTCGGCCGCATCGGTCTTCGGATCTTCGAGTCCCACACCCGTTTCTCCTCTACGAAGGTCGTAAGGGGAAACCAGAGTCAAGCCCTGAACGCCCGTCTTCGCGGAAAGGAAGTTTTTGCGCACGTCTTCCTTGCGCCCGATGTCGCCCGACTCGTAGAAATGGAGCGCTTCGGCGAGTCCGAGGGACTGCACCGTGACGGGGATCGAGCCGCGCTTTTCGCGGTCGACCGTCGTCATGCGCTCGATCACGCTCACGGCCGCTTCGGAGGTGGCCGGTCCCGAGACGCCGGGATCGGTCTTTTCGGCCTCGGCGCTCTTCACCATGGCCTCGACCTCGCGCCGGCGGTCGAGCACCTCGATCCTTTCCTCGCGCGGCGCGTCGGGTTCGGTCTCGCCCGTCTTCGGAAGGACAAAGTCGAAGGTGACGCCGCGCTTTCCGTTCTTTCTCACGGTCACGCGCCCGGCGTGGCGCTCGGCGATGTTGGCGACGATCGAGAGACCGAGCCCCATGCCGCCCTCGCCCTTGCTCGTGCGAAGAGGCTTGAAGAAGTTCGAGATCGCCTCGTCGCTCACTTCGGGACCGTTGTCGGCGACCGAGAGGATCCAGTTGCCCTCTTTCGAAGAGAGGGAGACGCGGATCATCGGATCGGGTACGCCCGAGATCGCGTCGGCGGCGTTTTTCAGAAGATTGAGAAGCGCGAGTTCGATTTCCCACTCGTCGACTTCGGCCATCGAATTGCGGGGCACCGCGATCTGCAGGCTCGCCGTCGTGGTGCGGGAGCGCCGGAAGGTCTGGATCGCCCGGTCGATCACGACCGAAAGATCCGCCACCTTGCGGGGCGGGTAGTCGTGCTTGGCGTAGCCGCGCACGCGCTCGACGATGCGGCTCGCGCGTTCGGCCTGCGCGACGATTTCACCCAGGGCCTCGAGGAACTTCTCCTGATCCATGGCGCCGCGCTTCGTGCGGCGCATGAGGCCGTTGGCGTAATTCATGATGGCGCCCAAGGGCTGCTTCAATTCGTGGGCGATGATGGTGGACATCTGCCCCACGAGCCCCGTGCGCTCAAGGTTCGCGATGTGCGCGCGCGACTGGCTCGCCTCGGCCTCGATCAGTTCGCGCGCCTCAAGAGATGCGCGCAGTTCCCTCGTCTTTCTGCGCACGAGCACCGAAAGGCTCACCGCATAGGAGAGCACGAGGAAGGTGACGAGCGACAAAAAGGCGATGAGGTCGCCGTGCTCGCGAAGAATCCGGCGGAAACTCCAGTCGGCGAGGTCCCGATAGGGACCGATCTTCAAAAGGTAGTAGAGGTCGTAGACGCTTCGCGCCTCGGCCGGATCCGTCCAGGCGTCGTGCAGGCCCGGCGCCTTCACGGCCCGAAAGGCCGAGAGAATCGTGTCGCGAAAGACGATCGACGTTCTTTCGGTCGCGCCGAGGGCCCAACCCGGATAGAGGGGCGTCGAAACGCTGCACGCGAAGTTCGTCGTGGGGAGCGGATGCACGATCTCGATGTCGCGCCCGATGTTGAGTTTTCCCGCCCGCTCGAGCTGTTCGAGCGAACACGCGGGCAGAATCCCGACGGTGCTCTCTCCCTTCAGCACACGCTCGAGCACTTTCTCGTAGGCGCCGAGTCCCAAAAATTCGGTGCGAAGCTGAAGCTCTTCGCGGGTCACGCCGGCCTTCGCAAAGACCCCGGCGGCGGCAAGCCACCCGCCGAGGGATTCGTCCGAAGTCGCGGCGAAGCTTTCGTAGCGAAGCGAGAGAAGATCGGCGTATTCGTCGTGCCGGTCCTTCTTTAAGTAAGAGGGCTGTCGAACGGGCGCGCCCGAGCGCTTCTTCGTGAAGATCACGCTCCCCTGCGATTCGTCGGCGCTTCCCGCCTCGCCCGAGCGCATCGACGCGATCACGTCGACGTTCATCATGGGGCCTTCGGCCGTAAAGAACGTGGGCTCGGCAATGATGAAGTCCGCCAGACCGTCCTGCACGGCTCGCCCGAGGTCGGCCGAGTCGAGATAGTAGACGGAGAAGGTCTGGTAGCCGAAGAGTTTCCCGAGAAACTCCTTCGTCACCCGCAGAAAACGGCTCGAAGGGTCGCTGGCGACTTCGCTTTGCACGACGATGCGGAAAGGCCGCACGGCGCGCTCGGCAAAGTCGGGGCGCACCGCCTCCACATCCTCGTCTCGGACGAGGTCGTTCGTCGTCTTGAGGAATTCCGGGGGCACGTGGTCCTGCAGCGCCCGCACGTCTCCCGAGGGCGTTCCCGTGTTCGTCCCCATGCCGACGAAGGACGAGGGCGACGCACAGGCGCCACCCGCGAGGGCGGCCGCAAGAGAGAGTGCGAGAAGAGCGTGCTTCATGACGAAAAACGTGAGCGGAACGTCGGAGGTAATCAAAACCGCCATTATAGGAAGGCGCCCTCGCTCTATACTTCTCGGACGATCACTTTTTGTCTTTTCGCTCATGGATCTTCCCGCCAGAAAGCTCTCTCCCGACGACGCCCTCTCGAAACTCCTCCCCGCCCCCGTGGCCGTGCCGCTTGCGGGTCTCGAGATTCTCACCGTCGAAGACCTCTACGACATGATCGCGTCGCTCGGCGCGGGATGGTTTCGCGAGGTCGAGGGCCTCGACGCCCAGGGCGCGGCCACGATCGTCTCTTGGCTCGCCGACTTCGGGCGCGACGTGGGCGAAGTGACGGAGCGCTTCTACCCCGCGGGCTTTGCACCCGATGCGGACCGCACGGACGAATCGGACTACGGGATCGTGCCGCTCGAGCGCCTTACGCTCACTTCCGTCGAATTGGGCGAAGGCGCGATCAACCGCGCCCCCGCCGTCGGGTGTTCGCTCGAAGCCCGGGACGACCTAGAGGCGCTGAAGCAGTGGCTCGTCGCCCGCGCCCCGAATCCCAACACCCGCGGGAACTACCGAAAGGAGGCCGAACGCTATCTTCTCTGGTGCGTGCGCGAACGCGGAACCGCCCTTTCGGCCGTCCGCGCGGGGGACGCCGCTCTTTACCTGCGCTGGCTCGAGTCGCTCGGCCGCACGGACGAGTCGGAGTGGGCGCAGACCTGGAAGATCCCCCAGAGCGCTTGGATCGCGCCCAAGAACACGCCCCGCAAGAGCCCCCGCTGGCGTCCCTTCAACGGGCCGCTCTCCGTCATGAGCCGCCGAAACGCCGTGACGGTCGTGCGGCAGCTCTACAACTTTCTCAAAAAGACGGGCTACCTCATCTTCAATCCCTTCGATCAGGTGTCGGGCAAGGTGCCGCTTCTGCGCGGCGAAGGCGCCCCGCAGGCCTTCGGCGACCGTTCCCTCACGGAAGCGCAGTGGGAGGACATCGTGCGCCACATCGACACGCTCCCCGAGGGGTACCCGAGAGAGCGCATGCGCGCGATTCTGATGCTCGGAAAGACCCTGGGACTGCGCTCCTCGGAAATCATCGACGCTCGGGTCTCCTGGATCGTGACGCGCCGCATGGGCTTTCGCGAGCGCGCGGCGATCGAGGTCGTGGGAAAAGGCTCCAAAGTGCGACGTCTTCCTCTCACCTCCGAGCAGCTCGGGATTTTGGACGGCTGCCTCAAGGCCCGCGGCCTCGGAGGACTGCAGGCGGTGCCCCCGGAAACCCCGCTTCTCACCAATCTCGGGCGCGGCGGCAAGCCCTTCGAAGGCTTGACGCGGGGCGGCCTCTACCGCATCGTGGCGGGCTTCTTCGAGTCGGTGGCGCTGGATTTGGAAACCTCCCGCCCCTTGGATGCGGCGCGGCTTCGCGCGGCGTCGACCCACTGGCTACGCCACAGCTTCGCCGTTGAGGCCCTCACGAAGATGAACGTCAACATCGTGCAGGCCGCCATGGGCCACGCTTCGGTCTCGACCACCGGCCGCTACCTCGCTCCGGAAGAAGAGGAAATGAGCGACGCGCTCGCGCGCATGAGCCGCTTCTGAAACCTTTTCCCGCAAGACGTTTGCCACTTTTCCCCCTTCGGGTTTTCTTGGGATCGACGAACCTCCCAGGCCGCGTGCATCATGCGAATGTTCCTTTGCACAGAGGAGTTTTTGCATGAGAACACCGATCTCGCTCGCCATTGCGCTCCTGCCCGCAATGGCATTTGCCTTCGTTCCGACGGTCGATCAAAAAACGGTCGACGCGGCGGCCGCCATTCACGCCGATCCCGCGATGAAGGCGCTTCTCTCCGACCTCGAGACGCCCGAAGCCAAGGACGCGCGCTTTGCCGCGCACATGGAAATCGTGCGCATCATTTCGCCTTCGCGCTACGAACTTCGCCGCCAGGCCGAAATCACGCGCCGCCTCACGACCGACTGGGGCTTTGACGCCAAAGACATCATGTCCCGTACTGACGGTCACCTGCCGGGCGCGGGCGTGCAGACGGTCGACGGCCTGCCCGTCTACAACGTCTGCGTGCGCATTCCGGGAACCTATTCCCAGACGCCGGGCGCCAAGAACTACAAAGGGCAGTTCCCGAAGGTGCTGATCGAAGGCCACATCGACACGGTGAATCCGCCGGATCTCCCTCCCGAATCCAAGCCCTACGCCCCGATCAAGCTCGCGCCCGCCTCGGACCCCGTCGTGAAGACCCGCGACGAACTCGCCGCCATCCAGGACGAACTCCACTTTGACGACAAGGGCTATCTCATCAAGGACGAGACCTTCCAAAAGGCCTACAAGCGCTTCGCGAATCTCGAAGACGCGCAGAAAAACGGCGGCACGCGCTTCTACGTGCCCGGTTATTCCGACGCCATGGTGAACACCGCCGCTGTACTCCAAGCCGCGCAGATGATGAAAAAGCACGGCATCCGTCCCGTCTACGACGTCTGGGTCTGCGGCACCGCGGGCGAAGAAGGCAAGGGCAACATCGCCGGCATGAAGCAGCTCTACGGCTACAGCCAGGAAACCGGCAAGGCCAACAACGCCCTCAACATCGTCGCGAACCTTTCGGTCGACAGCACGAGCCCCGGATCGGCCACGATCAACTATGTGGGGAGCTACCGCTTTGAAATCAAGTACCGCGAAACGGCCGACAACAAGCCTTCGGCCCTGCAGGCCATGGCCCGCGCGATCGAGGAGATCGCCAAGGTGAAGACCGCCTACGACAAGAATCCGAAGGTCGACCGCACGACCTACACGGTAGGGGTCGCCCGCTGCACGCCCGCGGGTAAAAACGGACGCTCGCAGGAATGCTCGTTGTCGGTCGACATGCGAAGCCTCGACAAGAAGCTTCTCACGGAAACCCGCGCCCTGATCGAGCCGCAGTTCAAGGCGGCGCTTGACGCCGAAAACGAGGCCCACGGCCTCAAGACGGGCGACAAGGGCGCCCTTGCGATGGAGGTCGTCTGGTTCGGCGACCGTCCGGCCGCGAAGCGCGAAAACCTCAACGACCCGATCATCCAGGCCCACTGGACCGCGACGAAGCTTCTCGGCATCGACGAACGCAAGGAACTCTCGACCGACGCCCAGTCCTTGAACGACAACGTCCCGGCCGCAATCGGCATTCCGACCATCAACGTGAACGTCGGCACGAACGCCGCGTCGCGCGGCGGCCACACGTGGTATGAATGGGGCATTCCCGGCGACGCCGATGCGGAAAGCCTGCGCGTCTACCGCCTGATCCTCACGGGTCTCCTTGCCGCGGGCTTCAACACGTCCGACGGCAAGACCGTCGAGCCGCTCGTCGGTCCCGAAGGACCGCGCACGACGGAAGAAATGTACAAGTGAGGGAGGACATCATGAGAACACGCAATCTTCTTCTGGCCTTTGCCCTCGCCTCCGTCTTTGCGGGCGGCGCCATGGCGCAGACCTACGTCGTCAACATCACGGCTCCGGGCGGCCATTCCTTCGGCTCCTACGGGAACACCAACGCCGTGCACGCCGCGGCGAACGCCATCCGCGAAATCGCGAGGACCGTCCCCGAAGCGGTCGTGAGCGACTTCAACGGCGGCGCCACGGTGAACGCCATTGCGACCGACGCAACCTTCCGCGTGACGGTGCCCGACAGCAAGGACCTTCGTGCGCAGATCGAGAAGGCCGTCGAAACGGGCGTGAAGCGTGAAAACGACTTCCGCGGCGTGAAGGCGGGCGACCTTGCGGCGGGCGGCACGCCCGCGCACGTGCGCTACACGATCAAGTGACCGACGGTCACCGCTGACCGCTTCCGAACCTCCGGCTCGCCTCGGGCCGGAGGTGTGTTTTCTCGGGGGATGCGGCGGTTGCGCTCGAAACCTTCCGACCCCCGAATCCCCGTCGGAAACTCGGTGCCAAAACTTTTTCCAGCCTGCCCGATCCTCCCGTCGGATTTGCGTCTTCACCCGCATCCCGATAGACTTTTCAGCGTTTGAATCGAATTTTTTGCGCCGCCTCGAAAGCGTCCGGCGGCGCGACGGGAGACTTCATGCGTTCGGCCCAGCAAGCCCTCGACCGCGACTTTTCGCTTTTCGGACAACTGCGCTTCGTGTCGCCGCGCATCGGCATGTCGCTTTTCATCATGTCCTACCTGGTCGCGGACGGCGTTCTGATCGCCCACTACCTCGGCACGACGGCGCTCGCGGCGCTCAACCTCACCTTCCCCATCGCAGGGGTGATGTCGGCGGGCGGGATCATGCTGAGCAGCGGCGGAAGCTCCGTCGTTTCGCGACGTCTGGGCGCGGACCGTCTTGAGGACGCCCACTCGGCCTTCACGACGATTCTCTGGGCGGAAGCGATCCTCGGAGCGCTTCTGGGCTTTTTCGGGTGGCTCTTCATGGATCCGCTCTTCGCCTTTCTCGGAATCGACGACGAGCTCGTTCCGCTCGCGGCCGCGTATCAGGCGGTGGTGTTCCTAGGGCAACCCCTGCTCCTTCTCAGCTTTGCCGTGCAGACCTTCTTCACGACGGCGGGCTACCCGAAGTTCGGTCTCTACTCCTCGATCGCCTCGGGCGTGACGAACGTCGTGCTCGACATTTTTTTCATGGGGCCGCTCGAAATGGGGATGGCCGGCGCCGCCTGGGCGACCGTCATCTCGTGGTTCGTGACGGGCCTCACGGGCGTCGCCTTCTTCGGGCGCAAGAATGCGCCGCTGCAGTTCCGGCGCGGGGTCTTTGAATGGCGCGCCATCAAGAACGCCGTGACGAGCGGCTTTGCGGAAATGGTTTCGAGCCTCTCGCACGCCGTGACGCTCTTTCTTTTCAACCGCGCCTTCAAGGGAATGCTCGGCATCGACGGCGTGGCCGCGCTCACGATCGCATCCTACTCGACCTACGTCTTCAATTCGGTCTTCTACGGCTTTTCGGAAGCGACCGCCGCGATCATCGGCTTCAAGTACGGCCGCAAGGACTGGGCGGGGCTCAAGAAGGTCTTCGGGAACGCCGCGAAGACGGCCTTGGCCTTCTCGGGGCTGAGCTTTCTTCTCTCGATTCTCTTTTACGAACCCGTGCTGGCGGTCTTCACGGCGCCGGGCACGAACGTCTACGCGATCGTGGCGGGAAGCTTCACGCTCTACGCGACGACCCTCCTTTTCTCGGGCTCGAACATGTTCGCCGCGTACTTCTTCACGGCGTTTGGCGACGGGCGTCGAGCGGCGATTCTGTCCTTCTGCCGCACCTTCCTCTTCATGATCCTCGCGATCGAAACGTTGCCGCTCCTTCTGGGCGAACCCGGGCTCTGGCTCGCGCTCCCCGCGTCCGAATGCCTCTCCTTTGCGACGGCCCTCGTCTTCATCGTCACGAACGCCCGCCGCTACGGCTACGACGGCCGCCCGGCGCTCCTCATCCGGGAAGGCTGACAAACCGGTCGCCCCAACGCAAAGACGCCGCCCGAACAAGCCGGAGCGGCGTCTTTTCTCTTTCCTCAACAGAAAGGAACGGAATGTCTCTTTACTGGACGATGCGCAGGATTTCCACGTCGATCTTCGGCGCGCCGATCAGATCGCGGTCGATTTCACCCTGGAGTTCCACCTTCGTCTTTTCGTTCACCTGAACGTTCATGAAAAGATCGTCGTCGATTTCAGCCGTGATCGAACCCGTTTCATCCTGGAAGATGTAGCGTTCGTCGCCGACCTTCTTCATGATGAAGCCCGTGACGCGAAAGCCCTGATCGTCGATGCCGTCGTCGAGAATGACCTGAACCTTCTCGAGCGTCGGACCGGCGGAGGGGCCCGTGTAGGCGGCCTGCGCGGCACCGGCGGTCAGACCTGCGGCGAGGGTCAGGGCAATCAAAGCTTTGGCTTTCATGATGGTTCTCCTTGTTGATTTCGCCATGCCTTCAATCTATCAGACGAAATCCCTTCGTCCAAGCGCAAAATGAAAGGAGAATCGTTTCAGATGTAACGAAGGGTTTTTATCGCGCCCTCCTTCTAACACAACTTTACTTTCCTTGAAAATCAAGGAAAAAGTTACCAAAACAAAGCTTCTATTTCGATTTATATAAGCAACCGGATCGCTGGGAAAGGGGCCCCCTCCCCGCGAAAGATTCCCCGACGTTTTCCGCTTTTCAGGAAAGCGCCACGACGAGGTGCAGACAAAGCGCCTCGGTGACGTTCTTGACGTTGAGCGGATGCTCGGAATGTCGGTTACGCTCGAGAAGATCGTCGTAGAGGGCGAGAAGTTTTTCCTCGGACGCCCCCGACGCCTGCCGCGCGAGCGTGTTGGCCTCAAGCGGGAAAAAGAGCGGATCGAGCCCCGACTTCACCCGCACGAGGTCCGTCGCCCAACGCGTGAAGTAGTAAAGCACCGCCGGCACCGTGAGGCCCTTCGTGACGCCGCGCACGATGTCGTCGGGCGTGAGCGCGGCACCCCGGCGCAGAAGGTTCAATAGCGCCTTTTCGTCCTCTTCGGGGAGCGTAAGGCCCGAGACGTCTTCGAGCGCCAGAAGGGGCGAGCCGCCAGCGAGCGCCAGGCGGCGCTCGGCGTCGTCGACGCCCTTTTCCCTGAGCCAGGCCAGAGCCTCGGCCTTTGCGGGAAGCGTCAGGCGAAAGAGCCGCGAACGACTCCGAATCGTCGGGAGCACGGCGTCGAGTTCTTCGGTGACGAGAAGGAAAGTGCACTCGGACGGAGGCTCCTCAATCGACTTCAGCAAGGCCGCGGCCGCTTCGGCGCGCACCATTTCGGCGGGGTAGATGACGACGATTCGCCGTCCGCCCTGATTGGCCGTGAGTTCGAGAAAGTCCCCGAGCGCCTTCACCTGCGGAAGGAGAATTTCGCGCGAGAGCGTCTTTCTCGTCGACGACGAGGATTCGGGCTGCGCAAAGGGAAGATCCTTGGCGAGCGCAAAGTATTCGGGCACGATCACGCGAAGGTCGGGGTGCGTCCCCGCGCGCGTCAGTTCGCACCCGCGGCAGTGCCCGCAGGGTTCGCCTTCGGGCCCGGGATGGTGACAAAGAAGGCTCTTCGCGAATTCATAAGCGAGCTCGAACCCGCCCGCCCCTCGCGGACCGTAAAGAAGCATCGCGTTCGGAAGCGTCGCGCGCTGTCGCGAGAGCGCCGCGGCCGCGGGCTTGAGCCAGGGATAGGGAATCATGCCTCTTCTCCCTTGCGGCGCACGAGCGATTTGACCCACTCGGCGATTTCGCGCTCGATTTCGTCGACGGAATGCTCGGCATTTACGATGAGGAAACGTTCCGGTTGGCGCTTTGCACGATCGAGATAGGCCTCACGCACCCGCGCGAAAAATTCCGCACTTTCGCTCTCAAAACGATCGGAACCACGCGAACGGAAAGCACGGCGCGCGGCCGCCGCCTCGGGAGAAAGATCAAAGAGCACCGTCCCGTCGGGGCGGAAGGCCCCGAGCGTCCAGGTTTCCAAGGCCTCGACCTCCGAGCCGGAAAAGCCCTTGCCGCCCACCTGATAGGCGTAGGTCGCGTCCGTAAAGCGGTCGGAGAGCACCCAGGTGTCCGACGCCAAGGCCGGAAGAATCTTCGTTTCGGCGTGTTCCGCACGGGCCGCAAAAAAGAGAAGCGTCTCCGTTTTCGGCGTCATGTCGTCCGCGAGCAGAAGACCCCGGATCTTTTCGCCCACGGGCGTGCCGCCCGGCTCGCGCGTCACGAGCACGCTTTCGCCCTGCTCCTCCAAACGCTTGGCGAGTCTTTCGATCTGCGTCGACTTGCCGGCGCCGTCGATGCCTTCAAAGGTGATGAAGAGGGGACTGTGTGTCACTTGGAGTCCTTGTTCTTGATGCGTTGGTTCTTATTCAGAATGAAGCGCCGCACCGCGCGGTTGTGTTCGGCGAGCGTGCGCGAGAATTCGCTCGTGCCGTCGCCGCGCGCGACGAAGTAGAGGTACTTCGTGTCGGCGGGATGCACGGCCGCCTCGATCGAGGCCTTCGAGGGCATCGCGATCGGCGTGGGCGGGAGCGTATTCATGGTGTAGGTATTGTAGGGAGTCGGACGGCGAAGATCGGCGCGCGTCAGATTGCCGTTGAATTCGGGCCCGATCCCGTAGATCACCGTCGGGTCGGTCTGAAGGGGCATCCCGCGCTTCAGACGATTGTGAAAGACCGAACTCACCTTCGTACGGTCGGCGTCGACCGAGGTCTCCTTCTCGATGATCGAGGCGAGAATGAGGGCTTCGTACGGGGTCTTCAGGACCGAATCCGCGGGGCGCGTCGCCCAGGCGGCTTCGAGCGTTTCCTTTTGACGGCGGTAGGCCTGACGCCAGAGCGCAAGATCGTCGGTACCCGAGCTGTAGCGGTAGGTGTCGGGCGCAAACCACCCTTCGGGGCTCATCCCTTCGGGGAGCCCCACGGCTTTTGCGAAGGCCGCGGCGTCGAGAGCCGAGGTCTTTCCTTCGAGTTCTTCGGCCGCGCCGAAGACTTTGCGCACCTCCCAGATGGGTGCGCCGTCGGGAATGCGAACGGAACGGTCGAGAAGCGGCAGCCCCGTCAGGATGTCGATCACGCCCGCGTGGGTCGTCCCTTCGGGAAAGCGAAAGACGCCCGAATGCATGGGCGCGGTCGTTTTGGGATGAAGCCGGAAGGCAAAGCGCATGAGGTTTTCATCGAGCTCGAATCCCGCTTCCTTCAAGCGCAGGACGGCGCTTCGCATCGTGTCGCCCGGGCGCACGCGGATGTCGACGGCACGCCCTGCGGCGCCGTCCTTCACGACCTCCACGCCCGCGCCTTCGCGAATCGCGACGGGCTCTTCGAAAATTTTCTTTTTCCCCTGGGTGTAGAGCACTCCGACCGCCGCGGCGGCAAGGAGGATCAAAACGAGAAGAGCAAGAAGAACCTTCCCCGCAAGACCTCGCTTTTTGGCGGGCGCCTCCGCAGGAAGGGTATCGGCCCCGTTCATCGCGGCGTCGGCGGTTTCCGAGGTTTTCTGCGGAACCGTTTCGGCGTCGGCGTCCTTCGAAGGTTCCGCCTCGGCCGGGTCGGACGGCTTTGCGACCGACTCCGGAGCGGCCGCGTCGTCGGGAGAGGATGCCTTTTCCTCGGACTCGTCAGACGTTGCGGACGCGTATTCGGACGCGGCGGCTTCCGGCGAAACGTCCTCTGCGGGGTCCATTTCTTCCAAAGCGTTTTCCGGACGGTCGGCGTCGGCCGCCGGGTCTTCGGACAGCCCCTCTTTGGGATGGACTTCGGGCTCGGCCGGTCGGGATTCGGGCGCAGGTTCCCCGGGGATCTCGGGGGCTGCGGCCCGGTCTTCGTCGTTTCGGTCGGGATCAATCTTTTCGGACACGGCTGAGCCTTCGATGGAAGAAAAACCCTGACAGTATACGGGACGAAATGTGTCGCGGCGGTGACGTTTTTTGTCCGCGGCGCAGAAAATGCGCCTCTGGGCGGGCCCGCCGTGCTATCGTTGCAGAACTTTTTCCTCAAAGGATTTTTTCTTATGACGCAAGCCAATCACCCCGCCTTCGTGCGCCTTTCGAGTCTCGGCGTCACCACCGTGACGGGAAAGGACGCTCTTGCCTTCCTGCACGGCCAGTTCACGAACCGTCTGCAGCCGCTTGGGAAACGTGCGCCGCTCGCGGGCTACTGCTCCCCCAAGGGCCGCCTTCTCGCCACGATGCGCGTCTGGGGCGAAGGGGACGCGATCTCGCTTCTTCTCCCCAAGTCGGTCGAACCCGCGTTTCTGAAGCGCATCCGCATGTACGTACTGCGCTCCGACGTCCACTTTGCCGCGGACGAAGACCGCACGCTGCTCGCGGGGTTCGGCGAAGAAGCCGAAACGCTCCTCAAGGACCGTCTTGCCGCCGCCGGCGCGGAACTCCCCGCCGAGAACGAAGCCGCGGTTACGCCCGACCTCACGGTCGTGCGCGTCCCCGACTCGCCGGATCTTCCGGGCGTGGCCCGCGCGGGCGTCCGCTATCTCGCGCTCGTCAAGGATGCCGAATCCTTTTGCGCCGCCGAGGACGACTCCTACTGGTGGGCGACCGAAGCCGCCGCCGGCATCGGCTCCGTCTTTGCCGCAACGGTCGACCGCTTCGTTCCGCAGTCGATCAACTACGAGCTCACCGACGGGGTCGTCTTCAACAAGGGCTGCTACCCCGGTCAGGAAGTGGTGTCGCGCATTCAGCATCTGGGGACGCCTTCGCGCCGCATGGCCCTGGGGCTCGCGCAAACGCCGGTTCTCCCGGAAGCCGGTGCGGGCCTGTACGCCCTGAAGGGAGGAGCGCGCACGCCGTCGGGCGACGTCGTCTTCGCCGTACGGGGCGAAAACGCCGCGGCGGTCCTCGTTTCGCTTCCGACGGGCGACTTCGGGCACGAATTGTCGCTCGACGCGGAAGGCGGGATCCCCGTCAAGCTCGTGCCGCTTCCCTACGAAATCCGCAACGTGCTCGACAGCTGAGGGGAGCGTTCTCTGCGCTGCAACTCGGGGACGTCTTGCGAGAAGGCGTCCCTTTTTTTCGCCTTATTCCCTGCGGGCCCGAAACTTTTCGCCGTCCGATCCGCTCGGGCGCGTCCTCTTCTTCCCTTCACTCCAAGATCCGAAACACGGCGTTCCGGAAACCGGAATCAGATTTCATCCGACTTCCTTTTTGACATTCGCATAACTAAAGACCTTCATTCCTCGGCAACGCCCGATCCAATCGACAACGATGCACTTTCCGCCCTCATCCCCTACAAAATTCCGAGATTTTCTGATCTCAATCATAAAAAGACACCTCTTTTACACGAAATAAGCGTGATTCATTGATATTTGTCATTGCTTTTTAGGCGTTTCCATTGATAGGATATCGTCATTCGGTACGGCGCCACCCGGTGCCGCGATTTTTCCAAGAGGTGTCAACATGTGCGTTTACAATGCTGATAGCTCACTATGTAACGTGGGCATGCGCCGAACATGTCATCTGATGTGCTTCGCGCTCCGAACCTGTTTCGACTTTGCGCGCTTCGCCACCGACACAATTTAATCCTCCGCCTCTCGGTCGCGCCGCAGCTTTCTTCGGCCGCGCACCGTGCCTTTGTCCGACCGCTTTTCTCCACCCAAGCGTTCCGGACTCCTCTCCCGATTTCTTTCTTTTAAACGTCCTCGACGGACCGGTTGCGACCTGCTCGTGAAATCGGCAGCGTTCCGCGCACCCTTCCCGCCGATCGTCGCGTACGCCTGTTCGTCCGCTCCTTTTTGATGTACGGCGGAATCGTCTCGTGCGACTCGAGAAAGCAGATTCGGGAACCACAATTCCGCTTTTCGCGTGATGGCACACGACTGCCAGGGGAATATGCACCCTGAATTCCGTCACGCGCCAAAACCAAATTTCTCTGTGAGGATTACAAAATGCGTAAGCTCTTTATCGCCGCCACCCACGAAGCCTGCGACGCCTTCTGCGCCGAACGCACGGTCGTCGACTTCGAGTGCGCCGACTTCACGACGGTTTCCGCCGCCGTGATGACCGCCGCCGAAGCGCTCGGCGGCAAGCTCGAACAGGTCGAGGAACTCGCGCTCGGGATCCCTGTCTTCGCCGTGCTCGAGGCCGGCGAAAGCCTCCCTCCCGAACTCATCGGCCGCGTCGTGAGCGTCATCAACCGCAATGCCGACGACCTCGGACTCTTCGGCCGTCAGATCGACGCCGCCGCCAAGAAGTATGAAGATCAGGTTCTTCCCCCGTTCTTCGGCTCCCTCGAGGAATACGTCGCGCAGGGTTACGCCCAGTTCGACTGCCCGGGCCATCAGGGCGGCGCCTTCTTCCGCCGTCATCCCGCCGGTCGCGAATTCGCCGAATTCTTCGGGGAAAACGTCTTCCGCGCCGACCTCTGCAACGCCGACGTCTCGATGGGCGACCTCCTCATCCATGAAGGCGCTCCGTGTGCCGCCCAGCAGGCCGCGGCGAAGATCTACAACGCCGACAAGACCTACTTCGTCCTGAACGGCACGTCCGCTTCCAACAAGGTGGTTCTCAACGCCCTGCTCGCCCCGGGCGATCTCGTGCTCTTCGACCGCAACAACCACAAGTCGAACCATCACGGCGCCCTCCTGCAGGCCGGCGCCAAGCCCGTTTATCTCGAAACCGCCCGCAACGCCTACGGCTTCATCGGCGGCATCGACGAGCACTGCTTCGACGAAGCCTACCTGCGCGAACTCGTCCGCGAAACGGCTCCGGAAAAGGCCGGCGAAAAGCGTCCCTTCCGTCTCGCCGTCATTCAGCTCGGCACTTACGACGGCACGATCTACAACGCCCGTCAGGTCGTCGACCGCATCGGTCACCTCTGCGACTACATCCTCTTTGACTCGGCCTGGGTGGGCTACGAACAGTTCATCCCCATGATGAAGGACTGCTCGCCGCTTCTTCTCGAACTCGGACCTGAAGATCCGGGCATCTTCGTGACGCAGTCCGTGCACAAGCAGCAGGCGGGCTTCTCGCAGACGTCGCAGATCCACAAGAAGGACTCGCACATCAAGGGCCAGAAGCGCTACTGCCCGCACAAGCGTCTCAACAACGCCTTCATGATGCACGCCTCCACGTCGCCCTTCTACGCGCTCTTCGCGGCGCTCGACGTCAACGCCAAGATGCACGAAGGCGAAGCCGGCCGCCGTCTCTGGGCCGACTGCGTGCGCGTCGGCATTGAAGCGCGCAAGCTCCTGCGCAAGACCTGCAAGTACATCAAGCCCTTCGTTCCGGCTGTGGTGGACGGCAAGCCCTGGGAGAGCTACCCCACCGACGAAATGGTCAACGACCTGCGCTTCTTTGAATTCAAGCCGGGCGACGCCTGGCACAACTTCGAAGGCTACGGCGATCACCAGTACTTCGTCGATCCCTGCAAGTTCCTCTTGACGACGCCGGGCATCAACGCCGAAACCGCCGTCTATGAAGACTTCGGGGTGCCCGCCACGATTCTGGCGAACTTCCTCCGCGAAAACGGCATCATTCCGGAAAAGTGCGACCTCAATTCGATTCTCTTCCTGATGACGCCCGCCGAAGACACGGCCAAGATGGAACACCTCGTCACGCAGATCAAGCGTTTCGAAGACTTCCTCGACGCCGACGCGCCGCTCTCGGAAGTGCTTCCGGCCATCTACAAGGCCAACGAAGAACGCTATCGCGGCTACACGATCCGTCAGCTCTGCCAGGAAATGCACGACTTCTACAAGGCGGGCAACGTCAAGCAGCTGCAAAAGGAAATGTTCCGCAAGGCTCACTTCCCGCGCCGCGCGCTCGAACCGCAGGCCGCCCACTTTGAATTCATCCGCGGCAACGCCGAGCTGGTCGCGCTTGAAAACGCCGAAGGCCGCATCGCCGTCGAAGGCGCCCTTCCCTATCCTCCGGGCGTGCTCTGCGTGGTCCCGGGCGAAGTCTGGGGCGGCTCCGTGCAGAAGTACTTCCTCGCGCTCGAAGAAGGCATCAACCGCTTCCCGGGCTTCTCGCCTGAACTGCAGGGCGTCTACATCAACACCGACGCCGACGGCCGCAAGCGCGCCTACGGCTATGTCCTGACGAAGGAACGCGAAGCCGAACTCGTCAAGTAAGACGACCAGCCTTTCCGGAGGAGCCCCGCGCGGGGTTCCTCCCCGGACACCTACGTCAGACACACAACCCTTTGAGGCAATTACTATGTCCAACAGCACCAGCAACAACAAGATGAGCGTGATGCAGCTCACGCTTCTCACGGCGCTCAACATGATGGGTTCGGGCATCATCATGCTCCCCACGAAGCTTGCGGAAATCGGAACCTTCTCGATTCTCTCCTGGCTCGTCACGGCGACGGGCTCCACGGCGATGGCCTACGCCTTTGCCAAGTGCGGCATGCTTTCCCGCCGTCCGGGCGGCATGGGCGGATACTCCGAATACGCCTTCGGCCAATCCGGGAACTTCATGGCGAACTACACCTACGCCGTGTCCCTCATCATCGCGAACGTCGCCATCGCCGTGACGGTCGTGGGGTACGCTTCCGCCTTCTTCGACGTGACGCTCTCGCCCGTCGGCACCTGCCTTGCGACGATCGCCACGCTCTGGATCTGCACGTCGCTCAACTTCCGCGGTCCCAAGATCACGGGCTATCTCTCGAACTTCTCCGCCTGGGGCGCGATCCTGCCGGTCGCGGGTCTCTCGCTCTTCGGCTGGTTCTGGTTCAGCCCGACGCTCTACGTCGAATCGTGGAACCCCAACAACGTGCCCTTCTTCAGCGCGCTCAGCAACTCGATCTCGATGACGCTCTGGGCCTTCCTCGGTCTTGAATCGGCCTGCGCCAACTCCGAAGCCGTGGACAATCCCGAAAAGAACGTCCCGAAGGCCGTCCTCGGCGCCACGATCGGCGTTGCCGTGATCTACATCCTTTCGACCAACATCTGCGCGGGCATCGTCGACAACGCTTCGCTCGTTCAGTCGACCGCTCCCTTCGGTCTCGTCTTCGCCTCGATGTTCAACGACACCGTCGGCAAGATCGTGATCGGCATGATGGTCATCTCGTGCGCGGGCTCGCTTCTTTCCTGGCAGTTCACGATCGCCCAGGTCTTCAAGTCGCTCTCCGACGCCAAGTTCTTCCCGAGCGCCTTCTCGAAGCTTACGAAGGACGACGCCCCGGTGGTCGGCATGGTGATCATCACCTGCACGCAGACGCTCCTTTCCTTCATGACGATCAGCCCGTCGCTCTACAAGCAGTTCACGACGCTCGTCGACCTCGCCGTCGTCACGAACGTGATGCCCTACCTTCTCTCGATGGCCGCCGTCCCGGCGCTTCTTTCGAGCGAAAAGGTCCAAAACGGCGCCGGCACGATCAAGCTCTGCGCCTTCGTGGGTACGGTGTACAGCCTCTACGCGCTCTACGCTTCGGGCTTTGAAGCGATGATGTACGGCTCGCTCGTCACCTTCCTCGGCTGGGGCATCTACGGCGTCGCCGCCAACAAGCTCTTCAAGTCGGGTGAACTCCGCGTCTGATAAGATGACGCTCACTTAAGAACGACGTCCGGTCCGGGCTCAGTCCGACCGGACGTTTTCGCAACGACCGGACGTCTTTCCCTTCCTTCCTTTTTCTCCCTCTTCGGCCGAGTCTGCAGCATGTTCGTCGGTTTTCTCTACGGCCTTGCCGCCACCATGATCTGGGGTTCCGTCTACGTGATCCCCCTTCTCGTGCCGGAATGTTCTCCCATTCTCGTGGCGCTCTCCCGCTACACGATCTTCGGGCTCTTTTCTCTCGGTCTCTTCGTCAAGGAGCGGCATCAGGCCCGGCATCTCCATCGGGACGATCTTCTTCTCGCCTCGGCGCTCGGCGTCGTCGGCAATCTCCTTTACTACTGGCTGCTCGCCGAAGCCGTCCACAACGTGGGGGCGAGCCTCACGGGGATTTTCACGGCGCTCATTCCCGTCACCGCCGCGGTCGCGGCGAACCTCACGGACCGCGAGGCGCGCGTCCCGTGGAAGGCGCTTTTACTTCCTCTCCTCTTGATCGCATTCGGCATGGGGCTCCTCAACGTACGCGCCTTCACCCACCCGGAAGAGCTCTCCGCCGTCTCGGACGGTCTCGTCTGGGGCGTGACGGCGGCCGTTCTTTCGGTCGTCATCTGGACGTGGTTTCCCCTCGCGAACGCCAAATGGCTCAAGACCCATCCGCGCTTTTCGATGTCGCTCTGGGCGGCGGCGCAGGGCGTGACGCTGCTTCCCTTCGCGGCGGGCGGCCTTTTTCTCTACGGCACCGTCGAGCCCATCCCCGGGACGGTCTTTGAGTCGCCCCGCTTCCTTCTCTGCGTCTCCTTCCTCGCGATCGCCGCGAGCTGGGGCGGAAACGTCCTCTGGAACCAGATGAGCTCCCGTCTTTCCCCTCAGTTGATCGGCCAGATGCTCGTCTTCGAGGCGATCTTTGCGGTGCTCTACGACGCCGTCCTCGCCCAACGACTCCCCGCCGCCGTCTCCTTCCTCGGCATGGCCTTCGTGCTCTCGGGGATTTCACTTTCCCTCTACCGCTTCTCAAAGATCGAAGCCGACCGCGGAAATCTTCGCGAGTGACGCGAAAGAGAACGGGCCAAGGAAAGGGAACTCGACGCTTGTTCTGCGACTTTCTCCTCACCACCAATCGTTCGGAACCGTGATCCGTCAGGCACCCGAATGCGTCAACGGGGCGCCCCTTTCGAGGCGCCCCGCCGGCTTTTCGGTTTTCAGTACCGAGGTTCTGCGCGTCAATCCGCGGCGTGAATCGGGATCACGCGCTGATTGTCGCTTCCGTACCAAAGACCCTTTTGGGTGACCTTTCGTTTTTCCACGAAGGGCCCGTCTACGACCGTGTCGACCCACCGCCAGAGCGGAAGATCCGCGTGCTTTTCATAGATGCGACCCGTCCAGAGCCACACGTCGCGCTTGTCGCCGTAACGCTCCTTGACGCGCCGCGCGAGGTCGGTCACGACCGGCACGTTCGACTCCTCGAGCGGATCGCCCCCGAGAATGCTCAGTCCTGCGACGTAGGGCTCGTCGAGGAAGCGGAAAATCGTCTCGACGGTCTCTTCGGTGAAGGGCTTTCCCGCCGAAAAGTCCCAACTCTCGGGGTTGAAGCATCCCTTGCAGCGCAGCGTGCAGCCCGAAACAAAAAGCGAAACGCGCACGCCCGGGCCGTTGGCCGTGTCGCAGGAAGAGAGTCCGATGTAGTTCATCACATGCTCTTGCGGTTCTTGATTTCCGCCATCTTCCCGTCGTTCATGCGCGAGACGCCGTTGACGTTCGAATAGCCGAGGTAGCCGCAGACGCGGCTGATGACCGAAAGGTTGCGGCTGCCGCAGTGCGGGCACGTAAAGAGCACGTTCGTGCTGTGGCGTCCGCAGTCGCCGCAGTAGGCGCTGTCGAAGTTCACGCCCTGATAGAAGCCCTTTTCCATGCCGCGTTCGACGAAGGCGCGCACGGCGGCGAGGTTTTCGGGATTGTCAAGGCGAATGTACTGGATGTGGCCGCCTTCGCAGAGGTGGAAGTCCGTGAATTCGCGGTCCTGCTTTTCAAAGGGCGAGATCTCTTCCGTGACGTTCACGTGGAAGGAGTTCGTGAAGTATTCCGGGCTGTAGTGCTCGGTGTGACGGAAGACGTTGTCGATCTCGTTCTTTTCGCAGAAGCGGTCGTACTGCCTCGCCTGCGTGGCGCAGAGGGACTCGGCGGGCGTGCCGTACATGGCGTAGAGGTGCCCGTCCTCCTTCTTGTACTGCGCGAGGCGGTCGCCGATGTAGCGAAGGATCTTGGCGGAGAGCTCGCCCCCTTCTTCGACGAGGCGCTTGCCGGTCCAGAGATAGGTCGTTTCGTCGAGCGCCGTGATGCCGAACGAGGCCGTCATGTAGCGCACGAGATCGCCCACCTTGTCGTCGGGGTCCTTCGTCCCTTCGTAGAGACCGCCCTGCGTGAAGGCGAGCGGATTGCTCGAGCACTTCTGATTGCGGATGATGTCGTAGCGCTTCTTGAAGAACTGACGGATGACGTCGAGACGGCGGTCGAGTTCTTCCCAGAAGGCTTCGCGCCAGTCGTCGGGTCGCTGCATCTGCGTGATCTTGAGAATGATCGGAAGGTTGAGCGAAACGGCGCCGATGTTGCAGCGGCCGACCGTGATCGCCTGACCCTCTTCGTTCTTCCAGAGCGAGAGGAACGCGCGGCAGCCCATGGGCGACGTGATCGCGCCGTAGCGCTGATAGATCTGCGAAACGCTCCCCGATTCGGAAGAGAGCGACAGGTAGTCGGGGTACATGCATTCGGCCGACGTGCGAAGGGCTTCGTCGAAGAGTTCGGCCGAGGGCTTGTCGTTTGCGATCTGGTCGCGGTCGTAGAGATAGACGAGCTTCGGGAAGACGACGGGCTTGCCGTGGCGGCCGTGACCCTTCTTGCGAACGCGCAGCATCGTGCGCGAAATGGTCGAGAGCCACTCGCGCTCGGAAGCGGTGTAGTTTTCGGGCTTCCACTGACCGAAGGTGATCGTCGTGAAGGCGAAGTCGCCGCGCGAGCAGGGAACGGTGTTGAGCTTGAGTTCGAGCGACTGGAAGCCCTGTTCGAGTTCGCGCACGGTTTCCTTCACGGCGAATTCGCGGGCGACGTCGTCGGCGACGCCCATCTGACGGAACTTCTCGAGGGCCGCCGCTTCGCTCTTCAGAACGTACGGAAGCAGAACCTTGTCGAGTTCGGGGAGCGTGAAGCCGCCGAACTGCTGCGCGGTCGCGACGAGCGTGATGTCGCCGATCACCTGCAGAGCCGAGAGAACGGTCTTCGGTTCCGTATATTCGACGTTCGACATTTCAAAGCCGCCCTTCAGCACCGAGCCGATGTCGAAGAGGCAGCAGTTGATGCAGCCGAGGATCATGTCGCGCAGGTCGTGAATGTAGATGTCGCCGCGCTCGATCAGTTCCTTTTCAAGGCCCGAGAGATAGAACTGCTTGTAGAGGCTCTTCGTGAGATAGCCCTTGATGAGCGAGCCCTTCGTCGAGACGAGGGAACTGTCGTAGTTGGCGTTTTCACGGTCGCCGAGGCGCAGGACGTCGTCCGCGTCCTGGCGGAGCTGCTCGAAGGTCTTGGCGTAGGTCGTCTTGTAGTAGCGGTATTCGGCGTAGGCTTCGCCCACTTCCTTCATCTGGAAGAAGGAGAGCGCGGCGATCACAAGTTCGTGGAGTTCCGCCACGGTTACGCGGTCGCGGTGTTCAATGCGGCGATAGACTTCGCGCGCGATCGCGTCGAGCGTCGCCTGCGGCACGATCTTGTCGCAGCGAAACGCCGCCTTGCTCACGGCGTCGGTGATTTTCGACGCGTCGTAGTCTTCAACCGATCTGTCCTTCTTGACGACCTGTACACCGGGTTTCGTTGGCATGGGAGTCCGTCCTTCTCAATGTTGTAACTTTCTCGAGGGCCCTTCGGGGCCCGTCTAAATGGGAATTCTTGGGCGGGATGCTCTTTCGGGAGAGCCCCCGCGGGGTCAGGCGGCGCCTTGCGGCTCGGCCCCGCTCGCTTCGGGCGCCTCGGCGGGCGTTTCGCCCCCTTCGGCCTTCGCGGCGGCTTCGGCGAGAGCGCGCTCCTTCGCGCGCTTTTCGCGCATTTCCTTGAAGTGCTGTTCGCGGGCCATGCGCTCCTTGTCGCGCCGGGTGAGCACCACGAACTTCTCTTCAAAGAGCTTGCGGGGAAGCGCCTTCACGATCGCCTCGTCGATTTCCTTCTGCATGGCGGCGTAGCTCTTCTTTCCGCGCGAAGGCGGATCGAGCACGACCTTGGCCTTCTTGATGTCAAAATAGTTGTCGCCGCGGTAGGTGCAGCTCCATTCGAGCGCCGTGCCCGCTTCGTAGTCTTCGTCCGACATGTATCGGAACTGCAGGAAGCACCAGACGCGCGCGGCAAGCGACGCGCGGCCGTCGGAATAAAAGAGGTGATCCCCTTCCCCGACGATGCGCTTCTTTTGGGGTTTCTGATCTTCGGCCATGCCCTTCCTTCAGCGAAGCCGCTCCACGGCGGCGAAAAGCGTGTTCCAAAACTTCGTCTTCTCAAGACGCACCGCGACGCGCACGTGCCCGTCCTTGGGGGCGGAGCGGCGGCGGTCGACGACCGTCATTCCGCGGGTATGTTCGCCCCGGCACTCGACGTGCACGGGGTGCGCTTCCGTCTCCACGATCGACGGATCGATCACGTAGGCTACGGCGCAGGGATCGTGCACCGGAGGCGCCTCAAAGCCCGCGGAGCGCTTGTAGCGCGCTGCGAAGGCTTGGAGCACGTCCGAGAGAAAACGTCCCGCGGGCGTGTCGATTCGGCGGGCGCGCTCGAGCACGTCGAGGTCGGCCCTCGCCTGATACGTGAGGTCCAAGCCCACCATCACGACGGGCCAGGCCTCTTCGAAAACGACGTGCGCCGCCTCGGGATCGTTTTCGATGTTGAATTCGGCCATCGGACGAACGTTTCCGATGGTGGTGCCGCCCCCCATGAGGACGACTTCGCGCACGCGCGAAACGATGCGGGGTTCGAGTCGCGCCGCGAGCGCGATGTTCGTCAAGGGCCCGATCGCGACGATCGTCACCGTCCCCGCGGGTTCGCGCATGAGGATGTCGACGATGAGGCGCGCGGCCGAGAGTTCGGAAGGCGCACGGGTCGCCTCGGGGAGCGTCGTGCCGTCAAGACCCGACTCCCCGTGGATTTCGGGCGCGGGTACGACCTCGCCGAAAACGAGGGAACGCGCCGACCCGGCCGCGACCGGACAGTCGAGACCGCAGAGCTCCGCGATGCGAAGGGCGTTCGTCGTCACCTTCTCGATCGTCTGGTTTCCGGCGACCGTCGTGACAGCGAGAACCTCGACGTCGGGATGACCCGCCGCAAGGAGCATGGCGACGGCGTCGTCATAGCCCGGATCGCAGTCCAGAATGATTTTTTTCGTCATCTCGTCCCCTTCAGGCGGAATGTTCAGCAAGGAAGCTCTCCACGTCGGAGCGCTTCGGAATCGAGGGGACGGCCCCCTCCTTCGTGACCGACAGGGCCGCGGCCGCCGCGGCGGTGCGAAGCCCCTCGACCAGGGCGGCGGTCTTTCCCGTTTCGGCGTAGGCCCCGAGCGCACCCACGGCGTAGCCCGCGAGCGTGTCGCCAGCGCCCGTCGTGTCGACGGCCTCGACCCGGAAGGCCGGAACCGAGCCCGATTCGCCCTCCTTCGTGCGCCAGACGAGACCCTTGGCGCCGAGCGTCAGAATCACGACGGCGACGCCCTTGTCGGCCAAGGCCTTCGCCGCGACTTCGGGAGCGAGCTCGGCCCCCGTCCACTCGGCCGCCTCCGTTTCGTTCAGAACGAGCGCGTAGAGCCCCGAAAGATCGAGCGCGCAGAGTTCCGGCGAAAAGGGCGACGGATTGAAAACGACGCGAAGTCCCCGGCGCTTGCCCTCATGAATGAGGCGTTCCGTGCCGTTCACTTCGTTTTGAAGGACGAGAAAGTCCCCTTCGAGGGCCGTCGAGAGAAAGTCGTCGACAAGCTCCTCCGTCACCCCGTGGTTCGTGCCCGGGTAATAGAGAATCGCGTTCTCCCCGTCGGGCGTCACCTGAATGAAGGTGTGACCCGTCGCAGCGCCCTCGTCGACGCGCAGATGCGAGACGTCGGCACCTTCGGTCGCGAGGAAGTCGGAGAGCGGCGTTCCGTCCGCGCCCACCGCGCCGCAGTGGCGCACCGCGAGCCCGGAGCGGAGCATCGCGACCGTCTGGTTCAAGCCCTTCCCGCCCCAGTGCACCGCACGGTGAGCGGCCTCGAGCGTCTCGCCCGGACGCAGAAAATGCGGGACCTTGTAGACGTAGTCGAGATTGAGCGAACCGATGGCGTGGACCTGAGACATGGCGAATCGAGACAAAAGAGGATGTCCATTCTACCGATCTTCCAGAAAGATCGGGGACGGATCATCAGTACATGTTGAAGAGGAAAAATTCAGAGACACAAGATATTGTGCGGCGAGCGTTCCCGACACAAGAGAGGTTTGCGTCGGATTCCGTCGCATCGGACGCTTCGGCTAGGGCGCCTAGCCGTTCGCGCGCCGTTCGAATTTTTCTATGGTGAACGACCGCTCAAGCTATCGGAGTTCGGGAGGACGATCCCTCTCCGAACCACGCCTCGGGCGAAGCGTCGAGGATCCGCCTAAGAAGACGCCCCACGAGTCCGGAATTGGCGGCGCGCAAAAAGGCGCCCGTCTCCATCCGCTCGAGCCCGACGAGTTCCGAAAAAGCCGCCCAGGCAAGGCCCGGGGTCATGTCGTCCCAGTCGTAGAGATGGGGATCGAGCGGCGGACGGCGCTTCGGCGGGGCGCCGAGCCAATCGCCCGCGAGACGCCAGACGGCGAGCACCGGCGCGACGTAGCGCACGTAGGCAACGCGGTCGTCGGGAGAAGCCTCCCAAAAGCCCGCGGGATCCGTTTCGAGATGCTTTTCGAGTCTTGCGAGCGCGTCGCGCAGCGCCTCCGCACGACGGCGAAGCGCATCCCGGGGATCCGCTGAAGGCGGGGGCGGGATCGGAACCGCGGTCTTCTCTTCCTTGAGGGCGACGGCGGGCGCATCCGGCTTTCGAACTTCCTGCGCGTCTTGCGCAGGCGTCTTCTCTTCCGGCACCGAAGTCCGTACGGCCGCCTTGGCGTCGCCGGCAACGCACGTTTCGACGGTTTCCGGCAGGGAAGCGTTCTCTTTCTTTTCCTCGGTGTTCGACGGCGCCGTAGCGGGAACGTTCGCCCCCGTGCGCCTCGTCTCCTCGTGAATCGCGCGCGCCGCGGCGCGGGCGGCCGAGACTTCGCCCTTCACCGCCGTCGCGGGGTACTTTCTTGCGGCCGCGGCGAGCTTGGCGCGCACCGCACGGTCGAGGTCGACGCCGCGGTGATCCGCGAGCATCGCGAGGTAGATGAGGACGTCCGCCATCTCGGCTTCGATCTCGGCCGAGCGCTCGGGCGCTTCGAGGTCGTCGCCCGACCACTGAAAGCATTCGAGAAGTTCGGCCGCTTCGATCGAAACCGAAAGCGCGAGGTCTTTGGAAGAGTGAAAGCGCGCCCAATCGCGCTCGTCGCGGAACTTCGCGACGAGCGTGAGGAAGTCGGACGCGGGCCAGGTCGCCCCGCGGGTCATCTTAGGCGAGGCCCGTGATGCCGAGGACCGTGAGGAGCGCCAACTGCGGACCGAGGTGCATGTCGGTGCTGTCGAAGTACTCCTTCAGGGAGTGTTCGTTGTAGGTGTGGCCGCCCGTGCCGAGGCAGACGGCGGGGATGCCCAGGGACATCGGCATGTTGCAGTCGGTCGAGGAGGAACCCGTCCAGGTGACTTCGATGCCGAGGGCCTTGGCGCCTTCGAGGGCGGCGTTGACGGCCGGGCAGTCGGCCGGACGCTGGCCGGCGGGACGGTCGCCGATCTTCGTCTTCGTGAGCTTCACGTAGGAGGATTCGGGGGCCTTCGTCCAGCGGGCGTTTTCTTCGGCCACGGCCTCTTCAAAGGCGGCGAGGATGGTTTCCTCGACCTTCATGAGTTCTTCCATGGCGACGCTTCGCATGTCGACGTCGACTTCGCAGTGCGCAGCGATCGTGTTCACCGTCGTGCCGCCCTTGATCGTGCCGACCGTGTAGGAGGTCTTCGGATCTTCGGGGAGTTCGAGGTTGGCGATCTTGGCGATCGCGCGGCCGATGGCGTGCACGGCCGAGGGAGCGCGGCCGTAGTCGAGCCAGGAGTGCCCGCCGGGGCCGTCGACGGCGAGGCGCCAGCGGTGCGCACCCGTGGCGCCCGTCTGCACGCGGGCGACCGTTTCCATGTCGAGCGCGACGAAGGCGTCGATCTTGCGCGAACCGTCAAAGAGGGCCTTGGCGCCGCGGATGTCGCCGTTGCCTTCTTCGCCGACCGTGCCGACGAAGAGAATGTCGCCGGCCGTTTCGATCTTGGCGGCTTCGAGCATGCGCAGAACCTGGAGCATGGAACGCAGACCCGAGGCGTTGTCGCCGATGCCCGGACCGTAGTGGAGATTGCCTTCGGAGCGGACCGTCACGTCGGTTTCCATCGGGAAGACCGTGTCGGTGTGGGCGGCGATCGCGACGACCGGACCCGTGCCGCGGCCGGGACGGCGGCCGACGACGTTGCCCGACGGATCGATCACGACGTCCGTCAGGCCGTATTCACGGAGAAGACGTGCGATTTCTTCGGCGCGGCGAGTTTCTTCAAAGGTCGGGGAAGGGATCTGGGCGATCGCGATCTGTTCGGCGAGGGCGCGCGGCGCATCCTCCTTCGCGACGGCAAGCGCCTTCTGCACGGATTCGTTGGCGATCAGTTCGCCCATGCGGGCGGCGATGGCGGGATTCGACATCGAGAACTCCTCTGTCGTGGTTGGTCTGAATGTGTCCGTCCGCGGCGAAGAGGTCATTCTTCCACCGCGAAACAAGCCGCATGCATTATACGGACCGTGAAGCGAAATCACCAAACCTAACGTGCTCTCCCTAGGGAAAACTGCGAGATTCGATCGTCCGCTTTCCTTCGCGCGAAGAAACGCCTTGTGCGCAAAACGCCCTGCCTCGGCCGACCGTTTTCACTCTACAAACCCCTCTCAAAGATACAAGACTGTCGATCGGCATTAACCCGCGCCCCACATCTTGTGGTGTTGCTCTCTTTCCCTCACGAAGGATAAAAGTGCGCCCGCGGGAACGGAATGTCGACCTATTTTCCACAAAGTCTGTGCACTACCTCCGCGTCGGTGCGCGGGAGTTCTTCTCCGAAGCGCCCTTCCTTAATTCGCACAATAATTGTGCAGATCCCGCCCAAATGATTTTCCCAAAGAACGCGGACCTCCGCGGATTGCTCCGTTGCCGTTCTCTTCCAGGAAGAGGAAAACGCCCCTTGACGAGCATCAAACCTCGACATCCTCCGCTCCACATCCTGTAGAATGGCAAAATCTTTCGTCTCCGTCGGTACGCTTTTTCGTACCGATCCGGCCTTTTCCAGACCCGGCTCGACGGCCGACGGCGACGAACTCACCCTCGGACAGAACACCCATGACGGAATACAACCGCCCCCTCACCCGCCGCGGCCTCGAGAGAAGCCGCCTCATCCTCTCGAAAGCGATCGAGATCTTCGCCGAAAAGGGTTACGACGCGACCACCCTGAGCGACATCACCGACATCGCCGGGGGCTCGCGCTCCCTCATCTATCACTGCTTCGGCAACAAGGAGGGGCTCTTTCGGGCGGCGCTGCAGATGATGGTGGACGAAATCTACGGCGCCTACCAAAAGGAAGGCCGCACGGGAAAGACGCTCTACGACGAGCTCGTGCACTTCGGAAAGCTCCTCGTGAGCCATCTTGTGACGCCCCGCGCGATCGGGATGATGCGTCTCGTCTACGCGGAAGTCCCCCGTTGCGAGGGTCTCGGTGACTGGTACTGGCGCGAAGGGGTGCTGAAGAGCTACGAAGCCTTTGCGGGGGTGCTCGAACACTACGTCGTGACGGACCGCGAAAATCTTCTTGAACTCTCGCGCCTTTACATCGACTATCTTCGCTCGGGCCTTCCGACGCGCCTTCTCATCCTTCCCGACGACCGTCCGACGCAAAAGGACATCGAAGAGGAAGTGGCGGTCGTGGCCGAACGCTTCGCGCTCTATGTCGAGTCGCGCTTCGCCCTAATCAACCCCTGAACAAATTCAGAGGGTTTCTGAGGTCGGCGGCCTCTCCTGCCCGTCATCCGCGTCTGACGACGCTTCTTCCGGACAGGCGTCGGATACAATCGCACCATTCGCGAGCGAATGGGGACCCACGCCTCTCAGAAACGAATGCGGATGCAACCGCTCTACGGAGACGGGATCGAGCCCCCTCCGCAGGAACCGCCGTAGCTTGCGCTCCGACGTCCTGTTCGCCGTTTTCATTTCCACTACGACGCCGGCATCCAACCAGTGCTGCTTCGAGGTTTGAAGCGCCCTCGCGAGCGCCTCCGAGTCGTAGGTGTTCGTCGTCACCTCGGCATGAACCAGGTTCAATGCCGCCATGACGTCACGATCCAAAAAGAAAGCCGTATCGCCGAGTCGGCAGCGTCTCTCCCAGAGTTCGTGCTTCACAAATGTGCCGCTCATCGGATCGTGCTGAGAAGGTTTGAGCTCTCTCGGATTTACCAAAATCACCTCCGATCCAGCGCTTTCAGCCGTTCTTCGAAGTCGTTCGATGAATTCCGAGGGGGCGCCGTTCAGCACGGATTTTCCGTAGCGGCCGCGTTGGAGTGCCTTCCAGTTGTTTTCCTCCACTCTGATGGTTCCTGCCGAACCGACAAGGATGCGGACGACCCGGCCATGAATGTTCCTTCGCGTCTCCACGCCGCGGCGCTTCAGGTCGGCGAGCTCCGCCTGCAGGGCCAATTGACATCCTCACCGCCCTGAAGGACGGTGATTCCCTACTGTGCCGTTGGCGGCT
>UQTE01000021.1 GCA_900543805.1 uncultured Sutterella sp.
CGCGATTCCTCCCGCGACTAAAGTCGCAGGTTTCCTCGCGAGTTTCTATGAAAAACCGTTGCCTCAGTCCAGAATCTTCGTGCGGTTCTTGGCGAAGTCCCAGAGAACTTCCTTCAAGCCGTGGTTTTCAAACTCAATCTTGACGCGAAGCGTCGATCCTTCGCCCTGCAGCGACTGCACGATCCCTTCGCCGAAGGTTTCGTGGCGAAGGCGCGTACCCGGACGAAGGCCGACGTCCGTCTGCCCGCTCGCCTCGGCGCGGATCTTCTTCAAGGTCGCTTCGTCGACATAGCTCTTCGTTTCGTTCGTCTTCGCGCCCCAACGGGAGGCGCCGCCCGAACCGTAGCCCGAACCGTAACGCGTCCCGCGGCGGTCGTCCCCGTAGTCGCGCCCGTAGGAAGAACGACCGTAAGATTCGCGCCCGCGCGAGCCCCCGAAGGAGGGGCGCTCCCAACCGTACTCGGAGGAGCGGCGGCGGTAGGGCGACTCGTACGCGTAATCGTAATCGTCGTCCGTGCGTTGGTCGTTGACGAGCTCCGCCGGAATTTCTCCGATGAACTGGCTCTCGGGGTTCTGGCGGAATTCGCCGTTCACGCGGCGGTTGCGGCAGTGCGAGAGATAAAGGCGGCGCTTCGCGCGCGTCACGGCCACGTACATGAGGCGCCGCTCTTCGGCGAGCCCCTTGCTGCCTTGACGGTTGTCGCGCACGGCCGAGAAGTGCGGGAAGATCCCCTCTTCGAGCCCCACGATGAAGACGTTCTTGAATTCGAGCCCCTTGGCGGCGTGTACGGTCATGAGCTGCACGGCGTCGACGGTCTCCGTTTCGTTCTTGTCGCCCGCTTCGAGGGTCGCCTGCGAGAGGAAGCCCTGCAAGGGCGTGAGGCCGTCCTCGTTGAAGGGCGTGAAGGCGTCGACGTCAAAGCCCACTCCTTCGTTCTGGCAGTACCCGTCCGCGGCCGACATGACTTCGTTCATGTTGGCGATGCGGTCTTCGCCTTCGCGTTCCTTCTCGTAGTGGGCCTTAAGGCCCGAACCCTGAATGACGAGGCGCGCCACTTCGGAGAGGGTCTTTCCCTCGGCCTTTTCACGAAGCGATTCGATGAGCGAACGGAAGGCGACGAGCTTGGGCGGCATCGGACGGTTTTCCATCGTGAGCGCGCCCCAGAGGCTCGTCTGCATGGCGCGCGCTTCGAGCGTCAGATTGTCGATCGTCTTCGCGCCGATCCCGCGGGTCGGGAAGTTCACGACGCGCAAAAAGCTCGTGTCGTCCGTCGGGTTGTCGAGAAGGCGCATGTAGGCGAGGACGTGCTTCACTTCGGCGCGCTCGAAGAAGCGCTGGCCGCCGTAGATGCGGAAGGGAATCCCGGCGTTGGTGAAGGTCTGTTCGAGAACGCGCGACTGCGCGTTCATGCGGTAGAGGACGGCGCAGTCGGCGTAGTCGTCGCCGCGCGCGCGGCACTTCATGACGAGGCGCTTGACGTCGCGCGCCTCTTCGGTGTCGTCGTCGAAGCGCTGCAGCAGAATCTTGTCGCCCGCCGCACCGCTCGTCCAGAGGTTCTTCCCGAGACGGTCGTCGTTGTGGGAGATGATGGCGTTCGCGGCGTTCAGGATCGTCGAGGTCGAGCGGTAGTTCTGCTCGAGGCGGATGGGTTCGCCCGTGCGGAAGTCGCGCACGAAGTCGGCCATGTTCCCGACGTTTGCGCCGCGGAAGGCGTAGATCGACTGGTCGTCGTCGCCCACGGCGAAGACGGCGTTCACGCTCGCGTTCTCGCGGCCCGCGCCGAGCCCCGCGAGGACCTGGAGCCAGCGGTACTGCAGAACGTTCGTGTCTTGAAACTCGTCGACGAGGATGTGGCGGAAGCGCCCCTGATAGTGCGAGCGCACGATTTCGTTGCGGTCGAGAAGTTCGTAGCAGCGAAGAAGAAGTTCCCCGAAGTCGACGACCCCTTCGCGTTGACAGGCCTCTTCATAGGCGCGGTAGAGGTTCACCTGCTCGGGGAGGTCTTCGGAGAGCTGCTGCGACCAGGAGCGGATGCCGTGCTCCTTTTGCCAGTTGATGTAGCTCTGGATCTTGCGCGGGTCCACCGTCTCGGTGTCGACGTTGTTGGCCTTCATGATGCGCTTCACCATCGAGAGCTGATCGCCCGAGTCGAGGATCTGGAAGGTTTTCGGCAGTCCCGCCGCTTCAGCGTGACGGCGCAGAATGCGGTTGCACAGGCCGTGGAAAGTCCCCACCCACATGTTCCGCAGGTCGTAGGGGAGCATCGTCTCGAGACGCGTGAGCATTTCGCGCGCGGCCTTGTTCGTGAAGGTCACGGCGAGGATTTCGGACGTGCGGCAGGCGCCCTTTTCGAGGAGCCACGCGATGCGGGTCGTCAGAACGCGGGTCTTTCCCGAGCCCGCGCCCGCCAAGATGAGGACGCTCTTTTCGGGCGCCGTCACGGCCTGAAGCTGCCGCTCGTTGAGATTTTCCAAAATGTTTGCCATCGCGGCCATCTCCTGTGGTCGGTTCGCCGAAAGCGAAATTGTTGTTGCTCGAAGCTTCGGCGGGAATCGACAAAGTTAGCACAAAGCATCCCCGCGCATCGGGTCCGACGGCAAAAACGCTACGGCAAATCGAGTAGCAGTTTTGCCGCCGTGCGATCTCCCATCTTTCCACCGCAATCGGTCCGCCGCCGAAAAGGTATACTTTCTCGTTATTCTCTTCCCTACTCAACTTTTGGATCAGCGTAATGCGCGAGACCTATTCTCCCCAGGCCGTCGAGTCGGAAGTCCAGGCCCAATGGAAGGCCAAGGACGTCTACCGCGCCGTCGAGCACGCTCTTGACGCCAACGGTCAACCCAAGCCCAAGTTCTATGTCTGCTCCATGCTGCCCTATCCGAGCGGCAAGCTTCACATGGGACACGTTCGCAACTACACCCTCAACGACGTGATGTATCGCTACTACCGCATGAAGGGGTACAACGTCATGACGCCGATGGGGTGGGACGCCTTCGGTCTGCCCGCGGAAAACGCGGCCATCGCCAAGAAGGTCGCTCCGGCCGAATGGACGTACAACAACATCGCCGACATGAAGGCGCAGATGGAGCCTCTCGGGCTCGCCTTCGACTGGTCGCGTGAAGTCGCCACCTGCAAGCCCGACTACTACCGTTGGAACCAGTGGCTCTTCCTGAAGATGTACGAAAAGGGCATTGCCTACCGCAAGACCCAGATCGTCAACTGGGACCCGGTCGACAAGACCGTCCTCGCCAACGAACAGGTGATCGAAGGCCGCGGCTGGCGCTCCGGCGCCGTGGTGGAAAAGCGTGAAATTCCGGGCTACTACCTCGGCATCACGCAGTACGCGCAGGAACTCCTCGACGACATCGAAAAGCTCACGGGTTGGCCCGAACAGGTCCGCCGCATGCAGGAACACTGGATCGGCCGCTCCGAAGGCGTGACGCTTTCCTTCCCCTACGAAATCGACGGCGAAGAAAAGCTCCTCTCCTGCTACACGACGCGTCCCGACACCCTGATGGGCGTCACCTTCGTCGCGATCGCCGCCGAGCATCCGCTCGCGCTTCGCCTCTCCGAAGGCCGTCCCGACCTTCAGGCCTTCATTGAAGAATGCCGCAAGGGCGGCGTCAGCGAAGCCGACATCGCCACCAAGGAAAAGGAAGGCCGTCCCACGGGCTTCTTCGTGCGTCACCCGATCACGGGCAAGCCCGTCGAAGTCTACATCGCCAACTACGTCCTCATGGGCTACGGTGAAGGCGCCGTCATGGGCGTTCCCTCGCACGACGAACGCGACTTCGCCTTCGCGAAGAAGTACGGCATGCCGATCATCCAAGTCGTGAGCTTTGACGGCAAGGAATACTCGACCGACGCCTGGCAGGAATGGTACGGCGAAAAGAGCGACGAATCGAAGCTCGTCAACTCCGGCGAATTCGACGGTCTGGGCTTCCACGCCGCCTGCGACGCCATCGCCCGCGCGCTCGAAGAAAAGGGCCTCGGCAAGAAGGAAGTGAAGTTCCGTCTGCGCGACTGGGGCATCTCTCGTCAGCGCTATTGGGGGACGCCCATCCCGATGATCAACTGCCCGAAGTGCGGTCCCGTTCCGGTTCCCTATGAAGACCTCCCGGTCGTTCTGCCGGAAGACCTCGTTCCGGACGGAAGCGGGAATCCCCTTACGAAGTGCGAATCGTTCCTCCGTTGCAAGTGCCCGAAGTGCGGCGGCGAAGCCGTCCGCGAAACCGACACGATGGACACCTTCGTCGACAGCTCCTGGTACTTCCAGCGCTACTGCTCGCCCGACTGCGACACGGCGATGGTCGACTCGCGCAACGACTACTGGATGCCGATGGATCAGTACATCGGCGGCATCGAACACGCGGTTCTGCACCTCCTCTACGCCCGCTTCTGGACAAAGGTGATGCGCGACATGAGCCTCGTCAAGTACGACGAACCCTTCACGCGCCTCTTCACGCAGGGCATGCTCATGGCCGAGTGCTACTACCGCATGGGCGAAGACGGCCGCAAGATCTGGTACTACCCCGACGAAGTCGAAGTGCAGTACGACGAAAAGGGCCGCCCGGTGGGCGCCATCCTCAAGGCCGACGGCGAACCCGTCGTCTTGGGCGGCATCGAAAAAATGTCCAAGTCGAAGAACAACGTCGTCGAACCGCGCGACATCATCAAGAAGTACGGCGCCGACACGGCCCGCAGCTTCGTGATGTTCGCCGGTCCTCCCGATCAGTCCGCCGCCTGGTCCAATTCCGGCGCCGAAGGGACCTTCCGCTTCCTGCGCCGCGTCTGGAACTGGGCCTACGCGAACCGCGACGCGGTCCGCGCCGCCGCGAAGACCTTCGAGGGCCTCACGCTCTCGCACGAAGCCAAGGCGCTGCGCCGTGAAGTGCACGCGTCGCTTCGCCAGGCCGAATTCGACTTTGACCGCATGCAGTACAACACGGTCGTCTCGGCCTGCATGAAGATCTTCAACGCGCTCGACGCCTTCCGCGAGGGGGGCGAAGCGGCCGACGCCGTGCGAGCCGAATCCGCCTCGATTCTTCTGCGTACGCTCTACCCGGTCGCTCCGCACATCACGACGGCGATCTGGGGCGAACTCGGCTACGTCGAAGCGATCGGCGAGCTCATCGACGCGCCCTGGCCCAAGGTGGACGAAGCCGCTCTCAAGGCCGACGAATTGAAGCTCGTCGTACAGGTGAACGGGAAACTGCGCGGTCAGATCACGGTCGACGTCGACGCCGACCGCGAAGCGATCGAAGCCGCCGCCCTCGCGAATCCCGACGTACAGAAGTTCACGAACGGCCTCACGGTGCGCAAGATCATCGTGGTGCGCAACAAGCTCGTGAACGTCGTCGCGAACTGACGGCTTCCACGGTCCGCAAGGCCCGACCTTCCCGTCCGGAAGGCCGGGCCTTTCTCTTTTTGTTCCTCACCTTCTGCCGTGAGGATTCTTCGTCTTTTCTGACGTCTTCCAAGCGGTCTAGGGGAAACGTCCCACGGCTGCCCTCTCCTTCGGCACTACACTTAAATGACGGGGATCTTCCGCCCCGGACGAACAACCGACAAGAGGAGAAGCCCATGCGCTACACAGCCCGTCAAATCGAAGACGCCGCCCGACATTTTCTCACCGCTTCGGGAAGCGACGAATACGAAGCAGACATCGTCGCGCGCCACATGCTCGAAGCGAACCTGCGCGGCCACGACAGCCACGGCATCGGCATGACCGCCATGTACGCGGACTACCTCAAGAAGGGGCAGCTCAAACCCAACACCCCGCCCACGATCGAACAGGACCGGGGCGCCGTACTGCAGTTCAACGGCAATCTCGGCTACGGTCAGCGCGCGGGCTACGAGGCGACGAAGATCGCGATCGAGCGCGCCAAGGAAACGGGCGTGTGCCTTTACACGATCAAGCATTCCTGCCATTTGGGCCGCATCGGCACCTACGGCGAACAGGCGGCCGCTGCCGGCATGGTGAGCATTCACTTTGTCAACGTCAACCAGTACGATCCGCTCGTTGCGCCCTACTGCGGCTCTGCCGCACGCTTCGGAACGAACCCCTTCTGCTGCGCCATGCCCGCGACCGACAAGCACGGTCCCTTCATCCTCGACTTCGCCACCTCGATCGTCGCGATGGGCAAGACCCGCGTAGCCTATCTTGCGAAGAAGCACTTTGACGAACCCGTGATGCTTACGACAGAAGGCATCCCGACGACGGATCCTTCCGTCATGTGGCATCAGCCGCGCGGCGCCCTCATGGCCTTCGCCAAGCACAAGGGCTCCGGGCTTGCCTTTGCCTGCGAACTCATGGCGGGCCTTTTGAGCGGCGGCGGCACGATTCAGCCCGGTCACTCGCGCGACGGTTCGATCGTCAACAACATGACGGCATTCGTGATCGATCCCGCGGTCCTCACTGACATGGACTTCCTCAAGAACGAAATGGACGCCATGATCGACTACGTGAAGTCGAGCCCGGCGCCCGATCCGGTGAATCACCCCGTTTTGTCGCCGGGCGAATCCGAACGCATGCGTCGTGAAGACCGTCTCGCCCACGGCGTCGAAATCTCGGAAGGCGAAGCGCTCGCCATCCGCCGCGCGGCCGAAGGCTTCGGCGTTCCCGAGGAACACCTCCTTCCGATGCCCTGCTGATTCCTGCGTCTCTTTCTTCGGGCGGCCTTCGGGCCGCCCGAAGTTTTTGCCTTTCCGGAGACGGAAAAGCCCCGAGGGGCTTTCACCACCTCGAGGCCTTGCAGAGGAAGTCCAAAAAGGATCAGAGACCGAGTTCGGCCTTCAGAGCCTTCGCGATCGACTCGACGCCGGCGCGGATCTTGTCGACCGGCACCGTAACGAAGGAGAGACGCGCCTCGTTGTGACGCGCTTCGGTCGCATAGAAGGCGAAGCCCGGAACGTAGCCGACGGGAACGTCCGAGGCGAGAACCTTCTTCATGAGTTCGGCCGCGTCGATTTCCTTCGGGAAGGTCACCCAGATGAACATGCCGCCCGTGGGCTTCGTCCACGTGAGTTCGGGGTGCTTGGGCATGAATTCCTCAAGCGCGTCGAGCATGGCCTTGGCCTGTTCGGCGTAGAGGGCGCGGGTGCCCGGCATGTGGTTTTCCATCAAGCCGCCCTTCAGGACTTCGGCCGTGATGAGCTGCGTGAAGGTGGAGGTGTGAAGGTCGACGGACTGCTTCATTTCGATGAGCGCGTCGATCACGTGCTTCGGAGCGACGATGTAGCCCAGGCGGAAGCCCGGAGCGAGCACCTTCGACATCGAGCTCATGCGGATCGTGCGTTCGGGCGCAATGGCGCGAAGCGAGACCGGGGGACGTTCGCCGAAATAGATTTCGCCGTAGGGATCGTCTTCAAGGAGCCAGAAGTCGTATTCGCGGGCCTTTTCGCAGAGCTTGCGGCGGCGTTCCTCGCTGATCGTACGGCCCGACGGATTCTGGAAGGTCGGCATCACGTACGCAAAGCGTGCGCCGCGGCATTCTTCGCCGAGCCAGTCGGGATTGAGCCCCTCGTCGTCGGTCTTCATTTCGACGTATTCGGGGAAGCAGAAGTTGAAGGCGCCGAGCGCGCCCATGTAGGTCGGGCTTTCGACGAGCATCTTGCTGCCTTCGTCGAGGAAGAGGCGGGCGATCATGTCGAGGCCCTGCTGCGAACCCGAGGTGATGAGGACTTCGTCGACCGTGGTCGGAACGCCGCGCTTCGTTTCCTGTTCGGCGATCGCTTCGCGCAGTTCCTTCACGCCCGGAGCGGCGGAGTACTGCAGGGCGACGGCGCCCTTTTCATCGAGAACCTTGCAGGCCGCGGCCTTCACCGCTTCGATCGGGAAGCGCTTCGGGCTCGGCAGGCCGCCCGCGAAGCTGATCACTTCCGGACGTGCGGCGAGCGAAAGAATGTCCGTGATGACGGACGCGCCCTTGGGGCGGCCGGCTTTACTGTAGTGGGGTGTCGGGCACGTTTGCTGACAGCATTCCTTCGTCATGATCAGATCAACTCCGTAAAAAAGATTTTTTGGTGCGGTGTTTTTTGTACTTCGCAGGGAATTCCTTCGGTGCGTTGGTACATAGTAGCGCAGCGTTCCCATTCGTTCGGGGCGCAAAAAATCTTCTTTTGCGCATTTTGACTTCTGCTCACATCCGCTATGGAGTTCGCCGTAGGAGCTTTTGCGTAGTCACTCGGGCGGCCTTCTGAAAGGGGAGTTTCGCGTCTCTCGAGCGAAGGCGAGAAAAACGCTACAATGTCGACTCTTCTGAGCTCAAGGTTTTATCCCCCATGGCACGTTATTCGCGCAGAGACGCCGCCCTCATGCTCGCGGGTCTCCCTCTTCTTCTTTCGGGCTGCGGCTTTCGCCTTCGCGGGCGCTTTGACGCCCCGTTCGCCACGCTCTACCTGCAGATGCCCGTCAACACGAGCCTCTCGAACAAGCTTCGCCGCGCGATCACCGCGGGCTCCGACGTGGTGATCGTCGATCATCCCAACGAAGCCGACGCCGTGCTCGAACTCCTGCGCGAGGAACGCGACCGAGAGATCCTCTCGATCAACGACATGGGGCAGGCCCGCGAATACGAGCTCACGCTCACGCTCGAATTCCGCATCACCGCGCCCGAAGGCTTCGAGTGGCTCGAAGCGACCCGTCTTTCGACGACGCGCGACATCAGCTACAACGAAAGCGAATTCCTTTCGCGCGAAAAGGAAGAAAACGTTCTCTACGACGACATGGAGAGCGACCTCATCAATCAGCTCGTCCGCTACATCGAAGCCGTCAAGCCCCGCGACTCGGCCTACTGACGGCGGACTTTCTTCGTCCGCGAAGAGAACCCTTTCCGGGCGCCTTCGCCTCCCCTTCCGAGGAGGGATGCGAGGCGCCGATTCCTCACCAGTCCTTGCGGGCGCCCTCGGGCGCCCGAGCTTCAACGCCGATGCCGGTCGACCAAAAAAACATCGAATCCTATCTGGAGGGCGCAACCCGCGCCGAGCGGTTTGATCCCTACTGGCTCGTGACGGGAAACGACGAGTTTCTCATGCTCGAGACCGGGGACAAGATCCGCGCCGCGGCCTTCGTCGCGGGACACACCGAGCGCATCGTGCTCGAGCTCGGCGCGAAGTCCGACTGGACGACGCTCGTCGAAGCGGTGACGAGCTACGGGATGTTCGACGACAAGAAGATCGTCGAGGTTCGCCTGACGGGGGCGCCGGGCCTCAAGGGCGGTCCCGTCCTCAAAGACCTTCTCTCGCGCGTCTACGACGGCGTATCGGTCGTCTTCTTCGTGCCGACCCCCGACTGGTCGAGCGCGAAGGCCGCCTGGTGGACGGAACTCAAGAAGCAGTCGACCGTGGTGGAATGCAACACGCCCGAGCGCCGAAACCTTCCCGCGTGGCTCGGAGCGCGCCTTGCGCGCCACGGACAGTCGGCCTCCCCCGACACGCTCGAAGCCTTCTCCGACCTCGTCGAAGGAAACCTCTTTGCGGCGCACCAGGAAGTCGAAAAGCTCGCGCTTCTCTACCCCGCGCGCGAACTCACGAAGGAAGAGGTCGAATCGGCCGTTCTCAACGCCTCGCACTTCGAGACGGCGGCGCTACTCTCGGCCATCTGCACGGGCGAGCCCGCCCGCGCGGCCCGCATCGTCGACGCGCTCGAAGCGCAGGCGGAACCGCTCGTTCCGATCCTCACCTTTCTTTCCATGCAAATCCGCACGCTCATCAAACTGCGAAGCGGGTATGATCGGAGGATCACATACGTCAAAGGCGTCTTTCCGACGCCGGAACTTCAGCGCGGCGCCAAGCGCCTCAGCGTAAAGCGTCTCTCCGCCGCGCTAGACGTCTGTGCCGACATCGACCGTCTGATCAAGGGCCTCCCCGTGCGGGACCGGGACTCCGACCCGTGGGTGGAATTGAAGAGCGTCGCGCTCTTTCTCGCCCGCTGATCCGCGGCCTTTTCGACGCCCGTCTTTCGGGCGCCGCTTCACTCTTCGAGCACTGCCATGACCACCCCTCAGGAAATCGTCCGTCAACTCGCCGCGGCCGCGCGCACCGCTTCGCATGCGCTGGCCGCCAGCTCCACGGCCGCGCGCAACGAAGCGCTCACGCGGCTCGCCGACCGCATTGAACGGGACGCCGCGGAAATTCTGCGCGTCAACGCCCAGGACGTGGAAGCCGCGCGCATCGCCCGGCGCGACGAAGCCTTCCTCGACCGACTCGCCCTCACGGAAAAAACGATCGCCTCGATGGCGGCGGGTTGCCGTCAGATCGCAGCGCTGCCCGATCCGATCGGCCGCATGGAAAACCTCGTGCCCCAGCCTTCGGGCATCATCGTGGGCCGCATGAGCGTGCCGCTCGGCGTCCTTGCCATGATCTACGAAGCGCGCCCGAACGTGACGGTCGACGCGGCGGCGCTCGCCGTCAAGTCCGGAAACGCCATTCTGCTTCGCGGCGGCACGGAGGCCCTCGGAACGAATCTCCTCCTCGCCTCCTTCGTGCGCGACGCTCTCGCGGAAGCGAAGCTCCCGCCCGAGAGCGTGCAGATGCTCGAGAGCGGCGACCGCGAACTCGTGGGCGCCCTCATCCGCGCCAAGGGCGAGATCGACGTCCTCATTCCGCGCGGCGGCAAGAGCCTCATCGCCCGGCTCGCCGCGGAGGCGACCGTCCCGATGATCAAGCACCTCGAGGGGATCTGCCACACCTACGTGGACGATCCGTGCGACCTCGAGATGGCCGTGCGCGTCACCGACAACGCCAAAACGCAGCGCTACGCCCCCTGCAACGCGACGGAAACGCTCCTCGTGCACCGCGGCGTCGCCTTTGATTTCCTCCCGGAAATCGCCCGGATCTTCCACGACAAGAACGTCGAAATGCGCTGCGACGGCCTTTCGCGCCGCATCGTCGAGGGCGCGGGCTTCTCCGCCATCGACGCGACCGAAGAGGACTGGGTGACCGAATACGGCGCCCCGATCATTTCGATCAAGACGGTCGAATCGCTCGACGAAGCGATCCGATTCATCAACGAGCACGGCTCGCACCACACCGACGCGATCCTCACGACGGACCACCGTCATGCCGAACGCTTCCTGCGCGAAGTCGACTCCTCCTCCGTCATGGTCAACGCCTCGACGCGCTTTGCCGACGGGTTCGAGTACGGACTCGGCGCCGAAATCGGCATTTCGACCGATAAACTGCACGCCCGCGGTCCCGTGGGACTCGAAGGACTGACGAGCCGCAAGTTCATCGTCCTCGGTCACGGCGAAGGCCGCCGCTGATTCTTTTATCTTTCTTCTTCTGACATGGCCCTTTCCTACTACGCCGTCTCGCCTTACGGCCTTGAAACGCTGCTTGCCGACGAACTGCACCATCTCGGCGCCCAACGCATCCATCCGCAAAAGGGAGGTGTCCTCTTCGAGGGCGACGCCGCCCTCGGCATGGCCGCCTGTCTTCACTCGCGCCTTGCGAGCCGCATTCTCCTGCGCGTCGCGCACGGGAAGTACTGGGACAGCCGCGACATCTACAAAATGGCGCTCGAGACGCCGTGGGAGAAGTGGTTCGGTCCCGACCACACTATCCGCGTGTCGGCGAACGCCCAGCGCTGCCCTCTGGAGAGCATCGACTTCGCGGTGCTGCGCATCAAGGACGCGGTCTGCGACCGCTTCCGCGAAATGGCGGGACGCCGTCCGAGCGTCGAGCGGCACTCGCCCGACGTGCGAATCGCCGCCTTTCTCACCTACGACACGGTGACCTTCTATCTGGATCTCGCGGGCGAAGCCCTCTTCAAGCGCGGCTGGCGCCTCACGCACGGCGAAGCGCCCCTGAAGGAAAACCTTGCCGCGGGGCTTCTCATGCTCTCGGGCTGGACTCCTGAAAAGCCCCTGATCGATCCCTTCTGCGGGTCGGGCACGATCGCGATCGAAGCCGCGCACATGGCCCTCAACGTTCCGCCGGGACTCAACCGCCGCTTTGCGTTTGAAAAACTCACGGGCTTCGGCGGAGACCTTTGGGACGAAATGCTCGAAGACGCCCGTGCGGGCGTCAACCGCCACGCCAAGGTGACGCTTCGCGCCTCCGACATCTCGTCGCTCGTCGTGGAAAAGGCCGAGGAAAACGCGCGCCGCGCGGGGCTCGAGGCTCTTCTTGCCGACGGACGCCTCACGTTCACGCAGGGCGACGCCCGCGAAGCGGCGCCCGAAGAGGGTCTTGCCCCGGGGCTCGTCATCGCGAATCCCCCCTACGGCGAACAGTCGAATCCGAAGAGCGCGTCGATCCGCTCGATGATGAAGGACGTCGCGGACCGCCTCAAGGCCGTCTTCCCGGGTTGGACCGCCTGGCTTCTCACCTCCGACCGCGAGCTTCCGCGCCAGATGCGCCTGAAGGAAAGCCGCAAGATCGTGCTCTTCAACGGGCCGCTCGAATGCCGCTTCTTCCGCTTCGACATGGTGGCGGGAAGCAACCGCGGCAAGCCCGTCGACAAAGCCAAGACGGAAGGCTGATCGAGTCCGCTTCTGAAAAATTCGAGGGCGGCGTCCCGATGGGGCGTCGCCCTTCTTTTGCGCCCCGTTCAGGGCCGATCATTTCGCGCGCTCGAGGACCCGCTCGGCGCCGTCGGCGCTGCGAAGCCTGAGCACCTCGCCCGATTCGAGCACCGTCCACTCGTCGCGGTACTCGATCGTTTGACCGTTTCCGATGCTCTTTCCTTCGAGAATCAGACGGTCCCCTTCGCGCTTCCAGCGCTCGGTCGTAAGCGTCGCCATGTTGACGGAGGAGGCGCCGCCGTCCGCCTCGAGGCGAAACCCCTGCACTTTGCCCGGCATCCCCGGAATCGGTTCGACCCAGGTGCCCGCCACGGGGTCGGACGGGGTCGTGCAAGCCGAGATAAGCAAGGCGGCGCAAAGGGCGCCCGAAGCGAAGAGAGGAAAGCGCGGCATGAAAGTTCCTTTCGGGAGAGCGGTGTCAAAATGCCCATCCACTCTCGCCGATTTTGCACGGGAAAGCAAGGGTCTTCGGGCTGCATGAAAACGGCGGAAACAAAAAACCCGCTTTCTCTCCGGAAGTCCAGAGGGAAAACGGGCTTTCTGTCGGCTTCGCCAAGACGCGGATTAGGCGTCCTTGCGAACGAGGCGTTCCTTGATGCGGGCGGCCTTGCCGGAGCGGTTGCGCAGGTAGTAGAGCTTGGCGCGGCGGACGTCGCCGTGGCGCTTCACTTCAATGCTGGCAACCGTCGGGGAGTAGAGCTGGAACGTACGTTCCACGCCTTCACCCGAGGAGATCTTGCGAACGATGAAGGAGGAGTTGAGACCGCGGTTGCGACGGGCGATCACGACGCCTTCAAAGGCCTGGACGCGCTTGCGCGAGCCTTCCACGACGTTGACGTTCACGACGACCGTGTCGCCGGCGCGAAAGTCGGGGATGACCTTGTCACCCGTGAGACGGGCGATTTCTTCCTGTTCGAGAATCTTGATGAGATCCATTTATAAACTCCGTACCATCGTCATGCGGCCTGATTTGAGGGACCAAAGCCCGCCGCCGAGAGGATGGAAAATTTTTAAGACAAAACGATCTTCGGGTCGAGTCGTCGCAGATAGGCCTTGTCGGCTTTGCTCAGAAGACCGGAAGAATTCGCGATTTTAATCAAGTCGGGACGGGTTTGCAAGGTAAAACGCAGACTTTCTTCCCGACTCCAGCGCGCGATGTTGGCGTGGTGCCCCGAAAGCAGGACTTCCGGCACTCCCTCGCCCCGCCACACTTCGGGACGCGTGTAGTGCGGCGCGTCGAGAAGCCCCGTCGCGAAGGATTCGTCGAGGCTCGAGAGGTCCTTGATCGCGCCCGGAAGCTGCCGCACGACCGCGTCCATGAGGGCGGCCGCGGCGAGTTCCCCGCCCGAGAGGACGAAGTCGCCGAGACTGATCACTTCGTCGACGTAGCGGTTCAGAAAGCGCTCGTCGATCCCCTCGTAGCGCCCGCAGATGAGGACCACGTCCTCGCCCGAGGCCACGAATTCGCGCACGCGGCGGTCGTCGAGCTTGCGCCCGTTCGGCGCGAAGCTCACGACGCGCCCGCGGTTCCCTGCGGCGCGGATCGCGTCCACCGTCTGCGCGAGGGGTTCGGCCATGAGGATCATGCCGGGGCCGCCCCCGAAGGGACGGTCGTCGACCGTGCGGTGGAGATCCTCCGTCACGTCGCGGGGATTCCAGGTCTGAAGCGACCAGAGCCCGCGCTGACGCGCGCGCGCCGTGATGCCGCAGTCGGTGAGCGAGCGGAAGAATTCGGGGAAAAGCGTGACGACGTCAAAACGCATGACCGTCCCCTTCAGCGCCACTCGGGATCCCAGTCGACCGTGACGCGCTTGGCGTCGACGTCGATTTCGAGGATGTATACGTCGGGCACGTTCGGAACGAGGAAGGACGCGCGCTTGCCGTCGGGGCGCTCCCAGCCGATCGAGAAGATGTCCTGCACGCCGTTCGTGCCGATCCCCTCGATTTTGCCGAGCGTCACGCCCTCGCGGTTGACGACTTCGCAGCCGACGAGGTCGACCGCCCAGACGGCGTCTTCGCCCGCGTCGGGAAAGTCTTCGCGACGAACGGCCACCTGGCCGCGCAGCGCGTCGGCCGCTTCCTTGCTGTCGCAACCCTCCCACTGCGCGATGAAGCCCGTGCCGTGGGGACGGCAGGCCTTGACGCGAACGGGCATGACTTCGCCCGTCGGACGGATCAGAAACCAGTTCTTCGCGGCGAGGAGCACTTCCCCCGTTTCGGTCGGGAAGACGCGCAGCCATCCGCGCACGCCGTAGGCGCCGCCCGTGCGTCCGAGGACGACGAGATCGTTCGTGTTTTCCATGCAAAACCCCAAAAATTGATGCGCAAACAAAAACCCCGCAGTCTCAGGCGTAGATACCGGGTCTGACAACGCGCGGTGAACGGATCCGATGTGCTTGGACACGAGAGGCACGACCGTTCGGGCGGACTGTCGACCCGCACTTGAGGGATGCGGGGCTTGCCGTACCGTTTTTAGACGCCGGGCACGGTGTCGGCGTTCGATTCGTCAGGGAATCAGGCGGCGGTCTTCTTGAATTCCTTCACGAGACGGGCGACCGTATCGGAGAGCTGAGCGCCCTGGCTCTGCCAGTAGGCGAGACGTTCCGTGCAAAGCGAGAGACGGACGGCCTGACCCGAAGCCATCGGGTTGTAGTAGCCGATGCGTTCGATGAAACGGCCGTCGCGACGGCAGCGGCTGTCGCAAACGTTGATGGAGTAGAAGGGGCGCTTCTTGGAGCCGCCGCGGGCGAGACGAACGATAACCATTCGGTGTACCTCTAAAACGTAAATGGTTGAGAGAAAAAAGAAATCAGGCCCCCGTCACGAGGAGCCCGACATCAAAAATTCGGAAACGCGATTTTAGCGGAGTTCGGGGCTTCCTGCAAGGAGAAAGCCCCGATTTTTTCATCAAAGCTTTTCTTTGAGCGCGTCAAGCGTCGCGGCGCCGTCGGCGACAAGACCGTAGTCGCAGATTTCAAAGATCGGAGCTTCGGGGTCGTTGTTGACGGCGACGATCACCTTGGCGTCCTTGATGCCGGCCGTGTGCTGGATGGCGCCCGAAAGGCCCACGCCGATGTAGAGATCGGGCGCCACGATCTTGCCCGTCTGGCCGATCTGCCAGTCGTTCGGGCAGAGCCCCATGTCGACCGCCGTGCGGGTCGCGCCCACGGCGGCCCCCAACTTGTCGGCGAGCGCCGTGAGCTTTCCGAAGCCCGTTTCGTCGAGAAGGCCGCAGCCCCCGGCGAGGACCACGCGGGCGCTCACGAGTTCGGGACGGTCCGACTTCGTTTCGCTAAACGACACGAAGCGGCTCTTCGTTTCGACGGCGGGCGCGTCGACTTCTTCGACGAGAGCGGGCTCCTGTTCGCCTGCGGCCGCGAAGGCCGTCCCGCGAACGGTCGCGACGACGACGGGTTCGTCCACTTCGACGGTGGCGAGAATCGAGCCCGCGTACATGCCGCGCACGAAGGTCTTCGGACCCTTGACGGCGAGGATTTCGGAAACGGGGCTCACGTCCATGAGCGCGGCTACGCGCGGCATGACGGTCTTCCCGAGGGCGCCCGTCACGAAGAGGATGTGGTCATAGCCCTTCCCTTCGCGCACGACGATCTCGGCGATCGCTTCGGGCGACTCCTGCGCAAACTGGGGATTGTCGGCGAAATAGGCGGTGCGCACGCCCGCGATCTTCGCGGCCTCTTCCGCAATCGAGCGGCAGTCGTTGCCGAGAACGAGAACGTCGACGGGGCCGCCCATTTCGAGGGCTGCCGTCACGACCTGCGCGGTGACGGGCTTGAGGTTGCGGTTGTTGTGTTCGGCAATGAGCAAAACGGTCATTCTTCTCTCCTCACAGCACCTGCGCGGTGTTCTTCAGAATGTCGACGAGCTCGTCGACGCTCGAGACCATGCGGCCTTCGCGCTTCGTGACGGGCATCTCGACGCCGAGAAGCTTCACGCGGGGCTTGGCGTCGATGCCGAGCGAGGCGAAGTCGATCTGTTCGACGGGCTTCTTGCGGGCGCGCGCCATCGAGGGAAGCGTCACGTAGCGGGGTTCGGCCAGACGCAGGTCGCTCGTGACGACCGCGGGCTTCTCGAGGGCGACCATCTGCGTGCCGCCGTCCGTTTCGCGCGTGACCTCAAAGCCCGCGTCGGTGACTTCGATCTTGCAGGCGAAGGTCGCAAGCGAGGTTCCGGCGAGCGCCGCGAGCATCTGCCCGGTTTGACAGGCGTCGTCGTCGATCGCCTGCTTGCCGAGGAGCACGAGGTCGGGCGACTCCTTCTCGCAGATCTTCGAGAGCACCTTCGCGACGGCGAGAGGCTCGAGCTTTTCATCGGTGAGGACGTGAATGGAGCGGTCCGCGCCGATCGCCATCGCAAAGCGCAGCGTGTCGACGCTCTTCAAGGGCCCCACGGTCACGGCGACGACTTCGTCGGCCTTGCCGGCCTCGCGAAGACGAACGGCCTCTTCCACGGCGATTTCGTCAAAGGGATTGATCGCCATCTTGGCGATCTTGGTGTCGACGTCCGAATGGTCGGGAAGCGGGCGGACCTTCACTTTGGCGTCCACCACGCGTTTGACAGCCACAAGGATTTTCATAACTAACAGCCTAAAATTGATGATCCGTCGGAGGGTTTGCTTCCAAAGCGAACGCGTCCCCGCGTCGAATCGAAAAATGCGCAAGCATTATACAGAGCGGCAGTCCGGATTAAAGCCGTACAAAAGATGCATTTTTGTAAGGAAACTCCTCCTTTCGGTTTACCCCAAAGTACCGAACCAAAGCGCTGTCAGAAGGAGATACCGCAGAAATTTCCCGACGCCTATAAAGAGGGCGCAAAGAAGAAACGGATGCCGCAGCCAGCCCGACGCGACGGGCAGGAAATCCCCCACGACGGGCAGCCAGGAAAAGAGAAGAAGCCAAACGCCGCGGCGCTTGGCAAGCGAAAGAATTTTCTCCGCCTTGGGGTGCCCCTGCAGGGAGGATTTTTCGGGAAAAAAGCGCCCGATCGCCCAGCCCGTGAGGCTTCCGAGGGTGTTCCCCGCAGTGGCCACGAGAAGGGCCGGCCAGGCGCCCTCCCAGGTGTTGCGGGAAGCGACGATGCCGAGGAGCACCGCTTCGGACCCGCCCGGAAAGAGCGTGGACGAAATGAAGGCGCTCGCAAAGAGCGCCCAGAGGGCGCTCTCCGTGGCCAGCCACTCCCACATGTCAGAAGCGGATGCGGTGCGTCGTCACCGGATCGAACCAATGCACGGCCGATTCCGGGAAAGAGAAGCCGGCGCGCGTTTCGATTTCGGGGATGAAGCTTTCGTTTTCCACGCGGAAGACAACGCTCTGACCGAGCACCGTACCGTGCACGAGATGATCCGCGCCGAGCGCCTCGACCGTTTCGACTTCGAAGGTCCCCGCCCCGCCCTCGGCGGAGAGCGACGCGTGTTCGGGACGAACGCCGAGGACGACGTCGCGCCCGGCAAGCGAAGGCGCCGCCTTCGGGAGGCGAATCGCCTCGCCCGCGGCTTCGAGAAGGGCGCCGTCGGCCGACACCGTCCCGCGGATGAGGTTCATCGGAGGCGAACCGATGAAACCCGCCACGAACATCGTTTCGGGATCGTCGTAGACCTCCTGGGGCGTACCCACCTGCTCGGCGATGCCGCCGTTCATCACGATCATTCGGTGTGCAAGCGTCATGGCTTCGACCTGGTCGTGCGTGACGTAGAGGCTCGTCGTCTTGAGGCGCTGATGGAGCTTCTTGATCTGAAGGCGCGTCTGCACGCGAAGCTTCGCGTCGAGGTTCGAGAGCGGTTCGTCAAAGAGGAAGACCGCAGGTTCGCGCACGATGGCGCGGCCCATCGCGACGCGCTGGCGCTGACCGCCCGAGAGCTGACGGGGACGGCGCTCGAGAAGGTGCCCGAGTTCGAGCATCTTCGCCGCCTCTTCGACGCGGCGGCGGATTTCCTCCTTCGGAACGCCGCGGATCTTGAGGCCGTACGCCATGTTGTCAAAGACCGTCATGTGCGGATAGAGCGCGTAGTTCTGAAAGACCATCGCGCAGTCGCGGTCCTTGGGTTCGAGGTTGTTGACGACCCGGTCGCCGATCGTGAGTTCCCCGGAGGTGATCGGTTCGAGCCCCGCGACCATGCGCAGAAGGGTCGACTTGCCGCAGCCCGAGGGGCCGACGATCACGATGAATTCGCCGTTCTGGATGTCGAGCGTGATGCCGTGGACGACCTTGACGTCGCCGTAGCTCTTCTTGATGTTCTTGAAAGAAATGCCTGCCATTTTATTTTTCCGTATCCACGAGACCCTTGACGAACCAGCGCTGCATGATCGTCACGACGAGCGCGGGCGGAATCATGGCGAGCATCGCCGTCGCCATGATGAGGTTCCATTCGTTGGCGCTGTCGCCGCCGCCGATCATGCGCTTGATCCCGATGACGATCGGGTACATGTCTTCGGAGGTCGTCACGAGGAGCGGCCAGAGGTACTGGTTCCAACCGTAAATGAACTGAATCACGAACATGGCCGCCACGTTCGTCATCGAAAGCGGCAGAAGGATCGTGAAGAAGAAGCGCATGGGACCGGCGCCGTCCATGCGGGCGGCTTCCGTGAGTTCGTCGGGAACCGTGAGGAAGAACTGCCGGAAGAGGAAGGTCGCCGTGGCCGAGGCGATGACCGGAAGGATGAGGCCGCCCCAGCTGTCGAGGAGGTTCAGGTTCGCCATCACTTCGTAGGTGGGCGAAATGCGCACTTCCACGGGAAGCATCAGCGTGATGAAGATGAGCCAGAAGCAGAGCTTGCGGCCCGGGAAGCGGAAGTAGACGATCGCAAAGGCCGAGATGAGCGAGATGAGGATCTTCCCGAAGGAGATCCCGAGCGCCATCATGAGGGAAACCCACATCATGCGGCCCACGGGCGCGCGCGAAGCCGTGCCGCCGCCTTCGAAGAGAACCTGCATGTAGTTCTCGATGAAGTGCGCGCCGGGCAGAAGGCTCATGGGCGCCTGTTCGACTTCGACGGCCGTCTGCGTCGAGGCCACGAAGGCGACGTAGACCGGGAAGACCACGACCACGACGCCGAGAATCAGGATCAGATGCGTGAAGAAATTGAGCCAGGGACGATTTTCAACCATAACCAAACCTCCCCGATCAATAGTTGACGCGCCGCTCGATGAAGCGGAACTGAATCACGGTGAGCACGATGACGAGCGCCATCAGCACGACCGACTGCGCGGCGGATCCGCCGTAGTCCATGTTGCGGAAGCCGTCGACGAAGACCTTGTAGACGAGGATGTTCGTTTCCTGGCCCGGGCCGCCCATCGTCGTCGCGTCGACGATGGCGAAGGTGTCGAAGAACGCGTAGATCACGTTCATGACGAGAAGGAAGAAGGTCGTGGGCGACAGAAGCGGGAAGACCACCGTCCAGAAGCGGCGGAAGGGACCCGCGCCATCCATGGCTGCCGCTTCGAGAAGCGACTTCGGCACGGCCTGCAGGCCCGCCAAGAAGAAGATGAAGTTGTAGCTCACCTGTTTCCACACGGCCGCAATCACGATGAGGGCGAGCGCATGGTCGGCGTTCACCATGTAGTTCCACTCAAACCCGAACTGACGAAGCGCATAGGAGAGAACGCCCAAGGTCGGGTTGAAGATGAACATCCAGAGAACGCCCGCGACGGCCGGCGCAATCGCGTAGGGGATGATGAGGAAGGATTTGTAGGCGTTGCCGCCGCGAAGAACGCGGTCGGCGCAGACTGCAAAGAGAAGCGAGACCGCCAGCCCGATGCCCGCGACGAGCACCGAAAAGAGCATCGTGACCTTGAAGCTCTCGATGTAGTTGGGGTCCGCAAAGAGGGTTTGGAAGTTGGCCAATCCCACGAATTCGTTGCTCAGCCCGAAGGCGTCCTGCATCATGACGCTCTGCTCGATCGCCTGCCCCGCGGGGAGGAAGAAGAATACGAGCGTGATGAGGAGCTGCGGCGCAACGAGCACGTAGGGAAGCCATCGGTTTTGGAAGATGACTCGTTTTTCCACGTTGTCTCTCGGAAGGGGTTATGAAAAACGCAACGCGTCCCGCGGTCCCCTCGCGGGGTCCGCGGGAACGCGGCAAAGAGAACGCCAGATCAGCGGGTCACGCGTTCGAAGCGAGCGAGCTGTTCGTTGCCGCGGCGCATGACGGCCGAGATGGCGTCCTTGGCCGAAGCCTGACCCGACCAGATCTTTTCAAACTCTTCGTCGATGATCGTGCGGATGTTCGGGAGGTACCCGAGACGAATGCCCCGGCTCTTTTCCGTGACCTTGAGCATCTGCTTGACGGCCACGTCGGCGCCCGGGTTCTTTTCGTAGTAACCGCTTTCCTTGGCGATTTCAAAAGCCTTCTGCGTGACGGGGAGGTAGCCCGTTCGCATGTGGTTTTCAGCCTGAACCTTCGGATCGGAGAGGAAGTGGAAGAAGGAGGCGACGCAGCGGTTCTGCGCGTCGGTCTTGCCGGCCATCGCCCAGAGCGAGGCGCCGCCGATCGCCGTGTTGAGCGGCGCGTCCGCGACGTCGTCGTAATAGGGCAAGGGCATCGTCATGTATTCGAACTTCGCGTTGCGGCGGATGTTCGCGAGCGTCCCGGAGGAGCCCATGTTGATCGCGCATTCGCCCGAATAGAAGGTGGCGTCGGCCTGGTTGCCGCGGCCCTTGTAAACGAAGAGCCCTTCCTTGGCCATGCGTTCGAGATTTTCGATGTGCCGCTGATGCAGCGGCGAGTCGATCTTGAGGCGCGCGGCCGTGCCGCCGAAGCCGTTGTTGAGCGTCGCGTATTCGACGTTGTGCCAGGTCGAGAAGCTTTCAAGCTGCGTCCAGCCCATCCAGGAGGTCGTCATCGGGCAGGCTTCGCCGGCCTTCTTCAGAGCGCGGGCGGCCTCTTCAATCTGCTTCCAGGTGCGCGGAAGCTTGTCGGTTTCGGTGGGCAGACCCGCGTTCTTGAACTTCGTGAGGTTGAGGTAGAGAACGGTGGTCGAGGAGTTGAAAGGGTAGCTCATCATGCGGCCGTCGGGCGTCGAGTAGTAGCCGAGCACGGCCGGGATGTACTCTTCCGGATGGAATTCGTAGCCCGCCTTTTCCATGAGGTCGCCCACGGGAACGACGGCGCCCTTGCTGAACATCATCGTGGCAGTGCCGACTTCAAAGACCTGCAGAATGTTGGGGGAGCGTCCCGCGCGGTGCGCGGCGATGCCCGAGGTCATCGTCTGGTCGTAGGAGCCCTTATACGTAGAAACGAGTCGGCATTCCTGCTGCGACTCGTTGTACTGCTTCGTGACGTCGGCCACCCAGTCGCCGAGCGTATTGGCCATGGCATGCCACATCGTGATTTCGGTGGGCGCCGCCAGGGCGGAGCCGGCGCTCAGGGCGCACGCGGCGGAAAGGGCGGCAACAACGGTCTTGCGGATCATCTTTCAGTTCCTTCTGTACATTTCCTTTCCGGGCGTCGAGGGCCGCGGGGATCCGAAAACGATCCCGCGCCGCACGACACATCCCTATAGGAGGAAAGGTGGACTCCTCGGAGAAGCGGCCTCGCATTCAATGAAAAACGAGCGGCGAACATCCCCTGCGCTCGCCGCCGAACCACGAAACACCATGGCACAGTCTGAAGGAATAATAGGGACAGCCTTTTCTTTTTGTCTATAGACGAATCGGCAAAAATTTCGCGCCCGCACTAGTTCTTTCGGCGTATTTTTGCCAGTTTTCCCTTGATTTTTTGTCCCGTCGATAGAGATTTTCTACTTAGAAGCGGCGAGCGTACGGCAAAAAGTGAGGGAGGTCCGAAAACCTCCCTCCTCCTTTGCCGCAATGGGGAAAGTCCGTTCTCAGCGGAAAAGAGCCTTCATTTCGGCCGTGCGGCGAAGCGCCGCCTCGACGGCGTCGTCCATCATGCCGTCGATGTCGCGCTCGTTCATGACGGCGAGCGCCCGAGCGGTCGTACCGCCCTTGCTCGTGACGCGCTCGCGAAGGGTCGCAAAGGATTCTTCGCTTTCGCGCGCGAGTTTGGCGGCGCCGAAGACCGTCCCGATCGCGAGTTCCCGGGCGTCCTCGGGCGTGAACCCGCGCTTTTGCGCAGTGCGCTCGAGCGCCTCGAGGAATCGGAAGACGTAGGCGGGACCCGAGCCCGGAATCGCCCCCACGACGTCGAGTTCCGCTTCCGTTTTGCAGGGAACGACGTTCCCGACGGCCCGCATCACGAATTCCGCCGCTTCGGCGTGTTCGGGCGACGTCCCTTCGGGGACCCAAAGCCCCGAAAGCCCGGCACCCACGAGCGCGGGCGTGTTGGGCATCGCGCGGATGACGGGGTAGCCCCCGAGCCAGCCCGAGAGCACCGAACCTTCAATGCCCGCCGCAATCGAGAGCGCGGCCCCGCCCTTTTTGAGAAGGGGCTTCACCGGAACGAGCGCCTCCTTCATCACCTGAGGCTTGACGGCCAGGACGAAGAGGTCGCACTCGGAAATCCAGTCGCCCGTCGTCTCGTGGGTCGTCACGCCCAGGGCCGCGAGCTTTTCGAGTTTCGGCGCGTTGTGGTCCGTCACGTGAAGGCGGGCGCCCTCCGTTTTGCGGACGAGCCCGCCCAAAAGAGCGGAGGCCATGTTGCCGCCTCCGAGAAATCCGATGGTAAGCGTCATGTTGTTTCTCCTTCTTTCCGTTGTTTCCGGGAATAGTCGCGCGCGCCGAAGATGCCGCTCCCCACGCGGATGAGGGTGCTCCCCTCCTCCACGGCGGCACGCCAGTCAGCGGTCATCCCCATCGAGAGGGTGTCCACCTCGGGGTGGCGGCGCTTCAGGGCCTCGAAGGCTTCCCGCATGCGCGCAAAGGCGCGGCGGCCTCCGTCGGCGCCGTTCGCTTCGGGAATCGCCATCAGACCCCGAAGGCGCAGCTTCGGCAGTTCGGCGATACGGTCCGCAAGCGCTTCAATTTCGTCCCAGGAGACGCCCGACTTCGTCGCCTCGCCGTCGGCGTTCACTTCGATCAAGACGTTGAGGGGCGCGAGATTTTCGGGGCGCTGCGCCGAGAGGCGCTCGGCGATCTTCACGCGGTCGATCGTCTGCACCCAGTCGAAGGTTTCCGCGACGGGCCGCGTCTTGTTCGACTGCAGCGATCCGATGAAGTGCCATTCGACTTTGGCGTCGGGGTGGCGTTCCCGGAAAAGCCGGCACTTTTCCACCCCTTCCTGCACGTAGTTTTCGCCGAAGCGCCGGGCGCCCGCGCGCCAGGCCGCCTCGACGGCTTCGATTCCGAAGGTTTTGCTCACCGCAAGAAGCGCGACGCCGCCCTGCGGCGCACGCTCGGCGAGCTCCTTCTCCAGCGCCCGAAAGCGCGTTTCGATGGAATTTTCCTGCATCTTTCCTGTTCCTTTCCTTCGGGCCCGCCCGGGGCGCGAAGCGTCAGACAACTATAGCCCAAATCCGCGGTTTTTCCGCGGGGACGAAAAGCGCTACACTCTCTCGATTTCCTCCCTCCTTTTTCCGTTTTGCATCCCGTGACGACGCCCGTTCTTCTGCACAGCTGCTGCGCGCCCTGTTCGGCCGCCATTTTGGAGTGGCTTCTTGCCAACGATTACGCCCCGACGGTGTTCTTCTTCAATCCGAACATCTTCCCGCGCGATGAGTACGACGTTCGCAAGAACGAGTGCGTGCGCTACTGCCGCGAACTCGGGGTTCCCTTCGTCGACGGCGACTACGATCACGAGCTCTGGCTTCGGGCCGTAAAGGGCCTGGAAAACGAACCCGAACGCGGGGCGCGCTGCCGCGCCTGCTTCGGGCTTCGCATGGAGGCGACGGCGGACGCGGCCGAACGCCTCGGCTTTGACCGCTTCACGACGACCTTGGCGGGAAGCCGCTGGAAGCGGCTCGACCAGATCCGCGAGGCGGCCGAAGAAGCCGTGGCGCGCCACCCGAAGACCTCGTACTGGGACAAGGACTGGAAAAAGGGAGGTCTGCAGGAGCGCCGAAGCGTTCTTCTCAAAGAGAACGGTTTTTACAACCAGCTCTGGTGCGGCTGCGAATTTTCGATCGGACACCTCGTTCGCAAAGCGCCCGAAGAGCTTCCCGAGTACATCCGTCGGGCGGTAGACGAACTGCGCCTCAAAGAGTGACAATCTTCCTCACGCATCCCCAACCGGCAGACCCTCATGAATCCGCTCGTAGAAGTCTCGGGCTTCATTCTCCTCATCATCCTCGGGCAGGTCCTGCGCCGCCTTGAGATCCTCACGCCCGAGTGCTCCAAGGCCGTGAGCACGCTCGTTCTGAACGTGACGCTCCCCTGCGCCATTCTGCGCGCCCTGAACGGCGTGGAACTCACCGCGGGTCTTCTCGTCCTCGTCGTTCTCGGCCTTCTCGCAAACGTCTTCACCTTCCTGCAGATGGCCTTCACGGAGCGCCGCCACGCCGAAGACCCCGACGGCCTCACGAAGCGCTTCTCGCAACTCGTCATGCCGGGCTACAACGTCGGCACCTTCGCCATGCCCTTCACGGCGGGCTTTCTCTCGCCCGAAGGCTTTCTCGCGCTCTGTCTCTTTGACGCGGGCAACGCCGTCATGTGTACGGGCGGCACCTACGCCGTGCTCTTTCGCGAGCCGGGGTCGCTTCTGAAGCAGTTCGCGAGCATCGTCAAGCGCCTCCTCTCCTCCTTTGCGATCCTCACCTATCTGATCGTCGCGGCGCTCTCGGTCACGCACACGCGGATTCCGGACGTGATTCTCCACATCATCGACATTCCCGCGAACGCGAACACCTTCCTCGCGATGATCATGATCGGCATGTCGGTGAACCTCAACATCCGGCTGGAGTCCTTGAAGCGCCTCCTGCGCCTCTTGGGGCTTCGCTATCTCGGAAGCGTCCTCATGGGGGCCTTCGTCTACTGGTGCCTCCCCTTCTCGGAAGACGTTCGCCTCGGGATCCTTCTCGTTCTCTTTGCACCCTTGCCCGCCATGGGGATCATCTTCTCGATGAAGGGCCGCATGAATTGGCAACTCGCCGCCAACCTCAACACGATGAGCGTTCTCTGCTCGGTCGTGATCATGAGCGCCATGCTCTCGCTTTTGGTCTGACGGCGCACAAAGGCCGGCGAACCGGCCGCCTCTTCTTCGCGAAACGGCTCGGATGTCTGCGGACACCGAGCCGTTTTCCTTTCCTACGAAAAAGCCCGAAAGCGCATCGGCCCCGGGCTTTCCGTCGTGGAGGACGAGGGACGTCACCACATGAGGTAGGTGACGACCGAGAAGATCGTCAGGATGATCGCCTCAAGAAGCACGATCGGCGCGAGCGTCTTGAAGAAGTCCGACTTGAAGTAGTCGACCGTGACCATGAGGCAGACGTGCGTCGGGGTGATCATCTGGCCCGCGACGCCGAAGACCATGACGATGCCCGCAAGGTTGAGGTCCCCCGGGGCGATCCCCGCGACGATCGGCATGACGATGGCGGCGTGGCCCTGGCTCATGCCCGTGAGGATGCCGACCACCGTACTCACGGCCGCGATGATGACCGGCGTCGGAAGGTCGGTCGACTGGAAGGCGCGGATCATTTCGTCGAGAATCCCCGCTTCGGTGAGGACGCTGATGAAGTAGAGAATGCAGGTGACGTTAACGAGAAGCTTCCAGTCCAGGGCGCCCACGAAGATGTCGCGCACCGGAACCGGACGCTTCATCAGGTGGAGAACCGGAATCATCAGGACCGTCACGATCCCCATGGCGAGACCCGCCGAAACGTCGAAGACGAGCATGAGGATGACATTGACGAGCACCGGTCCGATCGCAAGCGAAATCTCACGGATGTGACGGCGGCGCGATTCGGGGGTGTGCTCGCGCTTCATGCGGCGGTCGGTGAATCGAAGCGGCCGGATGAGGACGAACCAGCCCGCCAGGAAGGCGACGACCGCCATCCAGGCGAGATGCACGACGAGGTCGCTCACCGAAATGTTCGCGACGGCGCAGCCGAGAATCATGCCCGGAATGATCGGGCTCATGAATTCGCAGACGTGGCGGAACCAGAAGTTGATCGACGCCTTGCTCTCGCGCGAGATTTCCATGCCGCGGCTCGCCTCGTCGACGATCGGGGCCGAAAAGCGAGCGCCCCCCATGGAGGGAAGAAGCCCGAGGAAGGCCGGCATCGTGGCGAGCGTCACCTTGGTCGAGGAGAAGATCTCGTTGAGCGAATCGACCATGCCGCGCAGCGTTCCCGACTTGCGCAGTTCGATTTCGAGACACATCACGAAGTAGAGCGCAAAGAGAAGGTCGTAGGTGCGCGACTGCGAGAGCATCTCGGTGACGGCGGACCCCAGGGAGGGGATGGACGGATTCCAGAGGGCCCACATCACGGCGCCGCCCGCAAGGATGGCTGCGCCGATGGGCACCTTGAAGCGAAGGATCACGACCATCGCGAGAAGGCCGAGACCGATGACGGTGAAAATGCTCATGGTGTGTGTTTTTTTTGAGGAATTTCGTGCAAAGACCGAAAGCGCCCGAGGGGCGCTTTCAAATGATGCGCAAAGTTTGCACTTTTTTGACCGTCAGCGGAGAGGGAATTCGGGAAAACACGGGGCAACGACGTCGTCATCGGCAGGCGATTGCAGCTTCCGACAGTGTCGAACCGAACGCCTGAAAAAGGCTTCGCCCAGCCAAGGCCGGGCGAAGGTGCGGGGATGCGAAGGGAATTGCGGATTACGCGGCTTTTCGTTCGGCGCCCGTGATCGCGTAGTAGGCGAGGCCCGAACCGATCGCGCCGATGAAGAAGGAGAAGTTTGCGAAGACGGGCGAGAGTTGGAAGAGCATCGAGAAAACGCCCCCCGCAATGAGCGCCGCCACGGCCTTCAGGTTCCAACCTCGCGTGTACCAGTACCGACCGCCCTCACGGTCGTTGTAGAGGTCGTGCACTTCGATGTGACGGGCCTTGACGCGGTAGTAGTCGACGATGATCACGCCGTAGACCGGACCGATGAAGCCCGCAAGCACGTCGATCGTGCTGTGGATCACTTCGGGCGAATGGAAAAGATGCCAGGGCAAAATCGCCACGGCGAGAATCGACGCGATGAAACCGCCGCGTCGCCAGGTGATCTTCGAGGGCGCGAGGTTCGAGATGTCGAAGGCGGCGGAAACGAAGTTCGCGACGACGTTCACGCCCACGGTCGCGACGAGCAGCGTGAAGCCCAAAAGGAGCGTCAGCATCTTCGAATCGAGCTTTCCCAAGAGCTGGATCGGGTCCATGATGAGTTCGCCGAAGATGACGGGCGTCCCCGAAATCGTGATCACCGCGATCGAGGAGAAGAAGACGAAGTTGATCGGAAGACCCCAGAAATTGCCCCAATGCATGTCGCGGTCCGAACGGCAGTAGCGGGAAAAGTCGCCGAAGTTGAGCGTGGGACCCGCGAAGTAGGCGACGATGAGCGAAATGCCGACGACGAGCGCCCACATGGATTCACCGAAGCTCAGGGTCTGATCCGAGAGCGTGAAGCTGATGTTCTCCCACCCGGCTTCCGCGACGACCCAGATCATCATGACGAGCATCACGACGTAGACGATCGGTCCCGCCCAGTCGATGAAGACGCGGATCGCCCTCATGTCGGCGATGAAGAGCGCCGTCTGCGCGGACCACATGACGAGGAAACAAATCCAACCGAGAGTTGAGAGCCCGAGAATGTCGTTTTCCGCGTAGATCTTCCACTCGGGGAAGAAGTAGAGCACGCACACCATGAGCGCGGCCGAGGCGAGATAGGTCTGAATGCCGTACCACACGACCGCGATGATTCCGCGGATGAGCGCGGGAATGTTCGAGCCGTATACGCCGAAGGTCATGCGGGCCATGACGGGGAAGGGAATCGCGTGGCGGCGGCTCGGCTCGCCGATCAGGTTTGCCAGGCCCTGAACGATGAGGATGCCGAAAAGCAGCGCCGCGAACACCTGCCAGCCCGCGAGGCCGAGTGAAAAAAGCGTCCCCGCGAAAACGTAGCCGCCCGCGCTGTGCACGTCGGACATCCAAAAAGCGAAGATGTTGTACCAGGTCCAGGTTTGCTTGGCGGGAAGAAGGTCCGCGTTCGCCAAGGAGCTTTGCGTCGGGTCAGGAATGGATTGGGTCATGGCGCATCCTTTCTTGTTGGTTCGCCATGTATTTTCGAAACCCGGGCCTTTCGGGTCACGCGCCGACGGCGCCAAGCCCTTGTCCTTTCGCGACAAGGTGGTGGCGCAAGGGGAAAAGAGCGGAAAAAAGAAGTCGTTTCTTCGGAAAATCTTACTCGGCAGGAGATTCGGCAGAGAAAAAACGCCGGAATCCCCCCGTGCGGGAGACCCCGGCGTCAACATTCTCTCCGGGACTCGGAACGGAGAGATTTCGGTTTTCGGCACTCTTACGCGGCGCGTCCGACCGTAAAGAGAACGATCGGTTCGAGATGGGCGGCAAGCTTCATGCCGTCGCGAAGCGCGTCGTGGTCAAAGGAGGCGCGCACGCACCCGGCGAGTCCCAGGGAGGTCGCGGCAAGATAGCAGGCTTCGCCCATCGTGCCCGCGTCGACGAAGACCCCGGTCGGACGGGCGTTTTTCGAGCGTTCCTTGTCCGCCACAAAGACGATCGTAACGGGCGCCTTCTTCACGTATTCGAACTGATAGGTCGTGGAGAGATCGCGCACGTCCGCTTCGGCGGTCCGCACGAGCGCGTTCTTTTCCGCGTCGAAGCGCCAGGCGCCGTCGGCGCGCAGCACGTAGGCCGACACGGCGCGAAGGTCGAGCGTCGACGGAACGGTGCGGCGCCCGTCTTCGCTCGTGATCCCGGCGCAGGCCCAAAGAAGCGCCGCAAGTTCATCGTCGGAGAGAGCCGCGTCCGTGCAGTCGCGGTTTGTGCGGCGCTTTTGGAGCGCTTCGCCGAGCGGCATGGAAAGGACCTTGGGTTCGGGAAGCTGAAGGGTCGTCATGGTGAAACCTCCTTGAATGGCTGTCGTTTCAGTGAGTGTGAGAAATCGTGGCGAGAAGACGACGCTCGATCGCACGGCCTTCGGCAACGCCTGCGCGTGCGGCGTCAAGGCGCCGCTCGAGAATGTCGGCGCCCTTTTCGAGCGTGCGAAGAAGCGCCTCGACACGCCGAGAAGACGTGCCGCCCGAGGCGCAAAGGAAGGAGCAGGCGCCCGGCTGCGTGAGCGCGCGCCCGTAAACGCCGGCGAGGCTTCCCGGCCTCCGAAGCGGCATCGAGTCAAGCGTCACGGCAAATTTCCAAAACCGCGCCGCGTCTTCGAGCGACAATGCGCACATGATGTTTTCGGTGCCCTCGCCCGTGAAAATCCGAATCTCGGGCTCTTCCCCTTCCTTGACCGAAGCGTTTTCCTTTGCGGGAAGATCCGTCCCCAGGACGAACCAGGGCATGCCGCGAAGGACGAGCCCGTCGGGAGCCTCCCTCACAAGTTGTTTTGCGTCGTGAAAAATGTCGAGCAAAAGAAGCGCGGGAAGACCGCCGAGAGTAAGCACGGCCGTGAATCGCTCGATGCGCCCGTCGAGAAGGGACTCCGCCCTGACGTTCGGGTGACGCACGAGCGCCTCTCTTACGGCGCCGAGGTCTTCGCCGAACTTTTCGTCTGCGCATTCGGGCGCCATCAGTCTGAGCAGCGCCGAAAGCGCGTCCGCCTCCCCATCCGTGAGGGGGGTGTCGGCGGTCAGGCGCGCCGCGATCCCGACGACGGGTTCGGGGCGGTCGCTACCGGCATCGGGCACGGCGGCGCCGTATCCGGAAAAGGCTTGCGTAAGAGCGGGCGGCATGGCGGAAAGAACCTCCTTGATTTCTAGAGAAGAGTAGTCCTCTGCGCCGGGGATAGACACGGGTTTGACGCGTCAAAACATGGTCTTTTCATGCCAGGCGTCCGGATCCGGACGTCCGAGGCGAAACGGTCCGACCGACTCAGGTCGGCACCGTGCGCATGCGCTTTCGGTAGGCGGCCGGGGCCGTCCCGAACCAGCGGTTGCAGGCGCGGTTGAAGTTGCTCGGATCGGAGAATCCGAGGTCGTAGGAGATTTCGGTGATGGGGCGCTCGCTGTGGGCGAGCATGTCGTGGGCGAGGCGCTTGCGGAGACGGTCGAGAAGTTCCGCAAAAGAGACGCCCTCGCGCTCGAGACGCCGCTGCAGCGTGCGCGAGGAGAGATGCATCGCGTCGGCCACCTCCTTGATCCGGGGCTGACCGTTCACGAGAAGCTTCGTCATCACCTCTTCGGCGCGCGAAGCGAAGGACGCCTGACGCACGCGGTTGAGGTATTCGATCGAAAGCTCTTCGGTCACCTCGCGCAGGATCGCGTTCGCGCTCGCATAGGGTTCGATTGTGTCGGGGTAGGCGAAGGTGATGTGCGCGCACTCGGCCGACGTGTCGACCGCGACGCCGAAATGCCGGTCAAGCCGCTTTCGATCCGTTTCGGGAAGATGCGGCAGACACACGCCTACGGCCGTGGGCGTCACCTTGTGGTGGGAGAGAGAGTTGGCCTGACGCAGGATGAAGGCGAGCATGGCGAGCGAGGCGCTCGCGCCGGGTTCCGTTCCCTTGAGCGTGCGAAGCCTGAGGGTGGTGCCTTCGTGGTTGTGCGAGAGGCTGATGTCCATCGTGCTCGAGATGATCTTGGCGTAGCGCGCCACCAGATCGAGCACCTGAGAGAGCGAGCGCGACGTCACGACGGCGAGTCCGAGACTGTGCAGCGTCGCCACCTGCATTTCCTGACCGCAGCGCATGCCGACCAGAGGGTCGTCCGTTTCGCTCAGGAGCTGTTCCCAGAGACGGCGCACCTGCGTGGCGGGATAGCGCGCCCCGGGCACGCCCAAAAGCGAACGGTCGAGCCCCGCCCTTTCGAGGAGCGGTTCCGGCTCGATGCCGTAGCCGCGCGACGTCTGGCAAATGGACCGCACCCAGGCCGCCAGAATGCTGTCGCCCACGGGGAGCTCCCGCAACTCGGCGTCGTTTGCCAACATTAAAAGTTGTTCCCGCTTTTCTTCCAACATTTCCCACCCCTCTCTCACGCACCAATACGCATGCGGGCCGCATCGACGTCCGTCGACCGGCCCGCTCTGGTCTTTGCATCAAGAATTATACGGGTAAACGCTCAAATTCTTGCATTTTCCTTACGCAAAAACAACGCCTTCTTCGGCAACGACGCGCGTACCCGAACGGCCGGCGAGGATTTCGTCGATCTTGTCGAGGGCGCCGATGACGGCGGTCTTGCCGGACTTTTCGACGAAGCGGCAGGCGGCTTCGACCTTCGGACCCATGGAGCCCTTGGCAAAGCCGTATTCGCGCAGGGACTTCGGATCGGCCTGGGCGATGCGGCGCTGTTCGGGCTTGCCCCAGTCGAGGTAGGCGCCGTCGACGTCGGTCGCGATGATGAAGAGGTCGGCGTCGAGGTCGGCAGCGAGGACGGACGAGGCGAGGTCCTTGTCGATCACGGCTTCGGCGCCGCGCAGGCGACCTTCTTCGTCGTAGTAGGTCGGGATGCCGCCGCCACCGCAGCAGATCACGATGTGACCGGCTTCAACGAGAGTCTTGAGGCTCTTGAGACCGAAGATGCGCTTGGGTTCGGGGCTCGGCACGACGCGGCGGAACTTGTCGTTGTCCGGAGCGATCGACCAGCCTTCCTTGGCGGCGAGGGCTTCGGCTTCTTCCTTCGTGTAGACGGGGCCCACGGGCTTGGTGGGGTGTTGGAAGGCCGGGTCCTTCGGATCGACTTCCGTCTGCGTGAGGACGTTGCAGAGCGTGGCGCTCTTCGGAACGAAGTTGGCGAGTTCCTGCTGGATCATGTAGCCGATCATGCCGAGGGATTCGGCGCCGATCACGTCGAGCGGATACATCGGGACGGCCTTGTAGGCGTTGTTCTGGAGAGCGAGAAGACCGACCTGCGGGCCGTTGCCGTGGGAGATGATGAGTTCGTTCCCTTCGTAGGCCTTGGCGATCTGTTCGCAGGCCGTACGGACGTTGGCGCGCTGGTTCTGGGCGGTCATGGGTTCGCCGCGCTTCAAAAGGGCGTTGCCGCCGAGAGCGATGAGAAGACGCATTTTGCTTTTCCTCTTGTGAGTGATGAGTTGATTATCGGACCGTCCGGCCGCCGATCGGCCGGACGGACGGTCCGTGAAAAAAGTGTTTCGGCGCTCAGCCGTGGATTTCGATGCGCTTGCCTCGGGCTTCGCCGAGAATTCCTTCGCCCAGGTGCCAGACGGCCATGCCGCGGACAAAGGTGTCGCGCACGCGGCAGTCGATGCGGCGGCCTTCATAGGCGCTGAAGGGGTTCTTGTAGAGAAGATCCTTGGCTTCGAGCGTGTAGGAGCGGTTCGGGTCGATGACGACGAGGTCGGCGTCGAAGCCCACCGCGATTTCGCCCTTCCCTTCGAGACGGAAGCGCCGGGCGGCGTTCGTCGAAAGAGCGAGCGAAAGGGTCACCGGGGAGATCCCGCGCTTCAGAACCGCTTCGTCGAACATCGCGTCGACGCAGTTCTGCGCCGCGCTGATGCCGCCCCAGGCCTTGAAGGCGTTGGGATCGGACTTAAGGTCGATCGTGCACGGAGAGTGGTCCGAGACGAGCATTTCGATCCGCCCTTCGGCGAGCAGTTCCCACAGGCGCTCGCGGTGCTTGCGGTCGCGGATCGGCGGCGAGCACTTCGCCTTCGGTCCGATCGCGTCGAGCTCTTCGGTGGCGAGCAGCAGATAGTGCGGGCAGCTCTCAAAACTCGCGTCGACGCCGCGGGCCTTCGCCTCTTCGACGGCTTCGACCGCTTCATGACAGGAGCAGTGCGCGATGTGCACGCGGCAGCCCGTCGCTTCGGCGATCATGAGGACGCGCCGAACGGCTTCGACTTCGGTGAAGATCGGACGCGTCGCCACGTAGTCGGAGACGAGGGTCTTGCCCGCCGCCATCGCTTCGCGGCCGAGTTCGTCCGTGATCGTCGCGTTTTCGCAGTGCACGACAACGAGGCCGTCGACCTTGGCGATTTCCCGCATCCCTCGATAGAGCTCCCAGTCGGTGACGTTCTTGAAGTCGCCCGGCTTGTCGGAGCCGCAGGTCGCGACGAAGGCCTTGAAGCTTGCGACACCCGCCTTGGCCATGGGAATGAGGTCGGCCGTATTCCAAGGAACGAGTCCGCCCATGGGGGCGTAGTCGACCCAGCAGGAATCCTTGGCGTGCGACATCTTGAGTTCGAGCGAGGCGACGTCGGTCGTGGCGGGAATGTTGTTCAAAGGCATCTCGACGAAGCTCGTGATGCCGCCCGCAGCCATCGCCTTCGTCCCGGTTTCGTAGCCTTCCCATTCGGTACGGCCGGGTTCGCTCAGGTGCATATGCGCGTCGACCATGCCGGGGAGCACGTAGCAACCCGCGGCGTCGCAGACGTTCTTCGCCTCTTCATCGATCGTCGGGGCGATGCGGACGATTTTCCCGTCCTTCACGCCGATCGACGTCGTTTCCACACGGTCGCGCAACACCACGCGGCCGTTTTTGACGATGAGGTCCAACATTCTGGCTTTCTCCTTAGAACTGGATGTTGAAGACTTGCTGGATGTAGAGTGCGGCCGAAGCCATCACGCCGAGGATAATCATGAGAGGCGTGTAGAAACGGATCCACTTCGTGTAATCGCACTTCGAGATCACGAGCGTCGCGATGAAGAAGCCCGAGGTCGGGAAGAAGATGTCCGAGAGCTGGCCGCCCCAGGCGTTGGCCGAAACGATCGCCTGCTGCGAAATATCGAGAAGCGACGCAAGCGGCGAGAGAATCGGCATCGTCAGAATCGTGAGGGCCGTCGCGCCCGGAATCAGGGCGTTGAAGAGCCACTGCTCCCAGAAGACCACGATCGCGCTGATCGCGGGCGGCGTGCTCTTCATGAGGTTTTCGAGCCAGTTGACGATGGTGTCGGTGATGACGCCCGAGTCCATGACGACGGCGATGCCGGAAGCGACGCCGCAAAGGAGGGCGCCCACCATGAGGTCGTGCATGCCGGCGTTGATGTCGTTGCAGATTTCCTGACCGCGCTTGCCGGCGATGAGGGCCGCGATGATGCCGATCGTGAGGAACAACCCGCCGATCGCTTCAAAGCCGAGGTTCTTCCAAAGGATCAGCGCAACGGCGATCGGGAAGAGGATGAGGCAGGCGATGCCGGCGCGAATCTGCTGCGGCGTGAAGGTCTGTTCGCCCACGGGAGCGCGCTGGGCGATTTCTTCGCGCATGATCCTGTCCGATTCGATCGTGAGGCTCGATTCGGGGTTCTTCTTGACGCGGGCGGCATACACCATCACGTAGGCGATCGAAATGACGATCGCAAGCACCATGACGATGGCGCGAAGGCCCGATCCGGAGAAGATCGGAAGTTGGGCGATCTGCTGCCCCATGCCGACCGAACCCGGAATCGTGATGCCGAAGGTGAAGCCGATGCAGGGCCCGAGGAGCGCCACGGCGGTCGCGGTCATGCCGTCGTAGCCGAGGCGGTAGAAAAGAGGCAGGAATACGGGCAGGTAGGCAAGCGACAATTCCGGCACGCCGATGAAGGCGGCGAGAAGCGACGTCACGGCCATGAGGATCGGGGCGACGAGCATTTCCTGGTTGCCCACGGCCTTCGAGAGGCGCTGCACGCCGAGGTCGATGAGGCCGGCGCGCTTGATGAGGCCCATGCAGGCGCCCACCATGAAGGTGAGAACCACGATGCCGGCGGCGCGTTCAAAACCGTACGGAATGGCGGTGATGATTTCGAAGAAGCCCGCGGGATGTTGCTCGACCTCTTTGTAGGTGCCCGCCACGACGAAGTTCTGCACACCGTGCACCGTCTCGACGACCTGGCGATCGTACTGGCCGGCGGGAACGATGTAGGTGAGGAGCGCCATCACCAGAATGAAGGTCCCGAGGATGATGTAGATGTCGGGCATCTTGAACCCGCGTTTCTTCGGGGTTTCGTTTTTCTGAAGCTCGGACATGATGAGACTTCCTTCCCGCGGGTTGAGTCGCGGGGATTGGACAAAAAACGGGGCGTTCGCGCCGATCGGCTCGAGCGCCCCCAAGTGGATCAATGGAGAACAGTTTTGAAGAGGCGTTCTCAGTTCACGCCGACGACGGCAGAGAGGAGTGCCATGCGCAGAGCCACGGAGAAGCCGATCGCGCGGAAGTAGAGCTGATGCGGCGTGTTGTCGATGCCGAAGTCGAACTCACCGGGGTTGCGCGGGAGCGAATGGTGGACACCCACGACCTTGCCCGTTTTGGCGCGGATCGTGTTGAGCATGTCCATCGACACGTAGTAGTTGGCCATCTTCTTCATGAAGTCTTCACGGTTCGGATCATCCTTCTTGACGGAGCAGCCCGGCAGATAGATGAGGTCGACGCCCTTGTCCATGTAGAGTTCTTCGTGCTGCTTCTGGGTGAGGTCGAAGTGTTCTTCGAACTGAGCGCCCATCTTGCAGAGCTTTTCGCGAACGATGTCCGGCGTGCGCAGTTCGCTCGTGCCCGTGTAGATGATCTTGGCGCCCATGGCGGCGAGCGCGAGGGCGAAGGACTGGCCGGAGCGGGCGCGGGAGAGGTCGGGCGAAGCGATCGCGACGGTGACCTTGGAGAGGTCGCCGAAGGCGCGCCAGCAGGTGTAGGAGTCAAGCAGACCCTGGGTCGGGTGCGTGACGTGGCCGTAGCCGCCCGAGATCACCGGAGCGCAGTGGCCCTTGATTTCTTCGAGGGCGCCCATGGCTTCCTTGTCGTCGGGGTGACGCATCACGATGACGTCGGCGTATTCGCTCGTCACACGCAGGCTGTCGGCAAGCGATTCGTTCTTCGCAACCGACGAGTTGTGGGTCGGGTCGGCTTCCGTGATGACGGCGCCGCCGAGGCGATGCATGGCGTTTTCATGCGAGCAACGCGTACGGGTCGAGGGCTGGAAGAAGAGCGTGTAGAGAACCTTGCCCTTCAGGAGATCCGTGCCGGTGCGCATGAAGGGTTCAAGCATTTCGGCCGCGTAGAAGAGCGACTGGATTTCGTCGCGCGAGAAGTCGTCCAAGAACGTGATGTTCTTGCCGCGCATGTGCGTGGCGTCGAGGTATTCGCGGATGTCGCGGGCCTTGAAGCTGTCGGTGAGAGCCATTTGTAGTCTCCTGGTTCGTGTTCCGTTTAGGGAGGAAAAATCGTTGTCGCGTGCCGATCAGATTTCGACGTCGCGGTTGCAGTCCTTCGAGTAGATGTAGCTGAAGGGTTCGCGGCCGATGCCGTAGGCGGCCTGCAGCGAGAAGGCACCCATCCAGAGGAAGTCTTCCTTCTTCGTGAGGTACCAGTCGTCGTCGAGCTTGTAGGTGCCCTGACCTTCATAGATGTAGGCGCCGTGTTCCTGAACGTGCGTTTCGACGATGTTGTGCGAGGCACCCGGATCGAAGGAGAGGATGTGCATGTTCATGTCGAAGGCTTCGTCGAGCGGGAGGAAGTCCTTGACGTGGACGTTGGCCATGCCGTCGTAGTCGCGGAAGGGCGTTTCGTTGATGTTGCCGAAGACGGTCCAGGGCTTGAGTCCCTTCGGATGCGGGATGTAGCGCTGCTTGTAGAGGAGGATGCGGCCTTCCTTGCCGTTGGCGTTCTTGAAGCCGATGCCGACGCCGGCGGGAGCGTAGGCGTAGCCGCCCTGCGTGAGGGTTTCGGTCTTGTCGCCGACCGTCACTTCGAGAGCGACTTCGCCGTCGAGAACGTAGAGGAAGGATTCTTCATGTTCGAGCGAAGCATAGGGATATTCCGTATGCGCCGTCGCACCGAGCGTGCCGATCAGCTGAACGAAACCGGCGCCCACCTTCGGGGAGCAGAGGATCGTCATCTTGGCGTCGACGATCCCGGGGATCGTGTTGATGACGCGCCCTTCGGGCGTGATGATCGCGAAGCTGTCGCGCTTTACGATGGAACGGTTGGACAAGAGGTCCTGAGGATAGCCGGGCATGATGCCTCCTAGTCGTTTGAGTGCTTTTCCTAGAGATGATTGGGATTTCGAGGACTTTCCGTCTCTCGACACGGCAAACTATAGGAGTCTCGGAGGCGAAGCTTTAGGGTGAAAAATGACATCCGCTTGTCATTTCGCGCCACCGCCGAAAACACGGCGATTTCGGGCGTCAAGCGCTTGTCATTTCGCGCCAACCCGGTTTTCGACCGCCAAAAACGCACTTTCGGACATTCGGTCATCGGGCATTAAGGAAGAGGGCCTACCATGGTCGGGTGTTTTGTGCGCGGTGTTACAATGCCTTTTTTCTTCGCGTCCTTTGCGGCGCGGATGACGAAGCGGCTTCGCCGCGGAACGGTTTTTCCCTCACTTTTTTCGCCCGGCGTTCCGATTCCGAACGTCGGGCGCCGATCTCTCATGAAAGAAATTCGCACGCGTATTGCTCCGAGTCCCACCGGCATGATGCATCTCGGGACCGCCCGCACGGCCATCTACTGCTGGGCCGTCGCCCGTCACCTTGGCGGCAAGTTCCTCCTTCGCATCGAGGACACGGACCAGGTTCGCTCCACGCAGGAAGCCGTGGACGTGATTCTTCAGGGCATGAAGTGGCTCAACCTCGACTACGACGAAGGTCCCATCTATCAGATGGATCGTCTCGCCCGCTACAAGGAAGTGGTCGACCAGATGCTCGCCGACGGCCGCGCCTACTACTGCTACGCGACCCCCGAAGAACTCAACGAAATGCGCGAAAAGCAGAAGGCGCTGGGCCTCAAGCCCCGCTACGACGGCCGCTGGCGTCCCGAAAACGCCAAGGGCAAGCCCATTCCCGAAGGCGTGCAGCCCGTCGTGCGCTTCCGCAATCCCGACGACGGCGTCGTGACGTGGGATGACGCCGTCTACGGTCCGATCAGCGTCGCCAACAGCGAGCTCGACGACCTCATCATCATGCGCAACGGCATCCCCACCTACAACTTCGCCGTCGTCGTCGACGACTGGGACATGAAGGTGAGTCACGTCATCCGCGGCGCCGACCACATCAACAACACTCCGCGCCAGATCAACATCTACAACGCCCTCGGCGCCGAGGTGCCGGTCTTTGCGCACCTGCCCCTCATCAACGGTCCCGACGGCCAGAAGCTCTCGAAGCGTCACGGCACGGTGTCGGTGCTCGAGTACGAACGCCAGGGCTATCTCCCCGAAGCGATCTTCAACTACCTCGCCCGTCTCGGCTGGGGTCACGGGAACATGGAAAAGTTCTCTCGCGAAGAACTCGCCAAGGTCTTTGAACTTCGCGACTGCTCGCGCGCCGCGGCCCGCATCGACTGGAAGAAGCTCGACTGGCTCAACCAACAGTATATGAAGGAAGCCGACGACGCCCGTCTGGCCGATCTCGTCAAGCCCCGCATCGAAGCGCGCGGCGGCGACGTCGCCGCGGGTCCGTGCCTCGCCGAAGTCTCCGGACTTCTCAAGAGCCGCGCCGGCAACCTCGAAAAGCTCGCCGACGCCGCCCTCTTCTTCTACAAGAAGGGCGAACTCGACAAGGCCGCCCTTGAAGGCGCCTTCGCCGACGGCGGCCGTGAAGCCCTTGCGCTCTTCGCCGAAAAGTGGAACGCCCTCGCCGACCTCACGCCTGAAGCCGTCTACGGCGTCATTCAGGCCGTGATGGCCGAACGCGAAATCCCGATGAAGGTGCTTGCGAATCCGCTTCGCATCGCCGTGTGCCGCGCCGACCGCACGCCGCAGATCGATAAGACCCTCTGCCTCATCGGCCGCGAAGAAGTGGCGGCCCGCATGGCCGAAGCGCTCGCGCTCTAATTCGCAGCGACGGCGGGGATTTTCCCCGCCCCGCTCGGCCAAAGGCGACGGTTTTCGGACCGCCGCCTTTTTTGCGCCCTTTTCCTCCCTGCGTGCGCCCCCTACAATGTAGACATGACGAACCGCAATTCCAAACGATCCATGTCCTGGCTCTTCCTTTCGGTCACTCTTATCTTCATGTTCGCCGGTCTCGCGCTCTCCTTCTGGAGCGCCTCGAAGGCGATCGAATCCAAGCGCATCGCCTCGGAGGGGATTCCCGTCACGGCCGAAATCGTGCGCGTGGAAGAGGAGGAGCGCCACATCAACCGCGACGACGGTCCCCGCATTCAGATCGTCTACTACGAAGTGGCCTCCTTCACGAGCTCGGACGGTCAAAAAATCGAGACGCGCCTCTGGCCGAAATACGACGCCAAACTCGTTCTGAAGCCCGGCGACAAGATCGAGATCCTCTACAACTTCGACAACCCCGAACAGGTGGTGGAAGCGGGCGGCAAGCGCGAATTCCAACAGGGCGTCATCGGCGCCGTCTTCGGCCTGCTCGTATCGGCCGTCGCGGCGTTTCTCGCCTTCCGATCCCTGTCGTCGATTCTCTCGGGCGGTTGACCGCTCCGGCGCAACCTCCTTTTCTGAACGGCAAGAGCCCGACACCTCAGCGGTTGTCGGGCTTTTTGATGGTTCCGCTCACTCTTGTTTTTTAGGACGCGGAACGAAAGCTCAATCGAAGTTCTTTTCCATGAGCGAGCGCATCAGAGCTTCCTTCTTTGGGAGTTCCGCTTCGCTCTCGCGCGCCCAGTCGCGGATGAGGCCGCGCAGCCACTGATGCGCGGGATCGCGCTGCCTGGCTTCGCACCAGGCAAGCACGATGTGCCCGGCCCTGGGTTTCGGGAGACCTTCGGGCAACGGAAGCCACACGAGGTTGTAGCGGGGTTGAAGCGAGAGCGCACCGCGCTTCGGGGCCAGCATCATAAAATCCGTGCACTCGAGAACGTCCATGAGGTCGTTCCCGTTTTTGGAAGAGCAGACGACCTGCGCGAGCACTTTCGGATCTTCTCCGAACAACTGTCGATCCCACGAAGCCGCATGCAGATCGGTGCTCACCGTCATGCCGAAGCGCTTGTAGTCGAGAAAGCGCTCCATCGAAGGCGCTTCGCCCCGAAATTCCCTCACAAGCGGATGGTCCGCCCGAAGGAGAATCCCGAGTTCCACAGGGAAAAGCGGCAGCGTGCGAAAGGACGGCGGCACGGCGCTGTCCGGCGTAAAGATGAGATCAAGCTCTCCCGTCTCGAGCATCTCCCAAATCTTGAGCGAACGGTGACGCATCTCAAGGTGCGCGCCGGGCGCTTCGCTTGCCATGCGCGGCAACAGGTAGGCGAGCATCTCCGGCACCACGATGCCCCAGGCGGACATCGAAAAGGTTCTCTCCAACCGCGAGAGATCCAGAGTGCGCAGGGAGAAAAGCCGGTCCGTCTGCGCAATCGTCCGACGCAGTTCCGGTTCGATCTGAAGCATCGTGTCGGTGGGGGTGAGGCCTCTCGCGTGCGGCGTGAAAAGCGGATCGCCGAAGGCTTCGCGCAAACGATCGAGCGTGCGCGAAGCGGCGGAGAGCGACATTCCCAGATGCGACGCAGTCCGAGAGAGCTTTCCCGAGGCGAGAAGGTCCAGAAGAAACCGCAGTTGCGAGCGCGTGACCGAGTCGGCGGCCGACTCACGGGAATGATTCGTTGTAGGCATGAGAAAGAGCGCAAAGGAAAAGAAGCAGACCGTTCGGCGCGGTGCACCGACGGCATGCCCCGGTCGACTTACCTGGCGAAGGGATCCTTCGTGGGATCGGCGCTTCGGACGTACTCCGTATATTGTGCGACGGCGTCGGCCTTTTCAGCGCCGAAACGGTCGGCGAGGAACCCGAGCGCCATGTCCATCCCGGCCGTGAGCCCGGAAGACGTGTAGAACTTGCCGTCGACGCACCAGCGGGCGCTCTTTTGCCAGCGCACGGAGGGAAGAGTCTTCAGGGCCATCGGAACGGCGTTCTTGTTCGTCGTCGCGCGGCGCCCGTTCAAAAGTCCCGTGCGCCCGAGAAGGACCGAACCCGTGCAAACCGTGAGCACCCAGGGCGCTTGCTCGGCCAGGGTCTTGACGCGTGCGAAGAATTCGGGCGGAAGCTTCAGCCACTGAGGCGCCGCTCCGGGAAGAAGCAGCAGTCCCTCGGGATCGGCCTTTTCCACCGCCTCGACGGCGACGGGAACGCCCTGCGCGCTTTTCACGACGCCCGCAATCATGCCGTAGAAACGAATGTCGTAGACGCCCGCGTAAGCGAGCATTTCGACGGGACCCATCGCGTCGATCGTTTCGAAGCCTTCGAAAAGGAAAACGTTGAGGGGCGTCTTTTCCGTGTCACCCGCCGTTTGCGGGGTTTGTTTTTCAGAAGCGAAGACCGAAGCGTGAGAAGCGACCGCAAGACCGGCGGCCGCACCCTGAAGAAGCGTTCTGCGCGAAAGCATGAAGAGTCTCTCCTGATTCGAAAAGTTCCGGGGATTCTTTGATCCCCTGCGATGTTTCTGCAGTATGCACGCGCGAGGTGAGCGGAGCCTTAGAAGGACGGCCGGAGAAGAAAAAGAAGCGCTCCCCGGAGACTCCTCCCGGAAAGCGCCTCAACGCAGGAGACCTGCGTCGTACGGACATTTCGGATTGCTCCCCCATTGTCCGCACGAACCGCTCTTCTTCGATTACTTGGCCTTGGCCGGATCGAAGGCGAGCTGAACGTTGAAGGGCCAGGCCTGATAGCCCATCGTGTCCTGCAGGCGGATCAAAACGCTCGGATCCGTTTCGCCGAACTTGTACTCGGCGATGTAGGGATGCGGCTTGATGGGAGCGCCCGTCTTGTCGCCCGAAGGCGCACCGGCGAGACCCGCGGTCGAGTAGTAGATGAAGAAGGAGTCCTTGTCGTCCATGTACTTCGTGAGACCGGTCACGGGCGAGTAGTAGTCGTGGCCTTCCTTCTTGCCCACTTCGTAGATCTGTTCGACCGTCATCTTCTTCTGGTCGATCTTGTAGACCACCCCGCGGGTGTACTTCATTTCGGGCAGAGCCGGCTGTTCCATGCCGCGGGCGTCGCCGTTGTCAAAGGCCGAGACATAGATCACGTCCTTCGTCGACTTCGAATCGATTCGCCAGGCGGTGTGCTGCGTCCACGTCCAGTCGAAGCCGCCTTCACAGACGGAACCTTCGCACTTGATCTTGTTGCCGTCCTTGTCAACGGGCGTCAAGACCTTTTTGGCGAGGTCGACCTTCCAGCCTTCAGGCGAAGCGAGAATCCACTTAACCTTCTTGTCGCGGCCGATCTTGATGATGGCGGACTGATGGCGCGACGAAATGATGATCGAGTCGTCGGTCGGGTCATAGTCGACCGAGTTCACGTGCGCCCAGTTGCGGCCCGGACCCACGCCCGGGATGTCGCCGAACTTGTCTTCCTTGTCCATGGCGGCGAGCTCTTCGGCGGACAAGGTCTTGCCGGCCTGGGAGGCGTCGATGTTGAGGCAGACGGCGCCCTGGTCGAGAGCCTTGATCACGTTGTCGCGATACGGATCGAGAATTTCGAAGAGTCGGAATTCGTCGACCGCGCGGCCGTCGGCGTCCACTTCGGCGATCACGTCGCGCACCGTATGAACGCGCTTGCCGTCGGGACGGCGCAGGTCGGCCGAAGCGACACGCAGGAAGACGTGGCCGTTCTGGGCGGCGTCGAGAGCGTGCGAGTAGTCCGAATAGTTGGAGGGGAGACGACGGTTGAAGATTTCACGACCGAGCATGTCGTACTTGGCGTAGCGCTGACCGTAGCCGAACATGAGGCCGCCGTCCTGCGTCTGCTGGAAGCCCATGAGAATGCCGGACTTGTAGGGCTGTTCCGGATCGTACATGTTGGAGTCGGGCAGGAGATACCAGCGCACCGTACCCGTCGCGTCGATGATGGCGTTTTCCGGACCGTAGGCCCATTCGAGCGCGCCGCCCATCGGATTGTTCCAGACGAAGCGCGAAGCGTCGGGCGGGGTCGGAATCAGGTTGTTGACGAAGTAGAGACGGTCGCTGAAGGCCTTGTCCATCTTTTCGACCTTGGCGTTGAAGGTCGTATGCGTCTGGCCGGTCGTGCCGTTCGAGCGCAGGAAGACCGGAGCCGTATAGAACTGGTAGCGGTCCTTGAAGTGTTCGGTCTTGCCGTTGAAGACGCGGTCGTATTCGACTTCCACCGTGTTGAGGTAGTCGGGATAGAGACCGAAGACGGGGATGCCCGCATGGGTGCGGACGTTTTCGTCCGAGACCGAGTAGCGGATCGTCTGGCCGCCCATCTTCGGGAGGACCGTGACGGTCGCGTTCTTGACGACGTAGCCGCCGTTGCGGATGACGGCGGTGAGCGGCGCGATCTTGTAAGGATTGACCATCACTTCGCCGATGTTGCCCTGCGCCTTGAAGGCGACGGCCGGGCCGCTCGCGCCGCCCGAAGCGAGGACGCCGCCCGAGAGCGCGGCGATGCCCGCCGCAAAAGCCGCATAGACGGCAATACGCTTGATCTGCATGCTGTTTCCTTTTTTCTTGGAGAAGACGATGCTGCCGACCCCTGTCGGGATCGGCGGTTCACTGCCGATCGTAGAGAAGGAAACGCGCCGGACCAACGGCGAAAAGCGAGAAACAGGTTTCCGAATATCGGAAACCTTAAAATCGAACTCACGCGTCGGTACTTTTTCCGAAAGATAAAAGCGGGGGTTCTTACGTGAGTAAGCACTCACCTTCACGAAAAGTCGCTTTCAACAGATATGTCGTAAAACAGTAGGACGCATCAACAAAACGGAAAAGTCTTTTTCCGTTTTTCGAGAAAAGAGGGAGAAAACCCTTGAACCGCACGGAATGACGAAATTGTAATCAGCGCAGGGACGAAGAAGAACCCCTATACTCCCCCGCAACGTCGGCCGTCTCGAGCCGCTTTCCGATTTTTGAAAAGACTTTCCGATCCGACGTCCGAAAGTTTTTCGTTCATCTTCTTCGAAAGGAAATCACCATGTTTCGCCGCACTCTGATTCAGGCCGCCGCCGCGCTCGCCTGCGCCGCCGCCATTCCGTCCGCCTTCGCCTTCACTGAAGGCACCGACTACGTCGCGCTCTCCGCTCCGCTTCCGGGCGGCGAAGGCAAGCTCGTCAAGGTCTGGTCCTACGACTGCCCCTTCTGCTTCAAGTACG
>UQTE01000022.1 GCA_900543805.1 uncultured Sutterella sp.
TCTATTCCTATCTGTTCGGGTCCTCTATACGGATTTTCTTATCCTAATTTAGGAAGATAACGCTGACGTCCAAGTCGGCAACGCATTGATCAACCCTGGCAAGTGGACGACGTATGAAGGCAATTACGCGGGGGCACCAAGTGCAGAAGTAAATACGGAATCAACTTTTGCGATAAGAACCGTTGACGACGCCAATGTGACAATGGCCACAGGTGAGAACCAAACCGCTCAAATCTACGGCACGATCCTCGCAAACCGCGGCAACACCGCGACTGAAGTTGTTGGCGGTACGGTTAAGATCGGCAACAACACCGGCACTGTCGGCATATACGGTGATGTTTACGCCGGCAACGGCGGTTCAGTCGAACTCACCCTGGGAAAGGGGTCAGTCCTTGAAGGGCAGGTCGACGACTACCATGAGCTCGATTCGACGTTAACCGGCATCGTTTTTCGTAATTCGAACTTTGGCGATCTCCCGGTGACCAAAGCCGGTTCCACCACCATCAAACTCAACGGCGGCACTTGGCTGGCACGCGGTCAGAGCTTTGTCAAGAATGTCGATTTCGGAACAAACGGCGGCTTGGTTGATCTGACCAAGAACGCCAATTCGTCGGTCTCGATCGAAAATCTCTCGGGCCGGGGGCAGTTCGACATGAACTTCGGAGCCTATACGGAAGGGAATGAGTCAGTCGAATCCGACATGCTCTATATCCAGAACGTTGCGGCCGGAAGTTCCTTTACGATTCAGGCGCATCTTGCCGACGGAGTTACCGTGAATGATCTTGCCAGACTTCGCTTCGCGACGGTCGGCAACGTTGAGGGCGGCCACTCGGGCAACCTCTTCAAAATCCAGATCGCGGACGAAGGCTTCAACAATTGGAACTTCAACGTCGCCACGGAAGACTATGCGGTTGGAGACGAGGACAATGCTCGATTCAACGGCATTGCCGACGGAAAGGGCGACTACAAACCCGGCGAAAACGCTGTTGACGCCATCTACGGAAACAACGGTGCGAGTACGCTTGCCGAGGGACAAGCCTCTCAGAACTATTACATTGCGTCCGCTCAGGAAGGCGCTTCCGTTTCCGATGCCGGCCAGGCTGTGATCGCCACGGCCCGAGGCCTTTACTACAACGCCGTCGAAATCGATCGTTTCAACCAACGCTACGGCGATCGCCGCTACGACGAAACCAACAATTCCGTCTGGGTGCGCGTGCGCCACGACCGTTGGGGGACGGACGCGGGCATCGGTGACTTCGATAGTCAGAACACGACCTATCAGATGGGCTACGACTATACGCAGCCTGTGGATGGCGGCAAGATGATCTACGGCGCAGCGTTCGACTTCATGGACGGCGACACCGACTACAAATCCATCCACGGATCCGGTGAAACCAAGCGTTACGCATTGTCGGCCTATGCGACGTACATGGGTGAAAACGGCTCGTATCTCGACGTGATCGGCAAGGTGGGGCGGCTTTCGAATGAATACTCCGTGAGGCTAGATTCCGGCAACGGCGTTTCGGCCGACTACCACAACTGGATGACGGCGGTTTCTGTGGAAACGGGACATCAGCTCTCAAGCGACGCTTCCCGATGGTTTGTCGAACCGCAGATTCAGGCGCAGTACGTGCACGTCTCGAGCAACGACTACACCAACGGCCAGACGAAGATTGATCAGGATTCGATCCATTCGTTCATTACGCGCGCCGGCTTCAGAGTTGGTCGATGGCTTGACGACGAAAAGAATGCCAACGCCTACTTCAAGGCGGATGTACTGCGTGAGTGGGCGGGAGAACAAGACATTCACGTCAAGGACAAAACGACTGCCGCCGGGGGCGATACGTTCGAGATCAGCAACCACGGAACGTGGTTTGATGTCGGTATGGGCTTCCAAGCGCCGTTCGGCAAGAATTTCTATGCCTACGGTGACGCCGAATACCGTTTCGGCAACGACCTCGATCAGACGTGGACCTTCAACTTCGGCGGCAAGTTTGTCTTCTAACGCCGTCGATCAAGTAGGTGGCAGGCGATTAGTTCGCCTGCCATCGAGAAGAGCGTAACGTTAATGTCTTCCGTCTGATTCGGCGCGAGAACTCCACTTCCACGCCGACGTTTTCCATCAGTTCACGGACGGTCAGGACGCAGAATTCTCCGGTCCGGACGGACGACTCGATGAAACCTGGGGCGATACGGGCACCTGGGCGAACTTCGGCGTCGGCGCCGTCTGGCAGTGGAAGGATACGCTCGGGTTCCAGTTCGACCTCGAACGCACCGCGGGCGGCAAGACGGACGACACCTGGTTGGTGTCGGGCCGCTTCAACCACTTCTTCTGATTCTCCCCCGAGAAAGCGGCGTTCGCCTCACCGATCGGGCGCCGTCTTTCCTCCTCTTCTCCACGGACCGCGCCAACCCCGCGGTCCGTTTCCTTCGTCCTGGCGTCAACTCACTTCCTCCGTTGTCCCCTGTCGATCCTTTTGACTCCGGGGGCTATCCACCTTTCGCAATCTACTCTCACGCAAGACATTTCATTCGTTTAGAGGAAAGCCACAACGGCTATACTGAAGACAACTCGTCGCGCCTGCCCCGACGATCCCGAGTATTTTTCTCACAAAGAGGCCAACCTCATGCGCTACCCCATCGCCATCGAACCCGGCAACGAATCCGAGGCCTTCGGCGTCATTGTCCCGGACCTGCCCGGCTGTTATTCCGCGGGCGACACGCTCGAAGAGGCGCACGCCAACGCCAAAGAGTCGGCCGAACTCTGGCTCGAAGCCGTGCTTGAAGACGGAGGTTCCGTCCCGCAGCCTTCCACTAAGGAAGCCCTCCGCAGGGAACATCCGGAATGGGCCGACTGGATCTGGTCCGACGTGGAGGTGAACGTCCCCGTTGAATCCGGCCGAGGCGGCCAAAGGGCCTAAACCACCCAGGCCGCTCCCGACGTCGCCCCGACACGCCTGCGCCCCGCCCCACGCCCTCATGGGAAATATCAAAGCGAAGCCCAACGGAGGAACGCCGGCACGACGACCTCACCGTCGACTCCTACGTCGGCACTGCTCTCCCGATCATCACGCCGTTCTCCCGTCGCCACTCTCCACCCGGCATCCCTTCTCCGCCCCCGCCCGAGACTCGGTCGCTACCCTTCCATTTCCCGTATCGTCCTCAGGTCGTCCGCAAACCTTTCTCTCCCGACATTCCCGAGAGGCCCGATTCCCGCCGCCTGATAAAATGTCCCCCACCTACGTCGACGGCCCGCCCGACTCTCCACCGCCGTCAAAAGAAAGGACGCTTCCATGAACTTCCAGCCGCTCGCCCCGTACTATCCGAAGCTCTCCGCCCTTGGAGAGCACTGCGAAGACCTGTTCCGCGACCGTCACTACCGCGAGAGCGTCCAGGTCATGCGGCAGTTCGCCGAAGGCGTCCTCAAAACGGTTTTCCGCGTTCAAGATGACGACGAGGGCCTCGGCGCCCTCATGCGCCGCGACGACTTCGCGATCGTCGTGCCTCGCAAAACTGCGGCGAGCTTTTCGCTTCTGCAGCGCTACGGCAACAAAGCCTCGCACTTTCAGGTGAACGACCTCCCCGTCTCCGTCCCCTACAAACGGCACTACGAAATCCGCACGAAGGAGGACGCCGAGACCTGCCTTCGCCACGGCTACGACATCGCGCGCTGGCTTCTCTCCTGCAGGGATCCGTCCGCCCCCTACCCCGACTTTCAACCGCTCGAAACCGTGCGCACGAACGCGAAGGGCGAGAAACGAAAGATCGTCTTCGACAAACATCAGGAAGAAGCGATCGACCTTCGAAGCGGACGTCGCCTGGTTCTGGCGCCGCCCGGCTGCGGGAAAACCGAGATTCTGACGGAGCGCGTTCGCCGCGCCCTTGAAGCGGGCGTGGTACTCACCGACATGCTCTGCCTCACCTTCACGAACCGCGCGGCCCGCGGCATGCAGGAGCGCATCGTCGAGAACTTTCCCGAGCGCAGCATGGGTGAGCTCTACGTCGGCAACCTCCACCGCTTTTGCTCAAAACTTTTGTTTGAGAGCGAAGTCGTCCCCGAAACCGCGACGATCCTCGACGAAGACGACGCGCGCGAAGTGATCGACTCGCTCGTCCGCGAACGCCTCTTGGAAGACCGCCCGCCCGAGTCGGAGGGCCTTCCCCTTCCGGAAGCTCCCTTGCCCGACTTCGTCGCCGACTTCATTCAGCAGCGCGCGGCGGAACTCCTGCAGAAGGACCGCGGCTTTCCCGCGAACACGATCCAAAAGGCGCTCGCCCCGGAGGTGACGCAGAAAAACGCCGCCCTTTTCGCCGCCTTCGGTCTCGTGCGTCCCGAAGACTGCAAAGACCTGAAGTTCGACAATGCCCGCGTCAACGCGATCGCCCGCGACTACCTCGCCTACAAGGAATCGCAGGAACTGCTCGACTTCAACGACCTTCTGTTGAAGGCCTGGCTTTTCCTCACGGACGACCGCTCCTTCGTGAAGCGCCATTCCTGGATTCAGGTGGACGAAGTGCAGGATTTGTCGCCTCTGCAGCTCGCGATCGTCGAACTTCTCTGGGACGACGAAAAGCCCTCGAGCGTCTGCGTCTATTTCGGCGACGAGCAGCAGGCGATCTTCTCCTTCATGGGGGCAAAACTCGATCGGCTTCAAGCCCTGAGCCGCACGCACAAGGTGCACCACCTGCACCGAAACTTCCGCTCGCCCTCGTACCTGCTCGATCTCTTCAACAAATTCGCCGTCCGCGAGCTCGACGCCGATCCCGCGCTGCTGCCGCGAGCCGACAAAATCACCCCGAAGCCCAAGGGAGCGCTTCGGCTTCTCGCCGCCTGCGACGCGAAGGACCAGATCGAGCTTTTGAGCGAGCTTGCCCTCCGCGCGCCCGAGGGCGAGACGACGGCCGTACTCGTGCCTTCGAACGCGATGGCCGACACCCTGAGCGACCGCCTCAAGGAAAAGAAGGTCGAGCACTTCAAGATTTCGGGCAGCGACCTCTTCCGCATGAATGTTTTGAAGACCGCCAAGGCCTACCTCGGAATCCTGAAGGACGACTTTCAGACGGCGCCCTGGGCGCAGCTCATCTCGCGCCTCACGCGAAAGAACACGACGCTCAAGCGAATCCGCGACTACCTCGCCCGCGAGTTCCCCGAGTACGGGCTTCTTCCCTCGGACCTTCTGCACTACTCCGTGGAGAATCCCGACGAGCCCATGAGTCTTCTCGACGACTTCACCCGGGCCTATTGGGGCGAACTCGTCGTCTTCGACACGGAGACGACGGGGCTCGAAGTGGGTCTTGACGACGTCATTCAGATCGCGGCCCGCAAACTCCGGGGCGGCCGATGCGTCGAAAAGCTCGAGCTATTTCTGAAGACCGAGCGCGAGATCCCGAAGATGCTCGGCAACATTCCGAACCCGATGGTGGAGGTGTACGAAGACGCGAAGCGCCGGGGATCGCTCCTTCCTCCCGTGCTCGCCTTCAAGAAGTTCCTCGCCTTCGTGGGGGACGCTCCGGTCGTAGGGCACAACGTCGAGTACGACGTGAACATCGTGAACGCCCAGTACGCGGTCCTGAAGGACCGCATGAAGAAGGCCTTCGACGACGTCGACGTCTCCGCGCTCCCGCGCGCCTACGCCCGCGGGGAGCTTCTGAAGCGCTACGACACGCTTCGCCTCTCCTATGCCCTGGAGCGCGTCATCTGCCGCGAAAAGGGTTTGAAGCGCCTGCCGTCCCACAAACTCAAGGACCTCATCCGCATCCTCGGGGTCGAGGGCGTGAATTCGCACAAGGCCGACGACGACGTCGCCGCGACCGAAGGGCTTTTGGCGCACTTCTACGAGCTCGCTCGCCCCCTCGTCGAAAAGCAGAGAAAGTTTCTGCTCCGGCCTTCGATCCGCAACATGTCGCAGACCTTGCGAAACGCCCTTTCGGAAATCTACGAAGAGCACCGAAACCTGAGCTACCGCCCGCAGTCCCCCGAAGACCCGGCGATTCTCGTGCAGGTGCTGCGCGAATTCATCGAGAGCCTGCCGAACCACACGGAAGTGCAAGACCAGATCGACGAGATCAGGAAGAAGCTTCCGCTTCTCTACGCCTATCTCGACCGCGTGCTGATCGAAAAGGAGAAGAGCCGGACGCTCTACTCGCAGCTGCAGCGCTATCTCGTCCATATCAATTCGCTCAAGGAAGCGGACCTCTGCTCGAGCGACGTCGTGCGCGACCGCGTCTTTCTCTCGACCGTCCACAAGGCCAAGGGCCTCGAATTTGAGAACGTCGTCATCGCCGACGCCCGCGACGGCGTCTACCCCTTCTTCAAGAGTGTCACCCCCGAAGCCAAAGAGGAGGACGCGCGCAAATTCTACGTCGCGCTCTCGCGCGCGAAAAAGACGATCACGATCACTTGGCCCCTTGAGAACGACTGGGGCTACCCATGCCGGGAGTCGCCCTTTTTGGCGGGGATCCGCGAGGACTTCGTGCGGGTGACGGAAAGCGACGTGCTGCGGGACGACGGGGTCAGAGAGCCTCCCGACCGTTTCGAGAATCCCGACGAAGACGATCCGCCCTTCTGACGGTCCGCCCGCCGCCCCGGTTCTCCCGCGCGCACGCGGGCTCCGTCTCGTCCCGAGCACCCCGCCGCGAACGAAAAAGCCCCGGCGGGGCGTTTTCCGTCGGGGTGCAGGAATCGGCACGAACTCAGCGCTTTCGTTCCGGATTGAACTCTTCGTCGTAACGGAGGAGGAACTTCACGAGTTCAGGATTGCGGTGCGACCACCAAAAGTCCGCGGGCGTGTCGAGCGGGCGCAGGCTCTCCAAGTCCTCCTTCGAGAGCGAAAAGTCGAAGACCTCGAGATTCGCCTTCATGCGGTCGACGTGCGTCGTCATCGGATCGCGACGATCCCGCGCCCGATCGGATATCGGGATCATCCACGCGCTCTACGCCGACCTCAACCACCTCGAGGTCGTCCGGGTTCTCGACGGGTGGCAGAGCAAAAATGAACCCGCGGTCTACGCCAAGCCCCATGCGGGGCCGCGCCCCGCGGTCGAAGGCGCTTCTACCGTTCCCGTCGTCTTCGACGACTGAGCGCCGACACGAACGAACAGGAAGCGCCACAAGGAAAAGCCCGCTCGGGGCAGGCTCCTTCCCGGAGCAAAGTCGATCACAGTTCCCGAACCTTATACCTCGAACGAGTCGTCTTGCGTATTCGGAAGGTCTTCCCGACAGTCCTCTGCGGCGGTGACGACGGTACCGACCCACTCGTCGTCTACGTCTCGGCTCATAGGGACTTTCCCGATCAACCGCTCCAAACACGTCAAGTTTTGTCTTTTCGCAAATTACGCGCGTAAGTCCGCGAAAGAGAATCGACCCGTGCGGACGTCTCAACCGCCCGCGCGGACAACTACAGCAAAAAGGAGATTCCCTCATGCAAACCAAGCTTTCCGTCGCTCTTGCCGCGACTCTTGCAGGTTTCGCTCTCAACGCCCAGGCCGCCAACGTCGAGGTTTACGGCCTCATCGACACGGGCCTCAACTATCAGCACGTCGACAGCGACCGTGCCGGTGAGGACGACATCTCGAAATTCCAGATGAAGTCCTCGCAGTCCACCCCGAACCGCTGGGGGCTTCGCGGAACCGAAGAAATCGGCCCGGGCCTCAAGGTGGGTTTCGTGCTTGAAAGCCAGTTCGGAAGCGACGACGGCACGCTCACGAGCGGTCGGCTCTTCCACCGCGCCGCGCAGATCATGCTGATGTCGGACGACTACGGCACCCTCGTTCTCGGCCGTTCCGGCATGCTTAGAAGCGGCTTCGGCACGACCGGGATCTGGGGCGTGAAGGTGAACCCCTTCAGCAACTCCTGGGGCGACTACATGATCGGGTCGAAATACATCATGCCGGGCGGCTTCAAGCCGGGCGACAACACGATCACCTATCAGTCCCCCGTCATGTCGGGCCTGCAGCTCCATGCCCAGTATTCGAACCAGCTTGACGCCGCCGGCGCCGACGACTGGGAAGAAGAAGGCAAGAACAGCACCGACCGTCAGTGGGCCTTGGGCGCCACCTACACGGGCGGTCCCGTGCACGTCGCCGCGGTGCTCGACTCGGTTCTCTACGGCCGCGCCTACGACAAGGACGGCAATCTCCTCGGTTACGATCCCGACGATTCGCTCACCTTCAGCCTCGCCGCGACCTATGACTTCGGCTTCATGAAGCTCTTTGCTTCGGGCATGTACTTCTCCGACATGCTTGCGAGCGAATTCCAGGGTCACGGCGACATGCAGTCGCTCAAGGGTGGAAACGGCGTCTCCTACAAGGGCTACAGCCTGCAGTTGGGCACCACGGTCCCGGCCTGGGGCGGCACGGTGAAGGCCAACGTGGGCTGGATGGACGCCAAGGTTGACCATCGCTACGCGACGGACGCCGACAAGTATCTCGACACCGACCGCATCGGCTTCTCGCTCGGCTATGTCTATCCGCTCTCGAAGAAGGCGGAAGTTTACGTGGGCGCCGGCGTCACAAAGGACAGCGCCAACACGAAGGACGGTACCGACTCGGTCGACCCGATCGCCTACGAAGTGCTCTCGGGTCTCCTGGTCCGCTTCTGATCGATCGACAGGTTGCGCACGCCCCTCCCCCGCGTGCGCAACCGCCAAGGTCTTTTCCATTCCTGCCCCGCACCGACTCCGTCGGCCGCGGGGTTTTCGTTGTTCCCCGGGACGGGAGTCGTCGAAGTTCTCCCGCGCCCCCGACCTCCTCGCCGGACCGGAGTCGTCCGGCGTTCCCTTTCCCGCCGGGCCTTTCTTCAACTCCGCAGACGACCAAAGCTCCCGCACCGCTCGAACGCGGAAGGCTTTCCTCGGGTTACCGTCAAAGGACTCCCGCGCCGCCCGACCTTTCTGTCGACTGAAGTCCCCCGACGTCCCCAACCCGCCCGCCCCTCGCGGGAACGGAGTCGTCGGGCGTTTCCCTCCTCCGCCGGACTTCCTTTCGTTTCGGACAAAACGAAGCCTCCCGCATCGCTTGGACACGGGAGGCTTCACTCACCTCAAAAAGCAATCAAACTCAGGCGGTCGCGGCGTTCTTGCCGGCGATGCGACCGAAGAGGAGGCAGTCGACGATCGACACCGTGCCGAGACGCACCATGCCGTGGACGCCCCCGCAGATTTCGCCCGCGGCGTAGAGACCCGGAATGGGTTTGAGGTCGTTCCCGATCACTTCGGCCTTCGGCGTGATGGCGAGACCGCCCATCGTGTAGTGGACGCGCGGCCAGAGGCGAATCGAATAGAACTTCCCTTGGTTCACCTTCGTATCGTCGAAGATCTTCGCGTTGAAGGCCGGATCCTTCTTCGCCTTTACGGCTTCGTTCCAGGTTGCAAGCGACGCCATAAACGCGTCCTTCGGGATCTTATGGAAGTCGGCCAGGGCTTCGGCCGAATCAAAGGTCTTCACGACGCCCTTTTCGAGGCCCGTCTTCAAGGCTTCCGCGGGAACATGCCCGACGTTGTCGACGCTCACGGCGAGCACCGCGGGATGTCCCGTCGCGACGATCGCGTCGGAGCGGACCTTGCGGTTGCCCGTTTCATTCACGAAGCGCTTCCCGGTTTCCGGATCAACCATGAAGCCGTAGCCCACGACCGCTTCGACGATCTTCGGAGCAACGCCGAAGCCCTTTTCGTCGGGCGAGGTCCAGGGACCGAGCTGAATCCAGTCCATCTGAATGTCGGTCGCACCGATGCGCTGCGCCGCCATCAGGGCGTCGCCCGTGGCGCCGGGCTGGTTCGTCGATTCGAGCTGCGGCCCGAGACGCGGGTCGTGGAGCTTGCGAAGTTCCACGTTCTGCGAGAAGCCGCCGCCCGCCAAGACGAGGCCCTTCTTCACGCGCACGCGCACATTCTTGCCGCTCTTTTCGTCCGGGAACTTATAGCCTTCCGTAATCACGGCTCCGACGACGCGGCCCTTTTCCACAATGATGTCAACGAGGCGCGTGCGGTTTTCCACCTTGACGCCGAGGCTCTTGGCTTTTTCAACGAGGGGCTTGACGAGCTGCGCGCCGTTCCCCTTCATATAGGCCGCGCTGCGCGGGACCGAGTGGCCGCCGTGGAAGGCGAGGCGGTCGAACTTGACGCCGATCACGTCGCGGACCCATTCGTAGGTCGGAAGCGCATTGTCCGCCACGACGCGGGCGAGTTCCTCGTGCACGAGGCCGCCGCCCGACTTCAGCATGTCGCGATAGAGCTGATCGGCCGAGTCCTTGACGCCCGCAGCCTTCTGCAGGTCGCTCCCCGGCGCGGCGATGCCGCCGCCGCAGAGCGCGGAGTTGCCACCCAACACCACCATCTTTTCGATCAACAGCGTGTCGGCCCCGGCCGTGCGGGCTTCGATCGCGGCGCAGAGGCCCGCGTAGCCCGAACCCACGACGAGGACGTCGCATTCGCGGTCCCAGGAAGCGGGGGCTTCCGCCGCGTGCGCGGCGTGGGCGGCGCCCGCCATCAGGCCGGCACCCGCGAGTCCGAGGACGTTTCGACGGGAAAGTTTGTCCATGTTTCTCTCCTTATGTGGTCAGTGAACGGTTCATTGTCGAACCTGACGTTACGCGCGTAATTTGACCGAGCACAAAGGAGTGTAATAAGACCGGCAGTCGCCCCGTCCGCCGAGCAGCTTTGCGAAGGCGAACCTTTGGTCGGACGGACATTCTCCAATAACAACCAAACCGTCCTTCCGTTTAGCGGGGATCAGAGGACCGCAGGATTCTTCGACGGGATTCGGGTTCGTCCCAAGGGGATACGGCACGGAAACGAATGCCGGTGAATTTCGTTTTGGTTAAGCGCGTTTTAGTAAGGTACGTTTTAGTGGAATACGTTCCAGTGGAATACGTTCCAGTGGAATACGTTCCAGTGGATTACGCTCCAGTGGATTACGATCCACCTTTTCGCCGGAGCGCTCCCGGACCCGCGCCCCGCCCATTCGCCCGTTGCGAAAGGCGAACGACCGCCGGCCGAGCGGTTCCGCCGCGCTCCGTCCTGCTCTCCGGCTACCCTTCACCAACGAGACACTTACTGTCCATCAACTGTACTCGAAAGACAGTCGAAGGATACTTCTGCGACTCAAGGCGCTCCTCTTGCAAACAAAACCCCTTTGAACCGCAAGGAATTCGGAACAAACACGACTAGTCGCGAGAGCGGCCCGGCCGTACACTCAAACTGCCTGCAGGTGTGCATTGCGCCTGCATTTTCGAAAAGAATCCGTCAGTCCGACGAAAAATCGAGGAGCACTCATGTTTACCGATCGGGAAGTGATCGAAGCCATCCGCCGAATGAGAAAAGTCGGGAGCGACACCCAGGCCTGGGAAGTGAAGGAGTCGGTTCTCGATCTCCCCAGAAGCCTTCCCGAAACGATTTCCGCCTTCGCGAACCTACACGGCGGGATGATCATCCTGGGCCTCTCCGAGCGAAACGGCTTCACCCCCGCGGAGGGGTTCGACGCGGAGGCGACCTACTCGAAAATGCAGATCGCGGGCGACGAACTTACACCCGTCGTGCGCATGGAAATTGAGAAGGTCGCCTTCGAAAACACTTTCCTCGTGGTGGCGCGCGTTCCCGAAACGCCCCGGCACCTCAAGCCCTGCTTCGTCACCGCCCGCGGCCGCTACGAGGGCTCCTTCGTTCGGACGGGCGACGGGGACCGCCATCTCACACCCTACGAAGTCGACCGTCTCCTGGAGTTCGGACGACAGCCCCGGTTCGACGCCCAGGCGGTACCCGAATCGTCGATGGAAGACCTCCATCCCGAGATCCTCCAAGGCATTCTCTCGCGGGTCCGTCGACTCTCCCCGCGCGTCTTCGGAGGGCTTTCAGACGAAACGATCCTGATCCAGCTCGGCGCCGTGAAGAGAGTCGAGGGCGTCCTTCGCCCCACCCTCGCCGGGCTTCTTGTCGCCGGGATTTTTCCGCAGCGCCTCTTTCCCCGCCTCGAAGTCGTCTTCACGGTGTTTCCGGGCACGACCAAGACGGCGGACCCGAAGACGGGGTTGCGTTACATCGATTCCAAGGAACTGATCGGTCCCATTCCGGACATCCTATCGGAAGCGCTCGAGCTCGTCGAACGGCACATGAGCCGGGCGGGCGTCATAGGCAGTGACTACCTGCGCCGCGAGATTCCGGAATACCCCATTGCCGCGGTCCGCGAAGCGATCGTGAACGCCCTGCAGCACCGCGACTATTCGCCCGCGGGGCGGGGCACGCACGTTCAGGTGAATATCTATTCCGACCGACTCGAAGTGCTGAGCCCCGGCGGCCTCTACGGCACCGCGACCGTCGAATCCCTCGGAAAGGAGGGCGTTCAGTCGACGCGAAACGAAATCCTCTCGCGTCTTCTTTCCTACACGCCTTGCGGAGAGGGCTGTGTGGTGAAAAACAAAGGAAACGGATTCTTTACGATCCGGGCGTCGCTCGACGATTTGGGGATGCCGCCACCGAAAATCGAAAGCAGCCTCACCTTTTTCCGCGTGACCTTCGAAAAGAGAGACCTCGCAGGCTCAAGGGAAAAAGCGGAACGCTGGGAAAATCCCGCCGAAGGGATCCTGGCGGCGCTCGCCGAGGGAAAGGAGCTCTCCGTCGCCGAACTCGTGGTCCGCTCGGGACTCTCGCGCGCCACCGTCTCCAAATACGTCCGCGATCTGGTGGAAGAAGGGAAAATCGTTCCGCTCGAGCGGCCGAGAAGTCCGAAACAGCGCTACCGCCGGGTTCGCTGACCGGCAGATTGAAGACTTCCGCCGCCGGTGTGCGGCAACAAAAAGGGAGCGCCCGCTCCGTCCGAACAGACGGGATGAGCGCTCCCCGCGTCTCAGCGAGACCCGATCAGGCCCAAGCCTTCTGCGACGCCGCCATGGCGCCCGCCTTGCGGCCGTTCACCAGGCAGTCGAGCACCGCGCAGGCCCCGATGCGCACGGCACCGTGGATGCCGCCCACGCATTCGCCCGCGGCGAAGAGCCCCGGAATCGGACGGTCCGTCATCACGTCTTCGACCGAAGTGTCGACCTTCGTCGCCATGCCGCCCATCGCGTGATGGATCTTGGGCTCCATTTCGGAGACGTAATAGGGCCCTTCGTTCATGGGCTTGGCTTCCTTGTCGAAGGGCCGCCCGAAGTCTTCGTCCCGACCCTTCTTGAGAAGCTCGTTGTAGCGCGCGATTTCCGAACGCAGAACCTTCCCGTCAAAGCCGTAGGCTTTGGCGAGCGCGTCGGCGTCGGGGAACTTCTTCACGCTGCCCGCTGCAAGCATCTTTTCGAGAGCGCCCGGACGGAGTTTTTCGAGGTGCGCGACGCCGTCGGAATCGGCGATCGAAAGGGCCTTGCCGCCCTTGTTGATGACCGTGAGGAAACTGTCGGTGAGCACCTTGCGGTCGCCGAATTCGTTCACGAAACGCTTTCCGTCGAGGCTCGAGACATAAATCCCGAAGAGCGCCCCCGAGATCGACGCGAAGTGCGAGGCAATCCCCATGCCTTCTTCCACGGGCGAGCAGTTGGGCAGGCACTGAATCCAGTCGGCCTGAATGATGTTCGCACCGATGCGGCTCGCTTCGCGCCAGCCTTCCGACGTCGCGCCCGGCTGATTCGTCGTCTTGTACTGAGAACCCAACTTCGGGTCGAGACGGCGGCGGTAGTTCACGTCCGCACAAAAGCCCCCGAAGGCGAGGACCACGCCGCGGCGCGCCCCGATCGTGCGGCGCTTGCCGGAGTCGGGCTTCCCGAATTCATAGCCTTCGCGGACCACGATCCCCTTCACGCGTCCGTCCGCGTCGCGGATGATGGTGTCGAGAATCGTGCGGCGGCGGATTTCGACGCCCAACTTCTTGAGGCGCTCCACCGCGGGCTTGATGATGCCCTGGCCGGTGCCTTCTTCCGTAATCATGCAGCGAAGCGCCGAATGGCCGCCCTTCCCGGTCAAGTTCGTCTGCCACTTGACGCCCATTTCCTTGCGGGTCCACTCGAAGGTGTCCGCCGCGTCCTCGCAGAGGAAGCGGATGTGGTCGGGATTGCCGAGCCCCTGGCCGATCCGCATCATGTCGGCTTCGAGCGCTTCGGGCTTATCCGTAATCCCCTGATCATGCTGCACGGACGAATTCGGCACGGCGATCATGCCGCCCGAAAGCGAGCTGTTGCCGCCGATGAAGGCCATCTTTTCGACGACCAGAACGTCCGCGCCCGCAAGCTTGGCGGAAAGCGCGGCGGAAAGTCCCGCAAAGCCCGAACCCACGACGAGGACGTCGTGCATTTCGTCGAACTTGGCGGGCATCGGATCTTTGCAGGCGGCTTCGGCCGTGAGCGCCGCAGTACCCGTAAGCATGCCCGCGGCGGCCGCGCCGAGAAACTTGCGTCGGTTGGTAGTGATGGTCATGATGTTCTCCTTCTTTCGCAAAACCGATGACGATGATCGGGCAACCGCCCCGAAGGGCGACGCCCGCAGCGAAGAAAAATGCTAGCGGCTCTCCGGCAACGCGCCCATCCGCACTTTTCCGAACGACAAAGACCTTATTCTCGCCGCAGGTTCGCCGCTGTGGCTTCCACCGGGCTTTTCCGAGAACGAAAGGGCGGGCGCGCCCGAAGATTTTGCTTCGGACCGCCCGCCCGGCACCAGTTTTCCCGCTTCTCTTCGGAGCGTCATCGCCCGAAGCGCCGCCATCCTCACGAGGGAGGACGCGGCGAAGCGCTTGACTTCGTCAAGGCGTCACGAGATTGAACTTGTGACAGTTGTTGCAGGAGAGCACGCTCTTTTGATGTCCCTTGTGGCAGGTCGCGCAGTCGCGCTCCCCGTAATGGTTGAAGTGGGGATTCGGAACGGCGTCTTTCGTGCGTTCGGCGAGTTTTTCATACGAGCCGTGACAGGCAAGGCAGGCATCCTTTCTCACGGGCGCGGTCGTGTCCTTTGCAACGTGACAGGTTTCGCATGCGGCGCCGCGGGCGACGTGACGGTCGGCCGTCGTGCCGGCGGCCTGCACCGACGAAAAGACCAGAGCAAAAGCCATTGCACAGATGATTCGCTTCATGATGTTTCTCCCAACTCAAGCCGAAGTCTTGTCGTTCGCCATGGTTTGCGCGGCGATGCGCCCGAACACGGTGGCGCCGCCCAACTGCGAGCCGCCGATGTAGTTGCCGTAAAAGAGTCCGCCCGCGGCGTTCCCGACGGCGTAGAGTCCGGGAATCGGCCGGTCTTCATACGTCATCACCTGAGCCTTGGCGTTGATCTTCGGCCCGCCGAAGGTCGCCGTAATGCCGCCCTGGAAGGGGAAGGCGTAGAAGGGCGCCTTGTCGAGGGGCTGCGGCTCGGGAAGAGAACAAGGCGGATTCATGTCCTTGAGCGTTCCCGTTTTGAAGTGTTCGTTGTAGTCGGCGACAAGTTTCGTAAGGACGCCCTTTTCGATCCCCATCATTTCGGCGAGCGCCTCGATGCTGTCGGCCTTGTAGACCTTCGTGTTCATGTGGGTGAAGCTCTCGAAGGCCTTTTGCGCCCGGCCCCAGTGCGCGTCGATCAGGTGATAGGCGAAGTTTTCGGGCGTGCGCGTGGCGACCGCCATCGACTTCTGCGTGTAGGTGCCCACTTCATCGATGAAGCGCTTGCCGCGCACATCGATGTCGAGTCCCTGCCCCGCATCGATGATGTAGTTGGGATTGACGTGCGTCGAGGCGACGATCGGCCCGCAGTGGAAACTGTCCATGTGCACGAGACGGGCTCCGAGCGGGCGCGTGAGTTCGACGTTTTCTCCGTTCACGTAGGGCGAGCCGCGCAGAACGAGGCGAGAGAAGGCGCCGCCCATGTAGCGGCAGAGCATTTCGCTGTTGGCGGAAAAGCCGCCCGTCGCGACCACGACGCCCTTTTTCGCGTGAAATTCCTTCCAGCCCTCGTCCGTGCGGCAGCGCACGCCGTTCACCCGGCACCGTTCGTTCGTGAGCAACTCCACGGCCTTCGTGTTGAAGTGAATCGGAATCCCGCGCTTGCGGCAGACTTCCTCGAGCGTGCGCACGAACCGGGCGCCGCCCGTGAGTCCTTTGCCGTCGACGTTGTGCATGCGCCAGTTGATGGGCCAGGGCTTGCGGGCGATCTTCGCGAACTCGACGCCGAGGCCCTTGAGCCACTCGATGTCTTCGGCGATGTGCTCGACGTAGGCGTCGACGAGCGCGGGGTCGGCGAGATTCTGAGAAATCTTCATCATGTCGGCGCGGAAGGCTTCCTTGGGTTCGTCGTGCCCCTCGGCCTTCTGCTGCGCCGTTTCGCAGGCGGCGACGCCGCCCGAAGCGTAGAGGGAATTGCCCGAGGGGCATTCCATTTTCTCCAGCACCACGACGTCGAGCCCGAGCGCCCGGGCTTCGATCGCGCAGACGAGGCCGCCGACGCCGGCCCCGAGGATCACCACGTCGTGCACGCCGCCCTCGGACGTCTTGGGATCGGTCGCCGCACGGGCGGATGCGGCAAGGGTCGTGCCCGCGCAGACCGCAAGCGACGAACGGATGAGATTTCTTCTCGAAAGCATGGGTTCACTCCTTGTTGATGACGCGCGCCGGCAAGGCCCGGCGCCGATGTCCGCAGTGTACGGGCCGAAAATGCCTAGGCATGTTGCAGGGCAACAAGGAGGCTCCACTTCGTTCGCAGACGGCCGCCCGCGAACGCTACACTTCCTTCAACGCAATGCAAAACGCCGAATCCTCATGACGCCCGCATGCCATTTCGTCTTTCTGCTCCTCTTCACGGGGTGGGCGCTCTTTGCCGCCGCGCCGCAGGCGTCGGCCTCCGAAAGCGCCCCCGACGCCGCGCCCTCGTCCGCGTCGACCTTTGCACCCGGTTATCAAATCGGAGACATTCTCGTCGCCCCGAAGGGAAGAACGGACGGAAAACCCGAGCGTCCGGTCATACGCCTTCTCATCACGAAGTTTGCGGAGCCCAACAGTCACTATCCGATCGTCGCCGCCACGGTGGAGGCGCTGCGCCGGGCCTTCGGGGAAGACCGCTTCGAAGCCCGCATCTACACGGGCGAAACGGACCACATCCGGGACGCCCATCTGGTCTTGAGTTCCGCGGGCACCTTCGTGCGGGCCCGTCCCTTGGGCGCCCGCGACCTCGCGACCGTCGTCTCCGAGCGCGCGCCCGACCCCAATCGGGCCGAAGGCACGCTTTTCGTCACGCTCAAAAACCGCGCCGACATCGAGGATTTCGAAGACCTGCGGGGCAAACGCGTCACGGCGACGGGCTCGAACGCCTTTTCTGGCCATCACGTTGGGCTCGACGAAATCGCCCGGCGAGGCGAAGATCCCGACCGTTTCTTCGGTCCCTTCGTCGCCTCGGGCTACGACATGCTTCGCGAACTCAAGCTGTTGCGCGAAGGTCTCGCCGACGTGGCGATGCTTCGCACCTGCGTGCTCGAGGAACTTTCCGCCGCCGGCGAAAAAGTGGACGACCTGAAGCCCCTTCTCGTGCGCGGCGAGGAAAAGTCGATCGCCTGTCTTTCTTCGACGGCCACCTACCCCAACTGGACGCTTTTCGCTCTTCCGACGATCTCCCCTGAAGAAGCGCGTCTGGCGGCGCAGACGCTCCTATCCATGCCCGCGCTCGAAGGGGGCCTGCACTGGAGCATCGCAAGCGACTTCACGGCGGTGGACCGTCTCTACCGGTCGCTTCGCCTCGGACCCTACGAGTACCTTCGCACCTGGACCTGGACGCGCTTCTGGGAGACCTACCGCACGTCCATCCTCGTCGCGCTCACCTTTGTGTTGGGACTCCTCCTTCATTCCTACCGTTCGGAAAGCCTCGTTCGACGCCGCACGGCGGAACTGCGGCAGTCCCTCGAAGAGCAGAGAAAGGCGCAGAACCGCGCCCGCGACGCGGCCCTGCGCATGGAGGCCCTTCGCCGCGCGGGCGCCGTAGGCCAAATGTCCTCCATCATCGCGCACGAACTGCGCCAGCCCGTGGCAACCGTGCGCAACTACGTGCAGGGACTTCGCCGCATGCTCGACATGCGCGGCGCCCTCACGGCCGACACAGCGGAAAAACCGCTCGTTCGTCTTGACGAACAGGCCGAACGCATTGAACGGATCGTCGAACGGGTTCGCTCCTACGGAAAGGCCGAAGTGCCGCAGCGGCGCCTCGTCGACGCGGCGGCGCTCACGAAAAGCGCCGTCGAAACGCTCCGAACGGCGCAGCCGGACGGTCTCCCCGTGACGATTCGTTCGTGCGAAGCACACTTTCCGATTCTGGCCGACCCGCTCGAGTGGGAGCTCTGCGTGCAAAATCTCGTGAAGAACGCCCTCGAGGCCGCGCGCGGCGTGCCCGCTCCCGCGGTGACGGTTGAACTCGAAAGAGTGTGCGTCGAGGAACGCGCGAAACTGCGCCTTACGGTGAGGGACAACGGACCGCGCCTTGACGACGAAAAATTCCGGCGTTTGCAGGACGTTCTCTCGAGCACGAAGTTGGACGGTCTCGGCCTGGGACTCTCGATCGTGCGCATGATTGCGGAGGACTCGGGCGGTGTTCTGCGCTTTGAGCGCAACGAACCGACGGGACTGCGGGTCGCGGTCGAGTGGCCCCTCGCCGCCGAAGAAACCTTCGACGCAGGAAAAAGGAAAGGAGAAGACCGATGAGAACGTACCGACACGCCCCGCTCGTCCGCATCGTGGACGACGACCGGGATCTGCGCGAATCGCTTGAATTCATGCTCGAGTGCGAAGGCTACGACGTGAAGAGCTACGCGAGCGCCCGGGAATTCCTTGCCGACGACATGCCCACGCGAATCGGCTGCCTCATCCTCGACGTGCGAATGCCCGAACTCACGGGCCTGCAGCTGCAGGAAATCCTCAACGCCCGGGCGGAACGCCTGCCGATCGTGTTTCTCACCGCCCACGGCGACATCGACATGGCCGTGCAGACCATGCGCGACGGCGCCTGCGACTTTCAGCAAAAGCCCGTGCGTGCGGAAACCTTTCTTCCCGCCGTCGCACGCGCCGTGGAAAAGGACCGGCTTCGCCGAAGCGGGGCGGAAGACATCGCGGCCGAGATCGCGGCCTACCGGCGGCTGAGCGAACGGGAGCGGCAGGTATTGCGGCTCGTCTCGCAGGGACTCACGAGTCAGGCGGTGGCCGACCGCCTCGGGATCTCCAAACGAACGGTGGACCATCAGCGTACCGATGCGCTCAAGAAGCTTTCGGTACGCTCCCCGGCGGAACTCGCAGGCTTTTTCGAGCGGGTCGAACATCACCTCGCGCAGTCCGACGCGACGCACACCGGGAAGAACGACTGAAGACGCCGAACGGGCACGAAAAGGACTTGGAAAGCACCATGACGCAGGAAAGACACCCTTCCACCTCTGCCGAGCGGGACCGCATCAAAGAAGAAGCAAGCGTGGCACTTCGCCGGGCGCTCACGGGCCGATCCTTTCGTCCCGAGCTCTTTCTCGGTACGCGTGAAAGCGCCGGGAAAGCGCTCCTTGACGAGCTTGCTCCGGAGGGTGAAGCGCTCGGTTTTCTCGTCTCGCGCCTGGACGTCGGGGAGGAAACCTTCGCCGTGCAAATCTTTCGCGAAGGAAGGAAAATCCTGTCGATTCTCGGCGACGGCGAGCATACGCCCGAAGATTTTTTCTGTGACTTTGACATCCCTGATGCGGCATTGGCGAATCTTTTCGAAGAGATCGGCCGCCGCGCCCGGTCGGCGCACAGAGGTTGGCTGTTGACCGTCGAGAACATGGATCGCCTTTCCCAAAAGGATTTGACCGCCCTTATCGCCGCCCTTCACCGCATCGCCCAGACGAATCTTCCCGTGGTGTTCCTGGGCTCAGGTCTTCCCAAACTCGCCCGTATGGCGGGCAACGCCAAATCCTACGCAGAACGACTCTTTCTCTTCAATGAACTGAATGTGCCTGATGGAAGATAACGCTCAGGGCAACAATACCCGCGAATAGTCGCGGCAGTATCCCCGCCAATCCGTCGGGCGCTTGAAGCGCGCGGTCCGCTCTTCGGAATCTCTGAGCCACCGCCAGACGTCGTCCAGGGCGTCGGCCCGCACGAGTAGTCTCGATCCGTCGCGCTTATAGACTTCTTCCTTTCGCATCTGCGCGAGGTCCCGCTTGATTTGGCTGAGGTTGGCACTCGCGACGCGCGAGAGAAGCTGCGCGGAGAGCGAGGGCTCGATCGCCAGCCACTCGAGGCCCGCTTCCGTCACGAGGTCCCCGTAGGTGATGCCCCAGGAGAGCGCCCAGAGAAGAATCCGCTTTCGCACGGGCAAGAGCGCAATCGCCCCGAAGCCGATGCGGTCCGACTGAAAGAGGCGGTCGAGATAGGCCGCGAATTCCTCAAAGAGCTGTACGTCGCGGCGGAGTTCCGCCATGACGGCCTCCTTCTTCGCGACGATCCCCTCGCCCGCCGTCAGAAGAAAGTAGCGCCCGATGCCCGGAAGACCCGAAAAGAAACAATGGTTCCCGCCGATGATGCGGTAGGGAACGGAAAGCGCGATCGCGTCGCTTGCTTGACAGGTTTCGCTTCCGAAGGCGCGGCCCCCGAGACCGCGGGTGAGCATCACGATCGACCCGTAGTATTCGTCGGAATGAAAGACGTATTCGCCCGCCTCAAAGGTTTTCTCCACGCCCGTGCGGCGAAGAAGCACTTCGACTCGTTCGGGCACGCGGGGCGTGAGCCAGCAGACGAGCGGAAGCGGCAGCTCGTCGGGGAAACGGCGCTGACAAAGCAGGGCCCGCTGAAATTCCGGCGTGTCGCGAACGGTCGCCATGACGTCTCCTTCGGAAAAAGAATGGTCGGCGGCGCTTTCTGCTCCGTTTTGCAAAGCGCCCGCGCTACGCAAAAGTGTAGTGCGACGATGGCGCAAGCCGCTACGGGTCGCTCGCCCGACAGTTCTTACCACCCATTTCGAAAGAAGCGGTCACTTCCCTGAACTTCCCTCTCTTTAATGATTTTTGGAGAATGAACACCTCTCGCTTTCCACCTTCCTCCTCGGGAAACTCGGGATTTCGAACGGTCTCATTTGAGCCTGTTCGAAAAACGCCTTCTCCTTGAAAACCGCGTTCTTGTCGAAAGCCAAATAAAAATGCTGGCAACGCAAGCATTACCGGCGAAGCGTCCCTCATTTTCTGCATGCTCGATCGCTCGAACAGAGGCCTTTGGGAACTGTTGTCGGCATCGTACGACTTTCTTGCGAATCGCAACCTTCCACAGTGCCGATCGCAAGTTTGCCGTTTTCACGGTGAAACGTCCGCTTTCCCCTAACGCTCGGTCGCCCACCGGCGCAATGGGGCGCACCCTCCGGTTCTCTTCTCTTTCCTCGGGAAACTCGGGACTTTGAACGGTCTCATTTGAACCTATGCGAAAAAACGCGGCAGCCCGAAAATCTTCATCAAGGGAGCGCCTTCGAGCCTCCCTCCGACAAACCCATAAGGAGAAAACCATGAAACTCAAGATGCTCGCCTTGGCAGCCGCAGTCACAATGTCGCTTCCGGCCTGGGCCGACAAGACCTACAACGCCGACGTCGTCGTGGTCGGTGCCGGTGCGGGCGGCACGGTCGCCGCCGTTTCCGCCGTCGAAGGCGGTCTGAAGACCATCATGATTGAAAAGAACGCCTTCCCGGGCGGCGCGGGCCTCTTCATGGAAGGCAGTTTCGGCGTGCAGACGCCCTACACCAAAGCGAAGGGCATGAAGTGGACGGCGACGGACGCCTTCAACGCCATGGCCGAGTACCATCACTGGCGCATCAACGCGCCCTTGGTCAAGGCCTTCGTCGAACTCTCGGGCGACACGATCCAGTGGGTCGAAGACCACGGCGTGAAGTGGAAGGAAGTCAAGACCGCCTGGCGCGACAAGGCCGAGCAGACCTGGCATATCTATCCGTATGCCGGTTCTCTGCCGAAGACCATGGTTGAGCTCTTTAAGAAGGAAGGCGGCACGCTGCTCCTCAACACCCCGGGTGAAAAGCTCATCACGAAGGACGGCAAGGTGACGGGCGTCATCGCAAAGGACACGAAGACGGGTGAAAAGGTCACCATCAACGCGAAGAACGTCATTCTCGCGACGGGCGGCTACAGCTTCAACACCAAGATGGTGAAGGATCTCACGGGCATCGACATGACCCCGGTCGGCACGCCGGGCCGCACGGGCGACGGCATCAACATGGCCTTTGAAGTGGGCGCCGTGGGCGACAACATGGGCGGCATGATGATGAACGGGGCCTTCATGCCCGCGGAAGGCGAAGCCATCTGCAACGGCGCCAACAAGGAAGTGCGCGCCCTCTTCCGCCAGGGCCTTCTCTACGTCGACGGCACGGGCAACCGCTTCTTCAACGAAGAACTGACGATCGACTGGCCGACCGCCTCGAACGCCATCGCCCGCTCGGGCGAATGGACCTACATCGTCTTCGACGAAAAGACCAAGGAGGAAATCTCCACGAAGGGCAAAGGCTATCCGAATCCCTGCGGCAATTTCATCCAGCGCGGCCAGCACGCGACGCAGCTTGACGCCCTCCTGAAGGCGAACGAAGCCAAGGGCAACGTCTTCATCGGCAACACCATCGAAGAAGTCGCCAAGAAGGCCGGCATGGATCCCGCCACGCTCAAGGCTTCCTGCGACGCCATCACGAAGTATGCGCGTCAGGGCAAGGACGAACAGTTCGGCAAGGACCCCTATTACCTGCGTGAAGTCGCGACTGGTCCCTTCTATGTCGTTCGCGGCAAGATCAACGTGTTGACGTCTCTCAACGGCGTCAAAGTGAACGCCGGTCTGCAGGTCCTCGACAAGAACGACCACGTCATTCCGGGTCTCTATGCCATCGGTCATGACGCGGGCGGCGTCTACGGCGACTCCTACGACCTGAAGGTCGGTGAAGGCACGGCTTCGTCCTTCGCCCTCAACTCGGGCCGCATGGCGGTCATGACGATCCTCAAGGAAGAGAAGAAGTAATCTCCTTCCACTGAGTCGAAAGAGCAACGGGCGGTTTCCCAAGCGGGAGCCGCCCGTTTTGCGCCGGTCAGATATCCCAAATCGAGTGGGCAACGACGTCGGAGCTCAGATAACGAGGCTCCTTTGTCAAGCAGATGAGCGCCCCGCTACCGCGTTTGATATGGTTTCCCTTGATGTTGTCGAAGGCTTTGACCATGCTCGCCTGCGGCGATTCGGTCGCCTTGATTGCGACGGGATGGTATTCGACGCCGTCAAAAATCAGAAGATCGATCTCGTTGAAGCGCGTGTCGCGATAGAAATAGAAATGCGGCTGCTCGCCGTTGTGAACCCAGCTCTTGAGCAGTTCGATGATGACGAAATTTTCAAAGAAACTGCCGCTGTTGTATGCCCGGCTGAGCGCCTCGGCCGACGGAATGTTGCAGAGCCACGCGGCAAATCCCGTGTCCGTTAAAAAGAGCTTGGGGCGTTTGATGACGGTTTTCCCGACGTTCTCGAAAAAGGGCGGCAACCAGTAGATAATTCCCGAGCTCTCCGCAACCGAGAGCCACTGCTTGACCGTCTGCACGGCAACGCCGACCTCCGCCGCCACGGCATTGAGCTGAAACTCCCGGCCGATTCGAGAGGCAAGAACCGTCAGCAATTTCTGATAGCCCGCCAAATTTCGAATCCCGGTCCGGACAGCATCCCGTTCAATGTGCGTCTGCAACAGAGTTTGGAAGAAGGCGTTTCGTTTTTTGGGCGCGGCGCCGATCACCTCGGGCCAACCGCCCTGCCAGATGGTCCGCCAGGTTTCTTTCGGTGTTTGCGCAGTCAGAGAGCCCCGCTTGAGATCGCCGGCAGGCAAATACGGTCTTTGTTCGAAAGCTTTGTCCTGCCTTTCGTACAGACTCATGGGCAAGAGTTCGAAAGAGGCCAGGCGTCCGGCAAGCGACTCCGGCACGTTCTTCATCATCGCGAAGCGCTGCGATCCCGCCAACCAAACCTGCCCCCGCTTGTCCGACGAGTCCGCCAGAACCTTCCCCTCGAGACACAACTCGGGAACCCGCTGGATCTCATCGACGAGCACCGGTGCCGGATACTGTTTGAAGAAGACGTCGCGGGCGTTTTCCGCGAGCTCGGCGGCCCGGATGTCGTCGAGCCTGACGTAGGTCCGAGTTTCGGCACACAGGTTCTGGAGCATGGTGCTCTTGCCGACCTGCCGCATGCCGCTCACCATGACGGCCTTGAAGCGTTCCGAAGCCTTCAGGATTTCCGTCTCAAGCGTTCGATGTCTGTAGTTCACAGGGAGTCCTCTGCATGAAAAATCAAGCATGCTTTGCATGTAATCGAAAGTGTACTTTCATTTTTATGCAAAGTAGGACCGCCCTTCCACTTCCTGTTCTACGCCCTGTTCACCCACTGCAGCAAGGCAGGCAGCGCCTTCTTCGCGTCCCGGGCACCGAGGTCGTAGGCCCTTCGAACGTCCTCGGGATCGCGCGTCAAACGTCCCACCGGAATGGCCCGCTCAGGCCGGATTGAAAAAACGCGCCCTTCCTTCACGCGCTCGTCGATCAGGCGCTGCGTCGCCTCGTAGACTTCGGGGCTCTTTTGAAAACTCTCCACGAACTTCGGATACTTCCGGTACCACCACTTCGCCGCCCAGGCGTCGCGGTCCCGCACGGCGTGCTCTCTCGGGTGCGTCTGGATCACGATGTTCCTCGTGTAGCCGAGCTTCTCAAAGGCCGCGAGCGGAATGCGGTCGGTGCAGCCACCGTCCAAAAGCTTCATTCCCCGGAATTCCACGACGGGCGAGACGTAGGGCAAAGAGGCCGAAGCGCGCAGTCCGTCGATGTCGTCCGTCAAGTTCGGAAGGCGCAGATACTCGGCCCGTCCCGTCTCGAGGTTTGAGGCGCAGGCGTAAAAGGTCATGCCGGAATGTTCGAAGGTTTCCTCGTCGAAGGGAACGATGCGGTCGGGGATGTCGTGGTAGCAAAACTGCGGATCGATCAAATTCCCCGTCCTCACCCAGCGCCAGAGACTCCAGAGGCGCTCATCCGCGGCGAAGCGCGTATAGATTTCGAGGCTTCTCCCCTTCTGGCCCGACACGAAGGACGCCCCGTGGATCGCCCCCATCGAAACGCCGATCACGCCCTCGACGGGAAGCAATTCGTCGATGAGGACGTCGAGGACGCCCGCCGTATAGTGCGCGCGAAAGCCGCCCCCTTCGAGAACAAGGCCGAGACGGGAGGAAGTGGATGTCGTCATGGGAAACGGAGAGAAAAGGGTTGCAAAAAGGCCGCCGGACGCATCCGACGGCCCCTGAGGAAGAAAGGTCGAGTTACGCGAAGAAGCCGCGCAGACCGTAGGCGAAGATCGCGACGATCACGACCGGAATGATGTAGCGCACAAGCGCATACCAGACGCCCGTCGACTTGTGGACGAGCGCGCCGTTGTTGTCGATTTCGGCGACGGCGTTCTGCTTCATGACCCAGCCCACGTAGAGGGTCGCGCCCAGGGCCGTGATGACGAAGCAGATGTTGCCGCTCACGAAGTCGAAGGCGTCGAAGATGTTGCGGTCGAGAATGCGCACGTCGCGCCAGGGACCGTAGGCCATGATGCAGGGAATGTTCCCGAAGACGAAGATCCCGCCCAAAACCCAGTTGATCGCGCGGTGCAGAAGAATGCGGTGACGTTCAAAGAGAACGCTGATGATCACCTGGTAGATGGTAAGCGACGTCGTCAAAGCCGCGATGATGAGGAGAAGGAAGAAGACCACGGCGAAGAAGTTGCCGAGGAACATTTCCGAGAAGGCGATCGGGAGCGACTTGAAGACGAGCGAGGGACCCGAATCCGGAGCGAGGTGGGCGCTGAAGAGCGACGGGAAGATCATGAAGCCCGCCATGACGGCGACGAGCGTATTGATGACGCCGGTGATGACGGCGGTCTTCACCATGTCTTCCTTCTGGTTCAGGTGCGAAGAAAGCGTGATCATCACGCCGAAGCCGAGCGAAAGCGCAAAGAAGACCTGCCCCAAGACGTCGAGAAGAAGTTTCGGCGTGATCTTCGAGAAGTCGGGCGTGAGGTAAAAGCGCACGCCTTCCATGGCGTTGTCGAGAGTGAGGTTGCGGATCACCATGACGATGAGGCACAAAAAGAGCGCCGGCATCAGGTACTTCACCGACTTTTCAATCCCCTCGATCACCCCCTTTCGCAGGATCACCCAGTTGATGAGCACGAAGACGAAGGTGAAGCACGCGATCGCGAAGGGCGAGTTTTCGATCTTGTCGGCGTAGAAGGCTTCGGTGACTTCCTTCGTAATCGGGCTCGAGAGGTCGAGCCCGCCCGCAAAGCCCGCGGCGCCCAGAAGAATGTGCCAGATGTAGGAGAGCACCCAGCCCCCGATCACCATGTAGTAGGCGAGAATCCCGAAGGCCCCCAAAAGTCCCGTGTAGCCAAAGATCTTCCAGAGGGCGTTCGGCTTCTTGCCGTTGTCGACGCCCGCGCGCACGAAGGCGTCGACGCTGTTCGACTGGGCGCGCCGTCCGATGACGTTTTCGACGAGGATGATCGGGATGCCCACGAGCAGCATCACGAGACAGAAGGTGAGCACGTAGGCGCCGCCGCCGTTTTCACCCACGAGATACGGAAAGCGCCAGGTGGCGCCGAAACCGATGGTCGCGCCGGCAACCGTGAGGATGTATGTCAAACGGCTGGACCAGGTTTGGCGTGTACTCATAAGGATTCTCCAGAGTTATTGGTTATTGGAATGCACGAGGAACCGCAGGCTCTGCGGCGGGGAATCGCCTGAGGGAGGGCGACGCGGCCGGTGCGTCCGCTGATGGAGGGAAGTTCGGCGCCCGGCTTTCTTGTGCATGGAGATGTCGAACCGACGGGAACGTTGGGGAGCGTCCGCGAGAGTTCGAGACTCGGAAGTTCTCATTGTAGACCGAAGCGGTATGCCGGAGGGGCTTGAACCTTCGGCGCAAAACCCTAGTCCGAACGCGCGGATGAGTAACGACGGGTGTCGCCTCGACGAAAAATGCTCCCGGCTCGGAGGACGGCGGAGAAAAACAGTACGGTGGGAAGGCGCAAGGCCCCTTACGACGAACGGCTCCCATTCAAGACTGAAATCGGAGCCGTCTTCGTTTGGGGGATGAGTTCGGGCGATCAGTCGGAAGATTCGTCACGGGCGGCATGCGCCGCCTGCCACGCTTCGAATTCCTTCTGCATGGCGAACCACATGGCCGCGGGCGGGCCTTCGAGGTTGCCGGCGATCCTCTCTGCAAGATCCTGCGTGATGGGAGCCTTTTCGTCGAGCACGGCGCGAAGGTCTTCCTCTTCTACACCGATGCGTTTTGCAAAGGTTCGGGGAGCGATCCCAAACTCTTCGAGATCTTCCCGAAGATAGCGGCCGGGGTGCGGTGGAACGTACGTGCTGGTCATGAGATTCTCCTTCTGTGGTTGTTCTGCAGTTTCAGTGTAACGACGCAGTGCGACAAACAATGTCGCACAAAAAACCGACGCTCCGCCTTTCTCCCTCCTCTCCATCGCGAACCCGCTACACTTTGCCTCGTCTTTCTCTTTCTTTTCGTCTCTCCGCATGCCCGAACCCGCCACCGGAACGCTCTACATCGCCGAAAAGCCGTCGCTCGGCCGCGCCATCGCGGAGGGCCTCGGCATCGTCCGCCGAGAAAACGGCTTCTTCGTCTGCCGCAACGGCACGACCGTCACCTGGTGCTTCGGACATCTCTTCGAGCAGGCCGAACCCGACGCCTATCTCCCCGACGACATCCCGACGACGAAGCGCGGAAAGAAGATGTGGCGCCTGCGGGACCTCCCCGTGATCCCTTCTGAGTGGAAGACGCTCGTTCGCAAGCAAAAGGGCGTGAAGGGCCAGCTCTCCGTCATCGGAAAACTCATCCGCTCCTCGGCCGTCATCGTGAACGCGGGCGACCCGGACCGCGAAGGACAGCTCTTGGTCGACGAAGTCCTCGAACACTTCCGCGTGCGAAAGCCCGTGAAGCGCTTCTGGGTGTCCGCGATCGACCCAGCCTCGATCAAGAAGGGTCTTGCGGCGCTCAAAGAAAACCAAGGCTTCGCCGGCATGCGCGACGCCGCCCGTGCGCGCTCGAGAGCCGACTGGCTTCTCGGCATGAATCTCTCGCGGGCCTATACGCTTACGGGCCCGGGCGGCCTCATTGCGGTGGGGCGCGTGCAGACGCCCACCTTGGCGATGGTCGCGCGGCGCGACTACGCCGTGCAGCACTTCGTCCCGAAACCCTATCTCGCGATCACGGCGAATCTCGCCAAAGACGGTGCTAGCTTCCGCGCAAAGTGGCAGCCCAAGCCCGGTCAGCCCGGGATGGACGAAGAAGGAAAACTTCTTCTCGACATTCCCCTGGGACGATTCTTGATCGAACGTCTCTCCAAGGAAAAGACCGCGACGGTCCTCTCCGCCGAGACGAAGCGTAAGCGCGTTTATCCGCCCAAGGTCTATTCGCTCGCCGACATTCAGGCGGAGGCGAACCGCCTTTACGGCTTTACGGCAGAAGAAACGCTCTCGGGCTGTCAGGCGCTCTACGAAAAGCACAAGGTGACTAGCTACCCGAGAACGGATTCTTCCTACCTTCCCGAATCCCAGCACGCGGAAGCCCCGGGCGTACTCGCCGCGATCGCGAAGACCTTTCCCGCGACCGCCAGGGCCGTGGAGAAGGCCAATCCTAGCCTCAAGAGCCCCGTCTTCAACGACAAGAAGGTGACGGCGCACCACGGGATCGTCCCGGTCGCGCACGCCGTCGACTGGTCGCAGTTGTCGGACCGGGAGCAAAAGCTCTATCGACTCATCGCAAAGCGCTACATCGCACAGTTCTTCCCGGTGCACGAGTACGACGAAACGGTCGTGAAGCTCGCGATTGGAGACGAAACCTTCACCGCCCGAGGACGCGTGGTCGTGGTGAAGGGATGGAAGGCGCTCTACGCCAAGGCTGAAAAGACCGCGCCCGAAAAGCGCACGGCGAAAAGCCGCAAGGGAGACGAGAAGAACGGAGAGGAGGACGAAGACGCCGCCCAGACGCTCCCTCCCCTCGCCCAAGGGGACGTCGTCGACGTGCTCTCGGTCGACGGGCGAGAAGACCAGACGAAGCCCCCCGCCTACTTTACGGAAGGCACCTTGATCGCCGCGATGGAGACGATCTGGAAGAGTTTCGACGACCCGCACCTGCAGGAGAAACTCAAGGAAGCGGGCGGGATCGGCACGCCCGCGACCCGCTCGACGATCATCCAGGAGCTCAAACGCAAGAACTATCTCGAAACCGAAGGGAAGAAGCTTCACTGCACGGAAGAGGGCCGCAAGGTGCTCCTCACGGCCTCCCCCAAGGTGCGAAGCGCCGTGCTCACGGCACACTTTGAGGCAAAGCTGCAGGAAATCGAGCGCGGAACGACGACGCTTTCCGCCTTCGTCACGGAGTACGAAGACTTCATTCGGTCGGAGTTGGCCGAGGTGATGGCCAAGCGCGGGGCAGCCCAAGCGGAACGTAAGGCGGCCGCCGCAGAGGACCCCCTTTCACGGCCGTCGGAAGGCTGACGGGGCGGATCGCAGCGGGGAACCAGGCAGTCTCTCGGATCCCGGGCCATCCTTCTCATGGGAAAAATCCGACGGCCGGCATCGCACGGAAGGACGGTCTCCCCTTTCGCCCGGACACGCTTCTCGAACCCGTCCGCAACGCCCGCCCCGACCGCCGGGTTTCCCGTCGTCTCCCGTCAGCGCAGGTAGTTTTTCGGCTCCTCGCCGAGGACAGAAAACACCTTGAACTCCCGCTCGAAGGAGGCCTCCCGCTCCCTTCGGACGAGCCAGTGCGCAAACGCCGCGATCTCGGGCCGGGTCTTCATCTTCTCCTTTTGTACGAGCACGCTTCGCTGGAAGGGCTGTCGATGCCAGCCGCGAAGGACCTGCACGAGTTCGCCGCGAAGGATTTCGGTCAACATGAATTCGGCCGGGAGGTCGAAGACGATCCCGATCCCCGCCACCGCGCTGTCCCGTAGCCCGATGGAGTCTTCCGAATAGATCGTCTGTCCGAAGCGGGCCTGATGCGACTGCCGATTCCGATAGAGGTGACCTCTGGAAACCGGGAAATTCTCCCCGATGCGCTCGAGCCCGATGTGGTGCGCGAGGTCTTCGGGGGACTTGGGCGTTCCGTAGCGGCGCAGATAGTCGGGCGAACAAGCCATGATGCAGGGAAGAAGGCGCGTGTCCTCCCGCCAGAGTCCGGGGCGCTGCACGTCGCTTGCCGTCACGAGCACGTCCACTTCGCCGCGCTCTACGTCCGCGATGCTCTTTTCCTTGTAGAGACTGAAGGAGACGTTCGGGTGGATCTTCATGTATTCCTGAAGAAGCGGCGGGAGACACTCGTGCCCGTAGCCCTGATAGGCCGAAATCGAAATGACGTAGCGGTCGTCGGCGGGTCCCGCCGCGGCGGACGCTCCCGCGATCGAAAGGTTTTCCGTGCAGAAGCGCTCGAAATTCTCGACGATCGGCGCGACGACGTCAAAAAGCGCGTCGCCCCGGAGCGTCCCCGTCATGGGGCGACGCCTACGGTTGAGAAGCGCCTCCCCCACCGAGTGCTCGAGGTCGGTCAACATCCGGCTCGCGGCCGCAGGCGCGAGATTGAGTTCCATCGCCGCCCGCGAGAGCGAACCCGTGCGGATCACCCGGCAGAAAAGCCGCCAGGCCGCGAAATCCTCTCGTCGATCCATCCTTTCTCTCCCTATTCCTGCCGGCCCAAGCGGCCCCGTCCGTCCCGAGATCGGGCGACGCGCGGACCCGTCGACGTCCGCGATCGCCTCTGCGGGAAGATTCTACCACCTTTTGACGATTCGTCAAATCAGGTTTTTCGCCGGGGACCTGTCCCCGTCCCTTTCCTTTTTCTACACTTTTGAGCGTCAAAGATCTTCAACGAAACGCATCCCGTTGATTTCAATGACCTTCTGATCGACGGATTCCGGAATCTCCACCCTTCAGACACGCGTCCCCGACGAGCTTGCGCCGACCCGACCGTCTCCGCGCCCGTCATTTGATTTTGCGTTTTTGACGAAACGCGACGCCCTCAAAGGAGAAATCACCATGTCCGAAATGAATCGTCGTTCCTTCCTTCGCGCCGGCAGTCTCTGCGGCATCGCCGGCCTCACGGCCGGTGCCGCCACCCTCGCCCGCGCCGCCGAACCGGCCTGCCCCGTCCTTCCCAAGTGGGACGAATCCGTCGACGTCCTCATCGTCGGCTCCGGCTTTGCCGGTCTTGCCGCCGCCCTCGAAGCCCACAAGGCGGGCGCCAAGGTCCTCGTCCTCGAAAAGATGCCGATCGCGGGCGGCAACTCCGCCATCTGCGGCGGCGACATGTGCGCCATCGGCACGCCCCAGCAGCTCTCGCACAACATCAAGGACACGCCCGAAGAGCTCGAACAGGATATCCTTGTGAACGGCCTCTACCTCAACAACCCCGAAAAGGTTCGCTTCCTCGCCGAACACGCCAAGTCCAAATACGAATGGACCGTGAACGAACTCAAGGTCGAATGGGTGTCAGGCATCGGCATGGAAGGCGGTCACTCGCATCCCCGCTCCCACACGACGAAGCAGGGTTCGGGCTCGGGCATCGTCCGTCCGCTTCTCGCCCGTCTCGAAGAACGCGGCGTCAAGCCCCGCACCCGTTGCTACGTCGACGAAATCATTCGCGACGGCAACGGCCGCGTGCGCGGTCTGAAGGTCTATGAAGGCTATCGCTTCCCGAAGGCGGGTTCCGGCAAGGTGAAGTACATCAAAGCCAAGAAGGGCGTCATCCTCTGCCACGGCGGCTTCTCGGCCGACGTCGAATACCGCATGCTGCAGGACCCGAAGCTCACGAACAAAAACCAGACGACGAACCAGCCGGGCGCCACGTCCGAACTCTGGCGCGAATCGAGCCGCATCGGCGCTCTGCAGGTCCAGAACGACTGGATTCAGTGCACGCCTTGGAACAACGCCATCGAAAAGGGCATGGGCGTGAGCTGGTCCTTCGCGCAGTACGTCGCCGGTGAATTCGGCGTCTGGGTCACGACGAAGGGCAAGCGCTTCGTGAACGAAAACGCCAACCGCAAGGTCCGCGCCGACGCCATTCTCGTCGAACAGGGCAAGGGTCTGCACTGCATCGCCGTCGCCAACAAGGCCGCGAGCGCCGCGCTCGCCGAACGCCGTCCTGGCTTCGTCGAAGACTGCGTCAAAAAGGGCCTCGTCAAGGAATGCGCCACGCTCGACGAAATCGCCAAGGCCTTCTCGATCGACGCGGCCGCCCTCAAGGCCACGATCGACGAATACAACGCGGGCGTCAAGGCCGGCAAGGACGCCCTCGGCAAGGACGTGAGCCGTGTCAAGCCCATGCTCGAAGGCCCGTGGCTCGCCATGGAAATGTCCCCGCGCATCCACCACTGCATGGGCGGCCTCGTCACGACGCTCAAGGGCGAAGTGATCGACGTCAAGACCTCGAAGCCGATCCCCGGCCTCTATGCCGCCGGCGAAGCCACTTCGGGGGTGCACGGCGCGGTCCGCATGGGCACGAACGCCATTCTCGACTGCCTCGTCTTCGGCCGCGAAGCCGGCAAGGCCGCGGCGGCCTAAATCCTCCCTGCAAATCCTCCCTCCTGCGTTCAAAGGGAGAGCGCAGGAGGCGGGATCCTCCTCCCGCAAACCGAGAGCGGGATTTCTCTCCTCACGGTCGTCCGAGACATCGGGCGGCCATCTTTTTCGTCGCTGTATTCCAAAACGAAGGGAATGGAAGGGAAGGTTGGGGGCAAGCGATGCGACAAACGCATTCGTTCTTTTTGAACTAAATTGACATTTCGTCCACATTTGTCGCGTAAACACTTTCCCCTCTTTCGACAACTTCCTCCGACTACGGTATACTCGCGGTGCGATCTGTAACAAAACGGCTCCAAGACAAGTACTTGGAGCCGCCTCTTTTCGTCTTTCTGGGGCCGAAAATGACATCTCCGTCCCATAACGAACGGCAAAGTTTTGACCTTAACAAGGAGTTAGATATGACACGAGCTGTAGATACGGCTCGCGCTCTTCTGGACGAATATTGGGACTTCAATATTCCAATTTCTCCTGAAGAGTTTGCTCGCCGTTTGGGACTTAATGTTGAACGCATCGAGAATCTGGGAACCAAGTCGGGCTATCTTGACGAAGAAAATCAAATAATATATGTCAACGCTGCTGACGTTCCTGAACGCCAACGATTTACAATTGCCCATGAGCTTGGACATTTTTGTCTAGATCACGGAAGCTCGTTGCGAGATACCACTAAGGCCAACTGGTTTCGTATCAATCCTGTGCATGAACGCCTTGCGAACGAATTCGCAGCGGAACTTCTCATGCCCGCCATTGCCATGAAGGCCATGATTGAAGTGCGAAACATTAAGGATCCAGTAGCCTTACGCCAAGCATTTGGAGTTTCTTCTCAAGCCTTGTATTTTCGACTTAAAAATTTAGGCTACATCCTATGAATTTTGGCCCCATCAACCTCCAATCTGAAGTACAGGAACTCGCGGAGCGCATTGACACACGAGACGAACGTGCGGACATTGCCATGAAGATCTCCGACCTAACACTTGAGCAAGAAAAAACCAAGCTTGAGTTAGAAAAAATCAGACTAGAACAGGAAAAGGAGCGTTTAAATAGACTGCAAAAGAATTCTGGCCGTCGACCTCTTTTTTTCTGGTCATTGATGATTGTCATCGGACTTCTTTACGGCAGCTTTTTCATAATGGTGTGGCATGCACTTTTTGCAAACCCTACTACAGATATCCTCACTGATGCAGAAGCTCGTCTTTACATCATCCAGCTAATTTTGTTAGGGGTAATACCGACAGTTTTAGTCGCTTTGGTGATGAAAGCGATTTTCTCTGCGACAGCGAAGAATGATGAAAAATCGACAGAAATAAAAATCGCCGACGCTGTTCCCATCAAAGTAATTACGGAATCTCTCACAAGACAATAAAAAAAACAAACTCCACGCACAGTAGCAACAAATCGATTTTCTTCGATTAATAACCCTGTGCTTCCATTTCCACGTACCGACGTACAAAGCCCCAGAAACACTGAACTGTCCCCAGAAAGCGAGACACTTTCTGGGGACACTTTTATGGGCAAGAAG
>UQTE01000023.1 GCA_900543805.1 uncultured Sutterella sp.
GGGGGGGGGATACCCTGATATCATTTCGGCAATTATTGAGATTTCCTTGCGTTATCGAAAGCTCGAAAAAGAGAACAACAGACCGACGCTTTTGTTGCAAAACAGTCACAACAAAAATCTATTGTTCTGCCGCTACGACGTCGACGACGCGACTACCCGGCGCCTGTCTCGCCGACACAGGGCGGACTCTTCCTTCCGCTCTCCCGTGTACCGCTTTTCTGCAGACAAAAATGCCCTCCTTCCCGTCAGGGAAAGAGAGCCTTCGGAAGTAGGCAGCCTAAGCGCCCCCAGTGCGTCTGAATGAGCTCGCCAAGAATGATATCCATCATCTTCTCGGGGCTCTTTCCATGCCTGTCCCCACTTCCAACGCCGTCCGCGTCCTTCAGTTCGACGAGCCCGTCGTCGAGACCACCTGAAACAAACTCGCGTGGAGCAAGAAGACCGCGGTGACCGAGTCGAACCGGTTTCAAACGAAGAAACCCCTATGCATCACAATGCCCAACGACGGCGTCGTCGAGTTTGAAGGGGAAGCTCCCGAGTGTTTTACTTTGATGTTGGCGAGCCGTCGGCGTTCAGTCGCATGAGGCGACTTGACTTCTCAACAAAAATGCCACGCCGGTGATCTGCCCACTGGTCATGCTCCTGGGATTTCGGTCACTGTCCATCTTCAGTGCAAGCCTGAAACGCGATCCGTGCCGCTCACGACGACGGCCCGATCTCCCGCCTTCTCCGCGCAAACGGGTGTTGCGCAGCCTTCACTGAAGTCTCTTTCCTTTTCGAACCGTATCCTTATCCGTATTCCGTCGCGGGACCTCGTCAGTCTCTCGCACCTCTTTTCGGCATCGGCTCAAGCGGCCCTAAACAAAACGGCCCCCGCCCCGTCGGAGCGAGAACCGTCAAAAGAAGGAGGATTGAGGAAACGACTCCAATCGCTCCCTTCACGGGAGAATGCAACTTCTCGTCAAGCGAAAAGTTCCTTGAGCTTTTTCCGAAGATCCCGAACGGCTTCCGTGTCGGAACGTCGCCCCGTTTGAATGTCTTCGAAAAGATTGAGGATTTCCGACAGCAAAGCCCCCTTCTCCAAAGAGGAACGCGGCATGGTGACGTCGCACCGGAACTCCGTCTTACCGGAGCTTACCTTCTTGTTGCCCTTCCTCATTTTAAAGAAGCCCATCCGCATGCTGCCATTGTCGGAGCGCCTGAATTCCGACAATCGTTTCGCCATGAGAATAAACAACAGAATATTGACGTCTTCAAACTCATGAAGAGTTCGAATGACATTTTTCAACTGAAGATCAGAAAGTTTACCTTTCCACATTTGCAAAAAAAAGTCCTCGTTGCAAAAGACATACGGGGAGGAAAAAACCTTTCCGGCTTTCCTTTCAAAAAAGCGCAGAACGGATCGAGGTCTCTCGAACCGACGTCCTGCGAAGTTGACCATATCGATTTAATTCTTTACGTTTAACCACTAAAACGGCCGACTGCAACTCCATATAAAGTTTTTCTCAACAGTGGTAAGCAACGCTTACCAGACTTTTATCGTCACCAATACTCAGCTTAACCCTTAAGTGAAACCGAGCAGAGCGAGAGCAACGAATCTTACCGAAGGCGGTCGATTTTGTCAAGGATTACATTTGCACAACACGCTTTTTTACGTAGTTAATAACATATCCACATAGCATCAAGAAAAACTTCCGGAATTAAAGTACTGGCTCGAACTTACTGGCGATTTGAAAAAAGATACTAGAAATCAAACCATCCTTCGGCATACCTATGATCCGACTTCGACCGCGACGAGAGGGAATACATTCTGCCTGAGAATTTTCTGTTTCTGTCCAACGCCGCCCTCGGCGAAGATATTTTCTTTTAGCAGATCACTAGGATTTACCCGTAAAGAAAACTCAAATCCTTGTTCATAAAAAGGAACCCCATGGGGTACCTCCCGTTTTTCGCGGTACGTTCATTCATATCAACTGTGCCAGAGATTGTTTCAACGGTTTTTCAACAAATATAAACCTCAATGAAATTCCACAAAACCCACCTCTTGCGAACGCCAACGAGACCCGCTAGAGTTCGTTTTCCTTGCCCTCCCCGTTCCGATTCGAGTCGAGCGGGACGGGAATCGGGATTCACAACTCGACCACCGCAAAGGATCAACATGACCCTCACGAAAAAAATGATGCTGCCGGCCGCCGCGCTGGCGCTCGCCGCCCTCGTTTCGACCGAAGCTGCCGCCGCCACCTCCATGGCCCCCGACGCCTTTGACGCCCTCTACGCCACGATCGCGGGCTGGTGCAAGGGCACGCTCGGGAAGTCCATCTCACTCGCCTTCCTCGTGATCGGCCTTTCGCTCGGCATCATCCGCGGCTCGATCGTCGCGGCGGTGACCTGCATCGCGGCCTCGCTCTCGCTCATGATCGCCCCGACGATCCTCGAGGCGATCTTCACGGTTTCGGGCGGCTGATCGGAGACCGAAGATGAAACCCATCCGCGTGCCCCGGGAACTGGACTCGCATCCGCGCTTTCTGCTCTGGCGCGCGGATCTCGTCTTCGTCTGGCTCACCGTCACGGCGATGGGCGCCTTTCTCGAGGAGATGCTCTACGGGAGCCTCCTCGGCGCCTTTCTCGCCTGGCGGTGGCACCGCAAGACGCTCGAGGAAGGACGAGGCTTTCTCCGCGCCCTCTCCTACTGGCATCTGGGCGACGCCGGTTTGAAGCGCCTTCCCTCGTCCGCCCGCCGACACACCGTCGGCTGAACCCCCTCAATCCGTATCGTCCACGAAACACCGACCATGACCGCAACGACCGATCCGCTTCGCACGCAAGTCCCCGCTCCGCAAAGTTCCGAGGGCGTCGCCGCGACCGTCGCCGCCCGCCTGGGACTGCGCCGCGCCGCCCTGGCGGCCCTCGGCGCGAGTCTTGCCGTGAACCTTCTTCTCGGGGTGCACGTCGCGACCTGCCGACCGGTCGTGACGACGGTGCTGATTCCGCCTTCGGGCGGCGCCTGGCGGATCACCGACGACCGTGCGGACCGTACCTATCTCGAGCGCATGGCCCTGGACCTCGCGCAGCGTCTCGGAAGCCTCACGCCCTCGACCGCACAAAAGCGCCTTCTTTCGATTCTCGACTACGCGGCGCCCGAAACCCACGCGGACCTCTCCGCACAACTGCAGCGGGAGGCTGCGCGGCTCGCAAAGGAAAACGCGTCGACCGTCTTTTTTCCCGAGCGCGTCACGGCGGACGAAGACCGTCAGGCCGTGTCGGTTGCGGGCCTCTCGAAGACCCTCATCGGCTCGGACGTAACATCCTCGGCCCCCGCCGTCTGGCACTTTCTCTTCCGCGTTTCGGCGGGACGACTTGAACTCCTCGGCCTTGCGCGCGAAGACGGGGAGCGCGCCACGGCCGACCCGACTCCGGGCCGTGAAAAACTCCTGCGGCGAAGAGACGCCCCGTAGGCCCTTCCCGCGAGCCCTTTTGCAAAGGGCGTTTTCCGGTGCGTCGTCCCCGGTCTCCTTTTCACTTCCGCATTCTCATCGGCCGTTCGGAAAAGCCGGCCGGCGGAAGCCTCGAGGGAGGGCGCACCGGAAAACTCATCCCGCCGTTCGCCCCCGTCCGCGGGGGCGGTCCTCCCACATAAGAACCCGAGACCGCCATGCCGGAAACGACAAAGACGATCCGCCCCAACACGCACCCATCCCGTCGATCCTCCGCGAAGTCGGCTCTGCGCCCGCTCGCGGCCGCGCTCTTCGCGCTCCTTTCCTTCCCGACTCTCACTCACGCCGATCCCACCGAAACGCCCTCCGAGCCCGCCGTCGACAGGCAGACTTCCCCTTCTGCCTCCCATCAACCCTTGCCGCATGGCCCCGTCGACGAGCCGGCCCTCGTCCGAGACCGGAGAGAGGACTTTCGAAACGCCGCCTTCGCGCCCGGCGCCGACGCGCCCGCACAGACCGACGAGAGTCTCTTTCGCGAGGCCGACGACGTGATGCCGCTCAGGCTCACGGTTCCGCCCCTTCGGCCCTCCCGCATCGACTTTCCCGACGAGCGGATTTTGTCCGTCGTCGTGGATTCGAGCCATGTCGAAGTCCGCGGCGAATCGGACCGAAGCGACTTTTTTCTCCTTCCCAAACACCCGGGCTCGACCACGCTTTTCGTGACGCTCGCCCGAGGCGAGACCGTTCCCGTCGAAGTGACGGTGCGCGAGGACGCCAAGCCCCGAAACGTCGTGCTGCATCTCAAGGACCGCGAAGCCAAGCCCGCCGCGAACCTTCGTGCGGATCTGCCCGCCATGAAGAGCGTCCCCTACGCGGACCTCTTCACGGGCCTTTTGACGGACTTGGAAAACGGGCGGACGTCGCGGGGCGTCATGACGGTCGCAAGCGGCCCGGAGGCGCCCTTGACGCCCGCCGCACGCACGGTCGTTTCAAGACTCGCCCCCCTTGCCGTCACGACCGACGCCGTCTGGCGCACGCGGGAACTTACGGTCACGCGCCTCGTCGTCCGCAACGGGAAGCTGCGCGAAGCGGTCGTCGACGAAGCGGCGCTTTTGACCGACGGCGTCCTTGCGTTTGCCGCGGGCAAACCCTCCCTGAAGCCCGCCGAATCCATGCGCTTCTACGTCTTTGAAGCGAAGTGAGGTGCGGCGTGAACTGGCAGAAAATCCTCCAGCCGAAGGCCCGCGACCTCACCACTTCGGAACGGCGTATGCGCCAGACGGCCTTGGCGGGCGCCCTTTTGGCGGCGCTCGGCGTTCTCGTCTACACGTCCGTTCGTCTCTCGGAGCCCGTCGCCGTTTCGAAACCTTCGCCCGCCTTTACGGAAGACTTCACGCTTCGCGCCGACAGCTTCGACCGCGAAGTCTTCGTCGCGAAGTACGACCGCCGTTTGAAGGACCTTGAAGCCCGTTGGGCCGCCTTCGAGGACGGCCAGGAAAAACTGACGGCGGCGGTCGACACGCTCGCGCGCCGCGCCGAAGAAGCCCGGGCTCCGACGGTCGCCGCGGGCGGAACGCCCGTGGAAACCGCCTCCCCGAAACCCGCGCCCTCGGACGCGGAACGCCGTCTCGCGGGAGATCTGAAGCCCGAGCTTTCCTCCGCGCTCTCCGCGCCTTATCCGCCGACCGGTTCCGAAGAAGCCGCTGCAGCCTTCCGAAGTTCCGCCGACGCCTGGGCGCGAGACGCCTTCGGGCGTCCCGCCCCGGCGGCCGCGCCCGAGCTCTCGGTCGTAACCTTCACGAAGAAGGCCGCTGCGCCCGAATCCCGCACCCCCACGGTGGCGGACGCAGTGCTCGAAAACCGACCGGTCCTCAACCCCGACGACCCGATCGCCGCGAACCGCGCCTTGGGCGCCACCGCCCGCGAGTACGTGACGGCGGGCTCGATCGTGCGCGGAACGCTTCTGACGGGCGTCTACGCCCCGACGGGCGGCGCGGGCGCGGGGACGCCCGTGCCGATCCTGATCGACGTCGCGCGCGAAGCGCTCCTTCCGAACGGTTATCGGGCGGATTTGACGGACTGCCGCATGACGGGAAACGCCACGGGCGATCTTTCGTCCGAACGCATTCTCGTGCGCCTCGAGCGTTTGGCCTGCGTGGGCGAAAAGGGCGAAGCGCTCGACATCCGCATCCGCGGCTACGTCGCGGGCCCCGACGGCAAAGTGGGCCTGCGCGGCAATCTCGTCACGCGATCCGGCCAGGCGATCGCGCGGGCCCTGTCGGTCGGGATTCTCTCGGGTCTCGGCAAAGCCGTGGCGCTCGGCGCCTCGGAAACCACGACCTACGCCTCGGGCTCGCAGTCGACCGTCTACCAAAACTCCCTGAAGGCCGGACTCGGCGAAGGAACCTCGAACGCCTTGGACCGCATCGCCGACTACTACCTCAAGGTCGCCGAAAAGATCTTCCCCGTCCTCGAAGTCGACGGCGGCCAGCCCGTCGACGTGATCCTGCTGCAGGGCGTTCTTCTCGAAACGCCCAAGAGCGGCGCCTGAACCCCACCGACCGATCTTGCGCAACCATCATCATGACGAACCCCATTTCCGCTTCCGGGCGCCCTGCGCGCCCGCAGTCCCCGCGCGCGGGCGCGGCCCTCCTTCGGACCCTGCGCCTTGCGCCCCTCGGTCTTCTTCCGCTTCTTGCGGCCTGCGGGTCGCTCACGGGCCTCGACGCGGGCAGCACCTTCAACTGCGGCAAAGGCCAAGGCGTTCCCTGCACGAGCGTCGAGACGCTCTCCCGCGCGCATGCGGCGAGAACGCTTCCCCATCAGAGAGAGGAAGAGGCCCGCGCCCCGGCCCTCTCGGCCGCCCCGACGCAAAACGCGCCCGCAACCGGCCCCCGTACGACCGGGGAGGCCGCCCTCCCCGCCGATCCGATCGCGGCCGTGAAGGCGGCCCAAAGCGAGGATCCCCGCCGGCACTACGGCGCCGTACGTTTGGACGGCAAGGCTCCGGGGAGCTTTCCCCGCCGCATTCCCGAAGTGATCCTCCGTCTCTGGATTGCTCCCTGGACGGACGACGCGGGGACCCTCCACACGGCCGAAACGCTCTACGTGACGGTGAAGGAAGCCCGCTGGGCCCAGGCGCGCGAGCGCCGGCCCGCGGCGCGGCCCGCCGTACGGCTCGGAAACGCCGGGTCCTTCGAAAAGTCTTCCGACGCTTCGGCCGGCGCGGACGGCGAAACGCCCGCCGGGAGCGAATCGGGGCGCCTCCTGCGGGAAGCCAAGGCCGCCTTTGAAAAGACTCTGGAGAACGTCCGATGACGGCGGCAAACGACCCCGCGGCGAAAGCCTCCGGCGTGAAGGACCGACGCCCCTTCGGCGCGAACTTCCTCGCGAGGCTCTTCGGTTTCTCGCGCTTTCGGCCGAACCTTCGCACCGCCGCGAACACGCTGGGCCCCGAACGGGGGACGGCCGAAGAAGCGCTCGGCGCGACGCTTTTCGAGCGGTTCGGTCCGCTTCTTCCCCACCTCGCGGCAGACGAAGAAGGCTTCGTCGCGCTCGAAGCCGCCCGCCCGGGCGAATACGAGGGTCTCGGCTTCGTGCTCGGCTTTCGTCCGCAGACCGGGATGACCGAGGCGATCCGCAAGGGGCTCGAAGGACTCGTGCTTGCGGCTTTGCCCGTCGGCTCCACCGTCGCCGTCACGCTTTTTGCGGACCCCGACGTCGAGGACGCGCTGACGCTCTTTGAAGAGAGCCGTCTCTCGAAGACGCCGAGACTCGACCCCGCCGCGCGGGAAGTCCTCGGGATCATGACGAAGGAGCGGGCGGCGCTTCTTCGACGGGCCGCCCGCGAGCAGGTGCGCCCGCAGGCGCCCGTCTACTGCCGCCGTTTCCGCGGCTGGATTTCGGTCGTGCTGCCGATCAGGAACCCCTTCTCCGATGAGGCGCGCGAGACCGCCCGCTCGGCGCGCGAAGCCATGCGCGTCGCTTTGGAAGAGTCCTATCTCGCCGACCGCGATCCGGATCCCTCGGACCTCCTGACGACGCTCGCGGCGCTCTTGAATCCCCAGAAGGTCCGCCGCGGGACCTTCATGAAAAAGCGCTTCGACCCCCTCAACGAACTGCGGCTGCAGGCGGTCTCCCCCGACACGGAAATCCGCATCGAAAAGGAGGGAATCCTTTTTGCGGACGCGGACGACGCCGGTCTCGAGCACGCCGTGCGCGCCGTGGGTTTGTCGGTCGCGGGGATGCCGCCCTCCTGGACACTCGCCGCAACCTCCTCGCTCGCGGGCGACCCCGGACGCTCGGGCTCGCAGATCCCCTGTCCCTTTTTGACGACGACCTGGTGGCAGGTGACCGACGCCGTGCTCGAAAAGACGAAGATCGAATCGGAGCTCGTCCGCGCGCGGCAGATGAGCCGAACGCCCGTCTCCGCCTTCACTTCGATCTATTCGGACCGCGCCAGGGACCTCATGATCGCTTCGGACGGCTTCTCGCGGGGACTCCCCGTCTATCCCTCGCAGACGGAGATCCTGCTCCTTGCGCCCGTGCGGCAGACCGCGCTCTGCGTCGAAGCCGCGAGAACGCTCGCGAGAAAGAACGGAATCGAACTGCGCCCGAACGCCGCTTTGCACGTGCAGTCCCTCTTTGCGTCGCTCCCCTTGGCGGCGGGCCCGCTTCTGGCGAAAGACGCCCGAGCGCTCGACCGCTTTCCGCGCCGCACGGCCGAAACGATCACGGCGCTACTTCCCGTCGTCGCCGACTACTCGGGGACCGGACGGCGCGACCACGAAAAGGCGGAAACGCCCCTTCTCGCGCTCCTCTCCCGACGAGGCCACCTCTTTTACGTCGACCCCTTCGCCTGCCGTGCGGGGAGCTTTTCGGGAACGATCGTCGGGAAACCGGGCTCCGGAAAGTCCGTCGTGATGAACGAACTCGCCTTGGGCGTTCTCGCGCAGGGCGGACGCGTCTGGGTGATCGACGTGGGCCGAAGCTACGAGAAGCTCTGCGGCCTTTTGGGCGGCGACTTTCTCACCTTCGACGACGAAAACGTGTGGGACGCGAATCCCCTGCGCTATCTCTCGGACGAGTCCGAGCGCGTCGAGCGCGTGACGGCCATTCTCGAAGAATTTTTGGGAGAGGGCGAGCGGGACGCACTCCTTCATCAGTGGCTTCTGCTGACGCTTCCGATCCTTCACCGAAAGGCCCGCTCGGAAGGCCGGACGCCCACCCTGCCCGAACTCATCGCCTCGATGCGTCAGGTGCGAAAGGCCGACGGGACGCCCGACCAGCGCTTTTTCGACGCCGCGCAGAAGCTCGCCCCCTACGCCGAAGGGGGACCGCTCGCCAAATGGACGGACGGCACGGGGCGGCCCTTCGACTTTTCGAGCGACTTCACGGTCCTGGAAATGGAGGGGCTCTCGGGGCATCCGACGCTTCGAAACGCGATGCTGCTCCAGGTCATGCTCGCGATCGAGGCGGAAATGCAGAAGGACCGCAGACCTCCGAAGCTCGTCCTCATCGACGAAGCCTGGGACCTCATGAAGAGCGGCCGCTCGGCCGCCTTCATCGAAAAGGGTTTTCGACAGGCGAGAAAGTTGAACGGCGCCTTCTTCACGGCGACCCAGTCGGTCGCCGACTACTGGCAGTCCGAAACGGCGAGGGCCGCGTGGACCTGCGCCGACACCCGCATCTACCTGCGGCAGGACGCCGAAACGCTCGAGAGCCTCGCGGGCGAAGGAAAGTTCCCGCAGGATCCCTGGCTCAAGACCGCGGTCGCAAGTCTTACGACCGCGCGCGGCCTCTGGTCGGAAGTCCTCGTGCAGGTGGGCGACCACCCGCCCGCGATCGGGCGCCTGGTCCTCGACGACTTCACGCGCGTCGCCGCAAGCTCGCACGCGCGCGAAGTGATGGGCGTTCGCGACTGGCGCGCCCGGGGCCTGACGCTCGCGGAAGCCGTCATGCGGATCGCCCGCAACCGCTACCCCGGAGACGCCGAAGACGCCTCCGAAACCCGCTGAACGCCTTTCGACCGAAGAAGGAAACCTCATGACCGCCGAACACGACATCCCCGCGCCCTGCGCAGAGGAAGAAACCGCGCCGCCTGAAGGCGCGGCGAAGAAAACCGCGCCGAAGGCCACGAAAAGCCCTTCGAAAAAGGGCGTCCGCCGGCCCGCGAAGCCGAAACCGGCCCGAACCGGGATCTCGACGCCCCCGCCCGAAGCTGCCCCGAAGGACCCCGAAGTCCCGTCCGGCCAAACGTCCGCCGAGGCCTCGGCGCCGGCCCCCGCCGTTCCTCCGCTCGACCCCACGGTCCCGCCTCCGGACGGCGAAAAGCCGATCTTCCTCAATCCCTTCGCTCCCTCCGGCTCCGACGCCCCCTCGGCCGGGGAGTCAATCGCGACCCGCATGCGGCAGGCGGTCTCCTGCGCGAACGGGATCGCCGGGAACGCCCCGGCCCTCTGCGGACCGATGCGCTCCGAAGCCTCCCGATCGACGAACGACGCCCGGTCCGACGAATCCCGCAGCGCCGACGGTCCGGCTCCGGCGCCGACGCCCCCGTCCGGCCCGCAGTCCGGAAAGTCCGCGAAAACCGCGAAAAAGGCGAAGAAGAAGGGATCGAAGGCCGCTTCGGCGCCGTCGTCCGCCCCCTCGTGCGGCGACGGCCCCGAAGTCCCGTCGGACAATCAGGCCGGAGAAAAGCCCGGCCCCTGCGCCAAGACTTCCTCCAAGGCCGCGCCCCGTCTTCGCTTCCGCGTGGAGGACGCCCCCGCCGTCCCGGAAAAGTCCGGGGCCCCGAAGGGCCGGAAGGCGCCTCTGACGGCGCTCTTCGCCCTTTCCGAAGCCGACGCCGAGGTCCTGACGGCGGACGACCCCGATGTTTCGAATCCGGAGACGCCGCCGATCGAAGTGCCGCAGAGCTCTTTCGTTCCGACGGACGCCTCCTCCCCGGCGGACGAAGGCCCCGAAGCCGAGCGGCTCCCGGGCCGCCGCGCTTCGCTTCCCCGCCGGAGTGAGGAGCGGGGCGCCGAGGGCGAAACCCTTCTGTCGCCCCCGCGCGCCGCGGACGTTTCGATGGGCCGCATCGCCCGCCGTGCGCTCGAGCGCACGGCCGAACATCTCGCAGGGAAGGAAGGCCGTCCCGTCCCGAAGTCGCCCTCGGAAGAGCGCGCCGCGCAGATGCTTCGGGCCCCGCACGACGTGCGTCCCGAAGATCCCGATTCGCTCGAGTCGGTCCGCCGCGCGATGCGCGCGGAGGAGGAGGTCGAAGCCGTCCTCGCGGAGATTCTCGAGTCGAGCCGCTCGGTCGAGGAAGCGAACGCCAAGATGAACCGGCTTCTTTCGGAGCTCACGGCCTGCGACCCCGTCCGAAACCCCGACGGAACGACGTACTACAGGATCCGCGACCCCGAGGCCTTTCGACGCTCGATTCTCTTTTCGCAGCTCCTTTTGCTCCCCGACCTGCGCACGGGCCCCACGTGGATGCGCAGCGTGATCCGCGCGCGAAGCGACCGGGGCTGCGCTTTGCGCCTCACGGAAGCCCTCACGCTCGAACTCGATTCCGACGCCCTGCCCGAAGACGCCCCGCTGCGTCTCGACGACTCGGGGGTCTTCGTCGAGCGCACGTCGGAAACCCCGCCCGCGCCCAACCCCGCGGTGACGATGCTTTTGACGAAGGGCGACCCGGTCGGGTCCCGCCGACGCGCCCGCAGCGCGTCCAAGGACTCCGGAGCCGCCCCGCTCGCGGGGTCCGTCGGATCCGCCCTCCGAGACGGAGAGCGCGTCCTTCGCGCGGCCCCGCCCGGGACGCTTCCTCAACGGGCGTTTCCGCGCTCCCCCTGGGACGCGGGCGTGCGGCTTCTGCAGGTTTCCGTTCTTCTCGGCGTCGCCTTCGTCGGCGGACTCCTCGGCGGGCGCGCGGCGCTCTCGGACCCGGGGCTCCTGCACACGGACCGGCTCGCCTTCGTGGACCTGACGAGCGTTGCGAAAAGCGGCTTTCCCGACGCGGAGGGCTTTCCCGAAGCCTTTCGAGCCGTCCTCAACCGGATTTCCGAAGAGCGCGGCGTCGTCCTCGTCGCGAAGAACTTTCTGCTCACGGGTCCCGCCCCGGAGACGCGCGAGCGCGACCTGACGGTCGAGGTGATCACGGGACTCATCGACCGGCTCGGAATGCCGGGCGAGCGCGGCGTGCGCGTCCCCGCCCCGGACCTTCCGAAGGAAGTGGAGCGCGTTCTCACCCCCTCCTCGACCGAGGCCGCAAACGACCGTGTCCGCCGGTCGGGGGCGTTTGACGACCCGCTCGCCCGCGGGCGCGGCGGGGACGCGCTCGGCGTTCCCTACGTAAAGCCCCTCCCCGAAGACGCCTCGCGCACGCTCTTTGCGACCGAGCACGCGGCCCGCGCTTCGCGCCTCTCGGCGCTGGAAGCCGAAAAGTCCGCGCGCGAGGCGACCCGCGCGGCCGAGGACCTGCGCCGCGAAATCGAGCGCCGAAAGGACGAAAGAACGCTTCGCGAAACGGCCGACGAACGTCTCGGGCGCCCCTGAGCGCGCCCGCCTGTTGTCCCGCAACCCCTGAAACCATCGAAATCATCATGACGAAGGAAAAAGAACCCGAAGCCCTCCGACGCCCCCGGCATGCCGGGCGTCCGACCGAAGACGCCGCCCCGGCCGGTCGGCGGGGCTCCTGCGACGAAAAGCCGACGGTGCGCCGCGCCCCGCCCTCGCACGAGAAGAGTTCCGTCGCGATCGTCGAGCGAAAAGGTCAGTCCTACGAGGCGGCGGCCCTGCGCCGCGAGCGCTCGCGAGCCTCCTTCGGGACCGACAACCTCGCCGACTGGGAGCGGTTTCTCGCCCGCGCCGAAGCGCTCGTCCCGCTCTCGCAGGTGGAGCTCTCCGCCTACGCGCAGATGAAGCTCGTCCTTGCCGACTATGCGCTCCGAGTCCTCTCGGGTCGCGTCAAACCCGCCGACAAGAAGGACCTCCCCAAGCCCGACGAACTCTACCGCGCCGCGACCCCCGAAGGACTCGACGCCGTGCGGCGCCGCATTCTCGAAGGCGTGCGCTTTTACCGTAAGCGCTCGGCCAAGCGCGCCGGAAAACTCCCCGAAGGCGACGCAAAGCGCGCGGAACTCGAAGGGATGCTCGACGCGCGCGCCGCCGACGAACTTCTCCACACGGGCGACATCCCCTGGGACGCGGCGGAAGACGGCCACTTTCTCGGCCGCGCCGCGGCCTGGCGGCTCGGAATCGTGCGCTGGGCGCGGCAGATCGCGCCCGAGCGCGCCGAACGGATTTCGGACGCCCTCTGCCGCACGGAAGTCCATCATGCGGGAACCCTCGACGGACGCCTCTGCTGGGAGGACGGGCGGCCCCTCCTCTTTCTCTCCGAGTGGACGCTTTTGACCGTGAAGCTCGTTCACGAAGCGTGGCTGCACGACCCGAGAATCGTCGTCGTGAACACGGGCAAACCTCTCGGACGAAATCCCTTCGCGCCTTTTCGCCTCGGCTTCCTCGAGGACGTGCACGGACACGTGTCGGCGCTTTTGGGCGTCACGCAGACCCCCGTTCTCGTCGAGCCCCGCTTTGCGAGCGTCACCTACACGGCGGCGACGGGGTGGCTCGATTTGACGAAGGCCGACGCCCTGCGCGTTCCGTCCTTTTTCCGCACGATGGCCGAAGCGGCCTTCCTCGCCGAAGTCTCGCGGGACCTCGAGAAGACCTCGATCACGGAGCTCTCCCGCTCCTCGGTCCTTCGTCTCGCGACGGCCCGCACGACCTTCGAAGCGATTCTCAAGACCGCGATGACGGAGCCCCGCGCGGCGCCCGATCCGGTCCTCAAGGACCTCCTTCGGAAAAACCGGGAGGCCCTCATCGCGCTTCACGAAAGAGTGCTCGCCTTTCTCGCGGCGGCCGAAACGCGGGCGCGCCGCGCCAAGGCCCGCTCGGTCCGCCTTCGCGCGGCCGTCCTTTGCGACGCCCGAAAGAGCGGACCGGGAGAAAACCCGTGAGGATTCCCCGCTTTTTCCGAGGGAGCCCGGACGGACGCCGAGCCTTCGCGACGCAGGCGAAAACGACGGCCGCGGGTTTCGCCTGCGCGCTTCTCGCGGGGACGGCCGCCGCCGACCCCCACTGTCCCGGCCGCTTTCCGAATCCCGTGACGGACGTCTGCTGGTCCTGCCTTTTTCCGATCGTGGTGGGGACGAACGTCGCGCTCGGCAAAGTCCCCGACGACGGCTACACGCCCGAAACGGACGCTTCGGCGCTCTGCGTCTGCGGCGAGAACGTGAACGCGGAAGGGGGCGTGAACCTCTCGTTTTGGGAGCCCCTCCGCACGGCCGAGGTCGTGCGCCACGCCTGGTGCTCGCCCACGCTCGGGGGCGTGACGCTCGCCGGGAATTCGGGCGTCACGAGAAGTCCCGACCACGGACGGGGCCGCGGCGGACGAAACACCCGTTTTGCAAACGTGCACTGGTTCACGTCCCCCTGGCTTTTCATTCTCGAAGCCGTCTCCGACATCTCGTGCCTCGAGCAGGCGCCCTGGGACCTCGCCTACCTGTCGGAACTCGATCCCCTCTGGGACGACACGATCGCGGGCTTTCTGCTCGCGCCCGACGCCGCGCTCTTTGCGAATCCCGCGGCCCAGGCCGCCTGCGCCGCGGACTGTCTGGCGGCCAACGTCCGAAAGCCCGTGGAAACGCTCTACTGGTGTTCGGGCTGCCGTGGGGGCGTCTTCCCGCTTTCGGGCTGGACGGCGTCCGCCCCGACCTGGGCGGCCGAGTGGGAGCTCCTCGCCCACCGCTTTGCGCTCAAGCTCTCGCGCGAGGGCGTGCTCTGGTCCGCCCACGGAAAGAAGGGCCAGTGCGGTCCCTACTGGCGGCCGATTCTTCAGAAGGAGCACTGGAAGACGCAGCTCATTTATCCCTCGCGCGCGACCGACAAGACGGTCTTCGGGACCTGCTGCCAGCCCCTCGGGCGCTCGACCCTCTTTTGGGACCGCTTCAAGACCTACGCGCCCGGAGGCGAAGACGGTGCGCTCCTTCTTTTTCGCCACCGCGACTGCTGCGTGAGAAAGACGCTCACGAGCTTCGTGATTCCCGGAAGACCCGGCGGCTGACGGCCCCGGCGCCCCGACGTCGCGCCCGGAGACGCCCGACCCGCATGTTTTCCTTTTTCTTTTGACGCCGAACCCTTCTTTTTTGATTGGACGCCATGACGAACGACAACCTTTCGCCCGACGACGACTCCGCCCTTTCCGCCGTCTCGACGGCGGCGCTTTGCCTCATCGCCGCGACGGAACTCGCCGCGGGCGCGCCCGCGGTCGAACCCGCTCCGTGCCCCGCCTGCGGATCCTCTCTCTACGCCGATTCCGTCGGACTCGGGCGCGTGACGATGCACGGCGCCGCGGGCCCCGTCTACGAAGCCGCCGAAGAGGACATGCTCGAAGCCCTCGAGGAAAAGGCGAAGGAAAGCCTGCGCTCGGGCGAATGGGCCCGTGAAATGACGAGGATGCGCGAGCGCGCGGCGCTCGCCGCCGACCGCCCCGAAGGCCTATCCCTCCCTCGAAGCGGGCGACGCACGAAAACGGTCGAACCTCTTGCCGACCGCCTTCCCGAAGGACATCCCCTCAAAGCCGCGCTCGCGGACTTTGAGCGGCGCTATCTGCTCGTCGACGCGGACGACCCGCGCGCCTTCGGCTGGGTAAAGGAAACGCTCGCCAAGACCGATCCCGAGCGGCGCCGTACGATCCGCGTCGTGCTCGTGAAGGGCTCGGTGCGCGAAGCGGGCGCCGAGCTCGGCACCCGCGTATGGTTCGACGCCCGCGGGGCGCTCTCGCGCCGTTTCGGTCTCTCGGTCCAGCCCGCGCTCGTGACGCTCACGGAGCGGGCGATCACGGTCGAGACGCCCGACCTTTCGGACGTGCGGGAGGAAAACCGCCCCGAAGACCGCCGAAGGGACGGGACGAACGTGCGGCCCGGACGCGCCGGGCGCTCCGACGTCCGCCGCTTCGGAAACGACGAGGTCTTCCCCGCCGAAGGAGTCCGCGAATGACGCGCCCCGACGGATCCGCCCGCAGGCCTTTCCGACGCAGCCCGACGCCGCGTCCTCTCCCGCTTCTCGGGATCGGGCTCGCTTTCGTGCTCGCGGGCGGGACATTTGCGGCCCCGTCGCGGGCCGCCCTCCCCGACGCTTCCGAAACGCGCACGGAAACGAGCCTCGGCCTTCCGCCCGTCCGGGCGCTTTCGCCCGTCGGCGCCGGACGGCGTCCCGCCGCGCCGCAAGCCGAGGCGCGTCCTTTGGGCGAAGCGGCGCCCCCGCCGCAAAACCCGTCCCCGCGGGAGACGTCCGCAAACGGTCCTGCGGCAAACGGCGGGCCTTCCTCCTCTAAAGGAGAAGAACCCGCGCTCGGGCTCTTCTACCTCGGAACCCTGGGCCTGCCCGAGACGTCGCTTGCGCGCATCGCGCGGGACTTGGCCGGGATCGGCCTTCCCTACACCATTCGGGGCCTTCCCTGGAAGAGCGTCCCCGCGGATCCCGCGCGAACGGACGTCGTCCGACGCGAGACGACGCTCGAAGACCTCACCGAGCCCTTCAACCGGGAAAAGACGCCGGTCCACGTCGATCCGCGGCCCTTTCGGGCGTTGGAGGCGGCTCTTCGCAGGGACGGCTTTTCCGGGGCGCTTCCCCTGCCCTTGTGGCTTGTGACGCTCGAAGGCGACGCTCCCGCCGCGGAAGTCCTCCCCGGCGACCGCCCGCCCCTTTGCGCCTTGGGCGAGCTTCTCGCGCGAAGCGAATCTCCCCGCCTTCGCGAAAGACTTCGCGCCGAAGTGCTCGCGCGTCTTTCCGACGCGGCCCGAAGGGAACTCCTCGTCTGCGCGGACTTCGCACCGGACGTCCGGCCGCGGGCGAAGCCCTCCTCCCCCGAGTGACGCCGAAGTCGTCCCGACGCCATCTGAAACCTTCCGCGCAAAACGCCCGCCGCGACCTTTTTTGGAAAAAGACATGACCGTGAACTCCACCCCGACCCACGACGCCCGACGCGTCCGAGAACCCCGCCGCAAGGGCGGTTCCTTCCCGCGCCGCCCGACGCCCGATGCGCCCGCCCGGCCCGCCGCGGCGGCGGGCGGCCCCGTCGACGTGCTCCTCGCCCTCACGACGGCGGGCGCGGCGACGGCGGGATTGATTCTCCTTCTTCCCCTTCTCGCCCCGGGGACGGCCGATGCCGCGATGTCCGCGCGGGAGGCGGCGGCGCTCGCCTGGGAGACGCCTTCGCCCGACGTCGGGGCGATCAGTGAAGACGCCTCCGCCAACCGCGACGAAGTCTGGCAGTCCTTCGAGCCCGTCACCGCAGACGGGTTCGAGAAGGAAAAGGCTCCCTATCGGGAGGGCTACGGCGCGCTCTTCGGGCCCGCCTCGTCGGAGGTCGTCCGCTGCCGAGGAAAAGACGATACGACCTGCCGCGCGGTCCAGGTTTTGGACAAAGGCTTTCCCGAGCGCCCGACGGTTCCGGAAGAGGACCTCGCGGGCCGCGACGACATCGTGAACGATTCGGGCGGGGCCTCGGGTCCCCCGGGCGAAGACTGCCGCCCGAACATCGTGACGACGCCCGACACCGTGGAGACGGAAGTCTGCTCGGCCGGAGGGTTTTATTCCGACCTCGTCTGCCGCAAAGGCTGGGAGGAAGGGCCGGCCGCGAACCTGACGCGCTGGCGCTGCCGGGACGCCGAGGCGTCCGAGTCGTCCGTCGCCTGCCGCGTGACGGCCTCCTTCACGACGACTCCGGTCTGGACCTCGACCTGCCTCTTCGGCGAAGAAGCCGCAACACCCGCGAAGACCTTCCGCAGGGTGACGACGGCGACGGCGCGCGCGTCCTTTCCCGCGCTCTGCACGGCCCCGCAGTACGTCGTCACGGAAACCGTCTGCGAAGACGTCCTCACGGTCGAAAAGGAGACGGTCGCGTGCACCCCGGGGAGCGTCACGACCGCCTCGAATTCTGGCGGCGCCGACCTCGCGGGCGACCCCTGCCCGGGCGGCGTCACGCTCACGTCGGAAAAGACCTGCGTCGAGGGCGAAGTGCCTCGCTCCGCCAGGGTGAAGCTCACGCTCGAGGGCTTTCCCTCCGCGACGATCCGCTCGACGGGCTATCAGGAAGTGAAGCAGGTCGGAAATCCCGCCTGCTCCTGCCGCTACAAGGTCGAGAAAATCCTCTGCGACGGCGGGACCTGCTTTCTCGACGCCAAAGCCACGGTCTATCACGCGAGCGGATCCGCCGTCCGCGAAACGGGGTCGGTGACGGTGCGGCACATCTACCACACGTCGGTCTCGAGCTGGAAGGAATCCTGGACCTCAACCTGTCCGTCGCCGTCGGCCGGGGCCGTTCGGGCCGATCGGAGAGGCGGCGCAAAGCGCGGTCTTTCCGGGGAGGCGCCGCGATGAGAAAACCCCGTAAAACCCCCGTGCGAAAGGCGCTTGCCGGGATCCTTCTCGGGATCCTTCTCCCCCCGGGCGCCGCGGCCGGTCCCGTCTGCATCGAGTCCGAAGCCGTCTGCGTCGACGACGCCGACCGCGTGATCGAGGGCGAAGTCGTCTCCAAGCCCTGCTGGCGCTATGAAAAGCGCCTTCGCTGCTTTGCCCCTCACGCGGATGCGCTCGCCTGCACGGGCGCAAACCTGCCCGCCGCCTGCACCGCGGGCGAGGCGCGCTGCACGAAGGAGGACGAGACGATGGGGTGTCTCGAAACCGAAACGCCCCTCGCCTGCACCGCCCCCGTGGGCGGGACGGCCGCTGCGCCCGCAAGCCGCACGACGCCCGCGTATCCGCCGGACGGTCTTTCCGCCCGGCGCAGGGACGCCCGCGGGATCACGGCGCTCGATCCGATCGTCGAAGTGTCCTACTCCGAAACGCTCGAAGGCGACGCGACGCAGGGCGAAGGCTGCCGGATCGAGTCGGAGCGGTGTCTCGATTCGACGCCGCGCGAAATCGCCGTCGAGAACTGGCCGGGACACGCGGCAACGGCCTCTCCCGCCTGTTGGGAAACCGAAGTGACCGTCAGCTGTCCGACGGCGGACGGTGCGGAAAGCTGCCGCAAGCTCGTCGACGCGGGCTGCACGCGGACGGGCGAAACCGTCTGCGCCGAAGAGCGCGGCGGCTCGTGCGTGCGCTGGCGGCAGACCTTCCGCTGCGGCAGTCCCGTGACGGGAGACGGGATCGAGACCGACGGTCCCGTCGACGAGCCCGACGGCGGAATCGCGACGGACGACTCGGCCTGCCGAAAGGAACTCGACGCGGCGCAGGACGCGGGCCTCGCCTGCGAAGCCGTCTCGTCGGTCTGCGTGAAGCCGGGCGACACCGTCTGGGTCGAAGGGCGTCCCGTGACGATCGACTGCGCCGAAAAAGAGGTGGTCTACCGATGTCGGGGCGAAGGGGAAAAGGGCTGCGCCGCGCTCGAGGCGCTCGCCGAGGAAGGCGTCTGCAGGCGCGAGACCGAACCCGTCTGCGAACGGGAGGACGCCTCGGGCTGTTTGTCGTGGTCCTCCGTCTTTCGCTGCGGCCCCGACGCCGCGTCGGTTCCCGACACGGCCGAGGACCTCGGAACCGTCGAAGAAACGACGATGAAGCCCGCAAACGGCTGCGCCGAAGAGGAGGCGTCGGGCGTCTGCAAGGAAACCTCGCGCGTCTGCACCGAAGGCGCGGGCGTGAAGTTCGTCGACGGCAAATTCGTCTACCGCGACTGTTGGGCGTGGTCGGTCTCCTACACCTGTCTTACGACTTCGGACGACGACTGCGCGAAGTGGGAGGCCGATCCCGAATGCCGGCTCGTCAACGAAGTCTGTCCCGAGGGAGACCCGTGGCTGCGGCCCCTTCGCACCTACGAGTGCGTGCGGCCTGGGGAATCCTTCGAGCTCGGCGAAACCTGCGGCGGCGAAGTCTGCGTGGGGGATCTCTGTCATGCGACGGACGGGCCCGCCGACGAAGACCTCGCCGACGCGATCGTGCAGATCGAAATCGGCCGGCAGCTCGGGCTTTACGGCGACGTGACGGGAAACCGCTTCTTCTCGGGCGAAGCGCTTCACTGCAAGGACCGCAAAGGGGCGCCGTCGTGCTGTCGAACCGAAGTCGTGCCCGGAATGAGCAACACGAACTTTGCGGCCTACCTGGTCTGGGGCGCGGCGGGCGCCGCCTGGGAAGGCGTCAAGTACGTGGGAAGCCCCTACGTCTACGACCTTCTCGCCTGGAGCGACCACACGGAGTGGCTCCTCAACGCCCTCTACGGAAGCGCGGCGTCGGGCGCCTACAGCCCGTCCTTTTCGTTTTGGGGCGCGTCCGTCACGATGACGGAGGGACAAATGCAGTTCAGCTTCTCGATCGAGGGCTTTTTGGCCGCGGCGGCTCTCCAGTTCTGGAACCGCCACAAGACCTGCGACGCCGAAGACCAGAAGGTCGCGATGGCGCGCGGACAGGGCCTTTGCCGCTTCATCGGAACGCACTGCGTCGACAAGGTGCCCGGGCTCGGCTGCGTAAAGCGCGAAGAAGTCTACGTCTGCTTCAATTCCCTTCTCGCGCGACTCATCAACGAACAGGGCCGCGCCCAGATCGGGCGCGGCTGGGGCTCGGTCGAAACTCCCGACGCCCGGGGCTTCACGATCGAAGAGATCGAGGCGCTCGACTTCACCGAAATGGACTTCACGGCCTTCGTGCAGGACGTTCTGCGGGAAGTGCGGGAAAAGGGCGAACTCGCCGACGAGGCGACGCTCGCGCGCATTCGTGAGCGACTCCGGGAAATGCTCTCGGGCGAAGAAGGGATCTTCGGGCCGATGGAGAACCCCGAGTACGCGACCGACACCCCCGTGGAGAGCGGGAAAAGAAGTTCCCCCGCGCGCGCCTTTCTGCGCCCGGACCGGGAGCGTCCCTCCCCGCGCATCGAAGCGTATCTGAAGCGAAACGGCCTTTACGGCTGCGACGCAAACCACGCAAAAAAGGAGAAAGACCGATGAAAAAGACTTCGGCGGGAAAGCCGCGCCGCGCCCTGCGCCGCGGGCTTTTCCTCGCTTTGTGGCTCGGCTCCTCGCTTTTCGGCCCGGGCGCCCCGGCGCAGACGGCGAAGGCGCCCGAAGAAGCTCCGGAAGCGAAGGCCGCGGCGCCCGCGAACTTCTGGGAGGCGGACGTCTGGGCGGATCCGAACCGGCCCTTTCTCTACTACGGAGAAGACCGCAGCCCTCCGATAAAGACCCCGTCCAAACCCGGGCCCCGCTTCGACGACTTTTCGCGCTTCACGACGGTGGAGGCGCTGCGAAAAGAGTACGAGCGCCGCAAAAACGATGCCGTCATGCACCCCGAAGACGAAGGAAAGATGCTCGCCTTTCTCGCGCTCTCGGACCACATTCAGACGCGCTCGCAGCGCTTTGCCGAAGGCTGGGAGCGCGTGCGCCTCGCACACCCGGAAATCGACTGGACGGCCTCGCACCCGCTCGTCAATTCGGTCGCGGGAACGCTTCGCACCGAACGCGAAGAGCTCGGCCGCAGACTTCTTTCGACGATCGCGAAGGAAGCGGGCCTGCTCTGGATCGCCGACGCCGAGAACCCCCTCGCACACGCGGCGGCGCCCTTGATCCGGCAGTTTGCGAAGACGCACGGGTTTTCGCTTCTCGTCGTCGAAAGGCTGGGGCGTCCGATCGGCTTTGATCCGGTGATATTCGCCGCCCCGAAGCCCGACCGGGGGATCGGCGCGAAGTTGGGCGCGGCGGACGCGGGAGGGCTTCCCGCCCTCTTTCTCGTCCCGGACCCGAAGACCCCCTATCCCACGCTCCGGGAGATCGTGCGAAAGGGCGGGGCCCTTCGCATTGCGACGGGCGCGGCGTCGGTGACGAAGCTCGGCGAACAGCTCCTCTTTCTCCTCGTCCCCGACCTCGAAAAGTTTCCGAAAGCGCTTCCCTCCGAGCGCGCGGCGCATCTTCGCGCGGAATGGTCGGACGTCCCCGCGAAGGGCGCCGACGCCGCGGACGTCGCCTCTCTTTTGAAACCGACCCCTTGAAAAACGTAAACACTTCTTTCCCATGACCCGCAACCTTCTTCTTTCCTTCTCTTTCGGACGCGGCGGCAAAGGCGGCCTACGCCCGAAGGCGGCCCTCGGCCTTCTTGCGGCCGCGCTTCCCGGCCTCCTTGCCGCCCTCCCTGCGCACGCCTCCTATCTCGAAGACTTCTACGACGCCGCGGGCGCGCAGGTCGCGCAGACCCCCGCGGGACTTTATCAGTCCGCCAGTCTCGGACTCGCCGCGGGCGGATCCTTTTCCGTGCGCGTTCCCCCGAAGGAGCTTCCCCTTCTGCAGATGAAGGGGCCCATGCTGTCGGCCGGCTGCGGCGGCATCGACATCTTCCTCGGCGCGATCTCCATTCCGAGCCGCGAAGAGTTCGTGAGCTTTCTGCGCGGGATCGGCACGGCCATGCCGGGGCTTGCCTTTCAGCTCGCGCTCCAGGCGCTGTCTCCGGACCTCAACGAACAGGTTTCGGCTTTCCGCGATCTCGTTCGCGACTACACCGAAAAGTTTTCCGACAGCTGCACCGCGGCGCAGACGGTCTTTGACGCGGCCGGCGCGACCGACGCCCTGACCGAGGCGGGCTACCGCGCGCGAAACGCGCTCTTGAGTTCCGGGGAGGCGTCCGACGCGGGTGAAGCCGACCGTCTCGTGCGCACCGACGGCGAAAAACGGATCGAATCCGTCCCCGAGCGCTTCGACTCGGGCGGAAACCTGGTGGACGCGGGCGAAGTGAATCTCACCTGGAGTCTGCTTCCGGGCGGAACCTCGGGGCTCGAAACGGACCTGCGGCAACTCATGATGACCTTGGTCGGAACGCGCATCTACCGCCGGTCGGGCTCGGGCTCGAACGCGACGCTCGAAGCCGTGGACCTGGCCCCGAAGGACCTGGCGCTCCGGCTCGTGACGGGGCCCGTGAGCGCCGGAAAGCGCGTTTTCGACGTCTACCGCTGCGACGAAACGAAGAAGTGTCTCAAGCCCGTTGAAGATGAAACGTCCGACCTCGACCTCACGGCGCGCGTCTACGGGCTTCTCACGGGCTACGTGCGCGCGATCGCCTCGAGAACGGAAACGGTCCCGAACGAGGACGACCTCGCGGCCCTGGCGGGAATGACCTCGCTTCCGATCCTGCGCATCGCGGAACTCGCCGCGCACCCGCGCTTTGCGCACGTGGGCGACCGCATGCTTCAGACCTACGGCGAGCTCGTCGCGTGGGAGATCGTGATCGCGGCCGTGCGGAATCTGACGAACGAAGTCGAAGCGGCCGTCGCCGGTTCGGCCGCCCGCGGGGCGGCGAAGCGCAACGACGAGCACGCGGCCCGGATTCTCGCGCGTCTCGCGGTCGTCCGCGAAGGGCTCGCCCAAGAGGAAGGGGCGCTTCTCGAGCGGCTCACGGCCGCCACGAATTTTGCGGCGAGCCTCGAGCACATCGAGCGGAGTCTCTACGGCCAGAGCGCCGCGCGCATGGTCTCCACCCTCTCTCCCGACCTTCCCCGATAAGGAGTCGACATGGCCAAACAGACCCTTGAATACGTGGCCTTCTGGTCGGGCGAGCAGGTCGCCGAACTCTTCGAAGCCGCGGCCGCCCTCATGAACACGGGCGACTATCAGAGCCTCCTGCAGACTTCCGCCCTGATCGGCTTTCTCCTCATGATGACGGGGGCGGCGATTCACTACCGCTTCAAGGACCTCTCCGTCTGGGCGGGGGTGATGCTCTTCTGCGCCTTTGCGCTCCTCATCCCGAAGGTGCCCGTGACGGTCACGGACCCCAAGGCCGGGACCGTGCGGGTCGTGGACCGCGTCCCTCTGGGACTCGCCTTTCCCGCCTGCGCCGCCAACAGCGTGTCCGTCTGGGCCGCGGAATCCTTCGAGACGGCCCTCGGCGCCCTGGATGCGGAGCGCTTCACGCTCTTCGGCGCGGCTTTCCCCCAGCGCGCCGTGGAGGCGCTCTACGCCGCGGGTCCCGTGGATCCGGCGGTGCGCGGGAAGCTCCGCTCCTTTGTAGAGAGCTGCGTCGCGACCGAAATTCTCACGGACGAAGGGAAACTCACGGCGCTCACAAAAGCCCCGTCCCTCTCCGACCTTCTCCTCTCGGGCACCTGGGTGAACCCGGCCCGACGCGTCTTTTTGGACGGGACGCTCTATTCCTGCAAGGCCGCGGCCGGCGTCGTCAAGGAAGCGCTCGAACAGGACTTGGAGAAAGTGGAGGAAAAGCTTCTTCTGCGTCTCTCGGGATCGGGCGACGCGGTGCTGCAGGAGGCCGTGCGAAAGGCGACGGCCGAGAGCGAAGCGATCTTTTTGGGGACGTCGAGGAGTCTTCGGGAGTCTCTTCGGCACGCAGTCCTTTTGAATGCCCTGCCGGAAGGGCTCGGCGACTTTGCGAAGCGAAGCGCCGCGCCCGTGGCGGCCGCGGCCGAGATCGCGAAGGCGCAGGGCAATCTCGCGACCGAGATCAACTACCGCGCGTCCGCGGAACTCGCCGAGGCGGCGCTCCCGAAACTGCGCTCGCTTCTCGAAATGCTCGTGATCGGCGTCTTTCCCGTGATGATCGTGATGGCGCTCGCCCTGGGGATCGGGGCGACGGCGATGCTCCGCTTCTACGCGGTTCTTCTCGTCTGGCTCGCGCTCTGGGCCCCGATCGCGTCGGTGGTGAACTTTTTGTCCCTTGCCGACGCCGATCCGGTCTCGACCCTCGTGAAGCTCTACGGGGGCGTGACGCTGGAGGCCGCGGACGTGATCCGCAAGGCCGGCACGACGTCGGAAGCGATGGCGGGGACTCTGATGATGCTGGTTCCCGTGATTTCCTTTGCGATCGCGAAGGTGAGCGACAACGGGGCGGCCGCATGGGCGGGATCCGTCCTGGCTCCTGCTCAGAGCGCGGCCAACGCTCAGGGCGCGACGCTCTCGGCCGGGAACATTTCGGTCGGAAACGCTTCGCTCGGGAACACGAGCATGAACAATACCGTCGGGAACAACCACGACCTGAGCGTGCGCACGACGGCGAGCGACCTCATGGCGATGTCGACGCCCTACGGGTCGGCGACGGTCGACATGTCGTCGGGAACCGTGACCTCGGCGAGACGTCTCACAAGCGACCTCGGCGTCTCGGTGACGCGCGGCGAGACCTACACCTCGGGCGGCGCGGAGACCGTGGGATCGGGCATCTCCTACACCAACACGACGACGGCCGGCACGAACTACACGGACACGCGCGGCGTGAACGCGGCGGAAGGCTACGGACACGCGACAAACGAATCGGTCGGGAACACGCTCACGAACAGCGTGTCGTCGAATGCCGGCCGGGACGGATCCTACGGAACGACGACCACGGTCAGCGAAGGGGCGAATCTCACCCTGGACGCTTCAAACTCCGAGGGGGTGTCGCTGCGGCAGGGAGTTGGGCTTCGGTTCGGGGTGGGCTTTAATTCTGCTCTTGATAAACCCTTTTCCTTTGATGACCTAATGTCATCAGTGGACACACATTCGCTTAAACAAGGCCTCCCTGCATCCTACGCGACGGAATCACGAGACGGCACCACAACATCCTCAGTTTTTTGCACTCCGCGAATAGCAGGACTTCCCTTATCTCTTTCAGAAACAAGAGGTGCTTTTGTTGAAGATCCAGACAAAAATCGTTCAAAGTCTGTTTCGATTATGAGCGGGGACATTGCCCCCAACTTCTCCATTCAAACAGGAAACTCGTTGCGAGATGCCGCCAGCTTTAGCGAGGCTTCTTCTCTAAACAAATCGGCAAGTATGAGGCACAATTTTGCTTATCAAGAAGGAAGCACAGCGAACATTTCTTCCGTAAACACCGAGACCACATCGGAAACAATAAATACCGTCAAACAAACAGGAAGCAATTTCTCAAAAACCTCCGTTCACACGGAAGCAGATATATCGAATCAGAATGCCGCAAAAAACCAAATCAAAACGAACAGCAAGTCGAGAACAATTCAGTACGACGAAAGTCCGGCCGTTTTGTTTGAAAGCATCGAACAACACGAAGGCATTCAATCTGCCTTGCGTTCTTCCACTTTGTACGGCGGCAAATCCGTTGCGACGGCATTGGCTCAGAAGATTGCCGATGAAGAGAAAAAGAGGAGCCTTTTCGACAACATCGACATTCCTCAGGTGACGCGGGAAGATCTTGATGAAAAGTTCTTGACTCGAGAAAACAAAATCCTCAGTCAGTATGCACCGGCTCATCTGGAAAAGCCGAACTTGAAAGAACCGCAGGATGAGATAGAGAAAGTTCAGGAGAACCTGGATAGTCTCAACAAAGAGCACGACTGTCAGGTTGAGGTGTCCAAGGAATACCGCAGAAAGGAAACCGGCGTATTCTCTCTTGTTGAAAACGCTTTCGCAGGAGGTTTTGGGTATGAAGACCCCCATGAACGACTAAAAGAAAAACAGGGCAACCTGTGACGAAAAGAGGGAGCTTTCGCTCCATCTCTCTAGAATTATCCGATTGTAAAAGGCCCGATTCCAAAACCCATCCATGCAGGAAAACTTTCCCAATCTCGATTCTTAAAACGAAGTTTCATCATTCGTTCATAGTCAAAATGTTTATCTGCATCTTTAGGGACAACCAGAGGTACAGCCCAACTCTTGGGATTTTTACGCATCCAATCCTCAATCCTCGCTTTCTCTCCCAAGATCCCAAACCTTCTAAGAATCCAGACTCCAAATACAAAATTAAATACCGAGTACATAACATAAAGTATCCAGAGTCGATACCACTTAAGAATATCCACCTGCCAATAAATGACGTGATCTTCTTTTTCTTCACGCATCCAGACCAATAGAAGTTGCCCTCTCATTTCAACATCCTTTGTTGTTCTATTAACGAACACAATTATACACAAAAACAAAAATCACCACCAACAGCAAGCAAAAATAGAATTCACATTAATACGTTAAACAGATTCCACTAAGCAAAACTACGATGAATTACGAAGAAGCCAAAATCGCCGCCAAACGGATCGGATTTACCCACATCATCCGCTGTGAAGGGAAGCAGAGCATTCTCACTCCCTACCGCTCCCTCTCGAACAAAATGTCGGGCTGCTATCTGCAGTTTCGTGCGGACGACATCCTCTACATCGGACAGAGCAAGAACATTCCGAACCGTTTCCTCGCGCATCGCTCACACGGACACGTGATCGACTTTCTCGCCTTCAAGCCCTGCGCTCCGGAAGACCTCGACGAAGTCGAAGACGAGATGATCTTCCGGGCGGAAGCCTTGGGCTTTCGACTCGCGAACCGCGCGCCGAAGACCGTCGAGCCCGATCCCCTCACCTTCGACGAAGTCGTGCCCCCGCACCAACAGGACGCCTTTCTCGAGCGCTTCAAGACGGAGATCCCCTTTCAGACGCAGATGAAGCAGCTCGCCCAAGGCGCAGGCGACTCGCACCGTGCGGACTGGCTGCAATTCAAACGCCTCCCGAAGGCGGTCGACATCATTCGCATCGCGGGCGGCTACCTCCGCACCGTCCTCCCGGCCGAAGAGCTTGCCGGCGTCTTTTACCGCGTGACGCTCGGCTATCGGCAAAACCTCACCTCCTTTCAGCCGGCTCTGCGTTTGATCTTCGGCGTGCACACGCTCTTTGTGGCGGGCTTTCTTCGGCAACTGCCGACCTTTCCCGTCGCCTCGGTCACGGTGGCGACCGAAGTTCTTTTGAACGGGAAGACGAAAGAGGAGTTTGAAAACGAGTACACGTGGCTCTCGGTCGAATGGGACGTCGTGCAGTCGGACCGCCCCTTTTCCCCCACGCACAAGAAGGTGATCTACCAGAGCCCGTTCGCGCTGCGCGAGGATGCGGAGCGCGAAGTGAGCCAGGCGCTCGCCAAGGGCTTTTCGAAGGTCACGCTGCCGCTCGACGTGCTCCCCGACCTGCTCCTCGACCCCGCCTTCGCGCGGGCGGCGGCCCTGGCGGCCATCGCCGCGATGCGGTGGTCGTCGCCCACGACGGACGAACACAACCGGTTGGCGAACTTCGCGCTCGACACCGGGTATTTGCCTTGAAGACGCGGCCGTCCGCCAATCCGAGGTCTGCGCCAGCCTTTGACCCGCTCGAGGGCTTGACGGACGCGCCATTCCTTCCGCATGAATCACGGGAAAGCGTTACATACCCATGCGTTGATCCTCAACCTCGATCGTTGACCTTCGTTACTATTGCCGATAGAATGTTTCCTCTCGATAGGTGAGGTGAGGTTATGTTCGATATTAGAAAAGCCACGCAGGTCGCGGCTTACCTTCTCTGGAAGAGAGGAGGCAAAATGTCGTACCTCAAGCTCATGAAGCTCATGTATCTGGCGGAAAAGCAGTTTCTGTTGGATCACGGCGAGCGGCTGACGGGTGACAAAATGGTGTCCATGCCCAAGGGGCCCGTTCTTTCAGCCGTCTATGACTGCTTCATTGGCGGACAAGAGCCGTACTGGAATTCTTGGATTAAAAATCCCGGCGATTACGATTTGTCTCTACGTTCCGACATCAGCAACAGGGTCAATGAAGATGACCCGTTGGACACGTTTGATGAACTGTCTTTGGCCGACCAGAGTGTTCTCGATAAGGTTTATTCCGAATATGGCAGGATGAACCGTTGGAAGCTTGTTGAGCTGTTGCACAATCCGGTCTATTGCCCCGAATGGGAAGATCCGCAGGGGTCGTCTTACCCCATACCGCCGTCTTCTCTCTTGATGAAGAACGGGAAGACAAAAGCGGAAGCCGATGCCATCCTGCAAAAATTGGCTGAAGAGGATGACCTGCAGACCGTTACCCGGGGACTGGCATGACCGAGTTCATACCGGAGAAGAAAGGCACAATCCTTTCAATCGCGGGGAAAATCAACCATCTTCACGTAATCTGCACCAATCAATTTTTTTGTGCAGACATTGGCGCGATGGCGATCATCGCCGTAAACATCAGCTCGATCAAAGAAAATGTTGATTACGACAAAACCTGCGTTTTACATGTCGGCGATCACCCTTTCATCAAGCACGACAGCTACGTCCGATACAAGGACGCAACCGCGATGAAAGTAGAGAACATTTTGGAGAAGATATCACACAGAGAAATTACTGTGCTTGAAAATTTATCTGACGAAGTTTTCGAACGTGTATTCGCAGGATTCGAAAAATCCGAATACACCTCCAGAAAAATCAAGAAGCAACTTCGCGTAGCAGCCGGAGCAAGAAAAGCTCTATAGGCCGAGCCAGAATCTCACGCCCCTTCAGCCACCCCAGTGTTCTGCACCGGAAGATCTCATTTCGACACAAAAACGGTCTCGATGCCGTCGCCGAAGGCGCGGTCGAATCCCATGCGGATGCCGCCGATCCCGGCGAAGAGGTCAATGCTTTTCAGAGTCATTGTTATGTGAATATCGTTGAAATTGTTCCCGCAGAAGCCGTCCGTCGATTTCGAAGGACGTTCGGTCCGCGTCGCGAAGGAAATCCGCCGCGTTTTTGGCAAGCAGAGCCAACGTCTTCTTGCCGCACGCACACTCCCAGACCGTAAGAACGCGCCAACCCGCGCCGAGGAGCTCCCTGCGCACGGCTTCATCCCTCGCCTTGTTCCTTGCGAGCTTGTCGCGCCAGAACGTTTCGTTCGACTTGGGAACGGTCGCGCGGGGACACCCGTCGTGTGCATGCCAGAAACAGCCGTGTACGAACACCGCGGTTTTGTATTTTCGCAAAACCAGGTCGGGCACGCCCGGGAGTTTCCTGTCGTGCAGACGGTAGCGAAACCCCATGGCGAAAAGCAGACGACGGACGATCATCTCGGGCTTCGTGTCTCCCGAGTGAATTTTCGACATGATGTCGCTGCGTTTTTCGGTTGAGAAGACGTCCATCGTATCACCGTCGGTTGAAGTCGATATTTTAGCGGAGGGATGAGGCGGACACGAAAAAGTCGGAAAGATACCTCCCCGACAAGCACAAACAGTTTGCGGGCATCGGGCTCGAATTCGGTTGCCTTCCGTCGGGAACTCTCCGTATGAATTTTCCAACTCGTGTATGATTCCCTGCGATGCAGGAAGGTGCCTTGGGTCCATACAATCCGGATCCGGGTTGCCTCTCTGCTTTCCCAGGCACTTTCTAAAAGGGACCCGCCCGGCGGATGATCGAAACCCGAAACAAACAACAAAAGATGGAGGAAAAACAGTGATCCCCGAGCTCGTCCCCGGCATCCCCCTGACAGTCGGCGAAATGTTTTCCGGCCCGGGAGGGATAGGAATCGCCCTCAAGCGGACCCGAAGCGAGCATTTTTCCTTTCGGCACGTGTGGGCCACGGATTACGACCCCGATACCTGCCAGACATACAAGCACAACGTCCTGCGGGACGAACCCGACGCCCTGTCCATTTGCGCCGACGTCAGAAAATTGGACATCAGCCGGCTCCCCGTAGTGGATGGATTCCTCTTCGGCTTCCCCTGCAACGACTTTTCGCTTGTCGGCGAATCCAAAGGTCTGCACGGCCGCTTCGGGGGACTCTATTCGTACGGCGTCGAGTACATCAAACGCGCCAACCCTCTCTTCTTCTTCGCCGAAAATGTTTCCGGTTTAAGTTCCGCCAACAGCGGAAAAGCCTTCGACGTCATCCTCGAAGCGCTGAACCATGCTGGCCCTTTCGGCTACCGCATAACGGCCCATCTCTACCGTTTCGAGGACTACGGCGTTCCCCAGACACGGCACCGCTACATTTTGATCGGCATCAGAGGCGACCTTGGCTTGACCTTCAACGTTCCCAAACCGTCCGGGATCACGAAGACCAGCGCGGAAGCGTTGGCCGACATTCCGGAATCGGCTCCCAACCAGGAACCGACCCGACAGTCTCGCGTCGTTTCGGAACGCCTGGCTCTCATCAGAGAAGGCGAAAACATCTGGCAGGCGCAGGATGCCGGACGCATCCCCGAACGTCTGCGGCTCAACGTCAAGGGAGCCCGGCTTTCGCAGATCTATCGGCGCCTTGATTCAAAGAAGCCCGCCTACACCGTCACCGGATCCGGAGGGGGAGGCACGCACGTCTACCACTGGTCGGAAAACCGTGCTCTGACGAATCGGGAACGGGCCCGTCTGCAGACCTTTCCGGACGACTTCGTGTTTTTCGGTCCGAAGGAAAGCGTTCGAAGACAAATCGGCATGGCTGTCCCCTGCGACGGAGCCCGAGTCATCCTCGAGGCCCTGCTGAAGACGTTTGAGCGGAAGAGCTACGAAAGTGTCGAACCCTCCGTCGGCATTTTCCCCGCCGGGAGTTTCGCCCCAAAACGCTGACACCCGCGGCCTCCTCGGCTAGCAGCCCCCGGCAGACAAACTTCCGGACGATTGCTGCACGCCGCACCGAACGCGCAACGTCGAGACGACGGGACGGTTTGTCGGAACGGAATCCCGCGCAAAACGGCGAACGTTCGGGGAAACCTCCCCGGACGGCAGCCTTGAAGGGGAAGTCAAATGCGTACGCAGTTTTGCACCGCCTCAGAATCGGAACCCTTCGCTTCGCAGTTCATCCAACGCCTTGAAGGCGACCTTGATTTCGCGAGTGGTCGGGACGACCTGCGGAATGAACGAACACTTTGAAACGGAATTCCTTTGCCCGGGCGTAACGATGCCCGGGTGATCCTTGATGAAGTCCAACGCGTCCCTCCAGTGCTCGTAAGCCATGGCCTTCTTCATGAACTCCACGTCGCTTTCCACCCCGGCGTCCATCCGATTTTGTCGGGCCCGCTCTTTGACCTCTTCCTTCGAACGCCCCCAGGCCGCCGCCTCCGGAGGCAGGCGATACCCATCAAAACTCTCCTGCACGCTATCCCAACACGCCTTCAGCTTCGCCCACTCGGTAACGTTTTCCTTTTTTCGTGAGGGATCCGTAAGGCAATCCTTGACCTTTCGGCAGACAGGCAAAAGAACGTCCGCCATGTCCTTCGGCAGCGACTGGACGTTCCAGACGAGTTCGTGCCGGAACGGAGACTTGAACTGTTCCCGGAAAAGCTTTGAAAAAACGGAGATGCCGTAGGCGACGATGTTGGCAAGATACCCCTTGTCGTACCAGTTCTGCGCCCTGACCAGTTCGCGCAGATCGTCGTACATGATGATCAGAGCGACGGTTTCCTTGAAATAGTCTTCCCCGTATTTACCGGCGTCTCTCGACTTTTCCCAGTCCTCGTCGATCTCCTGCATGAAGTACGCAAAAAGTGCGGTGGCCCCCTTCGAAACGATGTCGGGGCGCTGCTCCCAAAGGAGCCTGGCCCGTGCGAACGCTTCCTTCTTGATGACGTGCTTCTTGTCGGAATGCGCCGCAAAGGCCTTCTGTTCCGCGTCCGTCATGAACATCTGCTTCTGCAGGTAACTCCCGCGGCTGCGTTCGTAGAACCAGTAGGATCCGCGAAGCCGCCCCGGCGCGGGGGGCGCCACAAGTCGAGCCGCGAACTTCTCCATCTGCACGTGGAAGGGATGGTTGGCGGAAAAGTCGGCGCCGGACACCTTGTTCTGATTGTTCGACCAACGGGAAATGTTCCGGATCAGCTCGCTTGCCTCCGTCTCGGGCAAACTGTCATCGATTTCCGTCAGTTTCAGCGCGACCTGAATGGCGGAAAGATCCGCCTTGTCGCTGTGGACGGCACGCGCAAGCGAGGCCGTCGTCTGACCGCCGTTGATGATCTGGAAGTCGGTGGCCTGTACCAGCTGCCCCTTCGCGTTGAAGACCAGATCCTTGGCGGTGCATGCAATCCCGTTGTTGTAGATGAAGAAGCGCTCGGGGCTTCGCAGGATCGTCTCCCGGATCGATTTGTTGACGCTCGAACGCAGCGTGAGGAAGGATCGGACGTTTCCTTCCAAGAGGCGGCCGCCATGCTCCCGATAAACGGCGGCAAGTTTGGTGGCCGGCATCACACCGAGAAAGGATCTGAAGCCTTCCCCCGTCGCCGATCTCGTCAACGAAATCGGTGCGTCGGAAAAATCCAATACGACGGGTTCGTGTTCGCGGCCCGACATGAAATGTTCGTACAGACGCTCGAGCCCCCAGACCTGTTCGTCGACCGGGAGTCCTTCGATCGGTTCGCTGCCGACCTTCTTGAACTTGTCCGACAGACGGCGGTCCGTGACGAGCAGAAGACGGACGCGTTCGATGCATTCCTTCTCGATTGTTTCCGCCAGACCGTATTCGGGAGAACTCCCTGTAGTTGTCAAAATGTCTTTCCAAGATCCTTTATCCCCTCTTGGAGAGAAAAA
>UQTE01000024.1 GCA_900543805.1 uncultured Sutterella sp.
AGACATCTTAAAAAATTTTCCGGGTGACTCCGTATTCCTGTATCCTAATTTAGGTATCTTCCGCCGCCAGTGCGATCGCAGTGCCCGAAACAGCGTTTACATTCTCAAGAGTTAACGAACCGACATGGAAGTGAGCGTTTTGGGCGTTGTAAACTCCGTAAGCACATTTATCCCCGGAAACTTCGGTGACAGACGCTGTGTCGGCAAAAAAGTTTGCATGAGGAATGCTAACGGGGTGTGGGATTGTGACTGAATTGTTTATACCGAAAGCTGATCCACCGGAAACGTTAGTTACAGAAACTACATTTTGATTTACTTCGCCGGAAGCGTTGCCTTCAGAGTAGTTTTTTATGCCGGTGGCAATTCCGTCATCAGACGCATGGATGCCGGTAATGGATAGAATGTTCCCTTCCCATTTTCTTCGGGCGACATCAACGCCGATGCTTTCTTTTGAGGTGGATGCTTCGTTGTCTTTTTCAGCTTTGCCTATGTTTTCGATGACAACTTGGTTTGTCTTCACGACATTGTTGTCTTTAGAATAGTTGAAGTTTAGGCCTGTAGAAGAATTGCCTGTTACGTGGCTGATGTTCAAACTATCGGTATAGAAGTCGTCAACTTCGCCGGCGATATGAAGGCCCAGAGCCGAACCCTTTTCGGAAAAGACTTGCGAGACTGAAATTTCATCAAATTTGACGGTTCCTTCACTGAATATTACGCCTGTCGCTTGTCCACCATATCCCCATAGATCCTCAGGGTCTCTGTTGGCATTTATGGAGTATACGGTCAGTTGCTTTCCGCTAGCCGACATATCAAAGTCAGCTCCAGTGGCATCGCCTCCGATAACATTTGAAATGTTGATAATGCCGGAATTCTCGGAATTGGGGTCGACGGAAGATAGCTCATAGATATTGTTGCTTGATTCGACCCAAAGCCCGACGCCTAGACCCTCTGGTCCTCCTTTAATATCGGAAATGTTTATTGTTCCATAGTTTACATTTGCATTGAGAACCCTAATTCCAGATGCAGAGCCGCCGGTAGAAACGGATTTGATTTGGTTGATAATGATTTCTTCTGTTTTTAAGGTTTTTGGAGTATTGCTGGAGCTATTGTTGTAGTTGACTCCGTATAAGGAGTAATAATTTGGAGTATCTGTGGTTTGCTCTATATTTTTGATTGAAATCGATTTTAGGGGATTGTTTGAAAGGTCTCGATCGAAGATCCCGAGCGCGCCATTTGAAGCGCCAGTGAGGCTACCGTCGTTGATGTGAAAGGTGATATCCGATATCTCAATCGCATCAGTTCCGATCTCTGACGACTCATCAAGGCGCGTGAAATATTGTCCGTTAGATGCGTTGATTACTTCTTTGGGGGTTGGGCTGGTGAACGTTCCTGAAATTCTGGTGAAGAAACGATTGCTAGACAATAAGGAAGGAGAATTCGCTTCTACATGAATTTGCGATTGCAACGAGCTGTGGAACAAGCTCTCGGTATGTCCGACGCTGGCCTGAGCCTGGGCGACAAATGCGCTGCTAATGGCTAATGCGAGCAGAGTAGGGTTTCGAATAAAGTGGGATTGAATGTTTGTCGGGGGGGTGGTAACCTGTTGATTTCATAGTGATTTTATCCTTTTTATATGTTTTGGCTGTAGGGTGGACGAAATTTCGCGATCGATGCGGTCATCGAACTATGCACCCTCCATCCTAGCACAAGGAAACTTCTACGGAAAATCCTGATTTTTAACTAGTCTCGTAGAGGATGATGCTGGTTCCTGTCGGCATGAGAGCCCGTTTGTCTTCCAACATTCCCAAGGCTTTCATCCCGGTTGCGAACGTCGGACGCGTGACGACGCAGGAGAAAGGTTTGTCGTTCTGCAACTCACGAACTTGATACCAAGAGTGAGTTCTTCGGGGTCGGTGCGTGGCCAGATACCTTTCTGTGCCCACAACCGCTTGACGCTACTGGCGTTTCTGGTTCCTTTGCACAGGTCGAGTCTTCCGAGGCGAATGCTACAATTCGTTGCTTCGGAGGGTGAGGGGCAACATGTTGCTGTTGGATGTGTCTGAAAATCCGTTCGCCTTTGGCTCCTTCCAACTAACGACTTCATCATGATTTCTCTGAAAGACCTTGGTTTTGAAATGCGTCCGGTCCCGACCCAGGACGGATCCGCCGTCCACCAACTGGAGACGCCTTTTCGGATCTGCCGGGACGCGCCGTTGGAAGCCTACGTTCAGACATTTGAAGGAGAGGTCCGGTTCTTTGATGAGGCCCTCAATCTGCACACGCTGCTTGCTCTCGGCATGAGCTTCGAAGAGGAGGCCGCATGGGACCGTCTTCAGGACGTCTTCCGGGGAACGGGCGTAGTTCTGCACCCTTCCGGTCTCATCGAAATGATTGCGCCGCGCGAACGAGCTGAGGAAGCCTGCGCCCGATATCTGCTGGCTCTGACGCAGCTCGAATCTCTGGTAACCGACAAGAACTGCCCGATGGACCGCGATCGCAAGGAATATGTCGCAAGGGCGGCGCTTGCCTTTCGGTGCCTTCTTCCCGAAGCGGAAATGGAATGTTTCCCCGTCGTGCAAACGGCGAGTGGTGCGATATCCTTTGATCTTCGCGTCGACGGCCGATACGTTGACGTTCTTTCCGTAGGTGCCGTGCGCTCTCACGTGGGGAAGGTCGAAGCCCTGCGGCTCGAGTGCATCGACGTGCAGACCCATGCCGTCATCATCGATGAGGCGGACGCGTCGGGGAGGGCGGCTGCGGAAATGGAAGCGATCGGCGGGGCGGTTCCCGCTATGCTTCTCTCCAAACTGGAAGCCTCCCCCCTGAGGCCGAAGCGGCAACCGTAACCCGAACCCGGTCCCGGCGGCATGCACCGCAACCGGGGCCCGTACATTCAGCGCCCGACTGTTTCCATAAACTTTCCCGACTCATGCACCCCCACTCCCACCGCTACCTCTCCGCCATCCTTTCCGCCGGCAGCATCTCCAAAGCCGCCCAGACGCTCGGCATCTCGCAGCCCTCGCTCTCGCAGTTCGTGCAGCGAATCGAAAAGGACCTGGGCGCCGAAGTCTTCGACCGCTCCACGCGGCCGCTCACCCTGACGGAATCAGGGCGGATCTTCTTCGAAGCGGAAAAGCGCGTCGCGGAAATCCGCGAGGACTGCCGCCGCGCGGTGGAGGACATTCACGGGGGCGGGCGCGGACGCGTCGTGATCGGGGCGTCGGAATACCGGGAGATGTTTTTTCTGACGGAGGTGCTCCCCGTCTTCAGCGCGGCGCACCCCGGAATCGAGATCGCACTCGAAGAGGGGACGACCCGCGAACTCGAAGACTTCGTGTGGACGGGGAAGACGGACTTGTCGCTCGTCATTGCGCCCCTCGCGCAATCCGGACTCGAAGCGGTGGAAATTTATGAGGAGCGCCTCCTTCTCGCCGTCAACGAAAAGAGCCCGCTGATCGAAAAGGCCCGGGTACTCTGTCCCGAAGAACGCCGGGAGGACGAATTTCCGCCTTTCTCCTTCCGTCTTCTCGCCGACGAACCCTTCCTCGTCGTACGGGAGGGTCAGCAGATCCACGATCTCTACCGCACGCTCGTCGCCGAGACGGGCGCTTCGCCCAAGATCGTCCTGGAGAGCGAATCGCTTACCGCCGCCCTGGCGCTTGCGGGCGCAGGGCTGGGTGCCACGATCGTCACCGAAACGCTTGCAAGAAGAAGTGCGGCCGCCAAGCGCGTACGGTTCTTCTCGATCGAGCCCGCCGTGCCCGTCCGAAAGGTCGTGGCGGCGTACCGGCCGGCGCGCTACTTGTCGAAGGCCGCGCGTCTTCTCATCCGGACCATGCAGGACGTCGCCAAGGAAAAGTTCGCCCGCGGGTGAGGAACGAAGCGTTTTCCAATCTCTCACTCCCCAACGCAAAACGGGCGCCCGAAAACCCGGACGCCCGCTCGCGCGAAGCCGCCGATCAACCGAGACCCGCGGCCAACGCTTTTCCGTCAATCGAAGTAGTCGACGTGCTTGTTGATTTCGTCGACGATCGGCTGCTTCTTTTCGTTAAAGACCTTCTTGTTCTTCTCGAAAAGATTGTCGCCCTTCGTGTCGATCGAAACGATCATCGGACCGAAGTCCTTCACGCGCATCACCCAGATCGACTCGGGCATGCCGAGCTCTTCCCAGTGGTGCTCTTCGACTTCTTCGACCTTGCTTGCGGCAAGAACCGCGCAGCCGCCCGGCCACACGCAGTGAAGGGCCTTGTGGTCGCGGCAGCCCGCTTCCGTGTTGGGGCCCATGCCGCCCTTGCCCACGATGATCTTCACGCCCGTGTCGCGGATGAATTCGCGCTCGAACTTTTCCATGCGCATGGAGGTCGTGGGGCCGATCGAAACCACCTTGTAGCCGCTCCCCGACTCGTCGCCGCAGGGGACCATGATGGGGCCCGCGTGGAAGATGGCCTTGCCAGCGAGGTCCACGGGGAGCGGACGGTGCTGCTTCACGAGGCGCATGTGAACGTCGTCGCGCGAGGTGATGAGGTAACCCGAGAGGTAGACGATGTCGCCGATTTCGATCCCTTCGAGATCTTCGTTTTTGATCGGCGTCGTGAGATGATGCGTTTTCACAGTTCCACCCCCTTGTAGGAAAGCAGTTCGTACGACATGTCGGCGTGGATGCGGATCGCGCCGCGGCGATGACCCCAGCAGCCGACCGAAACGCCGACGGCGAGGCACGACGGATGGCGCGCGGCCGTCTCGACGTTCACGCCCATGACGGAGCCTTCGCCCGTGAGGCCGCCCGGGCCGATGTTGATGGCGTTGAGGCCTTCTTCCACCATGCGTTCGAATTCGGCGGCGCGGGCGTTCGGGTTGTGCGAGCCCACGGGGCGCATGAGGGCGCGCTTCGAGAGGGTCGCGGCGACTTCGACGGAACCCGCGATGCCGACCCCCACGAGAAGGGGCGGGCAGGCGTTGACGCCGCGCTCGCAGATCGTGTCGAAGATGAACTGTACGACGGCTTCATAGCCTTCAACGGGCATGAGGACCTTGGCGGTGCCCGGAAGCGAGCAGCCGCCTCCCGCCATGTAGGCGTAGATCACGGCGTCGGACGAATTCGGAACGATCTCAAGGTCGATCCAGGGAATGCGGTGGCCGGTGTTGTCGCCCGTGTTCTTCTCGTCGAAGATCTGCACGGCGTTGTGGCGAAGCGGGGCCTTCACCGTCGCGCGGCGCACGGCCTCTTTCAGGCAGGCTTCGAGTTCGTTTCGGATCGGGAAGTCGGCGCCGAGTTCGATGTGGTACTGAATGACGCCGGTGTCCTGGCAGAAGGGGACGTTTCGTTCCTTCGCCATTTCGAGGTCGGTGAACATCGCGTCGTAGACGAGCGTGGCGAGTTCGCTCTTCTGAACGCGCCGCATGGCTTCGAGCTTTTCGAGAACGTCGTCGGGAAGGTGCTTGCCGAAGAAGGCCGTGAACTTCGCCATGACGTCCGTGAAGCGCTCGGTGAGCTGAGCTTGGTCGGACATGGGTTTATCTCCTTGGGGTCGGGGATGACGGAGCGGTGCGCCTCGAAGAGGAGACCGCAACCAACTACGCCTACAGTCTAAGGAGAGCTAGTCCATAAGTCGAATATTGAAAATGTTATTTGTTCGATAGGGTATAGGCTATGGATTGCCGTTTTGCCTCGGCAGGGCGGGGAATGAGGGAAGAGCGTGCGCTGCGACGTGGATCGGACGGAGAGGTCGGCGGGGAGGCGGGAACAGCGTGCGGGGGCCGGAAGGGACGAGGGACCGCGGTCGGGGGGCGAAGTCCCGAAAACACGAAACCCCGGACACGTACGATCCGGGGCTCGGAACCGGAGCACTCCAAGAGAGAATGTTTGGAGCGCGTCCACAAGGAAAAATTAACGGTGGAGTGATTGTGCCGTCAAGCATCTCAGGGAAGAAAAAGGACACTCCCAAATCCTTTCTTCGTTGATGTGGTCATGCGGCGTACGGGCAGCGGAAAAAGGCCGACGCGTTTCCGGATCGGCCTCGTGAGAGCCCGGTGCGGGCGGTCTCGGAACTTTGCCTCGCCGCCCCCAGAGAGTCGTCATGCCGACGACGCCCGGTCGCCGGCTTTGGGTTTACGCACCCGTAGCCGCAGATTCACCCGCAATGCGACCGTAGGTGAACGCGTCGCCCAAGGCGTTGCCGCCCACGCGGTTCGTTCCGTGGATGCCGCCCGTCACTTCGCCCGCGGCGTAGAGCCCCGGAATCACCTTGCCGTGACGGTCGAGCACCCGGGCCTTGACGTCGATCTTGACGCCGCCCATCGTGTGGTGGCGCGCCATGCCGATCGGGCCCGCATAGAAGGGGGCCTTTTCGATCTTGTGCGCAAGCATGCGCGGCGCACGGCCGAGGGGATCCTTCTTCGTGTCGACGGTCTTGTTGTATTCCGCGATCGTCTTCTTGAGCTCTTCGGCGGGAACGCCGATCTTGCCCGCGAGCTCTTCGATCGTCTGCGCTTCAAAGAGCGTGCCGTCTGCAAGAGCCTTCTTGTTCGTTTCGCCCTGGAACTTGTTGTCCGCGGCAAAGCCGACCGAGTCGGTGAGCGGATAGACGGTCTGTCCGGTCTGCGCAAGCGTCGCGTCGCGGATCACGTCGCGGCGGGAGTCTTCGGCGACGAAGCGCTTCCCTTCCTTGTTGACGAAAATCGAGTATTCGATCACCTGGATGAGATTGCCCATGGACTTTTGGCCGGGAGCGCGTCCGGGAATGCACTGGATGTAATCAAGCCCGATCGCAAGCGCTCCGATGTCCTGCATGGCGACGAGGACTTCGCCCGTGGCGCCCGGCTGGTTCGTCGTGTTGAGTTTGACGAGGCGCGGGTCAAAGTAGGCGCACATTTCGGCGTTGTAGGAGTACCCGCCCGCGGTCGCGACGACGCCCTTCGCGGCGCGCCAGTATTCCTTCTTGCCGTTCACTTCGACTTCGACGCCGAGGACGCGGCCTTCCGACGGATTTTCGCGGATGAAGGCCGTCACTTTGTGGCCCGTGAGGACTTCGCCCTTGAGTTCCTTCAGGCGCTTCAGCATCGCTTCGATGTAAGCGTAGCCCTTCTGGCCCTGCGGGTTGCGGCAGCGCGGCCAGAGGCCGCCGTAGATCTGATAGATGGGGGTGAAGGTGACGCCGAGCTTGCGGAACCATTCGACCGTTTCGGGCATCTTTTCGGCGTACTGGGCGACGAGCGCCGGGTCGGCGCGGAAGTCGCCCGCGGCGAGCGTCTGTTCGGTATGAAGCTTCGGGGAGTCTTCGATGCCGGCCTTCTTCGCTTCTTCCACGATGGCGCCGTTCATGCCGCCGCCCGACACCATGGTGTTGCCGCCGGGCATGCCGAGCTTTTCAAGGATCGCGACCTTCGCGCCCTTTTCCAGCGCCGTGATGGCGGCGGCGAGACCCGCACCGCCTGCGCCCACGATGATGACGTCGACGGTGTGATCCCACTTCTTGGGAATCGAGCAGAGGTCGGCGGCGTGCGCCGCGCCCGTGAGACCGACGGCCGCGACGGCGGCGGTGGAGCCGAAGAACTGACGACGGGAGATGTTGCTCATGGATGAACTCCTTTTTGGGGACGGGGCGGGGCGGACGGAGGTCGTATGACAGTGGGATCCGCCCCGCGGACCCGTCAAGAGAAAATGCTCTTCTTGCAAGTTCATGGTAGGTGAGGGAGGACGGAAAGTCATTCGATCTTTCCCTATGGTTGATGTGCAAAATCGTGAATGAATGTTCCAAAATGTTGATATTCTGAAGGTTTTTGGGAGGTGGTGTCCGACACGATTTGCGGAGGTATTTTCCCTTCTTTCCCAAGGATTTCGTTGACGTATTCCCGGCGGGCGATCGATAATTTTTCCTTTTCCTTTCATTCTCTCCCAACTCCGTTTTAACCTCATGCCGGACACAGACAACAACACTGAAGAGATTCGCCGCTTCGTCGCGCAGTGGCTTCTGGAAGAAAACCGCCGGACCGCCGTCGCCGATTTTCAACGCCCGTATACATGGTCCGAAAGTCACGTGACGGCCTTTACGGAATCGCTCCTTGACTCGCTTTTTCGTCCGGAGAAGGGCTCGCCCGACATCGGGGTCGTGGTGATCGAAGAGACGTCCGACGCGGATTTCATCGTGGACGGTCAACAGCGCCTCCTGACCTTTGCTCTCCTCATCGTCGAATGGTACGGGGAAGAGATTTTGGGGGCTAGAAAGCTCGGTGTGAGAACGTGGTCCCGCCTCAGGCAGCTTCTCCGGACGAACAATCTGCAGAGCACCGTCCATGCCAGCAGAATCCGCCGAATCATTCGGAACGTGTGTCACCGACGTTCCGATGCGAGCGCCGCTTCGAAAGGGGAAAGGCTTGCTTTGCTCCGGAGCGTGACCTTTTCCATCGTGTCTTTTGAGCGCAAGCGTGGAGAGACTTCGAACCCCGCGGTCCGCAACTTTTTCGAGCCGCTCAATACGACGGCGAAACCCTTGAACGGCGGGCAGATTCTCAAAGCTCACCACATGGGGAGAATTTACGGGAACAATCCCGCGGCGACATGGGACCGACAGTCTCGGTACGAAACGTGGTTCCGCAGTCACAAAGAAGATGAGAGGCTTGGGCTGAGCACCTTTTCTCCCTTCTGTTTTAATCGAAACGAAGAAATTTCCGTCGAGCGTTTCATCGATTCGCACGATCAGGACGCCTACTACCGACTGGGCTGCGGCTTCGTTCAGGGCGTGCAGGCCATGCTTCTCGGTCAGGACAAATGGTGGTGGGAGATCACCTCGCAGGGGAGCGAACGACAGGCTCCTTTCGAACGGCTTGAGGGGAGTCCACGCGGAACCTCGAACGAAGGTAGCGGAGCGGGAACCGATCGTAGATGGCGGGCCACGGAGCCGCTCGCCTTTTCGGAGGCGGAAGGGTTCTTCCGCATGGTCGGGCGTTTTGCGCGGCTGTATGACGCCTACTGTCTGGAACTCTCGTGTCTTTCCGAGCGGTTCGGCGAGGTGATTCAGGAAAAGATCGCGGATCACGGTCTCTCAGAGGATGATCCGGACCGCCGTCCCGCAAGGCTTGTGTGCAGAGCGGCGCGCCTCATGGCGGCCTTCGGCCGGTGTCTCGTCAAGTGGAGTAAAGAGGACAAACGGCTTCAGACGGAAGCGTCTCTCGGGAGACTCTGTCGTTGGGAAAACAATGAACGAATCGAAATCGTGCCTTGGGTAAGCGACGCCGGCGCTTGGCTGGCCTTGCCCGACATCCCGAACGACTTGTCAAACACGTACGGTTCCATCCCGACCGTTGTGTATGCCGCCGCGCTTCTCTGGAGCGACAAGTTTCCGCAGAAGGAAGCCGACGACGACATCGTGCGGCTTCTCATGGTGCAGCTTCTCTTCGCCCGTTTCTGTTCAAGATGGGACAGCGTCTGGAGGTCGCTTTGCATGTGGGAAGCCGTGGCCGCCGCGCATTTTTCGACGAATGCGCAGGGAGCGCTTTGGCGCTTTTTGAAGACCGCGCGCAATATGGGCACCCAATGGCCCCGGGAACTTGAGGCGACGATCAACCGAATGCCGGGCGGACGTGAGGCAAACAAACCTCAAAATAAGCACGCATCCGACGAGGGGCTTCCACCCGAAGAAATGAAGGCCCTCGACGAACTCCGTTCGCTTCTTTCCCAGTATCTGAGTTTCTGACCGCATCATGGCGCATCGTACTTTTGTCAATCATTACGACCTCTCGGCCCTCGATCTTCTGGCGGCCAGCGGGAATTTTCTTCGGCAAATCGCCCAACGGGCCGAGCGGGAGCCCGCGCTCCACATCCCCTTCTGGCAGCGAGACTATGACTGGGGAAAGAAGCAGATCGAGAATTTCCTCTCGTCCGTTCATCAGGCGGCGCAGTCGAAGACCGACCTCTACCTCGGGACGCTCGTCTTCGGGATTCACTCGAAATACCCCGACAAAATTCTCGTGATCGACGGTCAGCAACGTCTGCGGAGCATCCAGAACCTTCTCATCCGTTCCCGAGAGTATTTCGGCCAGGGCGAGTCCGCAGACGTACTGCCGCTCGTTCACGGTCTCGGCGACGCGGAAAGGCCGATTCAGACGGTCGAGGCGGTGAAGGCGAGCTTTTCCTCCGACGAGCAAAGGACGGCCTTCTCTCTCGAAAGTCTCAAGGACAAGGGCTTTAATGAAGTCGCTCCCGAGGAGTGGCTCCTCCGTCTGAAGTTTCGTGCGGTCGTCACGTACTTCAAGCGCGACGGACGTTGTGCGGAGGATCCGTTCGACGTCGTCATGTCGGATCTCTTTTCCAGCGTGAACCGCCAGGCCAAGCCCTTGGATGACATCGACGTCGTGAAGGCGAAGATTCTCTTCGGACTTCGCAAATTCGGGTACGAAAAGGAGGCCGAAGAATTCGCCCGCGAGTGGGAGACGGCGAGAATGCTGCAGTTGGTGCCGACGCAACTCGCCGACAGAGCGTTGCTCGACGTCGACGTTCTCGACGACAAGACCGAAAAGATCCTCACGGCCGTGCCCTACGACCCCGAGACGGTGCGCGTGCAGTTTTCGCGTTACCTGCTTCTTGTAAAGGCCTTTGCTGAAGGGGTCGACGCTCCCGTGAACAAGGAATACCAAGAGATCGCATACAAAGGGGCTTTCGGTGACGAATTCGAGAAATTGCGCCGGGGAGACGACGGCGACGCGCTTCTTGCGTTTGCCGGGGCTCTCAAAACGGTGAACGACCTCTTTCTTGCAAACCGCGACTTTCTCCTTCTCGCCCGCCGCAACCGCGTGGAAGTGAAGGAGGGCGAGGAAGCCGAAAAACGTCCGCTTCTCACGCCCGCACGGAATCGACTGCTGATGTTCCAGGGCTACGTGAGCGGCGGAACGACGCGCGCGAGCTGGTTCTCTGAAAAGACGCTTATGCGGATTCTGCGGGAATTGGCGTGTTGCCGGCAGGTAGAAGACGCGGCTCTGGACGAAATCCTGGTGAGACTCGAAAAGGAACTTTTTAAAGACTTGATGAGTTCCTCGGGTGAAGGCCCGACCCTCACCGCGCGCGACTGGTTCCTCTGGCGGGCGCTGTTCGATGTCGAAGGGAATCCTGTCTACAAGGCGGCCGTGAAGGGGTGCGAGAAGATGATCGAGACATCGGCCGCAAGCTTCACGGTCGACTCGGGCGAAGCGCTCCTAAAGAGTTTGCGCGAGAACGCGAAGTCGTACAAACCGGATGGACTCCCCACCGTTACCGGAGCCGCTCAAGTTGAACATTGGGCCGCGATTGAGCGCGGTCGGGAAAAAGAGAAGGAGATGATCGATCTTTTCGAATCGCTTTCGAACAAGGCCCACATCGCCGAGGGTCTCAATCAGTCGATGCGAAACGACAGCATTCTGAAGAAGGCCGGGCACCGTGATCCCTCCTGGTGGCCGACGCTGCAGTTCCTCGCCGCGTATTCGGCCTGCGGCAGGGGATGGGCCGTTGCGGAAAATTCGCTCGACCAGACGAATCTCAAGGCGTTCATCGAGCCGCTCAACGAATTCTGGAAGAAGGTCGCGGAAGCTTACGAGGTAAAGAAAGGCGATCAGGAAGAAGGCCGTTGACCTGAGGGAACGGCGGGAAACCAGGGCGGGCCTGAAGGGCATTTCTCGGAGGTCCGTGCCGGCGGGCTTCCGGCCTCCTCCTTCGGGGAGGCCGGGAAGGAAAACGCCTTCAGTCTGCCAGGCACCGAGCGGCCGCCTCGGGCTTCGCTCGGGGCTTCGCCCCTATTTCTCATCGGAGAAAGGGGCCGATGGTATTTGCCTGCGCTCTTCAGGGCGAAGCAGCGGACGGTTGGGACAAAGCCCGGCCGCCGGGCGTGCGGTCGGGGCGAGCGCTTTTGACGGAGTCGACGGCCGGGGCGGGCAATTATGACCGCACAAAAAAGTGTTCTGACGAAAAGTCTTTTGGTCATAATGCTTTTCTTCCTTCATAACGTCACGTCTTTACGGACGGAGCCAAAGGATGATCGGGTCGGCATTTTTGGCAAAACGGTGCCGAAAGATGTCGCTCCGGGCAAGGAGAATGTCCCCGCCGTCCGTGTTCTCGGTGCGGCGGGGCCGCTATAAAAGTAGGAAAAGGAAGGGGCCGTCTCTTTCGGCTCTCCCCCGTCGAATCCTCTCCCGAGAACATCCCATGACCGTCGAAGAAAAGCTCCACAGTCTCGGCCTTGCTCTGCCGCTCCCCTCCGTCCCCGCGGACGTCTACCGTCGCGCCCGGCGCGTCGGAAACCTCGTCTACGTGGCGGGGCACACGCCCAACATCGACAGCCGCCTTCAGCCCGAGTACGTGGGCGTCGTGGGGCGCGACATTACGCCCGAGCTCGCCAAGAAGGGAGCGGAGCTTTCGGGTCTCAACATTCTTGCGGCCCTCAAGGCCGAAGTGGGAAGCCTCGACAAGGTGAAGGGGTTCGTGCAGATTTTGGGCTACGTTCGCAGCGCTCCCGACTTCGGCGGCCAGCCCGGCGTGATCAACGGCGCGTCCGAACTCTTCGTCGCGCTCTACGGGGAAGGAGGACTTGCCGCACGCATGGCGCTCGGCACGAACGAACTCCCCGAAGGGGCCTGCGTCGAGATCTGCGCGATCGCCGAAGTGGAGCCCGACTGAGAAAGCTCAACAGCACGCGGAGCCGCGCGACCTCCTTGGCGGGATGGGTCGGGCGGCTCCGTTTCATTTTTCCATGGGACGGAGAAATTCCGATTTTTATGATATGGGAAAGAGTGTCGCGTCAGAACGCAAAAAAAGCGACGAGAGGTTCAATTTCCACGAAACCTTGTTTTTTATAGAATGCCATTGATTCTTCGTTTTTGGCGTGAACCAAAAGACCAAGACCCCCGCATTCATTTCTTTCTGTTCTGATAAGGGCGTCAGAAAGCAACAACTTTCCAAATCCTTGCCCCGAGATTGAACGATCTACTGCCAGACGTCCAAGTAAAAAGGCGGGAAGTAATTCGTATTTTCCTAATTTTCGAGCGGCAATGTGCGGCTCTAAAAGAGAACGAATCACACCGGTAGCCGAGAGGGTGTAGAATCCTAAAACTCGCTGCGAAGCGTCGTCAGCAAGAACATAGCATCGAGAGAGACGCCTCTTCTGGTCCTGCATTGCAAATCTGCGCAGGTACAAATTCAACGCCTCATTTGTAGAACAAAAAATCGATCGGTTATGGTGTTCTTGCAATGTTTCGATGACCAAAGTCATTCGCGAACCTCAATATCGTGCTCTTTGATGAATTTTAGGTAATCCTTCTTGTGTTCATTGAGAGCTTTTTGGAATGGTTCGGTGTCATCGAGGGCATGCGCCATGTTTCTATAGCCTTCGGCACTCAAATCAAGAATCGTCAGTTGCCAGGGATCTTCGGAATACTCGTCCATGCACAGAGGAAGACCTCGACGTTGGTGGGCTTGTCGTAGAAAAGTCCGAATCGCTTCCGTGGTCGTCATCCCGATCGATTTGAACATGAGATCCAAATCTTCCTTTATGACTTTATCGATGCTCACGTTTATCTGAGAGGTGGTCATGATCGTCCCGTAGATGGGTATATTAAACAATAGAATCTAATAGGATTTTACGTCAACAACAGCCAACTTGTCATGGTCAAAGGAACGAACAAGCTCCCCGAAGGGCGTGCGTCGAAATCTGCGCAATCGCCGAAGTGGAGCCCGACTGAGAAGGCACGCCAAAACCTTGAAACAATACGGAGCCGCCCGACCTCCTTGGCGGGATGGGTCGGGCGGCTCCGTTCTTTTTCCCGCTCGGAGGTCCGGTACGACGTTTGCGGGACCGACGTCTATCGGTTGCCGAAGCAAAGTCGGCGTCACTCATAGAATTCCGGATTTTCTTCGCGCAGTTTCGTGAGACTGCTTCTTTCGCGCTCGGCAAGCCACTCGACGAAGACGCGCACGCGGCGTTTTTCCCAGGCGGCCTCCGTGGCGCAGACAAAGCACGAGGCGGACTTGCGGCGCCAACCCGAAAGAATCGGAACGAGCTGTTTGCTTTGGAAGGCGTCGTGCGCGTGAAAGAGCGGCATGTCGGGGACGATCCCCGCGCTCAGCACGGCGGCGTTTTTGGCGGAAATCAGACTGTTGAAGCGCAGCGTCTTCTTCCAGAGGAGGTTGACGGTTCGATCGCCCTTCGAGAGCGTTTCGGTGGAATTGCGCGAGGGGGTCTGCAGCAGAACGCCCGTGTGGTTCACGAGTTCGCTCGGGTGGCGGGGCGTCCCGTGGCGCTGCAGATATCGGGGCGACGCACAGGGGATGAAGGGCATCTCGCCCACGTAGCGCGCAACGATCCCGGGCATCGGCGTGTCGGGCCCGTAGCCCACCACCACGTCGAGTTTCGGACCGCCGTCGAAGAAAACCGCGGGAAGACTGTTGCGCAGCTGACGGAGTTCGATTTCGATGTCGGGGTAAGTGTCCTGGAAAAGAACGAGCCCCGGCGTGATTTCGGTCGGACCGATCCCCGCGTGCGCCGCGAGGCGGATCATGCCGGAGAGACGGTTCTTGTCGCCCCGCAGGTCGTCGACCATTTCCTGATAGGCGGCCAGAAGCGCCTCGGCCTTTTCATAGGCGCGCTGTCCCGTTTCGGTAAGTTCAAGCGGACGCTTGTCGCGCAGGAAAAGAGGCGTTCCGACTTCGGCTTCGATCGCCTTCACTGCGCGGCTCGCCGTGCTCGGTTCACAGTCGAGACGGTCGCTGGCGGCATGAATGCCGCCCGCACGCACGATTTCGCAGAACATCCGCCAAACCCGCAGGTCCTCCGTTCGCGCCATCTTCTTCTCCTTTCCCAAAAAATATCCTAGGACTATCCCTGATGCGTTGCAGAAAAAGCAACCGGGTAAAGCTCATCTTGCAACAAGAACAATGTGCGGTGGTACGCATCAGAGGGTGAATCAGGGTTTTCCTGAGGGAGTTTTGTTGCGCCCCATGCAACATGAGGAGGCAATACGTTGCCTTTTCAATTTTCCAGCTGAAGACGATACTGCGGGACATCGACGGAGAAGAGCGGCTTTGCGCAGGCTCCGCCGCCGAAAAACCCCGTTCCAAACAAACCCTCTCTCAGCTCAAGGAGAACCCATCATGACCTGGCAAATCTGGTTTGCCGTCGCGGCGATCGTTCTGACGATCGTCGGTCTCGTCAAGCGACTCGAGACGCGCATGCTGCTCGTCGTCGCGGGCTTTTGCATGTGCGCCGTGGCGGGCGAACCGCTCAAGGCCTTCCAATCCTTCGTGAAGGGAATGACGAATCCCACGCTCGTTCCCGCCATCTGCTCGGCCATGGGCTTTGCCGCGGCCGTGACCGCTTCGAAGTGCGACCAGCATCTCGTCGCCGCCGTGGCGGCTCCGCTCAAGAAGTTGGGCGGTCTTCTCATTCCCGCGGCCACGATCCTCACCTTCCTCATCAACATCGCGATCATGTCGGCGGCGGGTACGGCCGCGACGGCGGGCGCGACCTTCATTCCGCTCCTCCTTCGCGCGGGCATCCGTCCGGCGGCGGCCGCGGCGGCCGTGGGCGGCGGCACGATGACGGGTCTCCTTCTCAACCCGGGCTGCGCGCACGACATCTACGTCGCGAAGATGGCCGAAATGGACCTGATGGCCTTCATCGCCTACCTCGCTCCCTACGCCGTGGGTCTCGTCCTCGTCGCGACGATTCTCAACGCCGCCATCATGATCCTCAAGAACAAGGACCACAAGGCCGATCCTTCGGAATTCCAGGGCACCGTCCAGGAAACGCAGGCCTTCAAGGTCAATCCCCTCAAGGCCGTTGCGCCGCTCGTTCCGCTCGTCATCCTCATGAGCGCCTCGATCTGGTTCCCGAAGGCGGGCATCGACGTCGTCGCCGCCATGATCATCGGCACGGTCGTGATCGCGCTCGTCACGCTCATGAACCCGGGCGAACTCTCCAAGGCCTTCTTCAAGGGCATGGGATCGGGCTACATGCAGGTGATCGGCCTCATCGTCGCGGCGGGCGTCTTCGCCGCGGGTCTCCAGGCCACGGGCGCCGTCGCCGCCTTCATCGAATTCCTCAAGGGCTCGAACGAATTCGCCCGCTGGGGCGCCGCCTTCGGTCCCTTCCTCATGGCTCTGGGCACGGGTTCGGGCGAAGCCGCCATCTGGGCCTTCAATCAGGCCGTGACGCCTTCGGCCGCGAGCTTCGGCATGGAACCGGAAGGTCTGGGTCTCCTCGCCATTCTCGCCGGTCAGTTCGGCCGCACGGCGAGTCCTCTCGCGGGCTGCATCATCATCGTCGCGGGCTTTGCGGGCGCCGACGCGGTGCAGGTCTGCAAGCGCCTCTTCCCGGGCATGCTCGTCGCCTGCGTCCTCTCGGCTCTCATCCTGGTCTAAATCCCTCGAGGAGAACGCGTCATGTTCGATCTCATCGTTCGCTCGGCCACGGTCGTCGATCCGGAACAGCGCACGCAGCGCGTCGCGGACGTGGCCATTGAGAACGGCCGCATCGCCCTCGTCGAGCCCGTGATCACGGGCGCCGCCCGGGAAGAACTCCCGGCCGAGGGGCTCGTCCTGCAGCCCGGCGTCATCGACACGCATCTGCACCTCACGGCGAGTCTTTCGAGCCACGCCATGGCGGTGCGGGCGGGCGTCACGACGGCCGTCGACATGGCCGGTCCCGCGGGCGAAGTCATGGCCGCGGCGAAGGTCCGCGGCCGGGGCCTCAACATCGCGGTCTTGAACGCGATCCTTCCCGAACACAACGTGAAGGACCGCAACCCCGACGCGGCGCAAATCGACGCCTTCCTCACCGCCTCCCTCTCGGAGGGCGCCTTCGGCGTGAAGCTTCTCGGCGGGCACTTCCCGCTCACGCCCGAAGCCTCCGCCCGCATGGTGCGGCGGTCCGCCGAGCGCGGCGTCTACATGGCCTGGCACGCGGGCACGACCGAAAAGGGCTCGAACCTCGATGGTCTGCGCGAAGCCGTGGAACTCTGCGGCGGACACCCGCTTCACATGGCGCATTTGAACGCCTACTGCCGCGGCCGGGTTCTGCCCGTCCTCGACGAATGTCTCGAAGCCGCGGCGCTTCTCGAAGCCCATCCCGAAATCGTGACGGAGAGCTATCTCTCGGCGCGAAACGGCTGCCCCCTGGGCCTCAACGACGACGGGACGCCCAAGTCCGGGATTCTCGCGGGGAATCTGCGCGCCTTCGGCTTCACGCCGGACCTAGCCGGCCTTCGCCGGGCCGTCCTCGCGCATCGTCTCGGGATCCTCGTGCCGAGTGAGGACGACGTCGCGGTCGTCTCAGGCGAGGCGGGCCTCGAACATTTCGAAGAGGCCCGGGCCGCCGGGAAACCCGTCGACGGGTCGTTTGACGGCGTCAATCCCTTCGCCGCGCGCGCCTTCTTTGCGGAGCGCCGCCGCACGGACGGCTCCTTCCTCGTCGACGCGATCGGCACCGACGGGGGCGGCATTCCCCGCAACGTCATTCTCGAGTCGGGCCTTTCGCTCGTGAAGCTCGGGGCGCTCGACGCCGTCGACTTCGCCGTGAAGACCTCGTACCTGCCTTCCCGCATGCTCGGACTCGCGCAGAAGGGCACGCTCGCTTCCGGAAGCGACGCGGACCTCACGATCTACGACCCCGTTTCACAACGCGCCGTCCATTCCCTCGTGAAGGGGCGATTCCTCCTTCGCGACGGGCGCGCGGTGGGACGCGAAGCGCGGATCGTCTGCACCGAAGCCGGCGTCGAAGCCGTGCGCCGGGCGGGACTCGAACCCGTCGTCGTGTCGGGCGGCATTCCGACGCTCGATCGCCGCAGGGCGGTGGGGATCGCATAAACCCCGGAACCTTTGATTTTTCCATCCATCCACACTCACTCAACCCAAGAGAACCATCATGAAAAACCTCTCTCTTCGCCTTACTTCCGTCGCGGCCGCGCTCTGCGCCGCCGGTTTCGCCCAGTCCGCCACGGCCGCCGACATCACGTTCTTCGGCTTTTTGGATCAGGGCCTCACCTATCGTCATGAAGATCTGAACGCCGGGATGCGCGGTCCGCAGGGACAGAGCTCCTGGGCGCCCGCCGCGATCGGCACGGACGGCACCGTGGCGGCCGCGGGTTCGAAGAGCACCGTCGAACAGGGTACGGGCAACGTGAGCACCTGGGGCATCAAGGGTTCCGAAGAGATCGGCGAAGGCACGAAGGTGATCTTCCACCTTGAATCGGGCTTTCTCGCCGACGACGGCACGATCTACGGCTCGGGCAACAAGATCTTCGAGCGCGAATCGTCGGTCGGGATCGAGTCGACGACCTACGGTCAGATCAAGTTCGGGCGCTTTCCGGCCCTGACGACGGGGTCGGGCACGACCGGGATCTTCAATTCCCGCGTCAATCCGTTCGGCGCCGGCTGGGGCAACATGACGGGCGGCTGGAAGTTCGCGGGCACGCTCGCGAACGCCCGCTACGACAACATGATCAACTACATTTCGCCCAAGTTCGGGGGACTGCGGCTCCACGCCCAGTACTCGTTCAAGAACAGCGGCGACGACGCGGCCGAAGAAGGCTCTTCGAAGACCGACCGCTGGTGGGCCGTGGGCGCGACCTATACGGCGGAACGCTTCTACCTCGCCGCCGCCGTGGACTGCATCGACTACGCCAATCGGCAGGACTACTACGTCAACGGCACGGTGCGCTCGGCCGAAGACGCCTACAAGGTGCTCGTGGGCGGCCACTACGACTTCGGGACCTTCAAGCTCTACGGCACGGCGCAGTACATGAAGAACGTCCCCTGGATCGGCGGCTACTCGACGAAGGAAGTGGCTCCGATGCTCGCGGATGATTTCAAGAGCGGCGTTTCGCAGAAGGGGTTTGACGCCTGGGCGGTGTCGACGGGCGTCGACTTCCGCGCCGCGGGCGGCACGGTGAAGATGTCGCTTGCGTATGCGCAGGCGGAAAACCAGAACGACACCGGCGCGACGGGTCGGGACATGCAGCGCGCGAACCTGGGGCTCGGCTACATTTATCCTCTGAGCAAGCGCACTTCGGTCTACGCCGTGGGCGGCTACTTCTGGCAGGACGCCGACTGGCAGAAGGACGACATCTCCGCGCATGAAGCGATCGTCGGTCTGATGCACCGCTTCTGATTTTTGAGAAGGGCCGGCTTTCTGCGGAAGGCCGGCCCGGAGGTCCCGCCCGACGGTTTGCTCGGGCGGGGCCGCGTAACCCGATTCACTCGGCATTGGATCCGGAGGTTTAAGAACATGCTGGGAATGCACATGGGGCGCGTACCCGCGCCGAGCGCCGCGGAAGACGCCGCCGGCCCGGGCGGCGAACGCGTGAATTTCGACACCGAAGACTGGCTGCAGCTCATCAACAGGGCTTCCGTCGTGGCGAACGTGGAGGCGGGGCTCCTCGACCGCGAAAACGCAAGAAGGCTCGCCGACGCCCTGAACGACATGCGTAGCGAAAGGGAAAAGCCCGGCGCCGAGCGCGCGGAACTCTACATCGCGTTCGAGCCGGAACTTCTTCGCCGCGCCGGCATGGCCGCAAGCGTCCTGCACGTCGGACGCTCGAGTCAGGACATTCTCGCCACCGCGAACGCGGGCCTCAACCTCGAGCGTCTCACGAAGCTGCTTGCCGCGCTCTCGGAAGTCCGCTGGGCGCTCTGGGAACTCGCCGAGCGCGAAATGGGCGCGGTCGTGCCCGCCTACACGAACGGCGTTCAGGCGCAGCCGACGCTCTACAGCCACTATCTTCTCGCGCAGATCGCGGTCTTCGGCCGCGACGTCGAACGCGCCTTCGAGTGCATCGGGCGCTTCGACTTCTGTCCGATGGGGTCGGCCGTCTTGAACGGCACGGGCTGGCCTCTCGACACGGAGCGCATGGCCGAGCTCCTCGGATTTTCGCGGGCCTGTCCGAACGCCTTCGACGCGGGGCAGTGCGCGGGAAACGACCTGCCGCTCGAAATCTCGCAGATCGTGACGGCGGCCATGCTGCACGTCAACGCCTTTCTCGCCGACTTCATGGTGCAGTACGCGTGCCCGCACCCCTGGATCCGCATGACGGACACGAACGGGGAGTACCGCTCGAGCGCCATGCCGCAAAAGCGCAATCCGGGACTCGTGAACGATCTTCGCCGAGACGCGGGGCTCGTGACGGGCGAGGCGCAGGGGGTGCTCCTGCGCATGCAGAATCTTGCGCTCGGGATGGCCGACGTGCGCGACGCGCGCATCATGCAGGCGCTCGCCGACGACGCCTGCGTCGTGCTTCGCACCTTCGCGGGGTTCGTGCGCACGCTTCGGGTCGACCGCGAACGGGCGCTCGCAGAACTCAACGCCGACTGGACCTGCACGCAGGAAATCGCCGACCGGCTCGTACGCGCGGGTTCGGTCGACTTTCGAAGCGGACACCGCTTTGCGAGCCGCCTCGTCACCTGGGCGCGCGAAAGAGGCGTAACGCCGCCGACGCTCTCCCACGAAGACGTGCGGACCCTATGGAGGACCTGTCGGGCGGACCTCGGGACGCCGGGCCTTCCCGAAGAATTTCCGCTCTCCGAAACGGAGCTTCGGGAGGCGACTTCGCCCGAGGGAATCGTGAGGGCGCGCGCGACGTTGGGAAGCTGCAATCCCGACTTCGTCGCGGCCGATCTCGAACGCGTACGCGAAGCGCTCGGACGGGTTCGGATCCGCATTCAGGCGCTCGAACAAAAGCGGTCGCTCACCGTCGAACGGCTCGATGCGGCGCTCCTCGAGACGCTTGCCGACTGACGCCTTCGCGAGGCGGAGGACTCCTTCGCCTCCCAAGCCAACCCTCGGAAATCCCTCCATGAACCTTACGCAACAACGCTGGCGGCTCCTCGCGGTGAGTTGCCTCATCAACCTCTTTGCGGGCTCGATCTACGCCTGGTCCGTCTTCGGCTCGGCGCTCGCCGCGCGTCTCACGGACCTGACGGGCGCCGCCGTCACGGGCGCGGACCTCGCGCTCGCCTTCGGGATCGCCAACGGGCTCGGACCCGTTCCCATGATCTTCGGCGGGGCGGTGAACGACCGCTTCGGACCGCGCTTCGTGATCATGGCGGGCGGGCTCCTCATGGGACTCGGACTCTTTCTTACGGGGTCCGTCGAGACGCCCGCGGGGGTCGTCCTCTCCTACGGCCTTTTCTTCGGGCTCGGACTCGGGCTCGTCTACGGCTGCACGATCAACAACACGATGAAGTTCTTCCCGGACCGCCGCGGTCTCGTCGGGGGGCTCACGACCGCCGCCTACGGGATCAGTTCGGTTCTGGTGCCGCCCGTCGCGTCCCTTCTGATCGCGAAGACGGGCGTTTCGTCGGCGCTGCAGATCTTCGGCGTTCTCTTCGGCGTCGTCATCGTGACGGGCGGTTTTCTCTCGATGCGCTGTCCGCCGGGGTTCGTTCCCGACGGCTGGACGCCGCCCGCAGGGCGCGCGGCCGGCGGGGTCGAACGAAATTGGCGCGCCATGCTCGCCTCGTCCGAATTCCCGCCGATGATCGTTCTTCTGATGTGCGGGGCGATCGCGGCCATGATGGTGATCGCGCACGTCTTTACGATTGCGCGCGACCAAATGGCCTGGAGCGCGGCCGAAGCGAGCGCCGCCGTCTCGATCATCGCCCTGGCGAACACCTTCGGGCGCATTTTCGCGGGATCGCTCTCGGACCGTCTCGGAAGGCTCCCCGCGCTCTCGCTCGGGCTTTTTCTCTCGCTTACGGGTCTCGCCGCCCTGGCGACGGCGGGGCCGGAAGCGGGCGCGCTCTTTTACGCGGGACTCGTCGCCGTGGGCCTTTCGTTCGGGTCCTTCATGGGGGTCTTCCCGGGCTATACCGCGGAAGTCTTCGGGTCGCGCCACAATTCCGTCAATTTCGGGATCATGTTCGCGGGCTTTTCCGCGGCGGGGATCGCGGGGCCGCTCCTCATGGGATCCCTGCGCGCTGCGGGCTTCGACTATCCCGTCTGCTATCTCGCGGGCGGCCTGATCTCGGCGGCGGGATTCCTCTCGATTCTGCGGCTGCGAAGTCTTCGCCGTCGTCTTTCGGAGAGCTGACCGGCAGAGCTTCTCGGGCGCGGGAGGGCGGCTCCGGCGCTCCCGTTGCGGGTGGTTGGCGGGGCGCTTTGCGGGGAAGAGCCCGCGCTCGAGTCCGCCCAAGGGACGCCGTGCTGCGGAAGGAAATGAGGCGCAAAGACGCCGCTTCGGGTCCGAGGCGCGTCGATCTCAAGCCCGCCCTCGTCGGTCTTCGCGGACTTTGCCGACCCGCCGTTTCGAATGTCGGGCGCCTTGCGACGACCTCGTTTCTTCGCCCCGGCGGCCGCGTCATCCCTCTCGCCCTTCGGATCCTGCGGCGGGTTCGCTTCGGAGAGCCTCCGGGAAACGGCTCTTCCAAATCCCGCAAATCGAGCCGCGAGAGCCTTCTCTCCGGTGCGGCCTCTCTCGCAGGGAAGCGCCTCGACGGCTTCGTCGTTCATCGTCCGCTCCCTCCTGACACGAAATTTGCGACGCCGCGCCGGGCAGGGTCTTGCCGCCGGAGCGGCCGGATCTTTTAGAGGTCCTCAAGGCTCCGGCATTCCAATTTCACGGCGAATTTTTGATATTCCCGATGGAGGGAGAGAAAGAGGAGCGCCCGGGAGCGAAGCGTGTCTTCGTCGTACTTGCTGCGGTTGCGCTTCACTTCGACAAAGAGAATCTCTTTGTCGAATGGATTGACGGCCACGATGTCGATTTCATTTTCGCCCTTGCGGTCCCACCAGGAGCCGACTTCGTTGAAATTGCCGCTTTCCCACAATTGTTTCTTGAAATAGCTTTCGAGCACGTGCCTGCCGACAAAATCGGGGAGCGTTTGATTGACGCGTTCCAGAAGTCGACGTGTTTTGCCGAATTCGATGAGAGAACGGTTGGGATAGATGTAACGGAACCAAAAGAGTAGAAAGGGATCCGCCAGTACGAAGCGGTGCCCCCGATTCGTAGCGGCGCCGCTGACCGGTTCTTCCCGCCGAATGATCCGCCAGTAGTTCTCCAGTTTATAAAGCTGACTTTCAACGTTGTTTTTTTCGAAAGACGAGAGAATTTCACTCCGTTTGGATTTTCCCGACGCAATGTTGGAGAGTATCTGAAAATAGAGGGCGTAGTCGTCTTTGAATTCGGTGCGCAACAACGTTTCTCCTTCCGTGATGAAGTAGGAGGAAGGAGTCAGGGCGGCACGCAGCATGGAGGCCGAATCCGTTCTGCCCGACTGCATCATCTCTTCAATGTATTTGGGGACGCCGCCGGCGATCATGTGCAGCATCAACAAATCTTCAGGGGTGTAGTCCGGATTGAAGTCGCTCAGAATTTTTTTGACCGTGGCGGTGGAGAAGGGTTGAAGAATCAACTGTCCGTCTTTCCGTCCGTAGAGCGGCGCATTGATGTTCTCCGTAATCTCGCGCATCGCGGTGGCAACCGACCCGGTGAGAATCAGGAGCATCTTTGTTTTTTTGCGGCGGCGATCCCAGTACTTCTGCAGCTCTCCGAAGAAGGAGGGCTCAAGACTCTCAAGATTTTGAAATTCGTCGATCATGAGAACCATCGGTTGCGATTCGGCCCGCTCGAACAAAAACTGAAAAAGCTCGGAAAACGATTGGGTTTGGATGGTCAGGTTCTTCAGATTGAGCGCCTCCGCGTTGTCTTTCCAAAAAGCCTGAAGGTTCCCTTGCGTGGTCATCTCCTTATTCACGAAGAGGAAGAGATAGGACACTCGACCGTCCTCAAAGACGTGATTGACGAGCGCCGTCTTCCCGACGCGGCGTCGGCCGGTGATGACGAGCATGCGGCTGCAGTCGTTGAGGACTTGCTTAAGACTGTCGCGGAGCCACTCGGACTCTTCGATGCGGTCGTAAAACGGGAAGGACATGACATAAGACTCCGCGGTCACGAAGGATGAAACCATTATAATTAAAAGCCTTTCAATCAAAAGACTTTTGAATGAAAGAGAATTTTGCAAGCCTGGGAGTCTTGTTGAAAGGCATAAACCGAATCCGCGTGTCTGTCGGGGAGAAAAAGGGAAAGGAAGGCTCTTCAGTCATACGCCGTCGCGCTTTCTACCTTTGTCGAAGGCGAGTCGTCCGGCGTACGCGGCCGGACTTCGTTCCGGGAGCGCCGTGTCCGTCCGTCTTCGTCGAACGAGAGATTGTGGTCTCATTGAGTTTTCAACGCCCGAAGAGACCGCGACGTCGCTCTCGTCGGGTGCGGTGGACCCGAGCTCGTCGCGTCCGTTGTCCCCGCCAATGCCGTTTGACGGTCCGTTGTGCGCCGGAAGACTTGAAAAAGGCGGCGGTCCCGTGCGCGGAACCGTCGGGCGTCGTTTCCTTGACCTCGAACGGGCTGATGAGGCTCTCCGGCGGTTGACGGGAGGGCGAGCGTTCCGGTCCGGGCCGCCGGAAACAAGAAAAAACGCCCGCACAGAGGCTCGTGCCCGTTCGAGCGGTAGTTGTTGTGCACCATGCCCTCCATGCTTCATGGAGCCTTCGCCGGCGCCGTTGAGGGTTTCAACGCCCTTCCTCTGCTCCAGCATGAAGCCGACCGATCCCTCAGAGGCGGTGCTTGCCCATCGGATAGACGCCCGTGAGAATATGGGCCAAAACGTCAAAGCCGGCGAAGCCTAAGCCGGGTACGAAAGATTCCGTGCCCGCCCGAGGTGCAAACCTGAAAGCCTCAGCCAAAAGCGTTGCGTCGGCCGGGTCGAAGTTCCTTGTTCCTCATTGGAATATTCAGGCTTGGCATCCGGCACGTTCTGTAAAACACCCGAGATTGACCGGTATAACTTGGGGTTGTTTGCGATGTCGTCTGTGACCGCCAAAAGAATTGAAACCGCCTTGAATGCTGCTTCTTACGCAGTTGTTGCCGAGGCTGCCGAGTGTCCGGGTTTGACGATACGCGGTTTTACCGCGATGGCGGCGTTTGAACGGGCCGTTCCCGTCATTCAATCCGCACAAGCGATCGATCAACGGCCTCAAGCGCATTTTTCAAAAACCGATTGGAAAATCGTCGGGAAGTTTCTTGACGAGCATCCGGATTGGATCGAAAAACACGTTGCAAAAGCTAGTGAGGCTGCAACCGGGCTGAGGTTCCGAGAGGTTGCGCCCGAGGATTCGGTATGAGCGTGCGGACGGCGCTGTCGGCCAAGCGGCGCAATCGCCCCGGATTCAACTGCGTCGATGGGGCAACGGACGATTTTGCCCGTCAGTTCCTTGCTTGGTAGTCAGAACCTGCGAGACAACGTGCCGGGTCCGGGAGGACGTTCAAACTTACGCGACGATCGGATTCGTCACCGCTTCCGGCATGGCGAATGTCGCCGCCGCCCGTGTTTTTCGGGCGACGGGACCGCCATAAGAAGGAGAAAGGAGGGGCCCCTCTTCTCGACTCTCCGGCGTCGAATCCTCTTCCGAAAACAACCCGTGACCGTCGAAGAAAAACTCCGCGGTCTCGGCCTTGTCTTCCCGCTTCCCTCCGTTCCCGCGGGCGTCGCGGGACGCGGCATTACGCCCGAACTCGCGAAGATGGAGGCGGAGCTTTCCGGCCTCAACATCCTCGCGGCCCTCAAGGTTGAAGCGGGACGCCTCGACAAGGTGAAGGGGGCGTGCAGATTTTGGGTTGCGCGGAAGCGCTTCCGACATCGGCGGTCGGTGCCGGCGTCGCCAACGACGCCTCCGAACTCTTTGTCGCGTTCTACGGAGAAGGCGGTCTTGCGGCGCGCATGGAGCTCGGCACTGAGGGGCGTGCGGGGAAATCTGCGCGATTTCGCAAGTGGAGCCAGACTGAAAAAGCTCTGCGGCACGCGGGGCCGCTCGATCGCCTTGGCGGGACGGGCGGCTCCGTACCGCCGATCCCGCGGGGACCTTCGAGCGATACCCGGCGGCGTGCGCTCCAAAAAGGAACGGTCGGTCCCCGACGAACAAATCGAGGCATCTCGCCGGAGACGGCGCATTTGTTGCATTTTGGACAATCGGAGCGGCCGAAAACGCGAGGTTCCGTCGCGATCGCCGTACGCTCTCCGTTTTTCCCGAAGACAGACAATGGAATCCGGGAGACCGTCGTATACTGGACCGCAATTCCGGCGTCTTTTCACGTAAGAAAAGGAACTGCGCCGTCGTTCTGCGGCCGCTTCGGGCGGTCTTCCAATTCGAACCTATCAGCCCATGTCCGACCCGTACCTTGCCATGCTCATTGATCCGCAGGGAAACACTCTGCGATTTCAGACCGATACGCTCGGCTACGACGATCTCGGTCCGGACATGCCTTTTGGTCCCGAGTTCGATCTCGGGAGCATCACGTCGATCGAAGTGGTCTATGCGGTAAGTCACCCCAAACCCAAACTGGACGGCTATCTTTCGATGCTCGGGGGCGCGGCCGTGGGCGGCGCTGCGGGCGCTGCGGTCATGGGCTACTTCTACTCGAAACAGCGCGGGCGAATCGTCTGCTACACGAACGTGCAACTGGCCGGCCACGGCGACGTAGTCTTCAAGTTCATCGCCGACGAGCCCGTCGTCGACAAGGTCTTTCTCATCATCGAAGAGAAGAACTACTTTGGTCATCGGGAGCCCAGCCGAACGCCGCGTTTCCTGCGGTGGTTGGAAAACGTGCTGCGTTCCATCGGCTGTTTCGTCTATGCGGTGATCGGCCTCATGTTCGCGCTCATGCTCGTCGTGCTCATTCTCGCCTGGCTCTTTTGACGAGTGCGGTTGAGAAAAAGAGAGGATTCCGATTTCGTGTACTCGGCGAGACATTCCGCGCCCGCCCTCGACGGCCGACTCTTGAGGCTCGGCGGTGCGGCGGAGGGAGGGACCGCGGGGGCGGCCGCGACGGCCCGCTTTTTCTCGAAAGACCGCGGACACGTCGTTTGCCGCGCCGACACTGAATTCGCCGGTCACGGCGGGACGGTCTTCAAATTCATCGCCGACGAACCCGTCGCAGACAAAGTCTTTCTCATCATTGAAGAGAAGAATTATTTCGGACATCGGAAGCCGAACCTCACATGCGGCTTCTCACGGCGGCTAGACAATTTTTTGGAAGCCTTTCATCGGTTCTGCTTAGGATTTATCTACTTCAGCACCACGATCATTGTGATGCGGGTGATTTACGAATTCTTTACGGGAGAATGATCCTTGGGAGGGCGGTTTGAGGCGATGGAAGTCGATCGGAAGCAGCGGTGAAACAGGGACGGGCGCGGCAATTCTGAGTTATCTTCTTCACGACGTGGAACGACGACGGCCGGCGGGACTGCGCTCACTCGAGACCGCCGATAAGGAGGGGACGATGCGAAACGGTGTTCTGGAAAATCTCAACGCCTGGAAGCTTTTCGTCCGGGTGGCGGGCTTTCGGAGTTTCCGCAGCGCCGCCAAGGCGTTCGGGGAGGATCCCTCCGTCGTGAGCCGCAGAATCGCTCAGTTGGAGACCGCGCTCGGCTTTCGGCTCTTCGACACTTCCGGACAGTCGCTCGTTCTCACGGAAGCCGGTCGGCGCGCATTGCGAACGATTTCTCCGCTCCTTGACATCGCCGACAAAACGATCGCCGACATTCGGGAGGGCGTCGTTCGTCCGAAGCGGCAGCTCCACATCCTGGCTTCGGCCGGATTTCAGAACGCCTTTCTCTGGCGCGCCACGGCGCGTTTCCGCCTGATTCATCCCGACACGAGCTTTTGGATCGAAACCTTCCGTCAGGGCGATTCCTTCTTCGATCAGCTCGGTCACGGCGTCGACATCATCGTCACGTCGTTTCGACAGGAAAATCCCAATCTGTATCTTCGCCGCGTATCGAGGCATCCGAAAATCTGCGTGGCCTCGCCCGCGTTCATCGAGCGGCACGGGCCCTTTGAGACGCCGAGCGACCTCGGGAAGGTGCCTCTGAGCGCGAACGTGCACTTCCTTCGTTCGCTCTCCTTCCGACGGGGAGGCGAAGTGGTTGAGAAACCGATGCGCTTTTCGATGCTGACCGACAATTCGTCCTTCCTCGCCGACTGGGCGGCGGCGGGATACGGCGTGTTCGTAGGTTGTCCTTCGACCATCGCCGCGGACCGGATTCGCGAACGCCGTCTCGAAGCAGTGTGCAAAGGGTGGTCCCTGCCGATATTGGAAGGCTGGGCGTATGCGTCGCTCGCGGAAGCTTTGAATCCGGATTCCCTGATCGCGACCTTCCTCGATTTTTTGGAGTCGCTCAACCGCATCGTGCTCGAAGACGCGAAAAAGGTCGTTGAAAACCGGGGTGATGCAGTCTGAGCAACACGCCTTTTCGTTCCCTGACGGGCATCAAATAGTCCGCTGAAAAACGGATGCCCGAGCCAGGGCGGTCCTACATTCGAAGTTGTCGACAGAAGTTGTCGACTTCGAAAAAGGAGCTTTTATGAGCAAGACCGCATTTGCCGTCGCCCTGGCTTTCGCCTTTGCGACCTTGGGCGCATCCTCCCTTTATGCCGCGACCGACGGCGCATCCGCGCCCGACGCCATCACGGGCGCGACCAAAAAGCGCGAAAGTCATTCGGGAGCTTTCCGCCTGACGGACACGAAGGAAGGTGAGAAGCTGCTTCGCGAAATGGTGCGCGACTTCATCTGGACGGGCGACACCACTTTCGACGGCCGCGACATCAAGGGCGGCCGTCAGATGTTCGGCATCGCGACGTCGTACAACAACGTGCCGGAGAACATCACGGCCGAGCTCACGACCGACTACGACGAAGCGACGGGGACCTTTACCTTCTACGGGACGACCGCCAAGGATTCCGGCAAGATTTTGCGCGCTTCGAAGTCGGGCACGGGCGTCTCCGTTTCCTGGGTGAAGCAGCTTCGCGAAAACGAACAGGCCGACTGGGGCTGGAACTACTACGATTCCTACGGGATTTCCTTTGACGCCGACCTCGAGGTGATCCGCGGGGCCGACCTCAATACGGGGGACGAGGCGAAGACGAAGGCCGCGCTCAAGCGTCTCGGCGAAATCATGGATAAGAGCCTCGTCACGATCAAGGAATGGAATCTTCTCTGGCAGTTCGATCCCGCGCTCAAGGGCGAAGCGCTCGAAAAGGCCCGGGAAGGCGCCATCCGCGACTTCATGAGCTACGAGGACGTCTATGTCGTCAAGCCCCGCTCGATGATCGTGATCGGCTACTTCGCGCGCCCCCTGATGGTGAACGCCAACAACGCGTTCGTCTACCGCGGCTATGCCCTGGATTCGTCGAAGCCCGGCTTCAGACTCGAAGAGGACGCGGGCTACAAGGCGGCCGTGCGCGACACGAACTGCATCTGCACCTACACGCCCGAAGAACGGGCCCGCTACACCTTCTTTGACGGACGTTTTCCGGCCGATTCGCCGGAGAACCTCATGAACCGCATGAAGGACTACAAGAACACGGTCGTCTTCGGAACCGCAGCGCCCGCGAAGGGCGCGGCTCCGACGCCGGAAGCCCTCAAGGCCGTCGAGGCGCAGTACAACAACGGCGGCAGGCTCATGACGAAGGCCGAGGTCGACAAGGCGGTCGCCGCGGCCGAGGGCGTGAAGAAGACCTACTACTGGTCCGACGAAACGAAGGACGCCGCCATGCCGGACCGCTTCATGGTGACGTATACCGGCAAGGATTCGAACGGCAAGCCCTTCCGCGTCGATCTGCCCAACTGGAACCGTTGGTTCGCCCTGCAGCCGAACAACACCTGCGGCTTGGCCACGCGTCATACCATTGAGTTCCGATGAACGCTTCGTCTTCCGGAGGGAAACTCCGTGAGGCGTCAATAAACGAACAACCGCCCGCAGAAAAAGGCGGGCGGTTGTTCGAGAAGATCGAGAAGAACCCGGCCGACGAAGCGTAAGCGTTGGCCGGGGAGAGTTCTCCTGAGTCTTACGTTTCATCTTTCCCGTACAAATCCTTCATCAGAGCCTTGACGCTCGTGAAGGTCTTCCCGCCGCCCGTCTCAATCTCTTCGAGGGCGGCTTTCGTTTCCGGCACCTCGAACCAGGAAATGCGTTCGACGGGTAGGGCATTTCTTGAGAGCGCACTGCGGACCAACTCGCAAAGCGCCTCCGAAAGGTCATGGTTTCCTGATGCATGATGTTCTCCCCGATGCAATCCACTCTACAACAATGCATTGCGGACTGTCGACGGGCCGGAGGGCGGGATCGGATGCAACCGGCGGGTGGGAGAGGCCAAAACGAAACGGACGCCCACTTTTCAAGCAGGAGACCAAAGAGATTGTCGTCTTGGGGCACGATCCTAACCGATGGCATCTGTACACAACTGAATCTCTCGAGTGCAATGCACTTCGAGCTCAATAAGCCAGGGTCATACGTTCGGGTTGGAAGCTTTAGTGAACAACCTGTCCCGGAGCCAAAGTGAAGTGGTTGTGGTCAATAGACTGCAACCGCTTCACTTTTAGTTCAATTCCGTCTGAATGTCAGAACGTATAGCCGATGGAGACGGAATAAATATTGGCCGACAGATCATGGCTCTTGCCGTTTTCCAAGTCGGAGCCCTCAAAACTTGAATAGTCCTGCCCGCGCATCCATAGATGGGCATAGCCAATGTCAAGATTCCAGTTTTCCCATCGCAGGCCAGTGCCCAAACTGACGCCCGTGCGGCCGTGTCCCGGGACCATGAAGTCTGCGTGGGCTTCGTTTGTGACCGGTGTTTCGTGCCAAACGCCTGCGCGCAGGGCAAGCCAGTCCATGGGTTCGTATTCCACACTGGCATTGAAGTTCCATCCGTTGCGCCATTTTTTGGCGGAGTTGGACTCAAAATTGGAATCAAATCTGATGTTCAGGGAATCAAAAGTTGACCAACGGGTAAAGACGGTTCCTATTTCGAAGCTGAGATTGTCCAACGGATAGTAGGTCAGGCCCACGGCAAGGGAGTCAGGCAGACGCACCCTGCCATGTACGCCGGTATCGACAGCATGCGGTACTTGATTCTCTTCAGCCAACAGATTATTTTCTTCGCGGGAAAAATCGGCTGAGCCATCAATACGGAGCGTCACAGGGCTCTTGTAGGCAAGACCCAGAGAGAGCTTGTCCGTCATGCGGATGTGAATGCCCAAGTGCACCCCAACTCCCCAGTGCGAGCCGTCAAGCGTCATCTTGATGTCCTCAGCCTTTGCTGGGGAGAACTCTGAGTATTGGAGGCATTGAATCTGCTTTCCCATGGTCAAGCTGGCGTGCATGATTTCTACGCCGGCGGAAAGAGACAGGGCATCGTTGACCTTCACAGCCAGCGTGGGCACGAAGGAAAACGTCTGGAATTTGATGTCGGTCAGGTCGTAACGTCCCGGCCAATTGTCAGGAAACTCATTGTCAAGGCCGAAGCGCGAGAACAGCCCCAGGCCCAGCCACAAATGCTCGTTGAGTTGATGGGTTAGGTAGGAGTAAGGTGCGGACAGAACATGGGACCCTGTGGTCGTAGACGAGAGGCTGCCGTCTTTTTCGTATAAATCGAACGTGCTCTTGGGAACAACGGCGGCATAACCGACCATGACGTGCGTACCGGGTAAACGGGTAATGCCGGCAGCGTTGTAGGCGATGGCCGAGGGATCGTCCGCACGTCCCACCATGCCTCCTGCCAGAGACAGGCCTCTCGTGCTCCATTGCGTCAGGGAAAAACCTTCGGCCTTTGCCGCAGTCATCTGACATGCGCACAAAAGACAGACTGCAGGTATGACATATCGTTTTTTTTTCATATGCATCTCCGCAACGAAATTCAAATCGTATCTGACAGTCGAAAGGAAATCGCCCACGATAATTATACCGTAACGCTTGGAGTTAGGTACTTCCTTTATCCTGAGCTCCCGCCCCGATGTCGCGACTACGCCGTCGGGGCTTTTCGTACGTACTCCTTAGCGCACTTCACGCCGAGAAGTTTGTAAATTTGCCGATGCTCCTTCACGGGCTCTCCCGGGATGACGACATTTTCAAAAACTTTTGCTTTTTGAGTGCGCATCCGCATCAGAATGCGGTCAAGAGAAAAATTCGAATTTTTGAGTTCGTTTTGAATTTGTTGCAACAAAGCGGTTGCGATAAACGTCATCAACAAATGTCCGCGGAAAGTTTCTTCCTTTTCAACATTTAATGGTAGAAGTGATGCGTAGTTTTTCGTGATATCGAACACCTGCTCGATATCTTGACGCACATAATAGTGGGACAATACATGTTCCGGTTGGATGCGGCGAGTGGCCAGCAAAATAAAGACGCCGTGCTCCCGCATTTCATCGTGAAATTTCTTCGCATTGATTCGCCCATTGGCATTCTTGTCGAGAAATTTCTTTCGCTCAACTTCCTGCATTCCCTTGTCGCGACATACGTAGGCGTAGAGGTGATGCCCCTCGTACTCGACGGGGACGCATTTGATGTAGACCTGGCGGCCGTTGAAGAGGCGCCCTCTGTAGTTGTCAAAATGTCTTTCCAAGATCCTTTATCCCCTCTTGGAGAGAAAAA
>UQTE01000025.1 GCA_900543805.1 uncultured Sutterella sp.
AGGAAGATTGACCCCGGTCAGCTCATTTATGAATCAGCTAACCGGGAGTTTGGGTGTGCGGCCCACGAAAAACCGCCTCCCCGGCGGACCGGGAAGGCGGTTCTCGTCACTCCAAGAAAGGAGACGTCGATCAGCGGGCGTTCATGGCCTTGTCGATCGAGAACGGCCAGGCCTGGTAGCCCGAGCAGTTCTTCAGCTGGATTTCGACGGACGGTTCCTTGGCGCCCCACTTGAATTCTTCAATGTAGGGGTTGGGAGACGAGGTGAACGCGCCCGAAGCCAGGTCGAAGTTCGCACCGGCCGTGGCCGAGTAGACGAAGATCGAGTTCTTGTCAGCCTGGTATTCGGTGAGCGAGGTCACCGGGCTGTACCATTCGTGGCCGCGTTCCTTGCCGTATTCCCAAACCTGTTCGACCGTCATCTTCTTCTGGTCGATCTTGTAGACGACCGCACGGCTGTACTTCATTTCGGGAAGCGCGGGCTGTTCCATACCGCGGGCGTCGCCGTTGTCGAAGGCCGAGAGGTAGAGGATGTCGCCCTTGCTCATTTCGTCGATCTTGAAGGCCGTGTGCTGCGTCCACGTCCAGTCGAAGCCGCCTTCGCAGACGGAGCCTTCGCACTTGATGGGCTTACCGTTCTTGTCGACCGGCGTCAGGACCTTTTCCGCCCAACCCTTCTTCCAACCTTCGGGGGAGCCGAGGATCCACTTCACCTTCTTGTCGCGGCCGATCTTGATCATCGCGGACTGATGGCGCGAGGAGATGATGATGGAGTCGTCTTCCGGGTCGTAGTCGACGGAGTTGACGTGCGCCCAGTTGCGGCCCGCGCCCGTGCCGACGATGTCGCCGAAGCGGTCGGACTGGTCAAGCGCCTTGATGTCGTCTTCCGTGAGGGTCTTGCCGGCCTGCGAAGCGTCGATGTTGAGGCAGACGGCGCCCTGGTCGAGGACCTTCAGAACGTTGTCGCGGTACGGGTCGAGAATGTCGGCGAGACGCCATTCGTCCACCACCACGCCTTCCTGGTCGATTTCAGCGATCACGTCGCGGACCGTGTGCACGTTCTTGCCGTCGGGACGCTTGTAGTTGGAGGAAGCGACGCGAAGGAAGAAGTGGCCGTTCTGCGCGTCGTCCATCGAGTGCGAGTAGTCGGAGAAGCGAAGCGGCAGACGACGGTTGAAGACTTCGCGGCCCATGATGTCGTACTTGACGTAGCGCTGGCCGTAGCCCCAGGTGAGCATGCCGTCGGCGTTCTGCTTGAAGCCCATCATCACGCCCGCGCTGTAGATCGAGTTGAGGTCGTAGATCGGGTTCGCAAGCATGTACCAGCGGACGTGACCGGCCGTGTCGAGAATCGTGTTCTGCGGCCAGAAGTTCCATTCGAGCGCGCCGCCCGAAGGATTGTTCCAGACGACGCGCGTGCCGACGCCGGACTTTTCCGCGATGTTGTTGACAAAGTAGAGACGGTCCTGGAATTCGGGATCGACCTTCTTCACTTCAACGCCGTACGGAATTTCCTTTTCCATCGTGATGCCGGCCACTTCAAAGTAGACGGGCGGGGCGTAGAGCTGGATCGTGTCGGTGAACTTTTCGGTCTTGCCGCGCAGTTCCCGGGTGTAGGAGACTTCGACCTTGTTGACGTAGTCGGGATAGAGACCGAAGACGGGAATGCCGCCGTGCGTCAGAACCTGGCGGTCGGAGACCTTGTACTTGATTTCGCGGCCGTCGGGCTTCGGAAGCACGCGCACCGTGACGTCCTTGACCGTGTAGCCGCCGTCGCGGACGATGGCCGTGAGCGGCGCGATGCCGTACGGGTTCATCATCACTTCGCCGAGGTGACCCTGGACGTGATAGTCGATCTTCGGACCCGAGGGACCGCCGATGGCGAACGCGGCGACAGGAATCGCGGCCATGGCGCAGGCGAGAAGTTTGAGGCGGAAATTCATGGAGTTCTCCTTTCGAGACAAATGGCAAAGAGGAAGCGCACGGCGCCTCCGTTGCGGAGAATGATCGCCCTGAACGGGGGTTCCGCACCATTCGCACATTCGGTAGCGAAGAGCAGGTTTTGCGTAAGCCCGTTTCCTCCGAACCGTAACGGATTGCGGGTAGGGTCCCGAGTGCGGGCCGATTCCCGGAACGTGGTGTTCCGCTTTGCGGAAATGATGGGAAAAGAGGCGAATTTCCGCGTTTTCGGGGCGAGGCGGGAGGGCGGTTCGGAGGGAGCTTTTTTTCAAAAATGAAAAAAAGGCCGCCGAAGGACGTTCGGCGGCCGAAAGGGAGAGAAATCGAAAGGGAGACTGCTTACTTGTTGTTGGCGGCCATGCGGCCCGCGGTGCGGCCGAAGACCATGCAGTCGGCCACGGCGTTGCCGCCCAGGCGGTTTTCACCGTGGACGCCGCCCGTCACTTCACCCGCGGCGTAGAGGCCCGGAATCACCTTGCCGTCGCGGTCGATCACTTCGGCGCGCGTGTTGATCTTGATCCCGCCCATGGTGTGGTGGATGGTCGGGACCTTGCGCGCGACGTAGTAGGGACCTTCCGTGATGGGACGGTCGTCCGTGTGGTTGGCGCGGAAGCCGAAGCGGTCGGTTTCGACTTCGTGGCGCGCGACGCGGTTGTATTCCTCGATCGAGGCGCGCAGACGATTGACGTCGACCTTCATGATCTTGGCGAGGTCTTCAAGCGTTTCAGCCTTCTGCACGCGGCCCTGTTCGAGCATGTCGTGCATCGTGCGGCCGCTCAAAAGGTCGATCTTGTTTTCGTCGGGATAGCGCAGGTGGTTCTGCACGAGCCAGAAGGTCTGGCCGGGCTGCGCGAAGACGGCCTTGCTCAGGACGTCGCGCGGGGCGCCTTCGTCGACGAAGCGGTCGCCGTTCGTGTTGATGAAGAGACGGTTGCGGCCCGAGGTCTTGATGTCGAGCATGAGACCGGTGCCGGGCGTGCCGTTCGGGTGGACCTGAATGTCGGCGAGGCCGATCAGGTCGGCGTTCACCTTTTCGGCCATGATGAGGCCGTCGCCCTGGGCGGCGACGCTGATGTTCGAGCAGCCGATTTCCTTGTCGAGGTTCGCTTCCTTCCAGATGCCGGTGTTCACCTTCTGGCGGAATTCCACGTTGGCGCCGAAGCCCCCGGTGGAAATGATCACGCCGCGCGTGCCGAGGATCTTGCCCTTCTTGCCGCGGCTTTCCACCGCAACGCCCGTGACGCGGCCGTTTTCTTCAATGAGGGCCGTCGCCTTCGTTTCCAGGAACACCTTCACGCGGTCGGGGTACTTCGCAAGGGCTTCTTCGAGGACGGCGATGTAGGTGTGGCCGCCTGCGGGATCGGGATAGTGAGAGCGCTGATAAAGCGCGCCCGTAGCGGCGCCCACCTTCGGATTGACCTTGAGGCCGAGGCTTTCGAGCCAGGCGAGCGATTCGGTCGCATGGTCGGCGAGGTACTGCACGAGCGAGGGATCGTTCGTGTTGTGGCCGCCCTTCATGGTCTGTTCGAAATGCTTCTTCGGATTGTCGTCGATCCCGAGCGCTTTCTGGTAGCTCGTGCCCGAGGCGTTGAAGGCGCCGCCGCAGACGTTGGTGGAGCCGCCCAAATAGCCGAGTTTTTCGACGATCGTCACGGTCGCGCCCGCTTCGAGGGCCGAGACCGCCGCGGCGAGACCCGCGCCGCCCCCGCCCACGACGACCACGTCGCTCGTCACGGTTTCGGGGAGCACGGCCGCTTCATGGACGCGCTTGAAGAAGGAATCGTCCGCACCGGCCTTCTTGAGGGCCTGACGCGTGCCCTGGAGCACCGCGAAGCTCGTGAGGCTCGCGCCCGAGACGCCGTCGACGCCGGCCGTCTGTTCGCGAACGATACGGTCGCCGAGCGTCTTGATGGCTTCGGCGCCGACGCCCGGGCTCTCGAGAGCGTCGTTCGAGGTGACCTTGACGATTTTTCCGCCTTCGAGCGTCACTTCAACGGTGAAGGGCGCGATGAGGCCCATCACCTTCTCTTTGTATACGCCGTCCTTGGGCGCGGCGTTGGCCTGCGCGGCGACGAGCGCGAGGCCGAGGGCGACCGAAAGCAGCTTCTTGGCTTGCAGCATGGTTTTCTCCTTTCTAAGGGTTCGGACGGACGAGGAGGCCGCCCTTTGGGCCATCTTGTCCCGAAGACCTGCCTAGGTAATCGGGACGAGGTCAAGGAAGGAGAAGAAAAGTCAGAGTTCCTTGCGCACGAAGAGCACCGTGAGCGGCGCGAGGTCGGCCACGTTGTGGACGTTGAGCTTACGGTAGGCCGAGAGCCGGTGCGCGTGGACGGTGCGCTCGCTGATGCCGAGACGCTCGGCGATCTGACGGTTCAAAAGTCCCGAGGCGACGTAGCGCACGATCTCCTGCTCGCGTTCGGTGAGTTCGCGAAACTTCCGCTTCCACGCGGCCGAATCGAGCGGCATGGCGCGCTGATCGCAGTCCTCCTGCACGATCGTCGCGACGGAGGTCAGAAGACGCGGTGCGTCGACGGGCTTCAGAAGGAAGTCCTTCGCGCCCTTCTTGAGGGTGTGCACGGCCATGTCGACGTCGCCGTGTCCCGTGAGAAAGAGAATGGGGAGGGGATACTCGCGGCGGTTCAATTCCTCCTGCATTTCGAGGCCCGAGATTTCCGGCATGCGCACGTCGAGGATGAGGCAGCCCGGACGCGAGGGGGTGTCTTCGGCGAAGAAGTCCGAGGCCCTTTCGTAGCAGGCGACGTCCCAGCCTTCGGCGGAAAGCATGATTTCGAGCGACGCGAGCTGATCGGGGTCGTCGTCGACGATGCGCACGAGCGGTTTTTCAGTTTTGCGGGTCATGATGTTCGGATTCCTTGGTGTAGGAAGGAAGCGGCAGCGTGATGCACGCTTCGGTGACGTTGTCCTTTCGTTCGAGCGAGAAGTGTCCCATGGCGCGCTCCGTCAGGGTCTTGACGATGAGAAGACCGAGTCCGAGGCCGTTTTCCTTGCTCGAGGAGAGCGGCGCCCCGTGCACGGCGAGCGATTCGGCCGTCGTGCGGGCGTTGTCGGTGACGGTGATGCGGACCTTTTCCTCTTCGACGAGGAGCGAGACGACGATCTTCGCGTCGGGCGTGTGGCGGGTCGCCTCCACGGCGTTCTTGACGAGGTTCGTGACGCAGAGTTCCGCTTCAAGCGGATTCCATTCGAGGACAACGGGCGCCGCGGGGATCTCGCCCGTGATGCGTGCGTGCGCGCTCACGGCGCTCTGCTGCGAGACGATGCGCTTCAGAATCGGATTGACTTCGATGAGGGTGCTCTCGGGCTCGCGGCGCTTCACGTATTGCCGCACGCGGCTCACGATTTCGGAGGCTCTCGCGCACTGCGACGATATGAGGGCGAGCGAACGGCGCACGACCGCGGGGGCGTCGTCGTTCATTTCGGCAAAGCGCTCGAGTGCGCGGGTACTGTTGGCGATCGAGTTGAGGGGGCCGTTCAGTTCATGCGTGATGAGGCTCGACATGGCGCCGATCACGCTCACGCGCTCGAGCGTTTCGAGGTGCCGGCTCATTTCGCTTTCCTTTTCCATGGCGACCCGCAGCTCTTCCGTGCGCTTCGTGACGAGATGATCGGCGCGGCGGCTGTGAAAGACGAGTCCGACGGCCGCCATCAGAACGAGGGCGCAAAACGGCCAGTAGCGCTCGAGAAAACTCCGCACCGACGTGATGCGCAGGTATTCGAAGGGACCGCGCCGGATCTGACGGTAGAGGTCGTCGACGCTGTTGAAGTTGGAGGTGACGCCCCAGCTCGCGCCCTCGGGCGTCTTCGGCATTGAAAGGAGCGCCGCCGTGATGTCGCGCGCCGCCTCCCAGCGGACCGTGTCGTTCGAAACGAAGGTCCAGTTGGGGTAGAGCGCCGTCGAGTGCAGGCAGGGAAAGCCCGGCGTTTCCTTGAGACCGATAGGACGAAAGCCGTCGACGAGTTCGGGTTCCGTTTTGTGGAGCTCCTCAATGGTGCAGGCGCGGGCCATGGCGACTTCGGCGTCGCCCCGGTTGACGGCGAGAAGAAGCCGCCGAACGGGCGAGCCCGCCTCGATGAAGGTCCAGTAGTCGTCGGGGTCGTAGCCTCGCGCGGCGATTTCGCCCATCGGCACGTAGACGCCCGTGAAGCCTTCCTGCCAGTTGGCCGCGGCGCGAAGTCCCTTCAGGTCGTCGAACGTGCGGTAGGGCGAGTCCTTTTTGACGAGGAAGACCGTGCCGACCGCAAGGTCGGGACTCGCGGTCGTGGGCGTCACGAGGGTCGCGAGGTCGCGCAGCCCCCGATAGTTGAGACGGCGATAAAAGCCCGAGGCCGCGAGGAAGAAGTCGATCGACTTCGTGCGGACCGCCTCTTCAAGGTCCTTGACGAGATAGGGACGGATCGTGAAGCGGTACTGCGGGAGCTTGGCGCTCAGGTAGAGAAAGGTGTGTGCGAAGGCCTTGCGCTCGGACGGCGAAAAGCTCGCCTCGATGTAGCCGATGCGGATTTCGGGCAGTTCTCTTCCGTCCGGAATCGGGGCCTCGGCCGCCTGCGCATGCAGGGCGGTCGAAAGGAGAAGGAGGACGAAAAGTCCCTTCAGAAGACGCGGAAGCGAACGAAGCGAGGGCATGGCGTGATTCGGCTGTTTTTTCTCTATGCGGTCCCGCAGAAGGGACCGCCGTGGCAAAACATAGCACGCCCCCGAGGGGAGCGCAATGTCGGAGGCGCCGCCGCCCGCGCCCGACGCGGGGCGCTCAGCGCTTCGTCGGAGTCGGCCGGAAAAAGAGCGCGAGACGCTCTTCCGACTCGGGCGGCGTGAGAAGCGACCCGACGACGAAGAGCACGCAGGAAACCGCGATCCCCACCGTCACGACATGCGCGCCGAAGGGATGAAAGTTCGCAAAGGACGCCCAGAGGTAGGCGGCGAGTCCCCCGACGACGGCGACGAGCGCGCCGCGGCCCGTCGCGCGGCGCCAGAAGAGGCTCGCGACGAGCGGAAAGAGGAAGGCCGTCTCGAGTCCCCCGAAGGCGATGAGGTTGATCCAGACGACGATGTCGGCGGGGCGGAGCGCAAAGAGAAGCGCAACGAGTCCCATCGCGAGGGTTGCGCCCCAGGAGAGGCGGAAAAGGAGCTGCGGACGGTCGGGGACGAGTCCCTCCTTGCGGAGCAGGTCCTGCACGAGCGCGGACGAGGCGTTGAGCATGAGGGAGCTCACGGTCGAAAGCGTCGCGGCGAGCGGTCCCACGAGGGTGAGCCCGGCCCAGAAGGGCGACATGTGGTTCGCGATCAGATAGGGAATGACGCTGTCGGTGGTCTCGCCGATGAGTTCGACGGGAAGATCGAGGACGCCGCGCGCGAGCACGCCGAGGAAGGTCATGCCGATCATGAGGAGCCCGCAGACGACGGTCCCGATCAGCATGGCGCGGTGGAGTTCGTCGCTTCGCCGGTAGGTGAGGCAGCGCATCGAGGAGTGCGGAAGCGCGACCGTGCCGAAGCCTACGAGAAGCCAGGCCGAGAGAAGCAGCCCCCAGGGAAGCGCGCCGCCCGCGTTCGGGGTCGTGAGCGAAGCGTCGATTTCAGGGAGCGACAAAAGGAGCGTCTCGAGGTTGCCGCCGCCGAGATTGACGATCTCCCAACCGAGCAGGAACATCCCGCCCACCATGAGGAGGGCGCAGATCGTGTCCGTGATGACGACCGCGCGGTAGCCTCCGAGCGTCGTGTAGAAGACCGTGACGAGTCCGAAGAGAACGAGGCCCGCCTCGTAGGGAAGCCCCGCCGCCGCGGCGAAGAGCCGCGCGCCCCCGATGAGTTGCCCTGTCATCATGGTGACGAAGGCGACGAGGAGCGTGAGCGCGAGAAGGCGCGCGAGCCACGGATCGGCAAAGCGCGCGCGGATGAGGTCGATCACGGTGACGGCGCCGATGCGGTGGCCGACGATCGCGAACTTCTTTCCGATCACGCCGAAGACCAAAAAGCCCGCGATGATCTGGGGCGCCGCGAAGACGACCCAGCCGAGGCCGAGCTGCCAGGCGACGCCCGGTCCCGACACAAACGAGCTCACCGACCCGTAGGTGGCGATCATGCTCATGGCGAGGACGAAGCCCTCGAGATTGCGGTCGGAGAGATAGAAGTCCTCGAGCGACTTTTCCGTCGTCTTGCGGTTCTCAAGCCAGATCGACGTGAGAAGAAGAAGGAAGAGAAAGAGGACGATCGGGAGAAAAAGAAGGAGTTCCCTCATGCTTCGTCTCCTTTGGCGGCGCCCCGTTCGGAAAAGTCAAGGTTGCCCGGGCGAAAGACGAAGCGCACGAGCCACCAGACGACGGCGACCGAGAGAAGGTAGCCTCCGATGACGGCCGCCCAGAACCAGAGGGGAAGGCCGCCGGCGAGCCGGTCGGAATCCTTGAAAAGCGCGATTGCGCCCCAGAAGAAGAGAGCGACGAGGAGCGCACCCGCGAACGTGGCGCGGGCCTCCCGGTCGGCGTTCTCCAGGGCTTCGTAATAGGCTTTGTCGTCGGTGTGCGTCATGGAGGGCGAAGGAAACGAAAATTCGAACGAGCGAAATGCCGAAAAATAGGGAGGCATTCGCACGCAATCGGCTAAAATAGCGTGCTCTTGTCGGACGGCAAGACCGCTTTGCGCGTCAAAAAAGCGACGCGGGGAGCCTCACTATAGCACGAAACCGGGGCGGGCCCCATGCCCGAGACGTCCCGTTCGTGTGCGGGGCGCCTTCGGGCGGTTCCTTTCCCTTCGGCGCGTCGAGCCTTTTCTCCGCGCCCGCCGTCCCTTTCCACTGATTCATGACGATGCAGAATATCCGCAATTTTTCCATCATCGCCCACATCGACCACGGCAAATCGACGCTCGCCGACCGCCTGATTCAGCGCTGCGGCGGGCTCTCCGACCGTGAAATGAGCGCCCAGGTTTTGGACAGCATGGACCTCGAGCGCGAACGCGGCATCACGATCAAGGCGCAGACCGCGGCGCTCCAGTACAAAGCCAAGGACGGCCAGACGTACGAGCTCAACCTCATCGACACCCCGGGGCACGTGGACTTTTCCTATGAAGTGAGCCGTTCGCTCTCCGCCTGCGAAGGGGCGCTTCTCGTCGTCGACGCGACGCAGGGCGTCGAAGCGCAGACGGTCGCCAACTGCTACACGGCGATCGACCTCGGCGTCGAGGTGATTCCGGTCCTGAACAAGATGGACTTGGGGAGCGCCAACCCCGAAGCCGCGGCCGAAGAAATCGAGGACGTGATCGGGATCGACGCGACCGACGCCATTCCGTGTTCGGCGAAGACCGGCATGGGGATCGACGACATTCTCGAGCGCGTCGTGCGCGACGTGCCGCCTCCGAAGGGCAGCCCGACGGAACCCCTGCAGGCCCTCATCATCGACTCGTGGTTCGACAACTACGTGGGGGTCGTCATGCTCGTTCGCGTCGTGAACGGCACCTTGAAGCCCAAGGACAAGATCACCCTCATGGCGACGGGCGCGAACCACCTCTGCGAACAGGTGGGCGTCTTCACGCCGAAGTCGCGCACGCGCACGCAGTTGACGGCCGGCGAAGTGGGCTTCGTCATCGCCGGCATCAAGGAATTGAAGGACGCCCGCGTGGGCGACACGATCACGCACGCCCAGCGTCCCGCCAAGGAGCCCGTGCCGGGCTTCAAGGAAGTGAAGCCCCAGGTGTTCGCGGGCCTCTATCCGGTCGAATCGAATCAGTACGAAGCGCTTCGCGACGCGTTGACGAAGCTGCAGTTGAACGACGCCGCGCTCAAGTTCGAGCCCGAAGTCTCGCAGGCCCTGGGTTTCGGTTTCCGCGCGGGCTTTTTGGGCCTCCTTCACATGGACATCGTGCAGGAGCGTCTCGAGCGCGAATACAACATGGACCTCATCACGACGGCGCCTTCCGTCGTCTATGAAGTCCTCATGACCAACGGCGACGTCGTGCAGGTGGAGAACCCCTCGAAACTGCCGCCCGTCGACAAGATCGAGGAAATCCGCGAGCCGATCGACACGGTGACGATCTTCGTTCCCGACGAGTACGTCGGCCCCGTGATGAAGCTCTGTCAGGAAAAGCGCGGCATTCAGCGCAACATGGCCTATCACGGCCGTCAGGTGCACCTCACCTACGATCTGCCGCTCGCCGAAATCGTGCTCGACTTCTTCGACCGCATGAAGTCGCTCACGCGCGGCTACGCGTCGATGGACTATGAGTTCAAGGAATACCGCGCTTCCGACGTGGTGCGCGTCGACATGCTCATCAACGGCGACAAGGTCGACGCCCTCTCGAGCATTCTGCACCGCTCGAACGCGATCGCCCGCGGCCGCGAAATCGTCACGCGCCTTCGCAGCCTCATTCCGCGTCAGATGTACGAAGTCTCGATTCAGGCCGCCATCGGCGCCAACATCATCGCCCGCGAAAACGTCAAGGCGCTTCGCAAGAACGTGCTTGCAAAGTGTTACGGCGGCGACATCACGCGTAAGCGTAAACTCTTGGAAAAGCAGAAGGCGGGCAAGAAGCGCATGAAGCAGGTGGGGTCGGTGGAGATTCCGCAGGAAGCCTTCCTTGCGATTCTGCAGGTTGAAGAAAAGTAAGGGAGACCCAAGGTGAATTTCGCACTGATTCTTTTCGTCCTCACGGTGGTGACGGGGATTTTCTACGTTGCCGAGCGCATGAAGTTCCTGCCCGAGCGCCGCGCCAAGGCCGAGGAGGCCGTCCGCCGCTTCGAAGAGGACAACCGCGAGGCGCTCGAGCGCATGGAGCCCTCCGTCGTCGACGCGCGCAACGATCTGCGCGCAAAGCTCCTGCGCCAGCCCTGGTGGCTCGAGTACACGGCCGGGCTCTTCCCGGTGATCGCGATCGTCTTCCTCCTTCGCAGCTTCCTCTTTGAACCCTTCCGCATTCCGTCGGGCTCGATGCTGCCGACCCTGCACGTGGGTGACTTCATCCTCGTCAACAAGTACGACTACGGTCTGCGTCTGCCGGTCGCCAACACGAAGGTTCTGGAAATCGGCGCTCCCAAGCGCGGCGACGTGATCGTCTTCCGTTATCCCGTCGATACGTCGATCGACTACATCAAGCGCGTTGTGGGCGTGCCGGGCGACACGGTCGAATACCGCAACAAGGTGCTCTACGTGAACGGCGTCGAGCAGAAGCTCGCGGCGCCTCGCGACTTCATCGACGAAAACACGATGGTGACCCTCACCGAGTACGACGAAACGCTCGGCGACGTCACGCACCTCGTGGCCTTTGACCACCGCCGTCCCTCGTGGGTGCCCGAAGGCGCGATCAGCAAGAAGGAGCCCACCTGCACGTACAACGAGGCGGGCTTCATCTGCAAGGTGCCCGAGGGCCACTACTTCGCCATGGGGGACAACCGCGACAACAGCGAGGACAGCCGCTACTGGGGCTTCGTTCCGGACGAAAACCTGGTGGGACGCGCCGTCCTCATCTGGGCCAACTTCGGCGACATGTCGCGCGTGGGCGGTTTCCGCTAAAATCCCTCACTTTCCCGAACGCGGAGCGGCATCGTTCCGCGTTCTCCTTGCCACCCCGCTCTCCAAAGTGCGGAGCGGACGTTAGAAAGCCGCCTGACGGAATCAAGCCGCTTTCTAACGGTCGACATTCGGAGACGACATGCTTTCACTCGACCAGCTCGAAGAACGCATCGGCTATGCGTTCCAAAACAAGAAACTTCTCGACCGGGCGCGCACGCACCGATCGTTTTCGGCCGACCACAACGAACGCCTCGAATTCCTCGGGGACTCGGTTCTGAACTGCGTGATCGGCAACGCGCTCTTTCTGCGCGACCGTCACTTCACCGAAGGCGATCTTTCGCGCGTGCGCGCGAACCTCGTGTGCGAGAAGATGCTCAACACGATCGGGCGCCGCGTGGGCGTTTCGGACTTCCTGCGCATGGGCGAAGGCGAAATGCGAAACGGCGGCGCCGAGCGCCCGTCGATCGTCGCCGACGCCATGGAGGCGATTTTCGGCGCGGTCTTCGCCGAAGCCGGTTTCGAGGCGGCTCAGGAAGTGATCCTGCGTCTCTACGATCCGATCCTGACGGGACTCACGCCCGAGCAGCTCAGCAAGGATCCGAAGACGCGTCTTCAGGAAATGCTGCAGGGCCTGCATCTGCCGCGCCCCGAGTACGACATCGTCGAAGTGCGGGGCCTTGCGCACGATCAGACCTTCGTGACGAGCTGCCGCATCACCTCGATGCAGGTCGAAACGACGGGCACCGCCTCGTCGCGCCGCGGCGCCGAACAAGAGGCCGCCCGCAAGGCGCTTGAAATCCTTTCCGAGCGCGATCTACGCCGCTATCGGAAATAACCGCCGGAGAAAATGCCATGACGACGGAACAGAACGACAACCTCGAGGCGATGCTCTCGAACCTCAACCTTTCCACGCCCGCCGTGCCCGAAGGTTTTCGCTGCGGCTACGTCGCGGTGATCGGACGCCCCAACGTCGGGAAGTCGACCCTCATCAACGCGCTGATCGGCGAAAAGGTGTCGATCACCTCGCGCAAGCCCCAGACGACGCGCGACCGCGTGCTGGGCGTCGTGACGAAGGAGGACGCGCAGTACGTCTTCGTCGACACCCCGGGCTTTCAGACGAAGGAAGGTTCGCAGCTCATCCGCCGCATGAACCGCACGGTCCGCTCGACCCTTGCGGACGTCGACGCCGTGATCTTCGTGATCGAAGCCAACGGCTGGCGCCCGGCGGACCTCGAAGTCCTCAAGCTTTTGCCGCGCGACGCGAAGAACGTGATCCTGGCCTTGAACAAGACGGACCTCTCGAAAAACCGCGACGCGCTTTTGCCCTTGATGGCCGCGTCCATGGAAAAGTTCCCGTTCGCGGCGATCGTGCCGGTTTCGGCCGAAAAGGGCCGGCAGCTCCCGGAACTTCTCGAGGAAGTGAAGAAGTTCCTCCCCGAGAGCGTTCCCTACTTTGATCCGGACCTCTACACGGACCGGTCACCGCGCTACATGGCGGCCGAAACGATCCGCGAAAAGGCCTTCCGACTCCTCGGCGACGAACTTCCCTACGGCGTCGCCGTCACGATCGACAAGTGGACGGAAACGGAAGAGGGCGCCGAAATCATCGCGGGCCTCATCGTCGAGCGCGAAAGCCACAAGGCGATCGTGATCGGGGAGAAGGGCGGCAAACTTCGCGAAATCTCGCGTCTTGCGCGCGCCGACATCGCGACGATGCTCGGCAAGCGCGTCTACCTCGAAGTGTGGGTGCGCGTGCGCCGCGGCTGGTCCGACGACGTGAAGGCTCTCAAGACCCTCGGATATGACTGATCCACGGCGTCGCGGGACGACGGGTTCTCAGCTCGAGCGAAACTCGACGCTTGCGAACGTGCTCTGGCGCAACCGTGCGGTGGCCGAGCGTCTCGCGGAATTCGAGGAGGCGGTTTCGGGTGCGAAACGGGGAGCGGCCGCCCGCGTCAATCGGGAGCCGGGCTTCATTCTGCACTCGCGCCCCTGGAGCGAGTCGAGCCTTCTTTTGGACGTGCTCACGCGCGACTACGGCCGCGTCTTTCTCGTCGCCAAGGGCGCAAAGCGCCCCTCGGCGCAGTACCGAGGCCTTTTGCAGGCCTTCTGTCCGCTCCTTTTCACCTGGAGCGGGAAGAAGGAGGCGAAGAACCTCATTCGCGTCGACTGGCTCGGAAGTCTCGAGCCCGTCGACGGAGAAGGACTCTTTTCGGGCTTTTACGTCAACGAACTCATTCTCCGCTTCACCGAACGCGAAGACCCGCACGAGGGACTCTTCGACGCCTACGTGAAGGTGCTCGGGGCGCTCTCGGGACCGGCCGCACGCCGGCAGCCGGCGCTTCGCAACTTCGAGACGGCGCTTCTCTCCATGCTCGGCTGGGCGATCGTTCGCGACCGCGCCGACGCGCCCCGCTACCGCTTTTCCGAGGGACGCCTCGAAGGGGTCGACGCCCCGGCGGGCGAGGGACTCTTTTCGAGAACCGCCGTCGAAGCGCTTCTTTCGGGGACCTTCGGGCCCGAAGTCGACATGCGGGAGGTTCGCCGCCTCATCCGCACGGTGATCGACTACCACATGGACGGACGCGACGTGAACACGCGGCGCGTTCTCTCGGAATTGCGACAGTATTGAATCTGCGGCCGTCTTCGGGCCGCACCAAGACAATCCCGCGAGGTGTATCCTACGGAATCAGCTCTGCGGACCAACGAATTTATTAAGGAACATGACGGCACAGGAAATCGTTCGAAGCCTCGGCCCCGTATGCATCGACCTTGAAGGGACGACGCTCACCGAACGGGAAGAAGAACTCTTGAAGCATCCGCTCGTCGGGATGGTGATCCTCTTTACGCGCAACTACACGTCGCGCGATCAGCTCGCCGACCTGACGGCGGCGATTCATGAGCGCCGCCCGGGGATCGTCATCGCGGTCGACCACGAAGGCGGCCGCGTGCAGCGCTTCCGCGAAGGCTTCACGCAGATTCCTTCGATGCGCGAACTCGCAACGGGTCCGAACGTCGCCGCGCGCTACCGCGCCGCGGGCGTCGTGCTCGCGCACGAACTGCGCATGGCGGGGGTCGACATGACCTTCGCCCCCGTGCTTGACGTCGACTACGGCCGCTCGGGCGTGATCGGAGACCGCAGTCTCGGCACGACCCCCGCGCTCGTGACGAACCACGCGCGAAGCCTTATCGACGGGCTCGCCGAGGCCGGCATGGCCGCCTGCGGCAAGCACTTCCCCGGCCACGGCTGGGCGGAGGCGGACAGCCACACGACGCTGCCGCGCGACGACCGGCCCGCCGAAAAGGTGCTTCGCGACGCCGAACCCTATCGGCTCCTCACGGGGCTTCCCGCCGTCATGACGGCGCACGTCGCCTACGACGCCTTCCAGGGCGAGATCGCCACCTTCTCGTCGGGACTTCTGAAGGACGTTCTGCGTCAGAAGTTCGGCTTCACGGGGCTCGTCTTCTCGGACGACCTCACGATGAAGGGCGCGGGCGAGAGCCCCATCGAAGAGCGCGCGGCCCGCGCGCTTGCGGCGGGCTGCGACGTGCTCCTCGCCTGCAACCATCCCGCCGAAATGGACCGGCTCCTCGAACACCTCGTCTGGGAGCGAAACGACGCCTTCCATTCGCGCTTCATGAAGATTCTTCCGGGTGAGGATCTCGTCACGCCCACGCGTTACGAAGACGCGCTCGGACTCCTTCCGACCGCCGCGGCGGCCTGAAAAATCGACAGTAAGGGGGGACCATGATCATTCAATCCCTGCTCGACACGGATCTCTACAAGTTCACGATGCAGCAGTGCGTGCTGCATCAGTTTCCGGCGGCCGAAGTGGCCTACCGCTTCAAGTGCCGAACGCCGGGCATCGATCTGCGTCCCTTCCTTGCCGAACTGCAGGCGGAAATCGATTCGCTCTGCAGTCTCTACTTCCGGGAGGAGGAACTCGCCTACCTCGCGGGACTTCGCTTCATGAAGTCCGACTTCATCGAGTTCCTGAGCCTCTTTCACCTCAAGCGCAAGTACGTCACGGTCGAAGCGAGCGACGACTTCCCCTGCGGGATCGACATCCGCGTCGAGGGGCCGTGGCTTCACACGATCCTCTTTGAGATTCCCATCCTCGCGATCGTAAACGAGGTCTACTTCCGCAACCGCTATCCCGATCTCTCCGACGAGGAGGGCCTCGCACGCCTCGACGCCAAGATCGACCTCATCCTCGACGAACCCGACAACGGGGACCTCCGCATTTCCGACTACGGCACGCGCCGGCGCTTCTCGCGCGACTGGCAGGACCGGGTCGTGGGGGTGCTCAAGGAGCGTCTCGGCGCGCACCTCGCGGGGACCTCCAACGTGGCGCTCGCCCAAAAGTACGGCCTCATTCCGCTCGGCACGATGGCGCACGAATATCTGCAGGCCTGTCAGGCCTTGGGGCCCCGCCTTCGCGACAGTCAGGTCTACGGCTTTGAAATGTGGGCCAAGGAATACCGCGGCGACCTCGGCATTGCGCTCTCCGACGTCTACGGGTCGGAGCCCTTCTTCCGGGACTTCGACATGTTCTTCTGCAAGCTCTTTGACGGCGCGCGCCACGACTCGGGGGATCCCTTCCTCTGGGGCGAACGCATGATCGAGCACTGGAGGAAGAACAAGTGCGATCCGCGCAGCAAGACCCTCATCTTCTCGGACGGCCTCAGCGTGCCGCGCGTGATCGACCTCTACCGGCGCTTCCACGGACGCGTGAGACTGGGTTTTGGCATCGGCACCAATTTGATGAATGACAAAGGACCCACTCCCCTTAACGTTGTCATTAAAATGGTACGGGCGAACGGGCAACCCGTGGCGAAAATTTCCGACGCACCCGAGAAGGGTATGTGCGAAGACGAAAGCTATCTTCGCTACCTTCGTCAGGTCTTCGGGATTCCTGAACCGCTCGATGCTCCGAATCGCGCCAAATAATTCAAAATTGAGAAAAATGACGGATTTTCGCTGATCTTTTCGTGAAGATCGTGTAAGTTCATGCTTCGCGGCGGGATGACCATCGAGCCGAAGAGAGCATTCCGCCTTTTTTCCAAACCCCTGACGCCGACCCGTTCATCCCTCGAATTTCGACGGGCGGCGTTCTTCTCCGGGAGTTTCATCGTGTCTCTTACGACTCTGCGTCGGGCGGCCCTGGGCTCGCTTCTTCTTCTGCCGGGCCTCGCCCTCGCTTCCGAAGGCATGAACGGTGCCGAGCTCAGTCTTCCCTGGGCCATTCCGTTTGCCGGCATTCTTCTCTCCATCGCGCTCTTTCCCCTTTTCCTTCCGAGCTTCTGGCACCACCATTTCGGGAAGGTCTCGCTCTTCTGGGCCGCGGCCTGCGCCATTCCGCTCGGGATCGCATTCGGCGCCTCCGCCGCCTTTGACGAGGTGATCCACATTCTCCTCGCCGACTATCTGCCCTTCCTCATCTTCGTCGGAGCCCTCTTTACGGTCGCGGGCGGCATTCACGTGCGCGGCAGCTTCGTGGGCCGTCCGATCGTGAACACGGCCTTCCTGGGCCTGGGCGCCGTGCTCGCCAACCTCATGGGTACGACGGGCGCCGCGATGCTCCTCATTCGTCCGCTCATTTCCGCGAACGAAGGGCGCACGCGCAAGATCCACACCTTCATCTTCTTCATCTTCCTCGTTGCCAACGTGGGCGGCGCCCTCACGCCTCTGGGCGATCCGCCTCTCTTCCTCGGGTTCCTCCGCGGCGTCGAATTCTTCTGGACGGCCGAACACCTCTTTGCGCCGTGGATCTTCACGGTGGCGATTCTCCTTGCGATCTACTTCGCGATCGACTCCGTCATGTTCAAGAAGGACGTGGCCGCGGGCGAATTCCGTCCGTCCGATGAGAAGAAGGCCTTCGGCATCGACGGCAAGATCAACATCCTCTTCCTCGCCGTGATCGTTTCGGCCGTGCTCATGTCGGGCATCTGGAATCCGGGCGTGGAATTCACCTTCCTCGGCGTGCACTTCACGCTGCAGAACATCGCCCGCGACGTGATCTTCCTCGCCACCGCCGGCGCCTCCGTCGCGCTCACCGCCAAGAGCGTGCGCGAAGCCAACCAGTTCACCTGGGATCCGATTCTGGAAGTGGGCAAGCTCTTCTTCGGCATCTTCGTGTGCATGGTGCCGGTTCTCAAGATGCTCGCCGCGAGCGATCAGGGTGCCTTCGCGCCGCTCGTCGCGCTCGTCTCGAACCCCGACGGTTCGTTCAACAACACCTTCTACTTCTGGCTCACGGGTTCGATGTCGGCCTTCCTTGACAACGCGCCGACCTATCTCGCCTACTTCAGCCTGGCGGGCGGCGACCCCGTGGAACTCATGACGACGCACTCGCACACCCTGATGGCGATCTCGCTCGGTTCCGTCTTCATGGGGGCCATGACCTACATCGGGAACGCCCCGAACTTCATGACGGTCGCGATCTGCAACGAGCGCGGCGTCAAGATGCCGACCTTCTTCGGCTACATGATCTGGTCGGTCGGGATCCTCGGTCCGGTCTTCCTCGTGATGGATCTGGTCTTCGTCGCCTGATAACTTCCTTCGACACGCCCGAAAGTCCCGGTCCGGGATTTTCGGGCTTCTTCTTATGCGGCTTCTCCGTTATTCGATTCTTCCCCTCCTGATTCTGGGGCTCTGGTGGCTTGTGACCCGAGGGGGCGCCATTCCGGCGATCCTTCTGCCGCCGCCCGCCGACGTCGGTCGGGCCGCCCTCGAACTCTTTTCCTCGGGCGAAGGCTTTCGTCATGCGGGAACGTCGCTTCTGCGCGTATTCGCGGGCTACGGCATCTCGAGTCTTGCGGCCCTCACGCTCGCCGCGGTACTCGCGCGATCCCCCAAACTCGAAGCGGGCGCTCACGTCGTTTTGGAGTCGCTTCGCGTCGTGCCGCCCTTGTCCCTCATTCCGCTTTTGATCCTCTGGCTCGGGATCGACGAGGCGCCCAAACTCGCGATCGTCGTTTTGGCGAGTTTCTTCCCGATTTACCTCTCGACGATCGCCGCCCTCAAGGCGGCCGAGGTCCGCTACGGGGAGCTTGCCGACTATCTCGCGCTCACGCCCTCGGAGCGCCTTCGGCACGTGCTTCTGCCGGGCGCCGCTCCGCAGATCCTGACGGGGCTTCGTCTCGGATTCGGCTACGCCTGGCGCGCGCTCGTAGGGGCGGAGTTGATCGCGGCAAGTTCGGGGCTCGGCTACCTCATTGAAGACGCGGGCGCGCTCATGCACACGGACGTGGTGATGGTTGGGATTCTCACGATCGCGTTGCTCGGCGTGGGGCTCGACACGCTCTACAAGCGTCTCATCGAAAAGCTTGTTCCCTGGGCGAAGACGGAGGAAAGAAAATGAGGGGAGTGAACGTTCACTTTCATTCTCTGACGCAGCGCTTCGAACGAAAGGACGGGAGCTCGGTCGTGACGCCGATTTCGGATCTCTCGCTCACGCTCGAAGCGGGCAGCGTCACGGCGCTTCTCGGTCGCTCGGGCTGCGGCAAGACGACGCTTCTTCGAATCACGGCGGGGCTTCTCGCGTCCACCTCGGGACGGGTGGAATTTGATCCGCCGGCGCCGCGCATCGGGATGGTCTTTCAGGAACCCAAGCTCCTTCCCTGGAAGACGGTCGCGGAAAACGTGGCGCTCGCCGTGCGGCATCTTCCGGAAAAGGAGCGTAACGACCGCGTTGCGGAAGTGCTCGAGCGCGTAGGACTTTCCGCCTGGAAGGACGCGTTGCCCGGCGTCATCTCGGGCGGCATGGCGCAGCGCGCGGGACTTGCCCGGGCGCTCGTCTCGGATCCGGCGCTCCTTCTCATGGACGAACCCTTCGGGGCGCTGGACGCTTTGACGCGTTTGACCCTGCAGGACGAATGCCTGCGGCTCTTTGCCAAGTCCGACATGACGGTCTTTCTCATCACGCACGACGCGCGCGAGGCCGTTCGTCTTGCCGACCGCATCCTCGTCCTTGACGAAGGGGCGATAACGCTCGACATACCGCTTACGCTTTCGCAGCCGCGTGCGCCGGAAGATCTGGCTCTGGCCGCAGCGGAGAGGAGGGTGCTCGACGCAATCTTTCGAAGGGACGCGACCCGATGAGCGCAACGCGACCATCCAAAACCGCCCTCGAACTTCTCACCCTCTGGTTTGAGGAGGAGTTTGCCAAGGGGCGTTGCGACGCCTGGAAGCGCTTCTTTGACGAAGGCGTGACTGTGACGACGGCAAGAGGAGAGGTTCTTGCGACGCTTGCCGACTGGTGTGCGGCCTATGCCCGAAACGTCAACGACCGACCGCTTGTCGGAGTGACGGTGACGGCGTCTTTCGGAGAGGGGCCGGAGAAGGCGGCTCTCTTTTGGGAAGCGAAGGGCGAGACGGGACTTCCCGTTCAGGGAGCTTTTCTGGTCGAGTGCAAGGCGGGGCGCATCGAGAAGCTGCTTTGTTTTGAAAGCGCACCTGAAAATGAGGTGCCGCAGGAAGACGATGGAGCGCTTCCCGACGGGAACTGGTGGTTCTGACCTTCAATTCTCTCGGAACAAAGAAAATCGGCCGAACTTCCTTATGAAGCTCGGCCGTTTCGTCAGAGACGCTCCGTATCGGTGAGCTGCCAACGGGGTTTGACGCCGAAGGCGCCTTTGCCGCGGAGGCTCTCAAGCGCCTCGGGCGTCATGCGCTCGAAACGCGCGAGCCCGGCCGCCGCGATCATGGCGCCGTTGTCGGTGCAAAGGCGCATGGGCGGGAAGAAGATTTCGCCGCGGCGCTTCTTCACTTCCGAAATGAGGCGCTCGCGCAATTGACGGTTCGCGGAAACCCCGCCCGCCACGACGACGCGCTTCAATTTCGTCTGCTTCATGGCGCGGATCAACTTTGCCGCGAGCACGTCGGTGACGGCGTCGACGAACCCGCGCGCGAGATCCGCGCGGAAGACTTCGTCCTCGGGATTCGGGGCGTTGCGAACGGCCGTGAGGACGCTCGTCTTGAGCCCCGAGAAGCTCATGTCGAGATTCGGGCTGTGAATCATGGGGCGCGCGAGTTCAATGGCGCCCGAACGACCCTTGTCTGCGAGAGCCGACACGGCGGGTCCGCCGGGATAGGGGAGGCCCAAAAGCTGCGCCGTCTTGTCGAAGGCTTCGCCCGCGGCGTCGTCGAGCGTCTGCCCGAGCATTTCGTAGCGTCCGAAGGATTCGACGCGCATGATCTGCGTGTGTCCGCCCGAGACGAGAAGGGCGAGGAAGGGAAATTCCGGCTTCGGGTCCGCAAGGCGCGCCGCAAGAAGGTGGCCTTCGAGGTGATGAATGCCGATCACCGGGATTTCGAGCGCCCAGGCGATGGCGTGCGCGACGGACGCCCCCACGAGAAGGGCGCCGGCAAGCCCCGGGCCTTCCGTCACGGCGATGCCGTCCAAGTCTTCGCGGCGCTTTCCAGCTTTGGCGAGGACTTCGTCGGCAAGCGCCACCGCGCGGCGGATGTGGTCGCGGCTCGCGAGTTCGGGCACCACGCCTCCGTAGGCGCGGTGCATGTCGATCTGAGTGTGGAGGGCGTCCGCAAGGAGCCCTTCCTTGTCCGAAATCAGGGCCACGCCCGTTTCGTCGCAGGAGGATTCGATACCGAGAATAAGCATAGTGTGGGCATTGTAGAGATTTTCCGCATGCGGGATGGGAAAAAATTGTGCTCAACGGTTTGCAGTGAACCTTCGGTTTGTGGCAAAATCCTCTACTTTCCTGTGACCGTTCTTGCCCCGGAACCAGAACGTCACCCTTGTCCATAGTCATTTCCGGGTCATCACACAACTGAGGTTTGAATGCCTACCATTCGCGTCAAAGAAAACGAACCGTTTGAAGTGGCCCTCCGCCGTTTCAAGCGCACCATTGAAAAGTCCGGCCTTCTCACGGAACTCCGCGCCCGCGAGTTCTATGAAAAGCCCACCGCCGAACGCAAGCGCAAGAAGGCTGCCGCCGTCAAGCGCCACTACAAGCGTCTTCGCAGCATGATGCTGCCCAAGAAGCTCTACTAATTCGGTTTACCCCCGAATTCGTTCGCGAAGGGACTTCTCCCTTCGACACTCAAAACTTTTCCCTCACGAAGGATGGTGATGATTAAGGACAGAATCCGCGAAGATATGAAGGCGGCGATGCGTTCGCACGAAGCCGCGCGTCTGAGCACGATTCGTTTGCTCCTTGCCGCGATCAAGCAGCGTGAAGTGGATGAACGAATCGAAGCCGACGACGCGGTCGTGATGCAGGTCATCGCAAAGATGGTCAAGCAGCGCCGCGACTCCGTTCAGCAATACCGTGCCGGCGGACGCGAAGACCTCGCGTCCAAGGAACAGGCGGAAATCGATGTGCTCGAAGCCTATCTCCCCGCTCAGATGAGCGAAGAGGAAATCGGCCGCATCATCGACGAAGCCGTCGCCGAATCGGGCGCAAGCGGCATGGCCGCGATGGGCAAAGTCATGGCCCTCGTGAAGCCCCGCGTGCTCGGTCAGGCCGACATGGGAACGGTGTCCCGTCTCGTCAAGGCGAAGCTCGCTTCCTGATTCCCTCGCGCCTAGAACGCACAGCCGTTTTCTTCTTTGCCTAGAAGCAAAACAGCAACACGAAAATGACCGGGATCGCAAAAGCGGCCCCGGTCGTTTTTTATATCCGGCGTACCTCAGGCGTGGTACGCTCAAACTTCCATCCGAAAAAGTTTCTTCCTTCCCGCCATGATCCCCGAGCGTTTCATATCGCAGCTCCTTGACCGCGCCGACATCGTCGACGTCGTGGGGCGTTACGTGCCGCTCAAGAAGGCGGGGAAGAACTATCAGGCGTGCTGTCCCTTCCACAAGGAAAAGACGCCTTCCTTCTCGGTGAGCCCCACCAAGCAGTTCTTCAAGTGCTTCGGTTGCGGCGTCGCCGGCAACGCCATCGGCTTTCTCATGCGCTACGAGGGCCTCGAATTTCCCGAGGCCGTCGAAAAGCTCGCGGGCTTCTACAACATGGAGGTGCCGCGCGAGCGGCGCAGTCCCCGCGACATCGAGCGCGAAACCCGTCAGAAGAGCCTCACCGAATACATGGCCGACGCCGCGCGCTACTACGCGGGCGAACTTAAAAAGAGCGAAAAGGCGATCAACTATCTGAAGGGTCGCGGGATCAGCGGCGAGACTGCCGCCAAATTTCATCTCGGCTACGCCCCCGAAGGCTGGCACGCGCTGCAGAAGCTTTGGGGCGAGCGTTACGGTTCGCCCGAGCTCGTCGAGTGCGGTCTTCTGATCGAAAAGAACGACCGTCGCTACGACGCTTACCGCGACCGGCTGATGTTCCCGATCCGAAACGTGAAGGGGCACGTGATCGGCTTCGGCGCGCGCACCTTCAAGAGGGACGAGCAGCCCAAGTACATCAACAGCCCCGAGACGCCGATCTACCACAAGGGGCGCGAACTCTACGGACTCTTCGAAGGGCGCGAATTCATCCACCGCAAGGGCCGTGCCATCGTCTGCGAAGGGTACATGGACGTGATCCAGCTCTCGCAGGCGGGGTTTGAAGAAAGCGTCGCGGCGCTCGGCACGTCGATCACGTCCGAGCACGTGCAAAAGCTCCTCAAGATTTCGGATCAGGTCTTCTTTTCGTTTGACGGCGACACGGCGGGCCGCAAGGCCGCGCGCCGCGCCCTCGAGGCGGCGCTTCCCGTCATCACGGACGTGCAGAAGGCGGCCTTCATTCTGCTTCCGCCCGAGCACGATCCCGACAGCCTCATCAAGGCCGAGGGCCCCGAAGCCTTCGAGCGGGAAATCCGCCGCGCCTTGGGGCTCGTCGACTTCGCCAAGAGCCTGCTCCTTGACGGCAAGGATCTTCTCTATGCGGAGGACCGCGCCAAGGTCGTGGCCGAAGGCAAGGCCTTCGCGCTGCAAATGACGAAGGCTCCGATGCTGCGGCTCGCCCTCATCGAGGAAATCGCCGCGATCGCCCGCGTCTCGACCGACGAAATTCAGCGCCAGTATGGTCTCGTCACGCCTCCTCCCGCGGTGGCGATGCCTCCCGCGCCGCGCCCCCGCTACGACGGACGCTTCCGTCCCCAGGGGACGGGCTACGGATCGTTCGGCGGCTACGAACGCCCGGGCTACGGCTTTCCGCGCTGGCAGCGGCGCGAATACTACGCGCCCGAACCCCGCATCACGGTCGCGGACTTCCGCGAGCGCATCCTGCAGCTCCTTCTTGCGCACCCGGTCCTCATCAACGAATTTTCCGGCGTGATCGAAGAGGAGTTCCTCGGGAGCAACCAGCCCGTCGCGCAGCAGATCATCGAGGTCTGGCGCGCGGCCGCGGTGCTCGAGGACGAGGCGCCGGGGTCGAACCACGCGGCGACGCTTCTCTCGCTCCTTTCGGAAAGCGAGTGGGCCTCCGTCTACGAAGAACTGCTTGCGGGCGAGATGCTCCTCGAAACCCCGGAAGAGGGGGCGCGCCTTGAAATTCGGCGCAATTTCCTCACGCTCGAACTCGAACGCGTGAAGCTTCGCGTGCAGACGCTCGTCGTGCGCGACGAAAAGGACGAGGCGGAACTGCGCCGCATGGTCGAGCGCAAAACCGAACTCGATCGGCTCATTTCTGAGACGCAGCAGGCGGAATTTCAGTACCGGCTTCGCCGCGATACCGAAAAGGCCTACGAATACCTGCAAAAGCGCGACCGGAAGGAAGGGCACGGCGGCGGCATGGTGCTCGACAAGAATCCGAAGGTGCGCGCGCTCCAGGCCATGCTCTTCGGAATGAAGCCCGAGGACGAGGACGCCTCTGCGGAGGGCGCCGCGCCGAAGCCTGCGCAGGTCGCGCCCGCGAAGCCCTCCGCCGTGGTCGAAGCCCTTGAGGCCCTTCGTTCGCGCCGGGCCGCCCCGGCGGAAAACGGCGTCTCGGCCGATGAAAACTGGCTTGACGACAATGCGCCCCCTCCCGACGACGTCCCGGCCGACTATTTGTCGACGGCGGACGGCGAAGAGGAGGACGTTCCCTACACTTTTGACGACGACGCGCCTGCTGACGACTATTGAGTCTCGGGAGAAAGGCCGAGCGCCCTTGATGCGAATCAGAGGCGATCTCCGTGTTTTTCCTGATTGTTTCACGCGGTATGCCCCGCTATGCGGATGCGTATGGCACAATTCTTAAGATAGGCTCCGAAGGCGCATTGTTTTCTCGGCTAGGGGGTTTCCTGATGGGAAGGCGAAGACGGGGCTGCGTCCACCTTAAAGAAATGAGGAAAGGCATGGCATCGAAGAAGTCCGAAAAAGACTCCGTGCAGGCGGCTGCGACCGAAAACGAAACGAAGGCGCCCAAAAAGCGCGCTCGTCGCACGAAGGCCGAGACGCAGGCGATCGAACAGACGGCGGGGCTGACCCTGTCGATCGAATCGGCGCCCGAAGAACCCGCCAAACCCGCTCGCCGCCGCAAGACGAAGAAGGCGGCCGAACCTGAAGCCGAAACGCCCGTGACGGAAACGGCCGCTTCCGACGCGACTGCGTCCGAAGAAACGCCCGCCGAAGCCGAGGAAAAGGAAGCGAAGCCCGCGCGCAAGACGCGTGCGAAGAAGGCCGCCAAGGCCGAGACCGCTCCGAAGAAGCGCGGCAAGAAGAGCGCGAAGAAGGCCAAGTCCGATGACGACGAAGGCGAGGATGACTTTGACGCCGCTTCCGACGACGCCTACATCGACGTGGTCGACGAAGGCGACGGCGACGAAGAGTACGCCGAGGACATTCCCGACATTCCGGAACTTCCCGAAGCCGAAACCGACGCCCGCAAAGGCGGCCGCAAGGCGAAGAACGGCAAGGACCGCAACGTGCGCGACGTTCTCGCCAAGGGCTACGGTTCGGAAGAGGAATCGACCGAAGACCGCCGCTCGAAGCTCTTCAAGCTCATCCGCATGGGCAAGGAGCGCGGCTACGTCACCTATTCCGAAATCAACGACAACATTCCGACCGGACTCATCGACGACGACGCGATCGAATCGATCGTGAGCATGATGGCGACCCTCAACATTCAGGTGTACGAACGTGCGCCCGACGAGGACGAACTTCTCATGCAGGGTAACGCCGCCGTCGTGAGCGAGGACGACGTCGAAGAGGAAGCCGAAGCCGCCCTCTCGACGGTCGACAGCGAATTCGGCCGCACGACGGACCCCGTGCGCATCTACATGCGCGAAATGGGATCGGTCGAACTTCTGTCGCGCGAAGGCGAAATCGAAATTTCCAAGCGTATCGAGGACGGTTTGAAGCACATGGTGCTCGCCATCGCGCGCTGCCCGGTGACGATCCGCACCGTGCTCGAACTCGCCAAGGGCATCCGCGAAGGTACGACCGCGATCGACGAAGTGATCGACGGCATCGTTTTGCCCGACGACGAAGCGAACGTGATCGGTCACAACGAAGACGAAACCGACATGGGCGCCTCCGCCATGACCTCGCAACAGCTCGCCGAACTTCGCGAAAAGAGTCTTGAAGTCTTCTCGCGCGTCGAAGCGCACTTCGAGGCCCTCAAGGCGGAATTCAACGAAAACGGTCCCAAGAGCCCGAAGCTCGCCGAGTACCAGGACGCCATTCAGCAGGAACTCATGGGTCTTCGCTTCACGGCGAAGACGGCCGACCGCCTCTGCGAAACGCTGCGCACGACGGTCGATGGCATCCGCAACCGCGAAAAGGCGATCTACAACGAGCTCGTGCGCCGTCTCGGCCTCAACCGCGAGTGGTTCCTCAAGGAATTCGTCGACCATGCGACCGACCTCACCTGGATGGACGAGGTCATCCGCCGCATGCCCGAGAAGACGGCTACGCTCGAGCGCATCCGTCCCACGATCGAAGAAGAGCAGCGCGCCTTTGCGAACCTTGAGCGCGACGTCTTCATGTCGATCCCGGAACTTCTGACGACCTACAAGCAGATGGCCACGGGCGAAGCCAAGGCCCGCGCCGCCAAGCGTGAAATGACGGAGGCGAACCTGCGCCTCGTGATTTCGATCGCGAAGAAGTACACGAACCGCGGTCTGCAGTTCCTCGACCTCATTCAGGAAGGGAACGTCGGCCTCATGAAGGCGGTCGACAAGTTCGAATACCGCCGCGGCTACAAGTTCTCGACCTACGCGACCTGGTGGATCCGCCAGGCCATCACGCGTTCGATCGCGGACCAGGCCCGCACGATCCGCATTCCGGTGCACATGATCGAGACGATCAACCGCATGAACCGCATCACGCGTCAGGTGCTGCAGGAGACCGGGGTCGAGCCCGACAGCCGTCAGCTCGCCGAAATCATGCAGCTCCCCGAGGACAAGATCCTCAAGATCATGAAGATCGCCAAGGAACCGATCTCGATGGAAACGCCGATCGGGGACGACGACGATTCGCATCTCGGGGACTTCCTCGAAGACACCATGACGGTGGCGCCTTCCGAAGCCGTGCAGAACACGAGCCTCTCGGACACCGTCCGTCAGGTGCTCGACAGTCTGTCGCCGCGCGAAGCGAAGGTGCTCCGCATGCGCTTCGGCATTGAAATGCCGTCGGACCACACGCTCGAAGAAGTGGGCAAGCAGTTCGACGTCACGCGCGAGCGCATCCGTCAGATCGAAACGAAGGCGCTTCGCAAACTCCGCCATCCTTCCCGCGCCGACAAGCTCAGAAGCTTCGTCGAAAACACCGAGAAGGAAGAGTGACGCAGGTCCCCTCGGGGAGGGGGCTCCGTCCGGCCGCAGAGGGCGCGCGCGAAGAGATTCGCCGCGCCCTTTGAGTTGAAAGGCCCTGGGTTTCGTAGTATCCTATGCGCCTTTTCGTCCGCAACTCCCGACCTCGGCCGCCGCTTTGCAAAGCGGGGGTGGGGGGATTTTTGCGCTCTGCGCAGACCGTTGCGGACCGCACGCACGACCTTCGGCGCGTCCCCCGTCGACCCGGCCCATCTCACGACACGCAGGGCGGCCGACGGATGCGGACCGGACCCCCGAAGGCGCTTTTTACGCGCGTGCCACGTTGCCATGCTGAAAAAACACCGTCAAACGGCCGAACCCGGCAACGCATTCGGCGCGTTTGAATCAAAAGGATTATTGATTGATGAAGACGAGTGACGACGCTTTTGATGCCGACATCGACCTCGACGAGGAGGAAACGCTCGAGGAAGAGGGGCTCGAAGGGGAAGAGTTGACGCAGTCCGACTGGGAGGACGATGAGGCCGACGAGGTTCGTGCGGACGCCTCCGACGAGGATCTCGGCGAAGAAGCCGAAAAGCCCCGCGCCCCCGTGGTACACCGCGCCCGCAAGAAGGACGCAGGCAACGGCTACGGTGCGCTCGTTCGTCTCGGCCGCAGCCGCGGTTGGGTGACGATCGAGGAAATCAACGACCACCTCCCCGAAGAAGCCCTTCGTACGGAAGAGCATCTGCAGGAAGTGACCGAAGGGCTCGTGCGCTTCGGGATCCAGGTCTTCGACGCGCCGCCCGATGCGGACGACCTCGTCGCCAACGGCAGCCTCAACGACGGGGACGACCTCGACGAAGACGAAGTCGAAATGATGCTCACGCCCGAAGAATCGGCGGGGCTCTCGAAAGATCCGCTGCGCGCCTACCTGCGCGGGGTGGGGAGCCACAAGCTTCTGACGCGTCAGGGTGAAATCGAAGTCGCCAAGTCGATCGAAATGTTCACGGGCAAACTCGTGACGTCGCTTCTGCAGTATCCGATGGCCGTTCGCGAGCTGCTCCACTACGCCGAAGTCCTCAAGGACAGCGAAACGAGCGTCGACGCCGTGGTGGACGGCTTCACCGACACCTACGTCAACGAGGGAGAAGTCGACGCCGAGGCGGACGATTCGACGACCGACATCGGAGCCGCGGCCATGACGAGCGAACAGCTCGAGGAAATGCGCAAGCGCGCCATTTCGATCTTCAAGCGCTGCGCCAAGGAGCTCGCCAAGCTCGAAGAGCACTATGCCGATCCCGAAGGTTTCGCGAAGTACGAAAAGAGCCGCGCCAAGATCGTTCAGCTCCTGAGCCCGATCCGCTTCTCGGTGAAGTGCGTCACGCACCTTACCGACACGATCGACGCCCACATGGCCAAGGTGAACGCATCGCTCAAGCGCATCCGCACCGTGATGGTCGAGCAGTGCCGCGTCCCGCAGAAGGACGCCGTCGAGTACCTCACGAAGGACTGCACGGTCGACGGCTTCTTCGAGGCTCTCGTCGCCGAGGGGCATCCCTGGAGCGAGGCGCTCGAGCGCGCGCTTCCGGTCATTCGCGAAGAGCAGGCGGTCCTGCGCGATCTCGCCGCCGCCGCGATGATGAACATCTGCGAGCAGCGTGAACTCTCGCGCGCGGTGCGTCTTGCGCAGACGAACCTGAGCCAGGCCAAGGCCAAGATGATCGAGGCGAACCTGCGTCTCGTGATTTCGATTGCCAAGGGCTACGTCAACCGCGGGCTCGCCATGACCGACCTTATTCAGGAAGGGAACATCGGTCTCATGAAGGCGGTCGACAAGTTCGAATACCGCCGCGGCTACAAGTTCTCGACCTACGCGACCTGGTGGGTGCGCCAGTCGGTTACGCGCGCCGTGGCCGATTTTGGCGCCACGATCCGCATTCCGGTGCACATGACCGAGTCCTACAACAAGATCCGCCGCTACAAGCAGCGCTTCCTGCAGGAAAACGGCCGCATGCCGACCGAGCACGAAATCGCCGAGGACAACGACATTCCCCTGCAGAAGGTGCAGCTCCTCACGCAGGCGATGCGTTCGGTCGAATCGATCGACGCGCCGATCGGCGACGACGAAGACGCGACGAAGCTCGACTTCGTGCGCGGCGACGAAACGGACGATCCGAGCCGCCGCTTCCAGGGCGTTTCCATGATCGAGTCGGTGAAGAAGTCTCTTGACGAACTCACCCCGCGCGAAAGCCAGGTGCTTCGTCTTCGCTACGGGATCGGCAGCAACGTCGACCACACGCTCGAGGAAGTGGGCCGCGCTTTGGGCCTCACGCGCGAGCGCGTGCGTCAGATCGAAACGCAGGCGATCCGCAAGCTTCGCACGCCCGACTTCCAGGCGCGTCTGAGCGACTACCTGAACTAAAAGAGCGTACGAACGGCAAAATGCCCTGTCGGAGATATCCGGCGGGGCATTTTATTTGAGGTCGTACTGGAAACGGATTTCTTCGGAAACGTGCAGAGGTCCGTCGGCTACGCCCGAGGGCCGCTGCACGCGCCCGCTCGCGGCGCGCAAGAGAATTCCGGTGGGTTTGTCTCAGATCCGTAGTTGCACTCTTTGGGGTGAACGCTTCCTTTTCGCATTCAAAGCCCGTTGTTTTTATTCAATTTCAACGAAGCGATTGACAACAATGGGGACAACGGCGGTGCCTTCATCAGAACAGATGAAAGTCGAATTTCACCTACGTGAAGACCCTATCGAGCGTGTGCATTTAAAATGTGTAATACTCTGTTATCACCACTGGTTCAATAGATTTCGACGCATGAGCTACGGCTACCGCTTTTCCGCAGAGTTTGTCAGTAAGACCTCCGCCGAGGTCTACTTTACGTGGTCGGCGGGGCAGGCGCTCGTGTATAATTCCAAGGTTGAGGAAGCTCGTTACCATTATCGATTCGCCCAAATTTTCGGCGGAGAGATGCCGGACGCCGATCAGAAGTATTCGCATCTAATCACGAATCCTTATACAAGGAAGCGTTATTTGGAGTGGCTCGAGTCAGTTCCTCCGGAGGTTCTGCGAATCGGTGCCGTGCTCTACTACAAGGCCGTCAGACAAGCCAAAGCGGGCTTGGCGAAAAGACCGAAAACGAAACGCATCAAGGCTGCCGACCGGCATCTCTGGCTCACCTCGGATCTCTTCTCAATCAGACAATTGCGCGACAAATGGTTCGAACTCACCTTGTGGGTGAAAGAACAACAAGTCGCCCGCATCCGTTTCAAGGCGCACCGCCCCTTCGAAATGCCGAATTCCGTTCACATCAAGACGAAGGGAAGCAGGCTCTTTGTGTCTTTCTGTTCTCCCAAGGCCAGCGATGAGGATCGCTATCCTGAGACGGAAGACGAAATCCGGGCGCGCCTGAGAATGAAGACACCTGAAGAGCTGTTGGAGCGTACGGTCGGTTGTGACAGAGGGGTCGTAACGCCCTTGCAGACGCAGACGCAGGGATTCAGGCTTACGCGCACTCAGAAGGCAAGAATGCGTCACAAGGGTAAACGCATCAAGAAGTGTCAAAAGAAGCTGGCGCGGCAAGTTCTGCATAGCTCGGGTTGGCGCAAAACACGCATAAAGATCAATGATGCGAATACGTATGGGCGCAATGTGCGGGAGAACCTTGCACATCAGACTTCGCATGCCTTGGTCTCTCTTCCCAACGTGGATGTGATCGCTTTTGAAGATCTGAAAGTCGAGGCCATGATGGCCGCCCCCAAGCCGAAGTTCAATGAGGCGGGCAAATCGCAACACAATGGACGAGCGGCGAAGGCCGGTCTGAACCGGGCCATCCAGTTTGAGGCCGCGTGGGGCCGCACGTTGGCCTATACCCAATACAAGGCGCTGAAGCACGGCAAACTTGTCGTTACCGTGCCCGCCGCTTACAGCAGTCAGCAATGCCCGAAGTGCGGGCACACACATCGCAGCAATCGCCCTGACCAGGCGCACTTTGCATGCACGAACCCCGACTGCCGATTCAATGAAGATCATCAACTCACTGCGGATCAGGTTGCGGCGATGAACATCGCGGCGCGGGCTGTAAAGCAGATTTTTGATGACCAACAGAAGTCCAAAGAACGAAAGCGCCTTCTGCGCATGCGCAAGAAAGGCGAATCGAAAGGACAAGGTAGGGGTGGGACGCCCCGAACCGTAATGCGTTCCGGCAATGTCGGAGCTGCGAAGCCGGTGGAGCCTATGCCGGACACGGGAAATCTTCCTGTGTCCACCTTGGCTGTGAAACCGGAATCCCTTGACAAACGCGTAGCGTTGGCGGGGGAGTGTTCATCCACCAGTTTATAGCCAGGTGTGAGTGGCTGATCATCGGTCACGATTCTGTACGCAGGAACTTCTTTTGCGTACTGAACATGACCGCAAAACGTTTGGTCGTGGATTCGCTTTGCGGCTTCCGCGAAGGGAAATCCTTCACTTTGTCGCGTCGTGCAAAGTAGTGTTTAAGCCGTAACGCTTGAGGTTAGGTACGCGGCTCTGGCCGCGTACCTTCCTCTGCGAAC
>UQTE01000026.1 GCA_900543805.1 uncultured Sutterella sp.
ATTGCCAGGCTCCACCATTCAGAACCCCCGATTCCTCACGGAGTCGGGGGTTTTGCTATTCTTAAGGTCCGCATTGCGCCGCACCTTTCTTGGCGCGGCGCGCAGCCTACGGAGACTTTGAGACCATATGAGCGGCGATCTTTTCGACGGAATGTACGACACGGCTCCCGCAGAGGAGAAAGCTTCCTCGGAGCAGGGAAACGACGCCCCCAAGGCCGCGTTCGCGCCCCTGGCGGAGCGCATGCGCCCGAAGACGCTCGACGAGGTCGTGGGACAACAACATTTGATCGGACCGGGTGCGCCGCTTCGCGTCGCCTTTGAAAACCACCGTCCCCACTCGATGATCCTCTGGGGCCCTCCGGGCGTCGGCAAGACGACGCTCGCCCGCCTCATGGCGGACGCCTTCGATCTTCCCTTCCTTTCGATTTCCGCTGTCCTCGGCGGCCTCAAGGACATCCGCGAGGCGGTCGACTTCGCGAAGGCCGAACGAAAGGCGACGGGCCGCCCGACGCTTCTCTTCGTCGACGAAGTGCACCGCTTCAACAAGAGTCAGCAGGACGCCTTTCTGCCGCATGTGGAGTCGGGTCTCTTCATCTTCGTGGGCGCCACGACCGAGAACCCTTCCTTTGAAGTGGTGAGCGCTCTGCTTTCCCGCGCCACCGTCTATCAGCTCGAAAGCCTCAAGCCCGAAGAATCGCGTACGCTCCTTGACCGCGTCATGACGCGGGAGTTCCCGACCCTGAAGCTCACCGAAGAAGCCGTCGAAGTGATCGTCGGTCTCTCCGACGGAGACGCCCGACGTCTTTTGAACGCCGTCGACGTCGCCTGCACCATGGCCAAGGAACGCCGCGTGGAAGAGATCACGGCGGAGTTTCTGCGAAAGACCCTTCCCGCGACCCTTCGGCGCTTTGACAAGGGAGGCGACAACTTCTACGACCAGATCAGCGCCATGCACAAGTCCGTGCGCGGGTCCGACCCCGATGCGGCGCTCTACTGGATGTGCCGGATGTTGGACGGCGGGGCGGATCCCCGCTACATCGCGCGGCGCGTGATCCGCATGGCAATCGAAGACATTTCGCTTGCCGACCCGCGCGCGACGCAGCTCGCCGTCGAAGCGGCGGAAATCTATGAGCGCCTGGGTTCCCCTGAAGGGGAGCTGGCGCTCGCGCAGGCGGTCGTGTATCTCGCCGCCGCTCCGAAGAGCAACGCCGTCTACACGGCCTACAACGCGATCCGGTCCTTTGTGAAGAAGGACGGCTCGCGCCCCGTGCCGCTTTACATCCGCAACGCTCCGACGAAACTCATGAAGGAGCTCGGCTACCACGAAGGCTACCGTTACGCGCACGACGAGCCCGGCGCCTTTGCCGCCGGGGAAATCTATCTTCCCGAGGGGCTGGAGGACCAGCGCTGGTACTTTCCGACCGACCGGGGTCTTGAGATCAAGATCGGCGAAAAGCTTGCGCGTCTTCGCGCCCTCAACGAGGAAGCCCGTCGTCAGGGGAAGGGCCGCAAGCGCTGAGGGGGGATTTGGGCAAATTCCCCGCGAATTTCTCCCCGACCCGCCCTCAAAAAGAGGAAAATAGACAAATTCGCTCCGTCTGAACGGAGTATGCATTCATCTACAAGGCAGGAAAACCATGCTCGACCTCAACATGCTGCGCAAGCAGCTCCCGGAAGTTACGGCCCGTTTGAAGAGCCGCGGCTTCGACTTCCCGGAAACCGAATTCAACGACCTGGAAACGCGCCGCAAGGACGTTCAGACGAAGACCGAAGAACTGCAGGCGGAACGCAACGCCCTTTCGAAGCAGATCGGTCAGGCCAAGCGCGCCGGTGAAGACGCCTCCGAAATCATGGCCCGCGCCGCCGCCATCCCGGAAAAGCTTTCGGTTCTCGAAAAGGAACTCGAAGAAATCCGCACGAAGCTGAACGACCTTCTCCTTCGCATCCCGAACCTTCCGCACGAATCCGTGCCGGTCGGCAAGGACGAAACGGAAAACGTCGAAATGCGCCGTTGGGGCACTCCGCGTGAATTCGACTTCCCGATCAAGGACCACGTCGACGTCGGCGGACCCCTCGGGATGGACTTCGACACGGCCGCGAAGCTCTCGGGTGCGCGCTTCGTCTTCATGCGCGGCCAGGTCGCCCGCCTCCACCGCGCCCTTGCGCAGTTCATGCTCAACACGCACACGACGGAAAACGGCTACACCGAGTGCTACACCCCCTACATCGTGACCGCTTCGACGATGCAGGGCACGGGTCAGCTTCCGAAGTTCGAAGAAGACCTCTTCGCCGCCAAGAAGGGCGGTGCAACGAGTGACGCCGAACAGATGTATCTCGTCCCGACCGCCGAAGTGACGCTTACGAACTCGGTTGCGGGCCAGATGTTGAAGGCCTCGGACCTCCCGATCAAGGTGACGGCCCACACGCCCTGCTTCCGTTCCGAAGCCGGCGCCTACGGCCGCGACACGCGCGGCATGATCCGTCAGCACCAGTTCGACAAGGTCGAAATGGTCCGCATCGTTCGTCCGGAAAACTCCTACGAACACCTCGAAGAAATGACGCGCAACGCCGAAGGCATCCTCCAGAAGCTCGGCCTCCCGTACCGCGTCATCACGCTCTGCACGGGCGACATGGGCTTTGGCGCCGCCAAGACCTATGACCTCGAAGTCTGGCTTCCCGCGCAGAATACCTACCGCGAAATCAGCTCCTGCTCCAACTGCGAAGCCTTCCAGGCCCGCCGCATGGGCACGCGCTTCAAGGACGAAAACGGCCGCACGCAGTACGTCCACACCCTGAACGGCTCCGGCCTCGCGGTCGGCCGCACGCTCGTCGCGGTGCTCGAAAACTATCAGAACGCCGACGGCAGCGTGACGGTTCCGGAAGTGCTCCGTCCCTACATGGGCGGCGTCGAAGTCCTTCGTCCCGAAACGAAGTGACTTTCCTAAAGAGGGATATTGACAAGATTGCCGATCTGTGTTAATATTCCTCTTCTCTGGAAGGATGGCAGAGAGGTCGAATGCGCCGGACTCGAAATCCGGTATACGGTTATACCGTATCGTGGGTTCAAATCCCACTCCTTCCGCCAGATTCGGATCCCGGACTGTCTCAGGATTGTCCGGGATTTTTGCATTTCGGCCTGGCGTTAAGGCCGAACGAAAGCGCCGACCCGACGGGCCGGCGCTTCGAATCTTTCCTTCCTACCTTCTAGGCTCACAGTTCCACGAGCCGGTAGCGCCCCGAGTGTCCGAGCGACGCGAGGTTTTCTAGCTGCAGGAAGCCCCGCTCGAGCTTCACGGCTTCCGGATAGGCGGAGCGCTTTTCCATCGGGATTCCATAGAGGAGATCGAGCGACGCGTTGTCGACCGCGGCCATGTCAAGGGACCCCAGAATCCCGATCGTTCCCTTCTTCACCGTTGCGCCTTCAAGGGGCTCGACGTCGAGGTTGGTGAGGACGTTGAGGAACATCAGCTTTCCCACAAGGGCCCGCTCGATCGCGTCGGCCGCTTCGGCCAAGCGCCGGTGAAACCCCGCGTCCTTCGGAAAACCCGGGCCGTGCACGGCCGCTTTGCCGGGGCCCCCAGCGAGTCCGATCCCGACGTTCTTCACCGCGGCTGAATACCCGGAGAAAGTCGGAACGTTGAAGTTCACCGTCACGGCCACGAGCCCGTATTCGTTGAAGAGCGCTTCGGGAATGTCGACGGCCTTCAGCCAGCGGCCTTCCTTCGTCTGCACGGCGCGGTATTCGCCATTGCGGTCGAGAATGTCGATTTGTTCGCGGGGAATGCCGCGCGAGACGATCGCCTCGTAATTTCCTTCCGTGGTTCCTCGTCCCGAGGTATAGCCCGAGGCCCAGTTGCATTCGATGTACTGACTCCCCGGCACGTGTGCCTGCAGCGCCTTCCAGAGCGCGCGGTTCTTGTCGACTTCGTCGCCGTGCAGTTTGAAGCCGACTTTGCCTTTCCGACCTTCGGCTCCGAGATCTTTGCGGAGACGATCGAAGATCTCGATGAAGGCTTCGGGGGTCGCTTCGCGGGCGTAGTAGACGACGGGAAGCGCTTCCTCGGCCTTGGCGAGCGACGGAAGAAGTCCGGTGAGGGCGAGGGCGCCCGTGCGGATCGCGAGATTTCGGCGGGTGATGGGCATGTCGGACATGAGTGAGCCTCCTGGGTCAGGACGGACGACGCGAGAGCGTCTGATCGAGAGCATAGACGAGCGACGCGACGGCGAGAAAGGCGATCAGAAGGTCAAGCGGGAGGAGGAGCGCAAACTCCCCGCGTTCCACGTACAGATAGGAGGTCTCGGCCACAAGCGCGTACGGGACGTCCCGCACGACGTACGCGACGGTCGTGCGCCAGAGAAGGAGCGCGAGGACGACAAGGCCCGTGATGCGCACGCCCCAAAGACCGATGCGTTCTTCGAGCTTTTTCGTCCACGGCGCGAGCTTCCCCGCGACGATCCCGGCGTGGAGCCCCGCGTGCACGGCGGCTGCGAGGAAGCACCAGAGCGAGAGCGCCACGTGCGCCGAGCGGTAGGCAAGGTCCATGCGCCAGGCGTCGGGCGTGACGGCGGCGAATAGCGTTTGCGAACACATGAGGCCGCTCACAAAGGCCGCCGCAAAGGAGAGCGTGAGAAAGACGTTCACGACGAGGCTCACGACGTCCCGCACCTGCCAGGACGTGCGGCGCGTCGCGCGTCCCGTGAGCTTTTCCCAGCGACGCTTGTACCAGCGTCGGTTGAGAAGCGCATGAAGGAGCGCAACGAGCCCGATCACCGTGCCGAGCGTCTCGCGGATCGGATTCTCGGTGAAGCGGTCGCACATCACGACGAAGAAAACGAGCGCAAAGAGGGCGTCGAGCCGCAGGCGCCTCGTCCAGAGCTCGAGCGGCTCTCCCTTTTCCCAATAGTCGAAAAGTCGGGGCATGACGGTCTCCTATGGCCCGTGCTCAGGCCCGGGCGCAGACCTTCTTCCCGAGCTCGTAGGCAAGACGCGGGAATTCCGTGTTCTCGGTCTGCGAGCGCGTGCCGCAGCTCGTCCCGAGAATTTGTCCGACGTCCTCCCAGCCCATGTAGCGAACGAGCGTCTCGTAGTGGTGCGCAAGCGCCGGGAAGGTCCAGTCGTTCGAATTCCAGGCGGCCGCAAGAAGGACCGCTTTTCTCGGGCTGTGGAGCTGACTGTTGATCGCGTAGAAGCGGTCGATCACGAGTTTGAGCTGCGCCGAGAAGCCGAAGTAGTACAAAGGCGTCGAAAGGACGATCAGGTCCGCGTCGATGAGATGGGGATTGAGTTCGAACATGTCGTCGCGGTAGACGCAGTCTGCGGCGCCGAGTCCGCAGTGGTCGCACCCGCTGCAGGCGGTGACGCGCTTGAAGGCCGCGCCGAAGCGGTAGACTTCGGCACCGACCTCTTTGGCGCCTCGGATGAATTCGTCGGTGAGAAGAAAGGACGAGCCATGCCGATGGGGACTCCCCGTCACGACCGTCACCTTGAGGCCCGACGAAGCGGCCCGGGCGGGGGCGGGAAGATGGGAGGCGAGAAGCGAAGCGGCGCCCGCGGTGAGGAGCGTGCGGCGGTCGAATCGATGAAGCGTGTGGACGGACATGACGGTCTCCGTTTTGGGGAAGTGTTTTCGTGGCGGACTCAAGGTCCGCGATTTCATCCTAGGGGTTGCAATCCTCGGAATCCAATGACATTTTTTCATGCCGTTTCATGCGGGTTGCGCATGGCACAAGGCTTTGAGAGCAATGGGCAAATCTTCGACATTTATCTGTTGCGGGGCTTCGTCCCCTTGGGTATAATCCCGCATCCCTCAGAGCAGGGATCCCGGTCCTTCTGGGGCCTCTCTCCGATCGTTGTGAAACGACCGATCCTCACTTCAAATCCATGCCCCTCTCGCGCGAACACATTCTGGAAGCGGCGCTCCTCACGGCCAAAAAGCCCGTGTCGGTGCGCGAACTTCGGCGTCTTTTCGACGACGAACTCTCGCACGCGGACGTTCTCAAGCTTCTCGAGTCCCTCTCGGCCTTTTGGCAGGAGCGCGGTCTGCGGCTTCGCGAAGTCGCGGGCGGATGGCGCATGGAAACCGCACCCGAAGCGACTCCCTTTTTGTTCAAGCTCAAGGACGAGGACCGACCCAAGCGTTTCACCCGGGCGGCCCTCGAGACGCTTGCCGTCATCGCCTACCGTCAGCCCGTCACGCGCGGGGACATCGAAGAGATCCGAGGCGTGAGCCTGAGTCCGGGAACCCTGCGCATGTTTGAAGAACGCGGCTGGATCGAAACCGTCGGGTGGCGCGAAACCCCGGGCCGGCCCGCGCTCTTGGGAACCACCCGTCAATTTCTGGAGGACTTCGGGCTCAAAAGCCTCGAGGACCTCCCCGTGCCCGAAAGCGCCGAAAACGCGCCGTTCGATCTTTCGAGCACCCGCACAGAGGTCGAAGGAACGTCCGAATCGTTTTTCGCTCCGCAAGGCCTCACACTGGTTATGGAAACCGAAGGAAGCAAATCGTGAAGAACCGTCCGTTCCGCCCGCCGTTGTCGGGCCAGAAAAAACGCACGCCCTTTCGCCGTCCGGGCGAACACAACCTCCCGCGCCCCGAAGCGCGCCGCAGCCGTGAAGCGGGCAACCGTTCGCTCTCGCCCTCGGAAGCCATGTCGCTTCTGACGAGCGAAGACTTTCACGGCTATTCCGACCGTCCCTTCGCAAAGGAAATGGTCGAGCGCCTTCGCAAGCGCACGACGGAAGACCTTCCGACCGAAAAGCTTCAGAAAGCTTTGGCCGACGCGGGCGTGGGCTCGCGCCGCGAAATGGAGCGCCTGATCGAAGCGGGTCACGTCACCGTGAACGGCGCCACCGCCAAGCTCGGCGACCGCGTGACGGCCGAAGACATCCTTCGCATCGACGGGCGTCAGATCCGCCGCGAAGCGACGGGGACGCCGCGCGTTCTCATGTACCACAAGGTCGCGGGCGAAATCGTCTCGCGCGACGACCCCGAAGGCCGTCCCACGGTCTTTGCGCGTCTGCCGCGTCTCTCGCAGGGCCGCTGGATCGCGGTGGGCCGTTTGGACTTCAACACCGAAGGGCTCCTCCTCTTTACGACTTCGGGCGAACTCGCCAACCGCCTCATGCACCCGCGCTACGAAATCGAGCGCGAATACGCCGTGCGCGTGATCGGGGAACTCGAAGCCGAAGCGATGCTCAAGCTTCAGCAGGGCGTGGAACTCGAGGACGGTCCCGCCAAGTTCGACCTTCTGCAGGACGAAGGTGGCACGGGGACGAACCACTGGTACCGCGTTCGCATCCGCGAAGGCCGCAACCGCGAAGTGCGCCGCATGTTCGAAGCGGTGGGCGTGACGGTTTCGCGCTTGATCCGCGTTCGCTACGGCGCCGTCTCGCTTCCGAAGAGCCTTCCGCGCGGCAAGCGCATGGAATTGACGCCCGAGGAAGTGCGCGCCTGGATCGCCGAACTCGACGCGATTGAAAAGCGCATCGCCCCCACCGCCAAGGCGAAGGCCGAGGCCGCCAAGACCCGCAAGGAAGAGGCCCGCGCCAAGGCACGCGCCGAAGCCCGCTCGGGCCGCGGCAGTGAAAAGGCCGAAGCGCCCCGCCGCGCGAAGGACGGCCGATTCCGCGACGCGTCCGACCGCACGGGCGTGCCCGTCCATGAAGCGCGGGATCTGAGCGACCGTCCGACGCAGCGCAAGCGCGAGCGTCGCTGAGTCGTTTTCTCCGGCCCCGTCTTCGGGGCCGGACCCGAAAGATTTTTTCGGGAATCGGGGCCCTTCGCTTGCAGGCGGGGCCCCTTTCGCCTAAAATGGCGCTTTCACCGACTGCTTCGGCGCGAAGGAGGCTTTTTCGGCCGTCGCGGTGGGTGTGCGCTTTCAACGGTCTTTTCCTTCCCGAGGGAAGGGAGTCGGATCGTTCCCTGTGCGGGAGAGGAGCGGAAGACAAATCCGCCGCGCCGCACGCAAAGGGAGTTGGAATGGGCAGTGCGCCCATTTTTTTTTGATTTCAGTCTTGCTTCCGTGTCGTTTCGCCATTCTTTCTTTGGCGCGCGCCGGAGGCTTCGCACTCCTTCTGAGAAGGGGGTGCGTCAGTTTTTTCTCACTTTTAACAGAGGAAGGGATTTTTCTTCATGACCAATACCGGAGCGCTCACGGAACTCGTCGAACGAACGGTCGAAGGCCTCGGCTATGAATTCGTCGAACTCGAACGCCTCGCCCGCGGTCTCGTCCGCGTCACGATCGACACGACGGCTGAGGGCGGCATCACGCTCGACGACTGCGAACGCGTGAGCGATCAGCTCACGCACCTCTTTACGGTCGAAAACGTTCCCTACGAACGTCTCGAAGTGTCGAGCCCCGGGGTGGAACGTCCCCTGAAGCGCGCCCGCGACTGGGAACGCTTCGCGGGCGAGCTCGCCTACGTGGAACTCTATGCGCCGCTCGCGGCGGAAGGCTTCCCCGAAGCCGGCCGCCGCAAGCTCGAAGGCCGCATCGTCGGGCTCGAAGGGGAGGCGGGAAGCGAAGTCGTGACCTTCGACTACTTTGAGGTCGACATCGCCCGCACGCCGGGCATCGCCGCGCGCCGCCGTCAGAATCCGAAGAAGGAAGAAAAGAAGCCCGATCCCATCCGCGTCGCGTTCCCGTTGGCGGACGTCGACCGCGCCCATCTCATCGCAGAATTGAACTTTAAAGGGTAAGTCATCATGATCAATTGCCGCGAAATGCTCGAACTCGTTGAAGTTCTGGCTCGTGAAAAGAACGTCGAGGAAGGCATCGTCTTCGGCGTCCTCGAAATGGCGCTCGCGAGCGCCGTCAAGAAGGCCCGCTTCCCCGGGGAAGACGCCGACATCGTCGTGCACGTCGACCGCGACACGGGCACCTTCGAAGCCGCGCGCCGCTGGCTCGTCGTCGCCGACGACGAGGGCCTGCAGGAACCCGACCGTCAGGAAATGCTCTCGGACATCATCGACGAGTTCCCCGACGCCAAGCCCGGCGATTACATCGAACGCGAAATCGACAAGATCGACGTCGACACGGCCGGCCGCCGCTTCGCTCAGGACGCGAAGCAAGTCATCCTCCAGCGCCTGCGCGACGCCGAACGCGATCAGATCCTGAAGGAATTCCTCGCCAAGAACGAAACGATCGTCACGGGCACCGTGAAGCGCATGGACAAGGGCGACGCCATCGTCGAAATCGGCCGCCTCGAAGCGCGTCTCCCGCGCAATCAGATGATCCCGCGCGAATCGATCCGCACGGGCGACCGCGTGCGCGCCTACGTCGACCGCATCGGCGAAACGACGAAGGGCCAGCAGGTGACGCTCTCGCGCACCTCTCCTGAATTCCTCAAGAAACTCTTCGAACTCGAAGTTCCCGAAATCGAAGAAGGCCTCCTCGAAATCAAGTCGGCCGCCCGCGATCCGGGCGTGCGCGCCAAGATCGCCGTCTACACGCGCGACCGCCGCATCGATCCGATCGGCACCTGCGTCGGCATGCGCGGCTCGCGCGTTTCGGCCGTCACGAACGAACTCGGCGGCGAACGCATCGACATCGTCCTCTGGAACGAAGATCCCGCGCAGTTCGTCGTGGGCGCGCTCGAGCCCGCGAAGGTCCGCTCGATCGTGATGCTCGAAGACACCCACACGATGGAAGTCGTCGTCGACGAAGAAAACCTCGCCGTCGCGATCGGCCGCGCCGGTCAGAACGTGCGTCTCGCTTCCGAACTCACGGGCTGGCAGATCAACATCCTCACCGAATCCGAAGCGAATGAAAAGCGCGACGCCGAAGTCGCCCGCATCCGCGAAGAGTTCATGACGAAGCTCGACGTCGACGAAGACGCCGCGAACGTCCTCATCGACGAAGGCTTCTCCTCGATCGAAGAAATCGCCTACGTTCCCGAAAAGGAACTTCACGCGATCGAAGCCTTCGATACGGAAACGGTGGATGAACTCCGTCAGCGTGCCCGCAACAAGCTTCTCTCGGAAGCCATCGCCCGCGAAGAAAATCTCCGTCAGGCCGACAAGGGCCTGATCGAGCTCGAAGGCATGGACAACGACCTCGCCGCCAAGCTCGTCGCCAACGGCGTGAAGACCGCCGACGACCTCGGCGAACTCGCGACCGATGACCTCGTCGAAATGACGGGGATCGAAGAGGAACGCGCGCAGAAGCTCATCATGGCCGCCCGCGCGAGCTGGTTCTGAGCAATCGATACGCGGCGCGTCCGGTGAGGACGCGCCCAACTGGTTTTTTCCTTGTCCCGACCTGATGCGGCTAAAGAGGCCGCAGCGTTGAAGCAACACTGGCCACCCGGAGGACAGGGCGGCGCGAGAGCGCCGAATGGGTGCCGCATCAAGGAGAAGAACATTTATGGCAAGTAAAACGGTGAATGATTTCGCCCGCGAACTCAAGCTCGCTCCGGAGCTCCTTCTCGAGCAGCTCCGCGCCGCGGGCGTCGCCAAGCGCGACGTGACGGACGAACTGAGCGAAGCCGACAAGTCGCGGCTCTTCGAGAGCCTGCGCGCGCAGCGCACCCAGCAGGAGCGCAAGATCAGCATGACGCGCAAGGAAACGAGCGTGATCAAGCAGAACGACGCTTCGGGCCGCGCGCACACGATTCAGGTCGAAGTCCGCAGAAAGCGCGTCTTCGTGAAGAACCCCCAGGTCCTCGCCGAAGAGCAGGCCCGCCTTGAGGCCGAAGCCCGCGCCGAAGCCGCGCGCCGCGCCGAAGAGGAAGCCCACGAAGCCGAACGCCGCAAGGCCGAGGAAGAGGCCCGCAGGAAGGCCGCCGAAGAGGCCGAACGTCAGCGTCTCGAAGCCGAACGCCGCGCCGCCGAAGAGCGCGCCGAAGCGGCCCGCCTGGAAGCCGAAGCCGCCAAGAAGCGCGCCGAGGAAGAGGCCGCCCGCGCCGACGACGAAGCACGTCTGAAGGCCGCCCGCCGCGAAGCCGAAAAGGCCAAGCTCGAAGCCGAAGTCGCCGCCGCCACCGCCAAGCGCATGGAGGCCGACGCCCGCCGCCGCGAAGAAGCGCGCAAGAAGGCCGAGGAAGAGGCCCGCCGCATCCGCGAAATGATGAACCGCAAGTCGGGCGTCATGACGGCGAAGAAGGCTCCGAAGGAAGAAAAGCCCAAGGACGCTCCGAAGCCCGCCGCCGACGCCAAGGCCGAACAGGAAAAGAAGGCCGCGCAACAGCAGCAGCGCAAGAACGTCAAGAAGGCCCAGCAGGAAGCCCGTCCCGCCAAGCCCGCCCACGCTTCCGAAAAGAAGAAGGGCCAGAAGGGCGGCAACGCCGGCAACGACCGCTGGGGCGAAGAAAAGGACCGCCGCCGCGGCATGAAGACGCGCGGCGAAGACGAGTCGTCGGAAAAGAGCGGCTGGCGCACCGCGCGCGGTCGCCGCAGCCAGGACCGCAACCGCCGCGCCGAACCGGCGCCGCAGGCCGTGGAACCCGTGGTGCGTGAAGTGCAGGTCCCCGAAACCATTTCGGTTTCGGACCTCGCCCACAAGATGAGCGTCAAGGCGACCGAAGTCATCAAGACCCTCATGAAGATGGGCCAGATGGTGACGATCAACCAGATGCTCGACCAGGACACCGCGATGATCGTCGTCGAGGAAATGGGCCACAAGGCGATCGCCGCCAAGCCGGACGATCCCGAAGCGATCCTCGGGGAACTCGCCGAAAAGCAGGACTACGAAGCCCTGCCGCGTCCGCCGGTCGTCACGATCATGGGTCACGTCGACCACGGCAAGACCTCGCTCCTTGACTACATCCGCCGCGCCAAGGTCGCCGCGGGTGAAGCGGGCGGCATTACGCAGCACATCGGCGCCTATCACGTAAAGACCCCGCGCGGCATCGTCACCTTCCTCGACACCCCGGGTCACGAAGCCTTTACGGCCATGCGCGCCCGCGGCGCGCAGGCGACCGACATCGTCATTCTCGTGGTCGCGGCCGACGACGGCGTGATGCCGCAGACGAAGGAAGCCATTTCGCACGCCCGTGCGGCCGGCGTTCCGCTGGTCGTGGCGATCAACAAGATCGACAAGCCCGAAGCCAACCCCGAACGCGTCAAGCAGGAATTGGTCGCGAACGACGTGATGCCGGAAGAATGGGGCGGCGACGTTCCCTTCTGCCCGGTCTCCGCCAAGACCGGCCAGGGCGTGGACGAACTTCTCGAAAACGTCCTTCTGCAGGCCGAAATGCTCGAACTCAAGGCCCCGGTCGAAGGTCCCGCCCGCGGTCTCGTCATCGAATCGCGCCTCGACAAGGGCCGCGGTCCGGTCGCGTCCATCCTCGTGCAGTCGGGTACGCTCCATCGCGGCGACATCGTGCTCGTGGGCGCCGAATTCGGGCGCGTGCGCGCGATGATCAACGAATTGGGCAAGGCTCAGAACACGGCGGGTCCGTCGATCCCGGTCGAAATCCAGGGTCTCTCGGGCGTTCCGCACGCGGGCGACGAAGTGATCGTTCTGAACGACGAACGCAAGGCCCGCGAAATCGCGCTCTTCCGTCAAGGGAAGTACCGCGACGTCAAGCTCGCCAAGGCCCATGCGACGAACCTCGCGAACCTCTTTGCCGACGTGGGCGAGGGCGAAGTCAAGACCCTTCCCCTCATCATCAAGGCCGACGTTCAGGGTTCGCAGGAAGCGCTCATCCACGCGCTCACGAAGCTCTCGAACGACGAAGTCCGCGTCTCGGTCGTGCATGCTGCCGTGGGCGGCATCAGCGAATCCGACGTGAACCTCGCCTCGGCTTCGAAGGCCGTCATCATCGGCTTCAACGTGCGTGCCGACGCGCTCGCGCGCAAGCTCGCCGAAACCGAAGGCATCGACATCCGCTACTACAACATCATCTACGACGCCGTGGATGACGTGAAGGCGGCTCTCGGCGGCATGCTCTCGCCCGAAAAGCGCGAAACGCCCTTGGGTCTCGTCGAAATCCGTCAGATCATCCGCGTGCCGAAGGTCGGCAACATCGCCGGCTGCCGCGTGCTCGAAGGCCTCATCCGCCGCAGCGCCCAGGTTCGCCTCCTTCGCGACAACGTCGTGGTGTGGACGGGCGAACTCGCCTCGCTCAAGCACTTCAAGGACGACGTCCGCGAAGTCAAGGCCGGCATGGAATGCGGTCTTTCGCTCAAGGGCTACGACGACATCCGCGAGCTCGATCAGCTCGAAGTGTTCGAAGTCACGGAAGTGGCCCGTACGCTCTAAATCCTCACTCGGAACCCGCGCGATCCCGCGCGGGTCCCTTTTCTCCGGATTTGCTGTTTTATGAAACCCAAAAAGCCGGGCCGCTCGCTCCGAGTGGCCGACCAGATCGCCAAGGATTTGGCCCAGCTCATCCCCAAGGAAGTGCACGATCCGCGCGTCGGACTCGTCACGATCACGGGCTGCGACATCACCCCCGACTACGCGCACGCGAAGGTCTACTTCACGGTGTTGGGAAGCGACCCCGAAGCCTGCGCCGAGGGTCTGAACAACGCGGCCGGGATGCTTCGCAACATCCTTTTTCGCCGTCTTACGATCCACACGGTCCCGACGCTTCACTTCACGATCGACGAGAGCGTCGAACGGGGCTTTGCGATGGACGCCCTCATTCGCGAGGCGATGAAGACGACCCCGCCCGAAGGGGAGCGTTGAGCGATGCGGCGCCGCGGAGATGCCGTCGACGGAGTGATGCTCCTCGACAAACCGCTGGGGCTCTCGAGCAATCGGGCGCTCCAGACGGTGCGACGCCTCTTGAACGCCCAGAAAGCCGGGCACACGGGCACGCTCGACCCGCTTGCGACGGGGCTTTTGCCCCTTTGCTTCGGAAACGCCACGAAGTTTTCGGCGGACCTTCTTCATGCGGACAAGCGCTACGAAGCGCGCGTCATGCTCGGCGTCGAGACGGCGACGGGCGACGCCGAAGGGGAGGTGACGGCGAAAGCCGACGCCTCGCACCTGACGTTTGCCGACCTCGAAGCGGTGCTCGGGCGCTTTCGCGGAGAGATCGAACAGATCCCTCCGATGTATTCGGCTCTGAAGCGAGACGGCGAGTGCCTCTACGAAATCGCCCGACGCGGCGAAACGGTCGAGCGCGAACCCCGCCGCGTGACGATTCACGAGCTCTCGGTCTCCGACTGGGAGTCGACCGAGGACGGGGTCTTCTTCACGATGAAGACCCTCGTCTCGAAGGGAACCTACATTCGGGTGCTCGCCGAAGACATCGGCAGAGCCCTCGGCGTGGGCGCGCATCTGAGGACGCTTCGCCGCACGGGCGTGGGCGACCTCCAAATCGACGAGGCGGTCTCGTGGGAGACGCTCGAAAAGGCGACGACCGAAATGGCCCGCGCGCTTCTTTCGCCCGTCGACCGATTGCTTTCGACGCTGCCCCGCATCGAACTCTCCCTCCCCGACGCCGATCGCTTCCGACACGGTCAGCGCATTGCGCTCGGGAGTCCCCGCTCGATTGAACTCCTCCGCGTCTACGCCGCGGGAGAGCTCCTCGGCACGGCGCGCACCGACGAGCGCGGAACGCTGCACCCCGTCCGTTTGCTCGCTCAAGCATGAGCGTATAATCGGACCGAATTTTTTCCACCGAGTTCTTTTTATTACGACAATGACTCGAGCCATTCGAAATATTGCAATCATTGCGCACGTTGACCACGGCAAGACCACGATGGTGGACCGCCTTCTGCAGTGCGCGGGCACCTTCCGTGACAATCAGCAGGTGGCCGAACGTGTGATGGACTCCAACGACCTCGAACGCGAACGCGGGATCACGATTCTCGCCAAGAACTGCGCGGTCGAATACATGGGGACCCACATCAACATCATCGACACCCCGGGGCACGCGGACTTCGGCGGCGAAGTCGAACGCGTCCTCTCGATGGTCGACGGCGTTCTGCTCCTCGTCGACGCCGTGGAAGGCCCGATGCCGCAGACGCGCTTCGTGACCCGCAAGGCCCTCGCCCTCGGTCTGAAGCCGATCGTGGTCGTCAACAAGATCGACCGTCCGGGCGCCCGTCCCGACTGGGTCATCAATCAGACCTTCGACCTCTTCGACAAGCTCGGCGCCACCGAAGAGCAGCTTGACTTCCCGGTGATCTACGCCTCGGCCCTGAACGGCTACGCGGGTCTCACGGACGACGTTGAAGAATTGAAGAAGATCGGCGACATGCGCGCCGTCTTCGACACGGTGATCAAGTACGTGCCGGTTCGCGACGACAATCCCGACGGACCGCTCCAGCTTCAGATCTGCTCGCTCGACTACTCGAGCTACGTGGGCAAGATCGGCGTGGGCCGCGTCCACCGCGGCCGCATCCGCCCGAACATGGAAGTCGCCATCATGAACGGCCCCGACGACACGCCGCGCCGCGTGAAGGTCAATCAGATCCTGAAGTTCCAGGGTCTCGACCGCCAGCTCGTCGACGAAGCCGAAGCGGGCGACATCATTCTCGTGAACGGCATTGAAGAACTCGCGATCGGCACGACGATCACGGACCTTCAGCAGCCCGAAGCCCTGCCGATGCTCAAGGTCGACGAACCGACCCTCACGATGAACTTCCAGGTGAATTCGTCGCCCTTGGCCGGCCGCGAAGGGAAGTTCGTGACGAGCCGACAGATCCGCGAACGTCTCGAGCGCGAACTGAAGTCGAACGTCGCCATGCGCGTTCGTCCGACGGCCGACGAAACCGTCTGGGAAGTCGCCGGCCGCGGCGAACTCCACCTCACGATTCTTCTCGAAAACATGCGCCGCGAAGGCTATGAACTCGCCGTTTCGCGTCCGCGCGTCCTCTTGAAGGAAGTCGACGGCGTCAAGCTCGAACCGTACGAACTTCTCACGGTCGACGTCGAAGAAGAACACCAGGGCGCCGTCATGGAAGAACTCGGCCGCCGCAAGGGCGATCTGCAGGACATGCAGCCCGACGGCAAGGGCCGCGTGCGTCTCGAATACTGCATTCCGGCGCGAGGCCTCATCGGCTTCCAGAGCCTCTTCATGACGATGTGCCGCGGCACGGGCATCATGAGCCACGTCTTTGACGAATACGGTCCCATCAAGCACGGCGACGTGGGCGAACGCCGCTCGGGCGTCATCATCTCGCAGGACGACGGCGAAGCCGTGGCCTACGCTCTCTGGAAGATCCAGGAACGCGGCCGCCTCTTCGTGAGCCCGGGCGACAAGCTCTACGAAGGCATGATCATCGGCGAGCACTCGCGTGAAAACGACATCGTCGTGAACCCGATCAAGGGGAAGCAGCTCACGAACATCCGCGCCTCGGGCACGGACGAAGCGATCCGCCTCGTTCCGCCCGTCAAGCTCACGCTTGAAATGGCCGTGGAATTCATCAACGACGACGAACTCGTTGAAATCACGCCGCACTCGATCCGTCTGCGCAAGCGCTATCTGAAGGACTTCGAGCGCAAGCGCGCGGCCCGTCAGGAACAAAACGAGTTCGGCGGCTGATCGTGAAGCGCAAAAAGAACGCGCCCGCGCCCTGTCCCTGCGGGTCGGGGCGCGCGTTCGACGAGTGCTGCGGGCCCTTCCTCTCGGGAGCGGCCGCGGCGCCGACGCCCGAAGCCCTCATGCGAAGCCGCTACACGGCCTACGCCGTGGGCGACGACGCGTACGTGCTCGCCACCTGGGACGAAGCGACGCGCCCCGCCGTTCTCTTCGAAGAGGGCGAAGCGCGTCCGAAATGGATTTTGCTCAGGGTGACCGACGCAAAACCCGTCGCCGAGGGCGCGGACACGGGCGAAGTGACCTTCACGGCCACGGCCCGCACGTCGCAGGGCGCGATGCGCCTCTCGGAGCGCAGTCTCTTTCAAAGGAAGGACGGGCGCTGGCTCTACGTTCGGGCGCTCGAACCCGACGAGAAGATCTGAGTTCTCATTCCCCGCACAAGGCTCGACGGTGCGCACCGCCCGAGCCTTTTTCTTACCTGGAACGCAAACAACAGTTATGACGAACACCGACTGGCGCTTTACGGTGGCGCCCATGCTCGACTGGACGGACCGGCACTGCCGCGTCTTTCATCGGACGCTCTCGCGCCGTGCGCGCCTCTACACCGAGATGGTGACGACGGGGGCGATTCTCCACGGCGATCAGGAAAAGCTCCTCGGTTTCAACGCCTGCGAGCATCCCGTGGCGCTGCAGTTGGGCGGGTCCGACCCCGAGGCGCTTCGAAAGAGCGTCGCCGCGGCCGAGGCCTTCGGCTATGACGAATACAACCTCAACTGCGGGTGTCCGAGCGAACGGGTGCAAAAGGGCGCCTTCGGGGCTTCGCTCATGCTCGACCCGCCGCTCGTCGCGGAGTGTCTCGCCGCCATGCGCGACGCCACCGAGAAGCCCGTCACCGTGAAGCACCGCGTGGGGGTCGACGGGCGCGACGACTACGGGTTCGTGCTCGACTTCGTGGGAACGCTCTATGAAGCGGGCACGAGGGTCTTCATCGTGCATACGCGCTCCGCGTGGCTTCAGGGACTGAGTCCCAAGGAAAACCGTGAGATTCCGCCGCTTCGCCCCGAATACGCGCCGATGTTGAAGCGCGACTTCCCCGAAGCGACCGTCGTCGTGAACGGCGCGATCGCTTCGATCGAAGCGTCGCAAAAGCGCATTGCCGAGGGCGTCGACGGCGTCATGCTCGGGCGCGCCGCCTATCATGATCCCTGGCTTTTGACGAAGGTGGACGAGGCGCTCTACGGGGAAGAAGCGTCGACGATCACGCGCCTCGAAGTGGTCGAGCGCATGACGGAATACCTCGAGGGGGCCTGGCTGGGCGATCTGATGGTCGTGCGCGCCACGGCGCGCCACATGATGGGGCTCCCGCAGGGCCTTCCCGGAGCGCGGCTCTGGCGGCGCTTCCTCTCGGACCCGAAGAGCTTCACGACGCACGGTCCCGAAGTGCTGCGCGCCGCGTGGCGGGCCACCTTCGGAGAGTGAACGGACACTTCGACAACAGTAATTGGAGGAAAGAATGCAGACGATTTCGATTCGTATGGCCGCCCTGGCAGTGGCCCTTTCCATGGCGGGCGGTCTGACGATCGCCGCCGAACCCGGACATCCGATGGGGTGGACGGAAGGCGCAGAGATGACGCGCGTCGCGGTGAAGGACGGCCAGATCGACACGATCTCTGGGATCGTCTACCACCAGGTGAAGAGCCTTCGCGCGGCGCGTCAGCTTCACATGACGCTCATGATTCCGAGAACGAAGGCGAAAAAGCCCGCCGTCGTCTACTTCCCGGGCGGCGGCTTCACGTCGGCCGACCACGAGAAGTTCACGGAAATGCGCTATGCGTTGGCGCGTGCGGGCTTCGTCGTTGCGGCCGCGGAATACCGTACGGTGCCGAACCGCTTCCCGGCGCTCCTCGAAGACGGCAAGGCCGCAGTGCGCTATCTTCGCGCGCACGCCGACGAGCTCGGCATCGATCCCGAACGCATCGGCGTTCTCGGCGATTCGGCGGGCGGCTACCTCGTCGAAATGCTCGGGACTACCTCGGGTGAAAAGGGCTGGGACAAGGGCGACTTTCTAGATCAGTCGTCTGATGTTTCGGCCGTCGTGTCCTTCTACGGGATTTCGAACCTCATGACGATCGGCGAAGGCTTGGGCGAAGCCGACGCCAAGGTCCACGCCTCGCCCGCCGTCACCGAGGCGCTCCTCGTGCACGGCGCGGCCTTTCGCGACTTCCCGGGGATGAGCATCCTCTCCGACAAGGAGAAGGCCATGGCGGCGAGCCCTCTCGGGCACGTGGACGGGAAGGAGCCGCCCTTTTTCCTCTGGCACGGCACCGACGACAAGCTCGTCAGCCCGATGCAGAGCGCCCGCATGTTCGAAGCGCTCAGGAAGGCGGGCGTCGACGTGCGCTATCGTCTCGTCGAAGGCGCTGGACACGGCGATCTCGTCTGGTATCAGGCGCCCGTCATCCGCGAGGTGACGGCCTGGTTCACGGAAAAGCTCGGCCCCGTCACGCCCATGGAAAAGAGCGCCGAGAATGCAGCCGACAAGGCGGGCACGCTCTGAGAATCGGGTTTTCTTTGCAACGAAAAGGGGAGACCTCCGCGCGGGGCTCTCCCCTTTTTTTCAATGTTTCAGTGCGCCTCTTCGCATTCGAAGTGTTCGAAAAGGGGCGGCGTGGGCGTGAGGTCGTAGTAGTCGAGCTTCTCGACGGGAAGGCGGAAGTAGGCGAGATCCGAGTACGCCTTATAGAGGCGCGGGAGAACCGGATTTTCCGCGTAAATGGCGCGTGCGACCTCGTCGGGCACGTCAAAGACCGCGCGGCCCGTCACGCGTACCGAGAGATTGCCGGCCATGGCGAGAATCTCCACGTTGGGATTCGACTGCAGCTGCCGATAGACTTCTTTGTGAGGCGCCGTGGCGAAGTAGAGGTTTGGGCCGACGACGCGCATGATCTGGAAGACGCGGATCTTGGGCTTTCCGTCTTCCACGGTGGCGAAGGCCGCTTCGTTGTGTTCGCGCAGAAACGCCAGAGCTTTTTTCAAAACGTGCATGTTCCGTTCTTGCCTTGGAGAAAAACGCTTCGGAGGGCGTTTACGTCAGCCGTCCGAAGCGTTTGGGTCGGATGATTTCAGGGGGCCGCGAGAGAGCGGCGCTCACTTCTTGGAGGCGGCCCGGCCCTTGGCCTCCCAGGCTTCGCGCCGTTCGCGCGAGGCTTCGAAGATGTATTGGAGCGCCTGCGCGGCCTTGCCGTTGAAGCGGTACTGCAGGTCCGTGATCGGTTCGTCGGCGCGCCAGACGGCGGCCGGAACGACGCGGGTCACGGTCCTCGTGCGGCGGCCCTTCTTCTGCGTGCTCTTTTCTTCGGCGAAGGCCACGAATAGCGCGTCCTTCATCGAAGAGGGAATGCCGTAGTCTTCGGGCTTGGCGCGGCGCGGAAAGTCCATGACGAGGACCTTCGTGCCGTTGACGGTCTCGACCTTCCAGTCGGCTTCGCCGCGCTCATCGTCGTTCGCGCGTGCGCAGAAGATCGTGCCCTTCTTCACGTCGTAGAGCAGGGCTTCGCCCGACTTGGCGTTTCTGGCGCTCGTGAAGCGAAAGCCCATGGGCGAGCGGTCCTTCCCCGGCACGTAGCGCAGGCAGTAGGGCGTCTTGTCGTTGAAGCGCTTGATGAAGTTCGCGATCGTGTCGCTTCCCGTAAAGGCGCGGCGCGAGGGGACGATCACGGCGTCCTCAAACGTGCGCAGTTCCGCCACGTAGGCGACGCTCCCGTAGGGAAAGAGCGCGTCCCCCGCGAAGTAGGAGGCGTGCGAGGGCGTTCCGAAGCGGGTGCGAAGGAAGGGCTTCATCGGGAGGCCCGAGACGTCCCAGGCCGTCACCTTGATGTTGAGCTTCATGGGCTGCTTTTCCCAGAGAAGCGACACCGTTCCGTCCTTTTCCTCGACGAGCCACTTGGCGCTCTCAAGCGGCAGGCGCTTTCCGTTTTTGAGAAGATGCGCCGCGCCCGTCCCCCAGGTGAAGCCGTGGGGCGTGTTTTCGGTGAATTCTTCTTCGACGATCCAGCGGCCCTTCTTGTCCTTCTTCGTCACGAACATGCGGCTTGCGCGGTTGTCGTCGAAGTAAACGACGCCCGCCCCGCGAAAGGCGGCCAGAGTCGTCTGGGCGATGAGTTCGGGTTCGGTCTTCTTCTTTTCTTCCTTTTGGGCCTTGCCGTCGCCCTCGACTTTCATTTCGACGCCCCGGGCCGAAGTGATCGTGCCCGGAAGGAGTTCCGGGGGCTGAGTGCCCGCGCAGCCGACGAGGAAGGTCGGCACGATGAGGCTCAAAAGGAGAGGAAAACGCATGAGAGGGATCTCCGAAGGGAATACGTACCTTTTGATTGTGGACCGCGCCGTCTCTCCGCGCAATGGAGGGTGTGCAAGAAGTTGAAACGAAATTCTCGGGCCTTCGGGCAAAAGAAAGGCGCCCGCCCCTTTCGGGAACGGACGCCGGTCGAAGGTCTCCGGGAGGTTAGCGGAGGGCTTCGAAAACGCGTTCGCGGATCGTGTCGATCGAGCCGATGCCCGAGATCGAACGGTACTGCGGAGCGCCGGGCTTGCCGGACTTGGCGAGTTTGCCGTAGAAGCCGACGAGGGCTTCCGTCTGGTTGTGGTAGACGCCGAGGCGCTTCAGGACCACTTCTTCGCGGTCGTCGTCGCGCTGCACGAGCGGATCGCCCGTCACGTCGTCCTTGCCTTCGACCTTGGGCGGGTTGTACTTGATGTGATACGTACGGCCGCTCACGGGGTCGACGCGGCGACCCGACATGCGTTCGACGATTTCGGCGTCGGGCACGCTGATTTCGAGCACGAAGTCAAGCGGAATGCCGGCGTCGAGGAGCGCCTGGGCCTGCGGAATCGTGCGGGGGAAGCCGTCGAAGAGGAAGCCCTTTTCGCAGTCGGGCTGCGCGAGGCGTTCCTTGACGAGGCCGATGATGATGTCGTCCGACACGAGCTGACCCGCGTCCATCACCTTCTTGGCGGCGAGACCGAGGGGCGTGCCCGCCTTGACGGCGGCGCGAAGCATGTCGCCCGTGGAGATCTGGGGAATGCCGAACTTTTCGGTGATGAACTTGGCCTGGGTGCCCTTGCCGGCACCGGGCGGCCCGATAAGAATGAGACGCATGGGAGTCGCTCCGTAGTGAGGGTTGTTGTTCGGAAAATTCGGCGGACCGTCAAAAAACGGGCGCCGAAACGTCTTGATGAAAATTGTAGCCTGTTCGGGGCCGGAAAAAGAAGACGGTCCGATCAAGGATCGGACCGAAATCTTCTTTGCGGCGCAAAGAGCCGTACGGCTGACGCACAAAGTCAGGCGGCGTCGGCGCCCTTGGCGCGGTATATCGCGCGCACGCGCTCGAGGTCGGCTTCGGTGTCGACCCCGGCGGGCAGGGCCGCGTCGAGCGTCAGAACGCCGATTTCATAGCCGTAATAGAGGGCGCGCAGCTGCTCGAGGCTCTCGAACTTTTCGATCGGCGCCTGCTTCAAGGTCGGGAAGGCCTTGAGGAAGGCGACGCGGTAGGCGTAGAGCCCGAGGTGGTGGAGCGCCTCGAAGCCTTCGGGAAGAGAGGCCTTCGTTTCGCGGAAATGATCGCGGGGCCACGGAATCGGGGCGCGCGAGAAGGTGAGGGCCTTGCCGTTTACGTCGCAGGTCACCTTCACGACGTTGGGGTTGAGGAAGTCCTCGACGTCCTTCATCGTGTGGGCGGCGGTCGTCATGGCCCAGTCGGGGTGTTCGGCGAGAAGGGCCGCGACACGCTGCATGACGTCGACCGGCATGAGGGGTTCGTCCCCCTGCAGGTTCACGACGATTTCGTCGTCGGCGAGACCGAGCTTCGAAACGGCTTCGGCCAGTCGGTCGGTGCCCGTCGGGTGCGAGGCGCTCGTCATGACGACTTCGACGCCGTGCTCGCGGCAGACGCGCTCGATGTCTTCATGGTCGGTCGCCACCACTACGCGGTCGGCCCCCGCGGCGCGGCCGCGTTCGGCGACGCGCACGATCATGGGAAGACCCTCGATGTCGGCCATGGGCTTGTTGGGAAGGCGCGTCGACTTCATGCGCGCCGGAATAAGGATGACGAAGCTCATCGCGCACCTCCTTCGACCTTGAGGCGCTCCTTCAGCGCGCGGACTTCCTCGTCCGGGAGCTTGCGGGCGCGCTCGGCGATCATGACGGGAATGCCCGCGCGCACTTCATAGGCGAGCGCGCAGCGCGGGCAGAGAAGTTCCTTGGCTTCGGCGCCCGCGGCGAGCGGGCCCTTGCAGACGGGACAGACGAGATGTTCGGGGATGGGTTGCGTCACGATGCCGATTCCTTCTTGGTGTGGGGCGCGGCCTTTTGGCGGCAGCGCTCGTCAATGAGTTCAATCAGATAGTCGTCGAGCTTGAGTTCCAGCCCCACCACCCAGATGCGTTCGTCCTTGGCGAGGTCCGGATGCCGCGCGCATTTGACGGCGTCCTTTCCGGTGATGAGGATGAGGTCCGCTTCGTGTCCGACGAAGGGGTTCTTCGCGAAGTCGTAGTGGTCCGGGAGCGGCAGCTCTTCGGGTTCGATGTCGTGGGCGCGGATCATCGCGAAGAAGCGTCCGGGCGAAGCGATCCCCGCGGCGGCGAGGGCCTTGCCCTTTGAGGCGGCGAGTCGTTCGGAGAGTTCGTCGATGCTCGCGGTCGCGCCCGTGGCGAGCTGACGGCAGACGTCAAAGCAGCTCGACGCGGCAAAGCGCGGCGTGCGGCTCGTGACGATCGTTTCGTTCGGGGTGTTGAGGACGATGGCGTCGACCGTGTCGAGGCGGGCGGGCGATTCGCGAAGCGGACCCGCCGGGAGGACCCAGCCGTTGCCGAGGCCCCGGGCGCCCACGACCGCGATTTCAAAGTCGCGCGCGAGCGCGTGGTGCTGCAGACCGTCGTCGCTGATGATGAGGTCCACTTCCGGGTGGAGTTCGAGGAGCTTTTGCGCGGCGCGGTGGCGGTAGCGCGAGACCGCGACGGGCGCCTTCGTTTCCTGCGCGATGAGAAGGGGTTCGTCTCCGGTGAGCATCGCGTCGGCGTTGGGGGTCACGAGACGAACGTCGTCTTCGGAACGGCCGTAGCCGCGGGAGATGACGCCGGGCGTCCAGCCCTTTTCCCTCAGGGCCCGTACGAGCGCGATCGTGACGGGGGTCTTCCCCGTGCCGCCCACGTAGATGTTTCCTACGACCACAACGGGAACGGGAACGCTCTTGGCGACGCTCTTGCGGCGCTTCCATTCGCTCACCGCGCGAAATACGAGGGAAAGGGGAGAGAGAAGAATCGGAACGAGTCCCCGGTGGGACCAGGTTCGATGGAGCCAGGCTTCTATTTGTGCGCTCATGGTGTGGGTGCCGCACGGACGGACCGCGCGAGGAATGCTCCCGAGAGAAGAAAGAGATGAGGAGTGTAGCAAAGTCCGACGGAAAAGACCGAAAAAGCGCCCCTCCCCGACGGAGGCGTTCGCCCTCTCCACCTGTGGATAACTCTGTGCACAAAAGACGCAAGGCTTTCTTCTCTTGTGGAAAATCGTGTGCGGAAAACCCCGAAAAACGGTGCATAAAGGTCTTCTAAAGGCGGAAATTTCAAGGGGTTGGTGTCATTTCAGGGCAAAAATACGGGTTTTTGGACGTTTTTTGAGGATCGGTGGAAAAACGGGGAGAAGGGCACTTGTTCACGGGCCGGGTGGGGAACCCTGTGGATAATTCGTGGAGAAACTCGGCAACCCCTTCTTTTTTCAGTGCTCGCGATCATTTGATGAAAAATTGTGCAAATTGAACAACTCTGTGGAAGAACACGGCGGGGGTTCGTCGGAAGCGGACGTCCGAAGACCCGACGGGCGGCGCTATGCGAAATGTCTTAGGAGGGGCGCCGTAGGGGAGACGCGTTACGTCAGAAAAACCGCAGAAATTTTGAGAAAGTCGCAAAAAAGTCTTTCGTGCAACCTCAATAGCCCGTAATTTGGAAACTGCGCCGTGCAGAAAAGCTTCTGTACGGACGCGCCTCAGATTCGGTTTTCCTTGGTCCCGCAGCCTTCGTTCGGACTTTCGCGGGGGCGGATCGGGAAAATCCTTCCTTCACCGTTCGATCGAGGCAGCGGGAAGCATCCGCCGGCGGGCTCAGCGCCGGTCCTTCCCGGGCCCCGACCGAAAAGAAAGTCCCTTGCCGAGGAGAACTCATCATGCAAGCGCTCGCAGCACTCAGTCGATTCGTGAACAAAACATTCGCCCTTTGGGTTCTCGTCTTCGGCATCGTGGGCTACCTTTTCCCCGAACTCTGCAAGCCTCTGGGCGGCTGGATTACGATATTGCTCGGCATCGTCATGTTCGGGATGGGCCTGACGCTCACCCCGGGCGACTTCCGTGAAGTATTCCGTCGGCCCCGCGACGTACTCATCGGGGTCCTCGGACAGTTCATCATCATGCCGAGCGTCGCCTACGTGCTCTGCATCGCCTTTCAGCTTCCGCCCGACATCGCCGTGGGCGTGATGCTCGTGGGCTGCTGCCCGGGCGGCACGGCTTCGAACGTGATGACCTTCCTGGCGCGCGGCGACGTGGCGCTTTCCGTCACGATCACCTCCTGCACGACGCTTCTCGCGCCCTTCGTCACGCCCGCCCTCATGTACTTCTTCGCGAGCCAGTGGCTTGCCGTCGATCCCATGAGCATGTTCCTCTCGATCGTTCAGGTCGTGCTCGTTCCGATCGCCGCGGGCGTGCTTCTCCATAAGCTCCTCGGCGAGCGCATCCAGGTCGCCGTCGCGGCCCTTCCCCTGGTGTCGGTCGTCGCGATCGTTCTGATCGTCGCCGCGGTGGTGGCGGCTTCGGCCGGTCAGATCGCCAACGCCGGTCTCCTTGTCTTCGCGGTCGTCGTGCTTCACAACGGCTTCGGGATGCTCATCGGCTACCTCCTCGCCAAGTTCACGGGCATGAACCTTGCGAAGCGCAAGTGCCTCGCGATCGAAGTCGGCATGCAGAATTCCGGTTTGGGCGTCGCGCTCGCCATGGTGCACTTCGCCGCGAATCCGCTCGCCGCGCTCCCGTCCGCGATCTTCTCCTTCTGGCACAACATCTCGGGCCCGGTCATGGCCACGATCTTCCACGGTTGGCGTGAAGAGGGCGAGGCCGAGAGCATGCTCGAGAAAATCGCCGCCAAACACGCGAAGAAGGCCTGATTCCCGCTTTCCTCTTCACCCGCCCCGAGCTCTTCGGGGCGGGTTTCGTCCGCATTCACTCAAAGATCATCCAAAGGAAACCCCATCATGCGCAGTGACCGTCTCACGAAAGGCAATCACGCGGCTCCGCAGCGGGCCATTCTGAAGGCGCTCGGCCTTTGCGACGCCGAAATCGAACGACCCTTGATCGGGGTCGTCAGTTCCTTCAACGAAATCGTTCCGGGGCACATGTTCCTCGACAAGGTGACGGAGGCTGTGAAGCAGGGTGTCGCCATGGCGGGTGGAACCCCCATCGTCTTTCCCGCGATCGCCGTCTGCGACGGTCTCGCCATGGGACACGCCGGGATGAAGTATTCGCTCGTGAGCCGCGAACTGATCGCCGACAGCGTCGAAGCGATGGCGACGGCCCACCCCTTCGACGGGCTCGTCCTCATCGCAGCCTGCGACAAGAACGTGCCGGGGCTCTTGATGGCGGCGGGTCGCCTCAACGTCCCCTCGATCGTGATTTCGGCGGGCGCCATGCTCGCGGGCCGCATGACGAACGGCCGCAGGCTCTCCTACTCCGACATCGCCGAAGCGGTCGGCGCCTTCAATGCGGGCCGCATCACCAAGGCGACCTTCATGGAAATCGAAAACAAGTCCTGCCCCTCCTGCGGGTCCTGCTCGGGGATGTTCACGGCGAACTCCATGAACTGCCTCTCCGAAGTCCTCGGGATGGCGCTCCCCGGAAACGGGACGATTCCCGCCGTCATGAGCGCGCGCTACCGCCTCGCCAAGGAAGCCGGCATGGCCGTGATGGACCTCGTGCGAAAGGACGTGAAGCCCCGCGACATCATGACGCGCGAAGCCTTTGAAAACGCGCTCGCCGTCGACATGGCGCTCGGTTGCTCGACGAACTCCATGCTCCACCTTCCCGCGATCGCGCACGAGTGCGGGATCGACCTCGATCTTTCGGTCGCAAACGACATCGCCGAAAAGACGCCGAACCTCTGCCACCTCGCTCCGGCGGGAAGCGATTACATCGAAGACCTCGACCGCGCGGGCGGCATTCCCGCCGTCATGAAGACGCTCGAACCCCTGGGCGTTCTTCACACCGACTGCCTCACGGTGTCGGGGAAGACCGTGGGCGAACAGATCGCAGGGGCCGAAGTGCTCAACCCCGAAGTCATTCGTCCGGTCGACCGGCCGTTCGGCGACAAGGGCGGCATTGCCGTGCTGAAGGGCAATCTCGCGCCCGACGGCTGCGTCGTGAAGCGCGCGGCCGTGGCGCCCGAAATGCTCGTGCACGAAGGCCCCGCCCGTGTCTTCGACTGTGAAGAGGATGCGATCGACGCGATCTTCGGCGGCAAGATTGTCCCGGGCGACGTCGTCGTCATCCGCTACGAAGGGCCCAAGGGCGGTCCGGGCATGCGCGAAATGCTCAATCCGACGTCCGCCATCATCGGTTCGGGTCTCGGTTCGAGCGTCGCCCTTATCACGGACGGCCGCTTCTCGGGCGCTACGCGTGGCGCCGCCATCGGCCACGTCTCGCCCGAAGCCGCCGTGGGCGGTCCGGTCGCCCTGATCGAAGAAGGAGACAAGATCCGCATCGACATCCCCGGTCACCGCATCGAAGTGCTCGTCTCGGACGAAGAGCTCGCTCGTCGCCGCGCGGCCTGGACGCCGCGCAAGCCCCGCATCACGACGGGTTACCTCGCGCGCTACGCGAAGCTCGTCACCTCGGGCATGTCGGGCGCGGTGCTCGAATAACGTCGAGGCATCTTCGGCTCTGCGCCTCTCGGCGAAGAGCCGAAGGGAGCAAAACGAAAAAGGCGGAACGCCTCCACTTGGGGGAAGTGTTCCGCCTTTTCTGTTTTGTTTGCTGATTCATCAGCGTTGTTGGCGCATTGCCTGCGCCGCTTCCTGCTGTCGGGCGATTTCGTTGCAGTATTCGAGTTGTTCCGCGGCTCTTTGCGCGATGAGGCATGTGAGCTCGTCCGCGTTGTCGGTTTCGTTGTACGAAGCCAGGGCGTCGTAATAACGGACTCGATCTTCCGCATGGCGTATGTTCACGGGCCAAAAGCCTTCGCGAACCAACATGTAGTTGAGCAACAGTCGCCCCGTCCGCCCGTTCCCGTCGTGGAATGGATGGATCGTTTCGAAAGCCGCATGAAAGTGCGCGGCCTTCTCGATGGGATGCAACGTCTTGTCGGAGGTGTTGTACCGGTCGACCAACTCTTGAATTCGTTCGGGGATTTCCCAAAACTGGGCAGTCCTGCAGCGAGTTCCGAGAATTTGTACGTTGTGATTGCGAAACACGCCGCAGAATTCCGGGAGCGCTCCCAACATCACATATTTGTGGAACTCGGAAATCAGACTGAACGTCAAGGGAATGCGGTCTTCGACAAAGGGAAAAATGGCGTCGAATCCCGCCCCAAAGCCTTTCGCCGCCAGCACGTCCCGAATCGGCTTCCCGGGAATGTGGTCAACGCCCTCCTTCACGACCAACACAGTTTCCCGCAGCGTCAGCATCGAGCCCTCGATGGCGTTGGAGTCATACGTCGTCTCAAGCTTGATTTCGTCCCGCAGCCTTTGCACGGCGGGGAGCAAAAGAGGTCTGAGCGACCGGAGCGTCTGCAGCGTGTCGTCGGCCTTGGCGAGCTAATCTTCTTTGAGGAACGTCATGGTGAAGAGGATGTCGGAACGTTTGTGTCTTCCAGAATAACAGTTGCTCGCGCAGGACCGATACCAACTGCCATTTCGTCTCTAAGTACGCAGTTACCTGCCACCTGCCTGCTCAAATGCGCAGTTACCTGCCACCTGCCTGCTCGAATACGCAGTTACCTGCCATCTGCCTGCTCAAATACGCAGTTACCTGCCACTTGCCTGCTCAAATACGCAGTTACCTGCTACCTACCTGCCATCTGGCTGGTAGGTAACCAGTACCCAAAACGAAGCGGGCACGGTGTCGATCACCATGCCCGCATGCGGCGAATGCCGGAGCGCTTACGCGCGGCGCGTCCGCCGATTACTTCGCGAAGTTTTCTTCAACGAAGGCCCAGTTGACGAGCTTCTCAAAGAAGGCCTTGATGAAGACCGGACGGGCGTTGCGGTAGTCGATGTAGTAGGCGTGTTCCCACACGTCGATCGTGAGAAGCGGCTTGAGACCGTGACGGATCGGCGTGTCGGCGTTCGACGTGTTGAGGATCGAAAGCTTCCCGTCGGCGTCCTTCACAAGCCACGTCCAACCCGAACCGAAGTTGCCGGCGGCGGCGTCGGAGAAGGCCTTCACGAAGGCTTCGACGGAACCCCAGGTGGCGACGAGCGCGTCCTTCAGGGCGCCCTTGGGTTCACCGCCGCCCTGCGGGGTCATCGAGGACCAGAAGAAGGTGTGGTTGTATACCTGCGCGGCGTTGTTGAAGAGACCGCCTTCGGCGCCGAGGATGATGTCTTCGAGAGACTTCTCGGCCCAGTCGGTGCCTTCGACGAGGTTGTTCAGATTGTTGACGTAGGTCTGATGGTGCTTGCCCCAGTGGAATTCGAGCGTTTCGCGCGAGATGGCGGGCGCGAGGGCGTCGATTGCGTAGGGAAGTTCAGGGAGCGTAAAGCGGGCCATGTTGGATCTCCTCGTGGAATTTGTTTGGTAAGAGGAGTATATCGAAACGAAACCGTCGATAAGTTTCACTCTTCGATATTTCTGAGGAAATCACTCGGGAATTTGTAAGCAAACGTCAGCCGTCCGTTTTTCCCAAACTCCCGGTTAGCTGATTCATAAATGAGCTGACCGGGGTCAATCTTCCTG
>UQTE01000027.1 GCA_900543805.1 uncultured Sutterella sp.
CACCGATCTCAGAGGAAGGTATTACCCTCGAGCAAGCTCGTAATATAAAGAAGCTTCACGCCGGTGCTACTTGGGCTTTAGACCAAATCGTTGCCGACTCTCCCGTCGGAGAATTCTTAAAGGAGTGCTTTCCGAGGCATAAGGACTATAAAAAGATTCTTTCTCTAGCCTATTTTCTAATTCTTAACCAGAACAACAACGTCAGCTTTTATGAAAGTTTTGCCGAGACGACGAGACTGCCTTACCCGCGTGCGCTAAGTCCTTCGGCAGTAACGCGCCTCTTTCAAAGAATAGAACTTAGAGACGTGCAGCGTTATTTCTCGCTGATGCGCAGTTATCTTCAAGAAGACGAAGACAATAAGATCATCCTTGCCTTGGATTCCACCTCAATATCTTCTTATTCCACCAACCTGACCCACATTGAATACGGAAAGAACAAAGACGATGATGCGCTGCCGCAGCTAAATGTTCTCTTCTTGGTAGACCAGAAGTCCGGACTTCCGATTTTTTATCGCTTTTATGACGGGAATGTTCCTGATGTCAGCACCATTCGTCATACGATTGCCGATCAAGCGCTTCTAAATATGAAGAATGTGGTTCTGGTTGCTGACAAAGGCTATAACAGCGTAAAGAACATCAATGACTGTCTGATCAATAAAGTTGAGTTCATCTTTAATGTCCGTCTGGGGACTAAAGGCTGTCTGGCAAGAGAGCTTATCGATGAACACAGGAAAGAGTTTGCAGACCTCAACAGCGGCGACCCCTACATCAGAAAGAACATTGCCACGGCCAAGGTGAATTGGAAATATGACCCGCGGCCGGTAGATGGAAAACCGGCTTCGAACACCGCATCCGCAGAGCTGTATTACCACATGTTCTACGATCCGGTTATCTATCAGGAAGCAGCCAATAAGCTCACGGAATCGCTCCTCACGATTAAAAAGAAACTCCTCGAAGAGGAAGCCCTTACCGAACAAGAAGAAGAGCTGAAAGAAAAGTTCTTCCGAAACGATAAAGAAAAAGGCTTGATTATTGTTAACCGCCGGGTTGACGAATACTTGAAGTACAAGGGCTTCAGAGTTTTAGTTACGGACTCTGAGAAAGATCCGGTCAAAGCGTGGACCGCTTATGCAGACCGCTGGCGCGTAGAGGACGCCTTTGCAACGCTTAAGGATCGACTCGGCTGCAATAGGATCAGATGCTCCGACAACAAGGCACTGCAAGGAAAGACCTTCGTACAGTTCATTGCGACGGGCTTGTCGCTGATGGTTCGTTCGAGAATCCGCAGCTATATGAGAGAAAACAAAAAAGCGGGAAAACTAAACCTGGTCTACGAGAGCGATTCTAAGATCCTTCAGGTTCTGAACAACGTCATGCAAACCCGCTTTAACCATGGCTACTACTTCGACGAAGTTGCCGGTAAAAAGATTAAATACTTTGAAGCGTTGGATGTCAGAGTTCCCGGAGCCGGTCCTGAAACCCCGGAAGAGGTTCCTGAAGAACCGGAGACCGAACCGCTATTGGGTACGGATATTGAAATTTAATGAGACTGCCGGAGCTGGACTCCGGCTAGATCACTGAAAAACGCAAAATATCAGACCTCAGTTATTCAGAAAATTATCGGGAGAGAAAAAAAAGGAAAAGCCTCAGATCCGAAAACCTGAGGCTTGGAATTTTGGCGGAGTGGACGGGACTCGAACCCGCGACCCCCGGCGTGACAGGCCGGTATTCTAACCAACTGAACTACCACTCCGTTCTTTCAAACCGTCTGGCGTTTCAGCCTAGGAGGCGTATTATCTCAATTTCTTATCTTTTTGTCAAGAGTCTCTATTCAAAAAACTTGAAAAAAGTCGAGAAACTGGTGGATGCTGAGAGTCTCGAACTCCCGACCTACGCCTTGTAAGGGCGCCGCTCTACCAACTGAGCTAAGCATCCGTACGTCTTCCTGCTCCCCGCTCCGAAAAGCGGGAAGTCACGAATTGTACAGGAAATTTCGGGCGTGTGGGGCGGCGAGGGAAAATTTTTCCGACGCCGTCCGCATCGGTCCCCGCCCGGCCGTTTTCGCCCCTCGAAGAACGCGCCGCCCGAGACGACGGCAACCGAAAAAACGCCTGTCCCGGACGCGCAAAACCCGCCTTGCGGGCGGGTTTTGTGCGTGTGCGGGATCAAACGGATGCTCAGGAAACCGTCACCGACGAGGCCGAGGTCTTCGGGTTCGCGTCGGAGAGCTTCATCGCCGCTTCCTCTTCGGTAAGGGGCTTGGGAAGTTCCACGAGCGCGTGCGCGAGGACTTCGTCGATCGTGTGGACTGCGACGATGTCGAGCGCGTGGCGGACGTTTTCCGGAATCTCTTCGAGGTCCTTCAGATTGTCGGCCGGGATCAGAACCTTCTTCACGCCGCCGCGAAGGGCCGCGAGAAGCTTTTCCTTGAGGCCGCCTATTTCGAGGACTTCGCCGCGAAGCGTGATTTCGCCCGTCATCGCGACGTCGGAGCGAACGGGAATGCCCGTGAGCGCCGAGACCATGGCGGTCGTGATCGCGCCGCCCGCCGAAGGACCGTCCTTCGGGGTCGCGCCTTCGGGGAAGTGGATGTGCCAGTCGGTCGTCGAGAAGATCTCGTGACGGATGCCGAGCTTGGCGGCGCGGCTGCGCACGACCGAGCGCGCGGCTTCGACGGATTCCTTCATCACGTCGCCGAGCGACCCCGTACGCTGCACGGCGCCCTTACCCGGGAACTGCAGAGCTTCGATCGTGAGGATGTCGCCGCCCACTTCCGTCCAGGCGAGGCCGTTGACGATGCCCACGCGCGGAGACTTCTGCGCGTACGTGATCGAGAAGCGGCGCACGCCGAGGAAATCGTGGAGGTTCTTCGCGTTCACCGTCTGGCGCTTCGGAGCGTCCTCCCCTTCCCCGCGGGTTTCGGCCTTGAGGACGATCTTGCGCAGGATCTTGCCGATCGAGCGTTCGAGCCCGCGCACGCCTGCCTCACGCGTGTAGTAGCGGATGATGTCGCGCACGGCGTCCTCGGTGATGCGCACTTCCTTGTCGGTGACGCCGTTGGCTTCCATCTGCTTCGGAATCAGATGGCGCTCGGCGATGTGCACCTTTTCGTCCTCGGTGTAGCCCGAAAGCGAAATCACTTCCATGCGGTCGAGAAGCGGCGCGGGAATGTTGTAGGAGTTCGAGGTCGCGACGAACATCACCTGCGAGAGGTCGTAGGGAAGTTCCACGTAGTGGTCTTCGAAGGTGTTGTTCTGTTCCGGATCGAGCACTTCGAGAAGCGCCGACGCCGGATCGCCCCGGAAGTCCGTCTGCATCTTGTCGATTTCGTCGAAGAGGAAGAGCGGATTGCGCACCTTCGCCTTGATGAGGCTCTTGATGACGCGTCCGGGCATCGCGCCTACGTAGGTGCGGCGGTGACCGCGGATTTCCGCTTCGTCGCGCACGCCGCCCAGGGCCATGCGGACGTATTCGCGTCCCGTGGCTCGGGCGATGCTGCGGCCGAGCGAGGTCTTGCCGACGCCCGGGGCGCCGACGAAGCAGAGGATCGGAGCCTTCGTCATGTTGACGCGGCGCTGCACGGCGAGGTACTCGAGAATGCGTTCCTTCACCTTTTCGAGGCCCCAGTGGTCGGCGTCGAGCACTTCGCGCGCCTTCTTGAGGTCGGTCGAAATTTCGGTGCGCTTCGTCCAGGGCACTTCAAAGAGCGTGTCGAGATAGGAGCGCACGACGGCCGACTCGGAGCTCGAGGGCGGCATCTGATCGAGCTTCTTGGCTTCGTTCTGGATGCGTTCGCGCACGACTTCGGGGAAGTCCTTTCCCTCTTCGTCGAGCTTCTTGAGGTATTCGTCGCTTTCGCGCTGATCCTCTTCGTCGCGGTTGAGTTCGCGGCGCAGGGCCTTGATCTGCTCGTTGATGAAGTAGTCGCGCTGGTTGCCTTCGATCTGCTGCTTGACGCGCATCTGGATGCGGCTTTCGAGGTCGCGCAGTTCGTCGTTGACGCGAAGGGCCTCGTAGAAGAACTCGTAGCGCTCCGTGAGCGATTCGCGCGAAAGGAGCTCCATCTGGCGCTCGAGCGGAATCGTCGTCTGCGAGAGCATCGCGTAGAGGAGCGCCTCGCGGTCCGTCACGCTTACGGGCACGCTCGGTTCATGCAGAGGAGCCGCATGGCGGGCGCCGTTTTGGGACGTCGCGTGCGAATAGGCCTCCTCCACCTTCGCGACGAGTTCGTCGAAGACGGGACCGAGAAAATCGTCCTTTTCCGGTTCGAACACCTCGGCCGTGCAGGTGAAGCTCGTCGTCTCGAACTTCACGTCGCGGATGCGGGCGCGCTCGAGACCTTCGACGAGCACCTTGCGCGTGCCGTCGGGGAGTTCGATCACCTGCGAGACGACGCCGATCACGCCGAGGTCGTAGAGATCCTTGGGCTCGGGCGCCTCGATGTCGGAGTTGCGCTGCGGCACGAAGGCCACGAGCGGCTGCGAGCTCTCGTACGTGCGGTTGACGACCTCAAGCGACGTCTCGCGCGCCATGAACACGGCCGTGTGCGTCTTCGGATACGTGATGACGTCGCGCAGCGCGATGAGCGGCAACGTCATCGACTTGGCTTCATGAAAGGCCGAAAGCTGCTGAGAAATAGACGGTTTCAAATTGTTTTCCTTCAAACGGAGGGATATACCTGGTTCTTCCTATATGGGGGCGTTCTTCGGGAAAACAAGGAGGACGTTCGAAAGAAACGGCCCTCCGAGTTCTCTTATTCGCCGCGGCGCACGAGCTTGACGGGCGCCTTTTCCGTGACGACCTTCTCGGTGACGATCACCTCGCTCACGTCCTTTTCGTTGGGGATCTCGAACATCGTGTCGAGAAGAATCCCTTCGACGATGGAGCGAAGGCCGCGGGCGCCGGTCTTGCGTTCGACTGCAAGCTTGGCGATCGCCTTGAGCGCCTCGGGTTCGAACGTGAGCTTGACGTCCTCCATCGAGAAGAGCGCCTGGAACTGACGCACGATCGCGTTCTTGGGTTCCGTCAGAATGGCGACGAGCGCCTTTTCGTCGAGCTCCTCGAGCGCCGCGATGACAGGGAGACGCCCCACGAGTTCCGGAATGAGACCGTACTTCACGAGGTCCGCGGGTTCGATCGAGGCGAACATTTCCGTGAGGCTGCGGTCGTCCTTCTTTTCCATCACGGCGCCGCCGAAGCCGATTTCGCTCTTTTCCGTGCGGCGTCGAATCACGCGGGCGATGCCGTCGAAGGCGCCGCCGCAGATGAAGAGGATCTGCGAGGTGTCGACATGGATCATGGGCTTGCCCGGATTCTTGCGTCCGCCCTGCGCGGGCATCGAGGCGACCGTCCCTTCGATGAGCTTCAGAAGGGCCTGCTGCACGCCTTCGCCCGAGACGTCGCGCGTGATCGACGGGTTTTCGCTCTTGCGGGCGATCTTGTCGATTTCGTCGAGATAGATGATCCCGCGCTGGGCCTTCTCGATGTCGCCGTCGGCCGCCTGCACGAGCTTGGCGACGATGTTTTCGACGTCTTCGCCCACGTAGCCCGCTTCGGTAAGCGTCGTCGCGTCGGCGATCGCGAAGGGCACGTCAAGCGCCTTGGCGAGGGTCTGCGCGAGAAGGGTCTTCCCGGACCCCGTCGGACCGACGAGCAGAATGTTGGACTTCTGCAGTTCGACGTCGGTGAGCTTCTCGTCGCGGGAGCGAAGACGCTTGTAGTGGTTGTAAACCGCCACGGAGAGCGTGCGCTTGGCGAGCTCCTGACCGATCACGTACTGATCGAGGTGCTTGTAGAGTTCCCGCGGCGTCGCCAGCGGCTTGGGCGCGGCGGGCGCTTCCTCGGGTTTTTCCTCCTGAGCGGGAGGATCCTCGGCGAGTTCCTTCGTCAGGAATTCCACGCACTCGTCACAAATCGTCTCGCCGTGCAGACCCCCGAAAAGGGCCTTGCACTGAGAAGCGGGTCGACCGCAGAAAGAACAGGTTTTTTCCATGTTTCACCTTTCAGTCGTCCGCCCTTTCGGGCGGGCGGGAAACGGAGCCCAAGCTCGACGTTTCGTACACTTCGACAATAGCGCCGAACGGGGCGCTTCAATTGTCGAAAACTCTTGATCTATTCCGCATTCGAAGCGGATTCGCCCCTTCCTTCCCCCAAGGGGCGGAGAAAGGAAAAGGCGAGCCCGCACGCCGTCTCGGACGGCCCCCGTGCGGGCTCTCGAACGCGAACGCAGAAAGCTTAGCGAATCTCGCCGCGCTTTTCGTAAATCTTGTCGATCAGACCGTACTCGAGCGCTTCGGCGGCCGTCATGTAGTAGTCGCGTTCCGTGTCGCGGGCGACGACGTCGAAGGGCTTGCCGGTGTTTTCGGCCAGGATCGTGTTGAGGGTCTTCTTCGTGCGCAGGATTTCACGCGTCACGATTTCCATGTCGGTCGCCTGCCCCTGCACGCCGCCGAGCGGCTGATGAATCATGATGCGGCTGTGCGGCAGCGCATAGCGCTTCCCCTTTTCGCCCGCGGCGAGAAGGAAGGCGCCCATCGAGGCGGCGAGCCCCACGCAGATCGTGTTCACCTGCGGACGGATGAAGCGCATCGTGTCGAAAATCCCCATGCCCGCGTCGACGGAGCCGCCGGGACTGTTGATGTAGAGCTGAATGTCCTTGTTGGGATTTTCGCTTTCCAAAAAGAGGAGCTGAGCGATCACGAGGCTCGCGCTCACGTCGTTGACCTCGCCGGTCAGAAAAATGATGCGGTCGCGCAGAAGGCGCGAATAAAGGTCGAAGCTGCGTTCGCCGCGGCCGGAATCTTCAAGGACAACGGGTACGAGACTCACGGTAATTCTCCAATGAAAGCTGAACGGATTCGTCGGTTGACAACGTCATTGTCGCCCCCTCCTGCGACATATTGTGTCGCAATAGAGCGCATCCGGACGGATCCGCCGACAAACTGGCTTTGCAGACGAAAAAGAGGCTTCTTCCCCCGGACAGCCCGAGCGAAAAAACCTCTCCTTCATCGCGGAGACGCCGCCCCGAAAGACGGCGTCCCGATCTTTACTCAAAAGCGGGCAATCAGAAGTTGCCGGCCATGAGCTTGTCGAACTCGACGGCTTCTTCCGTCGTCTTGGCGTGTTCGAAGATCCAGTTCGTGGCGTTGTTTTCCACGATCTGAGCGCGAAGGTTGTTGAGGGAGTTCTTGTCGTTCATGATGTGAGCGACGACTTCCTCGGGCTTTTCATAGCTCGTGGCGATGCTTTCGGCGAGAGCGCGCACGTCGGCGTCATCGGCCTGGATGTTTTCCTGGGCGATGAGAGCCTGCATGAAGAGCGAGAGACGAACGCGACGCTGGGCCTGTTCGGTGAAGAGACCGGCCGGGAGCTTGTCGATGTTCATCTTGGAGGTGTCGAGACCGCGGGCGGCGAAGTCACGGATGGCCTGCTGGGCGAGGGCCTGTTCTTCGCTCTTGACGAAGGCCTGAGGAGCCGGGAAGGTGAGACGGTCGTAGACGGCCTGCATCACGCGGCCCTTGTTGGCGTTTTCAAGGCGGGCCTTGACTTCGATTTCAAGGTTCTTGCGGATGTCGGCGCGCATGGCTTCGACGCCGGCTTCGACGCCGAGGCGCTTGGCGAATTCGTCGTCCACTTCGGGAAGAACGGCTTCGGCGACTTCAACGGCTTCCACTTCGAATTCGACCGTGGCGCCCTTGAGGTTTTCGGCGTGGTAGTCGGCCGGGAAGGTGAGCGGGAAGGTCTTCTTTTCGCCCGCCTTCATGCCGGTGACGGCTTCTTCGAATTCGGGGAGCATGCGGCCCTGGCCGAGTTCAAAGACGAAGTCCTTGGCGGAACCGCCTTCGAATTCAACGCCGTCCTTCTTGCCCGTGAAGTTGACCTTCACGCGGTCGCCGGCCTGGGCCGGACGGTCTTCGCGGGCCTGGTATTCGGCGCGCTGACGACGCATGACTTCGATCGTCTTTTCGACTTCTTCGTCGCCGACCGTGCAGGTGTAGCGCTTGAGTTCGATTTCGCCGAAGTCGGGCATCGTGACTTCGGGAACGGTTTCGTAGGTGGCTTCAAAGAGCATCGTCGTTTCGTCGCCGCCTTCCTTCGGAGCGATCGTTTCGAGCGCGGCCACCTTGAGGTTTTCCTTCGTGGCGGTTTCGGCCCAAGCCTTGCCGAGGAGTTCGTTGACGGCGTCTTCAAAAGCGCGGGCGCCGTACATGGCGCGGATCTGCTTCATGGGAACGTGGCCCTTGCGGAAGCCGGGCATGCGGGCGTCCTTGGCGTAGGCCTTGAGGGCCTTTTCCGTGGCGGCAAGCGCGTCGGCCTGGGCAATGCGGAGTTCGATCGAGCGAAGCAGCGGATTGACGGGCGCTTCAGCGGTCGTTTCGACCTTTTCTTCCGTGGTTTCGACCTGTTCCGTCTGAACGTTTTCGTTTTCAGCCATTTTCAAATCTTTACTAAAAAATCGGCGCGGGAACCCCCGCCGCACCGGCGCTCGTCCGAGCCCGGACGAACTGGAAAATCGGGACGCCTTCCCTCGGGAAGGCCGGTCTTTTCCCCGAAAACAGCGTGTTTTCGAGAGGGGTTGTCCGAAACGAAAGAGTTCGTTTCGAAGAAAGTTTTGTATTATATCACGGTGTTTCCATCGGCTTCTTCACGCTATCCCTGCCATGCGGCCCCCCGTCGCTCTTCTCGCCCCCGTTCTCGCTCTGATTCTTTCGGCCTGCGCGCCTCTGCCGCCGTCACAAGACGATCCGGCGGCTCTTGCTGCGGCCGAAGATGCCCGGGCACGGGAAGCCGCCCGAACCGAGGCGCAGCTGGCCGTGAAGAAGCAAATCGACCTCGTCGCCCGGCACACGCGGGCGATCTGCGTCGCGCCCGAAAACCGCGCCTACTTCCGGCACACGCCCTGCCTGCCCGTTGAAGTGACGGATAAGCACCTCGCCGACAAAAAGCTTCCGACCGCCGCAGAACTTCGCATCGCCAAGCGCGTTTTCTCACGCATCGACGACATGAACCGCGACACGCTCGCCGTGATGCTGCAGACCGAAGATCCCTACTACAAGGAGCTCGCCGAAAAGATCCGGCTCTTCTACACGCCGAAGATCGAACGCCTGCAAAACGAATTCCTGACGGGGCGTATCACGTGGGCCGCCTACAACGCGCAGCGAAAGGCCATGAACGACGAGTTCACGTCCTCGGAGGTTGCCGACGAATCGGCCGAAGAGGCGCTCTGATCTCTTTCCGCATCGCCGATGCCGCCACACCATCGGCCGGTTATTCTGTACAATTCGTTTTCTCTTCGCGAGAGTGGCGAAATTGGTAGACGCACCAGGTTTAGGTCCTGACGCCGTAAAAGGCGTGCCGGTTCGAGTCCGGCCTCTCGCACCAATCCACTACTGCCACAGAAAATTCTGTCTAGCGTCCCTTAACGTCTTTCCCGAACAGAAACGCTGCCCCCACTCTACCAACAGTTCGCAAAACAGGCTGAGCTGTCGCTGATTCGCCTGAAGGGAGGCAAGGTTAAGCGCGGGATCTACCACATCCAGAACGTCAACCAGTACCACCGCTCGATTAAGGAGTTTCTTCGCCCCTTCCATGGTGTTGCCACGAAGTATCTCAGCAACTACTTGACCTGGCACCGGCTCTTTGCGTTCCGCGTTGGCAAGCGCCAGCCCATTGAAGAAGCCTCATGGCTTCTTGATAGCGAAACTTGCCCGACCGTTACGCGTACGCTGTCCGAGCGCCCCGCCATACCGATCAGCTCGACGACTCAACGTCCGAAACTGAACGAGTTGATAAAGCAGATGGTCGAGAAGGAACGGTACGCTCGAGCACACCTCAAGAAGAACGTAAAGCCGACGACGAAGTCGACCCCCGACTGGGACTCCCCGACTCCCGAGCTGTTTGAGGACGTCCCCTTCTAAAATCAACACTTTGCTCTAACAGAGCCTAAAGAAAAGCCAAAAGATTCTCGATCATATGGGACACGAGGAGCTTGCAGCAAATCTATTCCGAGCGACTCAAACCGAAGCGAAACTACGGCGAGATCACGTCATCGGAAAAGACAACGCGAACAAGCTTCACTTTAGAGTTGGACAGGTAGTTCGAGAAACGATTCGTCAGTTGGGCGGAACTATGCCGGAAGACCCACCTACCCCTGAGAAAAGCTTTCAGCAACTCGAAAGAGAGGAACGCAAGCGCCTTGAAGGAAACACGTCTGACAGGAAACTTCCTAAGAAATAACTCCTTCTTGTCGGCGAAAGCTTCTTCCACCTCTCCCGCTTCGGGCGCCTCATCTGTTGGGCTCACTCTTGCTACTTGAAGCCTCTACAGATCTGCATACAGGACGATAAATTTGCCCCATAACGAGAGACTGAGATTTGTCTCATCTGAATACGCATTGTCCCCAGAAAGGAAAATTCTTTCTGGGGACAGCACTTTGGGCCTTTGCCCTTTTCCTGCGTACCGCGCGTTTGTCACGGAACGCCCACGAAGAGGACTTCCGCACAAATCGTTCGGTTATCAAGCCTTCTGCTTACCGCAGCAGCATTCACCTTCTTCATGATGATGGTGGTGATGGCCTTCACCGCCGCAGCAACATTCGCCTTCTTCATGATGATGGTGATGATGGCCTTCGCCGCCGCAGCAGCATTCGCCTTCCTCATGATCGTGGTGATGATGGTGACCGCCGCAACCGCAACCGCATTCTTCCTCATCGTGGTGATGATGGTGACCGCCGCAACCGCAGCCGCATTCTTCGTCATCGTGGTGATGATGGTGATGACCGCCGCAACCGCAGCCGCATTCTTCCTCATCGTGATGATGGTGGTGACCGCCGCAGCCGCAACCGCATTCTTCACCGTCGTGATGATGGTGATGGCCGCCGCAACCGCAACCACAGCCGCTAGCGGAACGGTAGACGATGCGGATCGGATCGAACCCTTCTTCGACTTCGGTGATTTCAAGACCGATCATCGTGAGCATCTTCGCGACGTTTTCCTGCGCAACGACGGCAAAGCCCCCTTCGGCTTCGGCAACGCGCACGCCGCGGTTGATCAGGGCGCCCGCCGCTTCACGCATGAGGTCGAGGTCGCCCGTGACGTGAAGAACCTTTTCCACGGCCGGACGAACCGCCCAGAATTCGCCCTTTTCGTCCACGAACACGTCGTTGACTTCAAGCACGCGGCGTTCCGTCACGCCGAAGGTGATGACGTCGCCGTCCACCTTCACTTCCTGCGGCCATTCCACGCGTTCGGCCAGAGTGAGCGAAAGCGTGTGCGCACGGTCAAGAATCGGCTGGGCCGGAGCAGCTTCGGGAGGAAGCAGTTTCGTAAGAGTCGTCATGATTAAATTTCCAGACAGAAATTGGGATGATTGGGCAATTTTAGGGCAGAGCGGCGGAAAGCGCATCCGACAATCGGTCTACGGCGACGACCTCCAGCCCTTCGATCGGCGTACGCGGCGCGTTGGCGCGCGGAATGATCGCCTTGGAAAATCCGAGCTTGGCGGCTTCGCGAAGACGTTCCTGTCCGCGGGGCGCCGGGCGGATTTCACCCGCAAGGCCCACTTCTCCAAAAACGACGAGTCCCTTCGGAAGGGGCTTGTTGCGGATGCTCGAATAAATGGCGGTGAGAATGGCGAGGTCGACGGCCGTTTCCGTGATCTTCACGCCGCCCACGGCGTTGACGAAGACGTCCTGGTCAAAGCAGGCGACGCCCGCGTGGCGGTGCAGCACCGCAAGAAGCATCGCGAGGCGCTGCGCGTCGACGCCCACGGCGAGACGCCGGGGGCTCGGCAGATGACTCGTGTCGACGAGCGCCTGCATTTCGACGAGGAGCGGGCGCGTCCCCTCCTGCGTGACGAGAACGGTGCTCCCGGGCACGTTCGCCTTGTATTCGGAAAGAAAAATGGCCGAGGGATTCGTCACCCCCACGAGACCGTGGTCGGTCATCGCGAAGACGCCGAGCTCGTTCACCGCCCCGAAGCGGTTCTTGAAGGCGCGGATGAGGCGGAAGTTCGAGTGGGTGTCCCCTTCGAAGTAGAGCACCGTGTCGACGATGTGTTCGAGAATGCGCGGCCCCGCGAGCGCCCCGTCCTTCGTGACGTGCCCCACGAAAAAGAGCGTGATCCCGAGACGCTTGGCGGTGCGGGTGAGCCGCGCCGCGCATTCGCGCACCTGCGAGACCGACCCCGGCGCGCTGTCGAGGTCGCCCGAGAAAAGCGTCTGAATCGAGTCGAGGACGACGAATTCGGGCTTCACGCGGTTCAGAACCGATTCGATCTGCTCGAGCTGCACTTCGCTCATGAGCTGCAGTCCCTTGGGTTCGAGTTGCAGGCGCTTGGCGCGCAGAGCGATCTGCGAGGGACTTTCTTCGCCGCTCACGTAGAGGGCCTTGCGGCCCATGCGCACGATGCGGCTTACCACCTGCAGAAGGAGCGTCGACTTCCCGATCCCCGGATCGCCCCCGATGAGGGAGACGCCGCCAGGGACGAGGCCGCCCCCCATGACGCGGTCGAATTCAGATAGGCCCGTCACGATGCGGGGCGTATCCTCGATCGTCACATCGCCCAAATCCTGCAGGGTACCCGTCGTTTCCACGAAGCCCTGCGCGGCGCGCTCGTTGCCGTAGCGGCTCGCCGCGCCCTGCGTCACCTTGAATTCCTGAAGCGTATTCCACGCCTTGCAGTGCGGACACTGGCCGCTCCACTTGAGGGTCGTCCCGCCGCATTCGGTACAGACGAAATTCGTTCGTGCCTTTTTGAGCGCCACGGATCAGTCTCCCTTCACGACCACGGGAACGCGGCGCGCGAGCGCGCAGATGAGTTCGTAACCGATCGTCCCGCAGGCCGCGGCGACGCGGTTGACGGGGAGGTTCTTTCCCCAGAGTTCGACGACGCTTCCGACGCGCGCGCTCGGCACGTCCGTAACGTCGATCGTGAGCATGTCCATCGAGACGGCCCCGGCGATCGGCGCCGTGCGGCCTTCAACCCACACGGGCGCGCCGTCGGGCATCGTGCGCGGATAGCCGTCGGCGTACCCGCAGGCGACGACCGCAATGCGCGAGGGACGCTTGGCGATCCAGCGCGAGCCGTAGCCCACGGCTTCGCCCGGCGCGATGTCCTGAAGCGCAATGATCTTGGCGGAGAGCGTCATGGCCGGACGGATGTCGAGTTCTTCGGAAGAAATGTGCGAGTCCGGGCTCACCCCATAGAGCGCGACGCCCGCGCGCACGGCGCAGCCCGACACTTCGGGGTGCCAGAGAATGCCCGCGGAATTGGCCATGCAGGCGGGCGCCCCTTCCTGCGCGAGACGTCCCATGCGGGTGATCTGACGGCCCACCGACGCGGGACCGTCGGCGAGATACGAAGGCTCGGCGTTCGCAAAGTGCGTCACCACCCCTTCGACGCGCACGCCCGGAATCGCCGCGAGCTGATCGTGCACGACGCCCACTTCCGAGGGAAGAAAGCCCAAGCGGTTCATGCCGGAATTCACCTTGATGTGCACGCCCACGTCGCGAAGCGGACGGCTCTTCAAAACGTCGATCTGCCAGAGCGAATGCACGACCGTCTCGACGCCGAGCTCCTGCAGGGGTTCGATGTCGTCCTCGTCGAAGAAGCCTTCGAGAAGAAGAATGCGCTTTTGCCACCCGTATTCCCGCGCGCGGCGCGCGTCCGTGAGGTCGATCGTCGCGAGCCCGTCCGCGTCGGCGAAGGCCTTCACCGCGTTCTCAAGACCGTGCCCGTATGCGTTGGCCTTGACGACGGCCCAGAGCATGCGGTCTCCCGCGGAAGCGCGCATGCGCGCAAGATTGTGACGAAGGGCGGCCAGATCAATTTCGGCGTAAATCGGACGCGGCACGAAACACCTCTCGAAAAAAGGATGGACGAAAACGTCCATTATAGGAGCCTCGAAATTCCGACGAATTCGCTCGGTTACGCTTTCGCACCATTTCACCTGGCCCCCCAAAAGGGAAAGCCGTCCGGAGGCGGCTTTCCGGGGACTCAGTCGAATTCGAAGGAGTAGAGCATGTCGAGCGCCTGATCGACCCCGGTCGCCGCCTCCACGTAGAGTTTCGGAATCACGCGGTAGCGAAGCGTCAGAGTGGCGAGCGAATCGAAGATCCCCACGCCGTACTTCACCTTGAGGCCGGGGAGCACGTAGCCGCTCAAAACGAGCTGGGAGTTGTCCCCGGCCGCGGGCGCTTTCGTGCGACTTCTTACACTCTTTCGCTAGGGTCCGCCCCGTGGAACGCGCTACACTTAGTGGTTTCATCAATACGGACTTCCCGAGTTTCATGAATCGAGGTTTCTACACGATCATGGCGGCGCAGTTTCTGTCGTCTCTCGCCGACAATGCGCTTCTCATCGCCGCCATCGCGCTTTTGACCGATCTGCAGGCTCCGGACTGGATGACGCCGCTTCTGAAGCTCTTCTTCGTGGTGAGCTACGTGTGTCTCGCGGCCTGGGTGGGCATATTCGCGGACTCCATGCCCAAGGGCCGCGTGATGTTCATCTCCAACAGCCTCAAGGCCCTCGGTTGCCTTCTGATGCTCTTTGGAAGCCATCCCCTTCTCGCCTACGCGATCGTGGGCGTGGGCGCGGCGGCCTATTCGCCCGCGAAGTACGGCATTCTCACGGAACTCCTCCCCGCCGAAAAGCTTGTCGTCGCCAACGGCTGGATCGAAGGCCTCACGGTCGCCTCGATCATTCTCGGCGTCACGTTGGGCGGCGTTCTCATCCGCCCGGACGTGGCCGGAGGCCTTCTCGAAATCTTCCACCTCGAAGCGGTGGGGCTCGAGCGCTTTGCGCAGGCGGCCATCTTTGCGATCGTCTTCATCTACACCTTCGCCGCGATCGTCAACCTCGCCATTCCCGACACGGGCGCGCGCTATCCCAAGCAGGACTTCCGCCCGATCGAATCGCTCAAGCACTTCTGGCAGAGCAACCTCCTTCTCTGGCGCGATCCGCTCGGCCAGATCTCGCTCTCGGTCACGACGCTCTTCTGGGGCGCGGGCGCAACGCTGCAGTTCCTCGTTCTCAAGTGGTGCGAGCACGCCCTCGGCATGAATCTTTCGGAAGGCGCCATCATGCAGGCGGTCGTGAGCCTCGGCGTGGCGCTCGGGGCCGTCCTCGCCGCGGCCAAGGTGCCTTTGAAGCGCTCGCTCTCCGTCCTCCCGATGGGGATCTTCATGGGCGTTCTCGTGACGTGCACGGCCTACTTCACGCGCGACATCGCGCCGGCCGGGGGACTCTCGCTGCCGGGCTTTGAAATCTCCTGGGCCGCCCTCATCGCGGGCCTCGTCATGGTGTCGGTGGGCCTTTCCGCAGGCTTCTTCCTCGTTCCCATGAACGCGCTTCTGCAGCACCGCGGCCACGTCCTCATGAGCGCGGGCCGCTCGATCGCCGTGCAGAACTTCAACGAGAACCTCTCGATTCTCGCCATGCTCGGCGTCTACGCGATCCTCATCAAGCTCGACCTCTCGGTCCCGGCCACGATGGTGATCTTCGGACTCTTCGTAGGGGGCTCCATGGCGCTCGTGATTCTCAAGCACCGCCTCAATCAGAAGAAGGAGGACAGCCTCCATCTGATCGGCGAAGCGAAGCGCCACTGATCGACACCGCAGAACAAAACGTCGCCCGAGGTCCGCGAGGATCCCGGGCGATGTCGTTTCAGGCCGCCCCCGAAGGGAGATTTCTCGTCAGGCGACGAGGCGCTTGACGCCCGGCCCTTCGATGCGGCTCACGCCCCGACCGCGTTCGGGCGTGACGACGATCTGCGTCTCGACGCGCTCCTTCACGGCCGCGACGTGACTGATCACGCCGATGAGGCGTCCCGTCGTGCGGCGAAGGTCGTCCAAGACGCCGAGCGCCGTGTGAAGCGTCGCTTCGTCAAGCGTCCCGAAGCCTTCGTCCAAAAAGAGCGTCTCGACCCGCAGACGGCTTCCCGAAAGGTTCGAGAGTCCGAGCGCGAGCGCGAGGCTCACGATGAAGCTTTCTCCCCCCGAAAGGTTCGTCGACGAGCGGACCGTGTCGGCCATGTCGTGGTCGATCACCGCGATCTCGAGCGCGGGTTCTCCCACGGCGGCGAGTCCGTAGCGGCTCTTCATCATGCGGAGCACCCGGTTGGCCGCTTCGATCAAGACGCGGAAGGTGATCCCCTGCGCGATCGTGCGAAGACGCTGTCCCTTGGCGTCGCCGATGAGTTCGTTCAGGGCGAGCCAGCGCTTTCGCTCCTCTTCCCGGAGTTGCCACTCCGATCGGAGTTCCTTGGCGCGTTCGCGCCGCGCGTCGTCGGCGCGGATCACTTCGAGACTGCGGCCGCGTCGCTCTTCGACTTCCCGCTCTTTTTCCCGAAGCGCGTCCAGCGAAGTGAGCGCTCCGTCGCGCGAAAGCGACGCGGCGTCCGCCCGACCGCTCATTTCGTGGAGCGCCAGTCTTTCCTTTGCCGTCTCCTCTGAGAGATGTGCGATCCGAAGACTCCGCTCCCGGACCTTGAGAAGCAGAGCGTTCAACTTTCTCTCGTCCTCTTCCGAAAGAAGTGCGGCGCGCAGATCCTTCGACGAGGCAAAGCCCGACTTTTCCTTTTGCCGGCGCCACTCGTCCTCGGCCGACAGGAGACGATCCCGTTGTGCAATCAGTTCTTGTTCCGCCTTGGCGAGACGGGTTTCGAGCGATTCCAAAGTCTTTTCGCACGCGCGCACGCGTTCGGCCGCGCTTGCGGCCGCCGCCTTTCGGGCGCTTCGCTCCGTCTCGAGGCGTTGAAGTTCCGCTTCGGGCGGCGCCTTTTCCCAGGACGCGCGCCAACGGGCGAAGTCCTCGTCGAAAAGTCGCCGGCCGTTCTCCAAGCCTTCGGAAAGCTGCGTTGCAAGCGCCTGCGTCGTTTGGGCGCGCTCGGCGAATTCCGCGAGGAATCCCGCGGCGCTTTCCTCGGCCGAGCGCAGATCGTCGCGCTCGCGAATCTTCTTCTCGTGGACCGTGCCCCGCTCTACGAGTTGAGCGAGCGTCCCCTCGGGATCCTGCGTGCCGAGAATCGTCTTCCAGGGAGTCGCAAGCGTCTCGACGCCCTTGCGGGCGGCCTCGGCGGCGAGGCGCTTCGCCGCGTCGAGCGAACGCACTTCTTCAAATCCCTTTTGCGCTTCCGCCAAAAGGGTTTGATCCGAAGCGAGCGCTTCCTTCTCTTTGGTCCAGCGCACTTCCGCCGCACCCGCTTCGTCGCGGGCCGCGGCCTCGGTTTTCCGAAGCGATTCGAGCGTCCGAACGTTCCCGAGGAGCGTTTCGCGCTCCCGGGCGAGCCGTTCGAGCGCCGCGAGACCTTCCGCGCGCACGCACTCGGAGAGCCGTGGCCAATCCGCGTCGATCGACGTACGACGCCCGTCGTGCAGGTCTTCGAGCGCCTTTCTTTGCGATGAATTTTCAACGGCCGCGATGAAGGGCGCATCCTCTTCGAGGTCCAGGAGGCGCCTCGCGGCGCCGATGCGCTCCGTCAAGAGCCGCATGCGAACGATCGGATCTTTCCCTTCGCCGAGTCCGGCCGCGGCAAGCGCTTCTCTCGCCTTCAGGAGCCGCTCGCGGGCGGCAATGCGTTTGTTTTCCGCGTCTTCCAGACGACGCTCCGCGGACTTTGCCTTGCCTTCAAGGAGCGTGCATCGATCCGAGGCCAGGCGCAGGCGCTCGGCGGCATCTTGGGCCTCCGCTTCACTGCGGCGCCACAAGTCGATCGCGCCGCGCAGGCCTTCGGTCGCTTCGCGCCAAGTTTCCAGGGCCGCGTTTTGCGAGAGTTCCGCCTCGAGTTTGCCGAGTTTTTCCCGCCGCGCGGCCGACTTCTTTTGGGCGGCCGCGAGGTTTTTCTTCGCGGCTTCGGCGTCGCTCACCGCCGTGCGGGCGTGCTTTTCCGATGCTTCAAGCGAAGCGCGCCGCGTCTCAAAGCGGGTCTTTTCCTCGCGCCAGGCTTCGACCGTCGGGCGGAAGGCTTCGAGCCGCGCCTCGGCCGCCTCGGATTCCGCATTCGCTTGAGGAAGCGCGAGACGCTCCGCTTCGAGCCTCTTTTTCGCGGCGTCTCGATCGTTTTGCGTGGCGAGGCGCTCCTTTTCCAGGCGTTCCGCTTCAGTACGAAGCACATCGCGCCGCTCGAGCGACGAGAGCGCCTTCACGGCGCGATCCGCCGCGTCCTGCCGACGCTCGGCCGCCTCCACCGAAGTGCGTTCCCTTTCCTCTTCTCCCTTCAGGGCGAGAAGCTCCGCTTCGCGTCCTTCCAACCGAAGTCGGGCTTCATGCCAGGCCGCGACCGCGCGAAGGCGGGTCTCTTCCTTGCGGATCGTTTCGACGACCGAGGCGTAGTCGCGAAGCACCGCCTCTTCTTTGGCGCGGTCTTCGTCCGAGAGAAGGTCGAGGAGCTCGAGCTGCTTCTGAACGTCCGCGGCCGCGCGGTCGGCTTCGCTCCAGCGGCGGTAAACGGTGCTCCCGATGCGGGCGTAGATTTCGGAGCCCGTGACGCGCTCGAGAATTTCCGCGCGCTCCTGAGGCTTGGCCGTAAGAAAACGTCCGAAGGCGCCCTGAGCCAAGAGCACCGTGCGCGTGAACGCGGAAAAGCCCATTCCGAGAAGTTCCGAAATCTTCTGCTCCCACTCCCGCACCTTCTCGGCAACGATTTCCCCCTTGAGATCGTCAGGCGAGGAAAGGCGCACAAGTTCCACAGACTTCCCGTTCGACTTCACGAGCCGCATGCGGCAGCGGCTCAGCCAATAGACGCCGTCCACCTCAAAGACGACGCTCGCCCCGCATTCCTTTTCGCCGCGCGTGATGAGAACGCTCTTTTTCTCGTCTTCGTTCGCGGCCACGACGGCGCCCTCGGTGCGGGGCGTCACGCCGAAGAGCGCGAAGCTCACCGCGTCGAGAATCGAAGTCTTGCCGCTTCCCGTCGGCCCCACGATCGCAAAGAGGCCGCCCCGGGCGTAGGAGGGCGTCGTAAAGTCGATTTCGTAGGCGCCCCGAAGCGAATTGATGTTTTTGAAGCACAGTTTGAGAATCTTCATGGCCGTCTCTCCCGTATCAATCGTTGCCGCCGCTCATCGCGTCGCGCGCGACCTCGGCGAAAAGCGCCCGCAGGCGTTCGCTCTCCTCTTCGCCGCGCGCGGCTTCGCGAAGCACCTCGTCAAAAACGGCCTCGGGCGTGAGCATTTCGAGCGTCAGTCCCTCTTCCGAACGGAAGACGTCGACCGTCGGGCTCGCGAGTCGGAAACTCACGAAACGCAACCCAAGAGCCGCGCACTTGTCGACAAGGGGTTCGAGGAGGTCGCGCGTGGGCTTCGGGTCCGTGAGTTCCATGCCGACATAGCATTCGGGCAGTTCCGAGGCGACCTTTTCGAGTGCCGCCGGCAATTCCGACGAATGGCCGCGCAAAATGCGGACCGCGCGCTTTTGCGGTACGTCGTGAAGGATTTCCTCGACGCCCGACTCGGTAAAGTTCACCTCCACGATCTGATGCAAGTAGTCCTGGTGCTTCACGTCCAAAGAGATCGGTATGCCGCTGTAGCGCGCCGGCACGGCGCCCTCGAGTTTTCCAGCCCGATGGAGGTGTCCGAGCGCCACGTAGTCCCAGTCCGATCCGAGACGAGAAAGGTCCGCCATGCGGATCGATCCCACCTGGGGATCGGAGAGCACCTTCTCGCGCCGCTCCTTCGGGATGCTGTCGCGAAGATAGAGGTGACCCATCGCGATCTTCGGCACGTTTTCCGCCCCTTCCCTCGCCATCGCTTCGAGGAGCTTTTCGTGCGCGAGCGCATAGCGCGCCTCGATCCCCGCTTCGTAGAGAGCGAGTTCGTCGAGTGCATCCCCAAGGGCGAGGCCCTTTCGCACTTCGCCTTCCTTCAGGAAGGGCACGGCCGCGACGGCGGCGAGAGACCGTCCCTCGCGGTCGCGCACGACGATCGACTGTTCTTCGGGCGTCGGCCCCGCGACGATCGTGCGCACGCTTCGGAGCACTTCGGCCGAAGCGGAGAGAAAGGACTGCGAATCGTGGTTGCCCGCCGTCACGACGACGGCCTGCAAGGGCGTCGACGCGGCGCGCTCGAGAAAACCGTAGTAGAGCCGCTGCGCGGCGATCGGCGGCATCGAGACGTCGAAGACGTCCCCCGCGATGAGGAGGATGTCGGGACGGCGCTCCGTGATTTTCGCGAGAAGCCAGTCGAGAAAGAAGACGAAGTCCTCGGTGCGATCCCAGTCGCCGAGCATCTTGCCGAGGTGCCAGTCGGAAGTGTGGAAAATGCGCATGAACCGTCGGTCGTGAAAAGAGAGAAACGCTTTCGATTGTACGACGGCGAGCGCAAAGGGCGAGGGCGGAGGAAAGAGGATTTTCCGGCCGCGGGGAAACTCTTTCAATTTCCCCCGAAAGTCTGTGCGGGAATGCAAAACGGGCGCAACGCTCCTTCTTCGGAGCACTGCGCCCGCCGGAATGTCGAAAGGTCGTCCTCAGGGCTCGTCGGGCCGGCAGCGGGGATCGAGCCTGAGCGTGTAACCCGAAGGAATCATGCGGCGGCTTTCCGGAACGGGAAGATCGGGGCGGGCAAAGCGGGACGCGCAGTATCCGGCCTCGCGACCGAAGACGACCGCGGCGGCGATCCCCATGCCCGAGACGCGCTCGAGACCGTTGAGGCCCGACATCACGTCGCCCGCGGCGTAGAGCCCCGGAATGGGCTTCCCCTCTTCGTTTTGCACGTGCGCGTGTTCGTCGGCGACGAGTCCACCCGAGGTGCCGTGCACGGCGGACCGGACGGGAAAGGCGTACAGCGGTACGGCGCTAAGGTCGCTTTCCATCGTGCGTCGCCCGAAGGCGTCCTTTCCCTTCAAGAGACCCTCGCGGTAGGTGCGAAGCGTCTCCTTGAAGGTCTCGGGATCGACGCGCATGCGTCGGGCGAGTTCCTCCTCCGTCGCGCCCGTCACGGCCGCAAGTTGATACGAGCTCTCCTGCAGAAGGCTTTCCTGTTCGACGATCTTTTCGTCCGCGATGAGCCAGGCGACGTGTCCGGGCTGCTTTTCGGTTTCGGCCACGACCGCGCGGCGCTTGTCGAGTTCGTTGACGAAACGCTTCCCCTGCTGATTGACGAGGATCGCGCCGCGGCTGCGCACCGACGAGGGAATGATGTCGCCCGTCGTCGCGATCGTGGTCGGATGAAATTCGAGGAGTTCGAGGTCGCGCACGGCGGCGCCCGCCATGTGTCCGAGGATGAGGCCGTCGCCGGTGCAGCCCGGGGCGTTCGTCGTGAAGTTGAGCGCCGTGTACTGACGGCTTTCCTTGCCGGCGTGCATGCGGACCATGTCGGGATTGGCCGCGTAGCTCCCCGTGGCGATCACGACCGCGGGCGAGCGGATGATGAAGGTGCCGCCGCGCATGTCGGTGACGCGCACGCCCGCGACGGCGCCCTTTTCCATGAGGATTTCCGAAGCGGGCGCAAGCGTTTCGATGGGAATGCGACGGTCTTCGGCGCTGCGCAGGAGGGCCTTGACAACTTCCACGCCCACGGTCGTTCCCTTCGTGTCGGTACGGAATCCCGCCCATTCGCCCCCTTCGCGCACAGGAACCGGACGCGCCAGCGACGCGCCCATCGAAGTGAGCCACTCGTAGGCGTCGTCCGTCATCAAAAGGAGCTTTTCAATGAGCTCGGGGTCGTTTCGTCCGCCGCCGCTCCGAACGATTTCCTTGTAGAGCGACTCGACGGAGAGTTCCTTTCCCGCGACCGCCTCGGCGCGCTTTCCGATCGCCGTCACGTAGTCGGCCGCAAAGACGGAACTTCCCCCCACCACGGGCATCTTCTCGAGCACCATGACCTTCGCGCCCGTTTCGGCCGCGGCGACCGCGGCCGAAAGGCCGGCCGCGCCCGAACCGAGCACGACCACGTCACTGTGATACACCGTCTCGCCCGCGCGCGCGACAAGCGTCGCGGCCGCGCAGAGCACGCCGAAAAGAATCACCCGCAACCCGGAAAAGATACGCATAGGAAAGCTGTTGTTATTTTGATGTCGCCGAATCCATTGTCCCCTGGGAAACACAGGGACGCCTCAAATCTGTAAGAGTTCTTTCTCTGAAAATTTGCCTATTTCCTAGAGGAAAACCCTGAGCGAAGGATAGCAAATCTTTTCGTTTTTCGCCTATGCCGAGAAAACGATTTCCAATCGGCCAGCCTCGATCAGGCGCGCATCGAGAGCACCCGGTCCGCCCACACGAGGCCGATGATCGTCTTTACGTCAGTGATGCGGCCGTCCAAGGCCATCGCCGTCGCTTCGCGCCGCGGAACGCGCACGAGTTCGAGAAACTCGCCGTCGTCGAGCGCCTGTTCGCCCGCCTCGGGCCCCTCGGCGAGGAACATGACGATCCCTTCGTTCGAGTAGCCGATCGCGTTGTGGAGCGTCCCGAGCTCCGTCCAGCGGCGCGCCGAAAAGCCCGTTTCCTCATGAAGCTCGCGCTTGGCGCAGACGAGCGGCGCCTCCTTCGGATCGAGCTTTCCCGCGGGAAGCTCCCAGAAGCTTCGTCCCATGGGATGGCGCCACTGTCTCTCGAGAAGCACCGTGTCGTCCTCAAAAAGGAGCACGATCCCCGCGGCGCCGGGGTGCCGCAGAAATTCGCGCGAACGGCGCGCGCCGTCGGGCAAGGTCACTTCGTTGCGGATCACGCGCAGAAAGCCGCCCCGCCAGGCTTCTTCTTCGGAAATTGTCGTCTCCTTCAGGGGATCGTCGGCACGCGCCGCATCGGGAAGCGTCTTCAAAACGGGAATGTCGGTCATCTCGGTTGTCCTTTCCGTCATTTGGCCGCAAACGCCGCGGCCGTTGTCCTACAATCTTGGCACTTTATCTTAGGGGAACCGAATGAGCAAAACCATCCTCACGATCGACGAATACCGCAGTCTCGAGACGCGCGCGGGCAACATGCTCGGCCACGACGCCCTCATGTTGCGCGCCGGCACGGCCGCGGCCGACTTCATCGCCGAACGCATTCCCGCGGGCGGGCGCGTGACGCTCCTCGTGGGCCCGGGCAACAACGGCGGCGACGCGCTCGTCGCCGCCCTCGAACTCAAGAAGCGCGGGTTCGCAACGACCGTCGTCCTGCCCGGCGGCCGCCAGCCCAAGTCCGAACTCGCCAAGCGCTTCTTTGCCGAATGGTGCGAAGCGGGCGGCGCCGTGACCGACGATCCCTACCTCACGGAAAAGGCCGACTGCGTCGTCGACGGCCTCTTCGGCATGGGCCAGACCAAGCCCGTCGCGGGCGACGACCTCGACGCCGTCCTCTGGTTCAACGAACGCCGCGGCCTCAAGGTGTCGCTTGACGTTCCCACGGGGCTCAATCCCTACACGGGCCGCTGGATCGGTCCGCGTCCGGGCTGCCGCGCCGACGCGACGCTCACCTTCCTCGCCACCAAGGCGGGCTTCTACATGGAGGAAGGCGTCGACGCCGCCGGCGAAATTCATCTCTTCGAACTCGACGTCTCGATTCCTCTTTCGACCCTCTCCGTCGTGGAAGAGGACGAATTCCCGCACGTGCTCCATCGCCGCGCCCAGAACGTCCACAAGGGCGACTTCGGCCGCCTCGTCGTCACGGGCGGCGCCCGCGGCACCTTCGGCGCCGCGATCCTCGCCGCGCGCGCGGCCCTTACTATGGGTGCGGGGCTCGTCACGGTGGACGCCCTCGCAGAAGACATTCCGGCCTTCGATCCGCTCGAACCCGCCCTGATGTTCGCCGTCGAAAAGCCCGACTATTCGAAGTTCGACGTGACCGTTCTCGGTCCGGGCCTCGGCCGCTCCGAAGCCGCCCGCGCCCGCGTGAAGGAAGCGCTCGAAACGGCGCACGCTCTGGTGCTCGACGCCGACGCGCTCAACATCATCGCCGAGGATCTTCCTCTGCAGGATCTTCTTCTCTCCCGCCGGGAACCGACGGTTCTCACGCCGCACGCCATGGAGGCCGCTCGCCTTCTGCGCCGCGACGTCAAGGACGTGACCGTCGACCGCGTGGCGGCCGCCCGCGAACTCGCCGTGCAGACGGGCGCGATCGTCGTTCTGAAGGGTCCGGGCACCGTCACGACGCTTCGCAGTTCGCGCGCCTGGATCAATCCGACGGGTTCGGCCATGCTCGCCACGGCGGGCACGGGCGACGTCCTCGCCGGCATGATCGGCGCCATGTTCGCGCAGAAGTTCGACATGGTCGAAGCGACGCTCTCGGCCGTGTGGCTCCACGGCCGCGCGGTTGAAGGCATCGAAGCGGGCGTCACGGCCTCTTCGGTCGCCCGCCTCGCCGCGGATCTTCTCGACAGAATGCGTCAATCGTAACTGTTCGTAGGGAGCGCATCCGATGATTTGCATCCGGGGCTGCGCTCAAAAAACCTTCGGGGAGACGAAAATTCCGTTCGATCCGGGCTTGTGAGCCTCCCAACGTTTTGTTACGGGGAAGGAAATTTCGACATACCTCCTCCCGAGACCTTTGTTAGAGTAGCCTTCAACAGGAAGGACAAACACCGGACTGTTGGACTCCAGCTTAGGTTGAGTTATTGAGGGTTTGAGAGGCCGTGGGCATACGCTCACGGCCCTTTTTTTTGGTTCCGCATGCGCCGCTCGGCATCTTCGTCGAGTCACACTGCGCCATGCCTGCACATCGAATTTTTCCAGATCGTAACCGTTCGTTTGCGACCGACGGCCCCAAGCGTGAGACAAATCCGTCCCGCGTCGGCTTTCCCTGTGCGCAGAAAGTTTCCCGGCTCCTACACTTTGTTACGGGCTACGGCATTTCGAAATATCCTCCGCCGAAGGCTTTGATAAAGTAGCGTCAACAGGAAGGACGAACACCGGACTGTTGAGACTCCAGCTTAGGTTGAGTTATTGAGGGTTTGGAAGGCCGTGGGCGACATCGCTCACGGCCCTTTTTTTGATCGAGGACCCGTGCACGGATACGATCGGAGATTCCTTCGGAGCGCCTCCCGGCAGCCTCTGTAACGAAGCATGAAAATCCTCCCCTGCCGAGCAAAAAATGCGGGAACAAATCTCTTTTCCCGGCTTGCCCTCCCTGCACCGCTTTTCCAGGATTCCAAGTCCCCACACAAAAGAAAAAGTCCTGAGACAGAACGGATTTCCCCGTCAACACTTTGTTACGTGCTTCGGATTTTCGACATATCTTGAAGAAGGCCCTTTGGTAGAGTTACCCCGTCGAGAGGAACGACAGCGTCCTTTCGCGACTCTGCCAAGGTTGAGTATTTTGAGGGTTTGGAGTGGCCGCGAACTTCGGTTCGCGGCCTTTTTTTCATGAAAGAGTTTGACTTTCATCATGTAGGGTGAAGGCGTCGCCTTCATCCCCATCTTGTGACTCTTTACGACTTTTTTGGGGGCCGTCCCCTCGTCTTTGACGTCGGGGGACCGCGTTGGTCGCGTCGAACGCCAACGAACGCGAGCTGCCACGTCCGAGCCACTCAGCCCGGTCGCTCGGCTCCGCCTCGCGAAGTCTTCGGCCCGATGCTTGGTGATCGGAGAACCTCGGTACGGGATCACGCGAGGCTCTAGAGAAGAATCGCGTATTTGCAGGAAATCTGCCCGGGCGTCTATGATTTCCTCACCGACTCGGCTCTGCCGCTCCGATTCGTTCGACTTTTCATCTCCTTCATGCCACGTTCCTCTTATTCGCCGCCGCATTCGCGCCCCCGTCCTAGAATTCACCCATGCGCTCCTCCGGACCCAATATCCGATAACCACTCCGCGGCGCCCCGCCGTCCCGCTCAGCCCTCGTCCTCGACGCCGACGTCTTCACCGAACGGCGCGGGCGCAACCTCGGCCTCCTCGGCCGGCACTCCTGCGCCGTTTGCCAAGATCGCGGGTTTGGTGGAGCGCGTCACCTTCCACAACGGACAAAACGGCTTCTGCGTCCTGCGGCTCAAAGTGAAGGGCGAACGCGACCTCGTTACGCTCGTCGGCCACACGCCCTCCGTCACGCCCGGCGAATACGCCACGGCTTTCGGTCAGTGGATCGTCGATCGGGAATACGGGCGGCAGTTCAAGGCAGAATGGCTTCGCATTCATCAACCGACGACCGCCACGGGTATTGAAAAGTACCTGGGCTCGGGGATGGTGAAGGGAATCGGGCCTTTCTTCGCCAAAAAGCTCGTGCAGGCCTTCGGGACGGAGGTCTTCTCCGTTATCGAGAACGAACCCAATCGCCTGAGGGAAATCGAGGGGATCGGGCGCAAGCGCCTCGAACGTATCACGGCCGGCTGGGCCAGCCAAAAGGTGATTCGGGAAATCATGGTCTTTCTTCACGGTCACGGCGTCTCGACATCAAAGTCCGTGCGCATCTACAAGACTTACGGCAACGACGCCGTCCGGGTCGTTCAGGAGAATCCGTATCGCCTTGCGCAGGACATCCGCGGGATCGGTTTCAAGTCGGCCGATACCATTGCGAAGAACGTCGGGATCGACCGGCATTCCCCGCTTCGTGCCCGCGCCGGGATTTCCTATACGCTCCTCGAAGCATCGGGGAACGCCGGGCACTGCTGTCTTCCACGCTCGGAACTCGTCCAAAAGGCGGTGGAACTTCTCGACATTCCGGAAGACGTGATTCAACCGGCGATCGACTTCGAACTCGAATCGCAACGAGTCGTCGAAGACGTGTTCCCGGAACCGGGGAGCGTCTATCCGATCGGTCTCTATCTCGCGGAAGAGGGCGTCGCCAAGGAAGTGCGCCGTCTCGGGCGCGGACGCTTGCCATGGCCCGCGGTCGATTCCGAGAAGGCCGTACCCTGGGTCGAAACGAAGCTCGGCATTCGATTGGCCGACAGTCAGCGCGCCGCGGTTTCGACGGCACTGCAGTCGAAGTTCAGCATCATCACCGGGGGACCCGGCGTAGGCAAAACAACGCTCGTGAAGTCGCTTCTCACGATCCTGGAAGCCAAGCACGTACGGATTCAGCTTTGCGCCCCAACGGGGCGCGCGGCGAAGCGTCTTTCCGAATCTTCGGGACGGGAACCCAAGACCATTCATCGCCTCCTTGAAATCAATCCGGAAAACGGGGAATTCAAACGCAACCAGGAAAATCCTCTGGAGTGCGATCTGTTGGTCGTCGACGAGAGCTCCATGATCGACATCCAGTTGGCGAACCACCTGCTCACGGCCGTACCGTCCACCGCCTCCGTCCTGATCGTAGGCGACGTCGACCAACTTCCGTCCGTGGGACCGGGCGCGTTCCTATCCGACCTCATTGAGTCCCACACCGTTCCCGTCATTCGCCTCACGGAAGTCTTCCGACAGGCGGCTTCATCCTGGATCATCAAGGCGGCGCACCGCATCAACGCGGGGCAGATGCCGCAGTTTCCGACGAAGGACGATCACGGCGACTGCTACTTCGTCAAGGTCGAGGAGACGGAAGAGGTGGCGGAGCGAATCGTGGATCTGGTGAAGCGCCGTCTTCCGAAGGCCTATGGAGTTGATCCGATTCGCAACATTCAGGTTCTCTGCCCCATGAACCGAAGCGGCTCGGGGGCGCGCGCCCTGAACCTCCTTCTGCAGGAGGCCCTGAACCCGCCAACCGACCAGTCGGTGGAGCGATTCGGCTACAAATTCGGGATCGGCGACAAAGTGATGCAGATCGAAAACAACTACGACCGCGAGGTCTACAACGGCGACATCGGTTTCGTGGTTCGAAAGAACGAGGAGGATAAGACGCTCACGATCGACTTCGACGGACGGGAAGTTGCCTACGACTACGCGGACCTCGACGAACTCGTCCTCTGCTACGCGACGACTATCCACAAATCTCAGGGAAGCGAGTACCCGATCGTCGTGATTCCGCTTTCGATGCAACATTTCGTGATGCTGAAGCGCAACCTCGTCTACACGGGCGTAACCCGCGGAAAGAAGCTCGTCGTGATCGTGGGACAGCCCCGGGCCCTGGGCCTTGCCGTACGCTCGAACGACGCCCTGAAGAGAAAGACGGGGCTCCGCGCCCGATTGATCCGGCAGTGGTCGGGCGGCTGAGAGCGTTCGAATCGGCAAGAGCGTCACCCGGGACGATGGCGGCCGCCCCGGGAAAAGCCTCGTGCACGTCCTCTTTTTTTCATGAAAGAAAGGTTTTGACCTTCATCATGTAAGGAGGGAGGTCATTGTTTTTTTTCTTTTTCGAACGAAACTCGAAGACGGGTGCTCAGCAACCGAATACGAAAAAACCCCGACCAGACCGTCGAGGCTTTGAAAAGGATCGCCGAGAAAAAAAACAAACGATTTACTAAAAAAAATCGCTTGCTTGCACACTCTAGCAATACAAAAATCTGGCAGGCCCACCGAGACTCGAACTCAGAGCTGTCCCTTAGGAGGGGACCATTCTATCCTGTTGAACTATGGGCCCTGCCGGAGAAGGCGAATTGTAGCAGGTTCCGCGGCCGATCACCGCGGTTCCCAGCAGAGACGGTAAACAACCCTCGACTAAAGTCGAAGGCTTTGCAACTATTGCCGAGACAACGT
>UQTE01000028.1 GCA_900543805.1 uncultured Sutterella sp.
CAGGCTTGAACGCCCGATCGATTAAAAATCTGTCTCGCAAAGTGGGGACAGTTCAGACGAAGGGGGGTGAACATTTTTCTCTCCAATGTCAGAAGTCCCGTCGAGGGAACGGTGGATATAAGGGTTATTGTGTATCGCGCGAAAAATATACCCGCGGACGAACCGACTATATCGATTTCCTCTTCGAGAAAGGAAAAAATTTCGGTCTTAGAAAGAAAAATATTAACATGAGGGTTTACCCTCTAATCCTCATACTTTCGTACTACTCCCTTTATTTCAATGCGTCACAATGGATTTCCGTGCAATTTCGTTCTCGATCAAGCACTTTTCTCCATAAAACACGATGCGAAAAAGAAAGTTGCATTTTTTCCAAAGCCCTTGCGATAACCGACCGTTCACTCGGTTCATGAAAAATAAAATTGGGTTTTCCCTTAATTTTCGTCAAACTTCTCCTCTGAGGCTTCCGCCCCCCATCGACTTCTTCGCTGTCCGTCCCGACGGGGCCGCATCGATCAACCGGAGTTCCGGTTCGGCGAGCCGCCGACAAAAAACGGACGGCCCCTCTTGGAAACCGTCCGTCTTTCTCTGCGCACGCCCGGGTGCGCGCCCCGAGACGCTTCAAATCCGGAAGACGCGTCCTTCCCGATGAGCGGGCGCCTCGCCCGGAGCCGCGGCGGGAACACCGAGGATCGCGTGACCGATCCCGACGTAGTCGCCCTTGACGCCGAGCTTTTCGAGAAGCGCCTTGCCTTCGGGCGACTCGAATTCTTCCCGGGCGCGGTGGATCCAGCAGGATCCGAGCCCCTCCGCATGGGCGGCGTTCAAAAGATTGCCCATCATGAGCGCGCCGTCCTCGACATGGGTCGGGACCGTTCGATCGGCGAGCACCACGAGCACGACAGGCGCTCCGTAGAAGGGGTCGCCCTCCTTCATGCCGGCGATTTCGGCGTTCATGCGGGAGAGCTGATCTCGAACCGCCTTGTCGGTCACCACGACGACGATTGCGGACTGGCGGCCCATGCCGCTCGGGGCGTAGAGCCCCGCGCGGACGATGTTGTAGATCGCGTCGTCCGAGACGGGTTCGTCTTTGTAGGCGCGGCAACTGCGCCGCGTGAGCAGATTCTCCATAGCGTCCATTTGCTTTTCTCCATTTTTTCGCTCGAGCGTCGAGCCTTGACCATTTTCGCACGTTCCGAAAGCTCACACGGAATCGAAAAGTTCGGGCGTCCGCGACCCCGTCTGCGAACGTCCGCCGATCGCGTCGCCTCGGAGAACACGGCCTTACGCCGTCTTGCCGCGTCCCGTCGGAACGCGCACGGTGACGGTAAGCCCCCGCCCGTCTGCGGCGTCGGGATGTGCGTCTTCGAGCGTCACGACGGCCCCGAGACGGTCGGCATAAGTCTTCACGATCGCCAGTCCCAGACCCGTCCCCGCCACGCCCGTTCCCGGAATGCGGTAGAAGGGATCGAACACGCGCGTCCTCTCCGACTCGGGAATCCCCGGTCCGTCGTTCGTGACGGAGAGCACCAGAGCGTCGGCTCCGCGCTCGACCCTTACCGCAACGCGGCCGTTTTCGGGCGAATATCGGACGGCGTTTTCCAGGAGATTCCGGAGAATCGCTTCGAGCGCCGAAGAAGAAATCCCTTCGACCGGCGCTTCCTTCGTACCGTCGCCCTCCACTCCCGAAACCAGCCATTCGATTCCCTTTTTGTCGGCCGCGTCAAGAAGAGGCTCCACGAGCCGACCGATCAATTCCGAGAGGTACCAGGATTCGCTCCCGGCGTTGGGCGCGTCGGCTTCGCCGGCCTGCGCGCGGGCAAAATGCAGAAGCTGCGAGAGCTGGTGCACGGCCCGCTCCAACCCCTGCGTGAGGTTCGCGACGACGGGTTTGGCTTCGTCCGGCAGAGGCAGTTTGGCAAGGTGCTCCGCTTCGATCGTGAGCGACGTCAGGGGCGAGCGCAGTTCATGCGCGGCATCGGCGGAAAAGCGAAGTTCCCGCACGCGGGCCGCCTCGACGCGCGCAAGGAGGTCGTTCACGGCCTCGACGAAGGGACGCGTTTCCGCAGGGACTTTCTCGGTTGGTAGCGGCGTCCAGCGGTTTTCATCGCGGTTTCGCACTTCTTCGGCCGCGCGCTGCAGGGGCCGGAAGGTGAGCCACAGAACGCCCGCCACGACGCCCAAGAGAATCGGAAGCAAAATGAGAAGCGGCGTCACCGAAGCATAGGCCCTCGCCTGCGCCTCTTCTTCGATTACGGACATGGGGTCGGCCACGGCCGTATAGCTCCCGTCCGGGAGGAAAATGAGGCAGAGACGGTGTTCGTTGCCGTTGATCGAAACGTTCGAAAAGCCGCCCTTCACGGCGTCGTCAAAGCGAGCAACTTCCGCCTGACCGCCCGTATGACGCATGCGCACGAGCACGTCCCGACCCGCGGGAATCGACATCCGTTCTCCGTCGGGCGAAACGTCCGCGATCAAGCACTCGGCCGTGCCGCTCCAGGGACAGTTGCCGTCGCGCATGTGGCGGTGACGTCCCATGCCCATGCCGCGGTGCATGCGGCCGCGACCGTGCCACTCGGGGCCGTCCTGCGGACCGCTCTTCATTTCGTCTTCGAGCGCGCGCTCGAAGGTTTCGGGCGCCATCGTAAGCGCCCCGGGAATGCGGTTCACGACGTCGGCTCGAGCAAGCGACGACGCCACTTCCGCGAGCTCCACGTCCTGCGACGCAAGCGCGTCCGCCTTGGTGTTGCGGTAGGTGATGTAGGCGGTCGCCGCCGTAAAGACAAAGAGCGCCGTTACGAGCGCCGCGACCGTGCGCAAAAGCACGGAGCCGCCCGGTGGAAAGGCCTTTTTCAAAACGTTCTCAAAGATCACGACGCCTTCTCCCGAACTCGCCAGCCGAGGCCCCGAATGTTCTCGATCGCGTCGCTTCCGATCTTCTTGCGAAGCGCGTGGATGAGGTACTCAACGGCGTTCCCTTCCGGTTCGTCCCCGGGGGCGTAAAGCTTTTCTTCGAGAGCGCGCTTTGAGAGCACGGCGCCCGGCCGAACGAGAAGCGCAGCCAGGAGCGCATACTCGCGCTTCGAGAGCGTCACGACGTCGCCACCCACGGTGACGGCGTGCGTCACGGTATTGAGCGAAATGTTTCCCGCGCGCAAAACGTCCCCCGCGATCGGACCCTTGCGGCGCGCCACGGCGCGAAGTCGGGCGATCAGTTCCGACATGTGGAAGGGTTTCAAGACATAGTCGTCCGCCCCGGCGTCCAAGCCTTCGAGGCGGCTCTCAAGCGCTTCGCGGGCGGTGACGATCAGCACCGGAAGACTTCCCTTGGGCACAGGCATGGCGCGGATGTTCTTGAGCACGTCGATGCCGTCCATCCCGGGAAGCCCCAGGTCCAAAAGCACGGCGTCGACGTCGTGCACGCGCAGAGCCGCCAGGCCCTCGGGACCGGTCGGCGCGTAGGTGACGACGTGCGCTTCGCTTTCCAGAGCGGCACTCACGGCCCGCGCGATGAAGGGATCGTCTTCAATGAGAAGAATGTGCATGCGTAATCCAATGAAAAGGTGTTTGGGGCAAACTCTTGCGAAAGAAGAGCGCCATCTGAAAGTCTACCCGCCCCAAAGATCCTCGGTGCGCTTCGCCACTTTCCGTCACAAAGAAACGGGATGCGCCTTCCCCGGAACCTTCACCCGAGAAGAAATCTTCATGCCGACTTTTTCCCGACGCCTCCTCGCGGGCGCCCTCCTCTCTTCGCTTTTCGCAGTCTTTTCCGGGATGGTTTTCGCCATGCCCCTGGGCAACGCCGTCAAGGTACCGCTCAAGATCACGGCCGACTGCGCCAGGGCGCAGGACTTCCGATCGACGGGCTACGGCGTCTGCCGCCTGCGGGCCGTTGTCCCTCTCGAAGCGGAAGAAGCGCTCGCGCGCGTGCCGGGGCTCACGAATGAACAGAGAAAAGGCGTGAACCTCGACGTCGTGTGGGAAGTTCAATCCGCCGAAAATCGGGGCGCGGTGGCGGCGGGCTTCGAAGCCGCCGCCTCGGGGCTCGCCTGGCATGCGCCCGTGGCCGGGCGCAGCTCTCCCGTCGAGGGGCTTTGGACGAAGACGGACGGAAACGGCACCGTCGAGACGCAACTCACCGACATTCTCGGTGAGCGCACGGTGACGGTCTGCGCCTCCGTCATGACCAACGGCGTTCGGGGAAGCGCCTGCGCGAAGCTCGCATTCGGCAAGGGCCCGCTCTCGCGCTTTACGAAACCCTCGGAAACGCCGATCGACTACTCGACGCACGAAGCCCGTTGCCGGGAACTCGGGGCCGAACTTCCGAGCGTGGCGATTCTCCAGACCGTGTCGCTCAAGGGCCGCTACAACGCGCTTTCCAACGCCTTTGGGGCGGGGATAGCCGCGGGCTGGCCCTTTGACCTTCACTACTGGGGCGAACCTTCTTCGGCGATGCCGGGGCGTGTGCGGCAACTGCAGATCCGAAACGGCAGTCCCCACGGGGCGGGGGCGATCCCGAAGTCGTCCCTGCGGCATTCGGTCTGTCTCAAACCTTGAAACGTAGCAACTCCGTAGCTCCCCCTACAGACATCATCAATCATCAAGCATGTACCAAGCGACAAACGCGCGCTCTTCTTCACTGAAAACAAGAGCCAAACGCACAAGATCTTTCCCCTGAGCATGCCAAACCCCGTAACGACGATCTCTCATCTGTGAAATCGCCTTTTCGAGACTTACGGGCGCTTCAGAGTTCTTTGCCACGTACTTCAGCTCAAAGACCCAGTAACGGTTGTCTACAACCACTTCCAGATCACTGCGACCCTTGGCGTTATGCACCTCTATCCTCGGACGTAAGGATGCTTCACGCATCATCAACTGCAACAATGCTCGACATGAAGCTTCATCTCGAACGGGGTAATGCGCATAATCGAAACCATCGAAGACTTCATTGAAGGCTTCCACAATTTCTTCAGGTGAACCATAGGAGAGTAGCTTTCTAATTTTTTCAGCTTCTTCCAATACCGACGATCCACTTTTAGCAATTTCGCCGGCATAAAGTTTAGCCATAGAAATGGCAACTTCCTCGTTCGGATAGCCGAGTACAACGTCGCCGTTCTTTTCCACCGAACGAATCGTGAGGTATCCCGCCTGAACAAGAAGTGCCTCCGGCTCAATTTCACTGTACTGTCGCGGTGCCTTAAGTCCCGTAATCGAATAGCGTATCGGCTGCCCGTAGGCAGTAGGTGACTGCAGAGAATGGCGTTTCAGATAACGGAGCAATACCGTGGGCTGTCCACCACTTTCGAACCAATAATCTTGAAATCCCAGTTTAGGGTTGTTCAAAAAATTGAAGACTGACCAAGGAGAATAAACGTGAGTTGAAGCTTCTTGATCGAAAGAAAAACCATCGTAGTTTGCTTTAAGTGCTCTCATCATCTCTTCAAAAGGCATCTGAAGCACGTTTGCCGCGTTTTCGAGATACACCCAGAAATTCGACCTAATTTCCTCATCCGTCAATCCCAGAATAGTCCCATAGGCAGGATCCAGTGAAATATCCTGAAGATTATTGAAGGCAGAGAAAATACTCGTATTACTAAACTTTGTAATACCGGTCATAAAGAGAAAACGCAGACAACCTCCCTTCGACTTGAGTACCATAAAGAACTCGCTCATCGTCGAGCGCACTTTTTCAAAAAGTTCTGGTTTATCAAGACAACTCGTGAGAGGCGCGTCGTATTCATCGATAAGAATCACCAGACTAAGCGTCTCCAAAGAGGAAAGCCACCGAGAAAACTCTATGAGAAGATCGTAGCGCCCCGAAGGCTGGAATCCAACATCACCGAAAAGAATGGAAATCTGTTGATAAAATTTAGCCTGGAAAGTTTCTACATCATCGAATTGTTTAATTTCTGAAAAATCCATACAAACGACCTGATAGGTCGTATCTTTCCAGACATTCTCAATATAGAGCCCTTGAAAATGTTTAAGCCCATCCCGGAAAAGCGTCGCTAACGTAGAAATCAGAACTGATTTTCCAAAACGTCGCGGTCTCGCAAGGAAAAAACTCCCTTCGATTCTCGCCAGTCTTGCAATGGGCTCCGTTTTGTCAACATAAATTCTTCCAGCCCTACGCAAAGCCCTAAAATCCGAAAGCCCTACAGGTAAAGGCAAAACGTTTTCCATCATCGTGATTGCATCCTAAAACCGTACGACAACGAACCATTGTGACACAAGAAGACGAGTTCGGTTCGATAAGCGACTATCTAAACTCTTCTGCGCCATCCCCTCCTCAGCGAGAGGAAGCGGAGCGCACGCAACGGGAGAAAAGCATTTGAAGTGTTGGTAGGACCTTCGCCCAAATGAAGGTAACACATCGTGTCAAGAGTCTATCTGACTATGCTCCCCTTCGTCTCACTCCTTGTCTTTCACTACAAAACGGGCGCCGCCGAGTTTCCCCGAAGGCGCCCGTCCGTCATCCCTCCGAGGGATGTGCGTTTCCGGTCACGCTCAAACTTCGATCAGGTCGTACTGGTCCGACCCCATGTGAAGTTCGCGCATGTAGGAGAGCTGGCGCAGACCGCTGCGCGATTCGATGCGCTCGACCAAATCGTGACGTTCCTTTTCGGGGAGCGCATAAACGAGGTCGATCGCCGCCTTGTCGATTGCGAGAATGTCGGTCGAGGCGAGAATCCCGATGTCGTGGGCCGTCGGTTCCGCGGCGCTCGTGCCGACGCAGTCGCAGTCGACCGACATGCGGCGCATGACGGAAAGATACGTGATGTGCTTGCCGAAATGGTCCGTCACGGCCTTGCCGCCTTCGACCATGCGTTCCATGAAGTGCGGACCGCCCGCCCAGTCGTTGTTCCCTTCGCGGTGAAGTTCGCGCTTCCCCTGAGCGCCCGAGGCGCAGCCGATGGCGACGTTCTTGAGGCACCCGCCGAAGCCGCCCATCGTGTGGCCCTTGAAGTGTGTGAGAACGATCATGGAGTCGTAGTTGAGAAGGTGCTTGCCGACGTGCACTTCTTTGAGCCACTTGCCGCCCTTGATCGGAAGCGCCACGTCTCCGTCTTCATCCATGATGTCGACGGGCGAGAAGGTCCAGCCGTTCGTCTTCAGGACTTCGCGGTGGCCCGCCGTCGTCTGACGGGGACTCGCGTAGAAAACGTTGCATTCCACGATCGTGGAGGGAACTTCCGCCTGGAAGGCCTTCACCCATTCGCGGGGAATGATGTTGGGACCGTTCGGTTCGCCCGTATGAAGCTTGAGCGCCGTGCGGCCGGTGATATCGCCGTTCACGAGCTTGTAGAGCTTCAGAAGACCCGCTGCGGAGAGGTCCTTCGTGAAGTAGACCTTGGCGCGGCCCGTGCCGGCGGCGCCGGCGCCCTGAACGGGCGCTTCGGCGGCCTTGAGCGAGGCCGCCTGCAGACCTCCCGCCACGGTCGCGACGGAGGCGAGGAAATTACGACGACTCAGCATGATTTTTCTCCTTTTGATTTTCGATTCGCACCGCACTCGAGTGCCGTGCGAACCGTCCGTTGTGTACCTGTGATCAGGCTAAGAAAACCGTTGGGGGAAAAATCGTCCGATCCGATCGGTTTTCTGCCCGTTGACGTCAATCTTGGCGTCAGGACGGCCTGCGCTTTGCGAGGATGTTCTCGAGAACCCCCCGGGCGACCTCGGCCTGCCCGGCCCCGGCCGCCCGCTCGATTTCGGCGAGGTAGTCCCGCATTTCTTCCGGCGTAGTTCCGGTGTTGAGCGCGGCGACGGCTACATGCTCGCAGTGCCCGTGGAAAAGGAGGTCCCGTGACCGACGCCGTCCGCCCGTCTTCCTCCTTCTTCGGCAACATCAAGAAGAAGCTCTCCGCCCTTTTGCCCGACTCGATCTTCGGACAGATCCTCTTTGTGCTCGTTGCGGGGCTCGCGCTCCTGCAGATCGCGAACTTTCTCGTCGTCTGCGGCGTGCAGAGGCTCTACGTCGGTCAGCTCGAGGCGGCGCGGATCGGACACGTCGTCTCCTATCGGGCGCTCTTTGAATCGATTCCCGCGGACCTGCGGGCCGAAACGCTGAACGCCGCCCACGGCAATCCCGCACTCGGACACTCGAGCGAACGCGTGACGATCGTTCGGACCCGCCCCGACTGGCCCGCGCCCGGCCCCATTCTCGCAAAACCTCTCAAAGCCCTCGAAGAAGCGCTCGCCGCAGGAGGCGCATCACCCAAAGTGCTCGTGCGCGGCGAAGAGTCCGACGCCCTTTTTCCGCTTCACGCGCCGCCCATGGAAGCGGCGGTTGCACTCGAGGACGGCACGTGGCTCACGATTCTCTTTCCCGTCGAAGCGGACGACCGTCTGATGGTCTGGTCGCAGCGCCTCTTCGTATTTTTGGAAGCCGTCGTCCTTCTCGTTCCGCTCGTTTACCTGCTCAAGCGCGTGACCAAACCGATCGATCGGCTCTGCAGCGCCGCGAAAGCCTTCGGCGCGGCGCCGCAGGAGAGCCCCGCCCTTCCCGAAGAGGGTCCCCGGGAGCTGCGGAGCGCCGCCAACGCCTTCAACCGCATGCGCGAACAAATTCGGGGCCACTTGGACGAACGAAACCGCATGATCGCTACGCTCGCCCATGACTTGAGAACGCCTCTCACGAAACTGCAGCTGCGTCTCGCGCGGGTCGAACCCGAAACGCTTCGCGATCAGCTCCCAGAAACGGCCAAGGGCATGAACGCGATTCTGACGCAGGGACTCGAATTCGCCAGGAGTCTGCGCACCGAAGAACCGATGACGAAGGTCGACCTCCCGTCCTTCCTGCAGAGCCTAGCGGACGACTACGCGGACCTCGGGCGCGCCGTGACCTTCGAATGCGATTCCGCACTGGAAGCGAATCCCCAAACGGGCGTTCTGCCGGCAAGACCTTTGTGTCTCAAACGCTGTATGGAAAACCTTCTCACGAACGCCTGCGTCTATGCAGGCTCGTCCGAGATTCGGCTGACCGCGGAAAAAGAAGCGCTCGTCGTGACGGTGTCCGATCGGGGCCCCGGGATTCCGGAAGAACTGCTCGAGAAGGTATTTGAACCCTATTTCCGGGTGGAGGGCTCTAGAAACCGCGCTTCGGGCGGCACGGGACTCGGTCTGGCGATCGCCAGAAACATGGCGCAGTTGAACGGCGCGGCGCTTTCGCTCGCGAACCGCCCCGGGGGCGGACTCGTCGTGACTCTCCGATTTCGACGCCCCTGAATCGATTCTCGGAAACATGCAAAGCTTTCCCGCCCGTCACTTGAACACTCGGCAGCTCTGTCATGCGGAGAGCTTACGATTTTCGTTTGGATTTTTTTCCTCGAGGTGATCGTGACGCAGATTCGTCACTTACGGATCCAGGGATAAGACTTGTTCATTGTTACGGCAAGTTTCTCTTGAACGTCAGTCGGCGCTGGTTGATTCAAAAAATCCAAGACCTCATCAAACTGCCTGTCGGACAAATAAGTGAGCTTGCAATCGGGCTGCGGAGCGGGGATGAATCCCCCCTCTTGGATGATCGGGTCCGTTTTTGGCAAATGACTGGTTTTAGCCGGGTCATCAAGCCGCTCGGCCGTGAATTCGGGAAGACGGACAGAATTCTCCGCTCTCATAAAAATTCCTTTCCAAACAGTGACGTTTCAACGGTTTACCCATCAAAACACAATGCGGCACAGCAAATCATCGAAAACACGTTCACAAACTTGATTGTTGTGGCGAAAGCATTCTCGCAAAATTTTACAGTGCCCGCCTGACGACATTATCAGGCCCCGTCCGTCGTTTGAAGGCGAGTCTTCCCTCCCCCGCCTTTCCCCTGTTTCGGAAGGGCCCGGGCTCTTCTTGTCACGAACCGCCGCAAAACGAATCGTCTTTCTGTCGAACAACGCGCGTCCCCCGTATTTTCCCCACATACACTTTGCGGATTCTCAAAAGAGAAAATCACCCCTTTCCTTCTGCGGCAGTATTTTCACATCAAATCCCATGACCTCTGCCCAAGAACTCTTTGCAAAAACAGCAAAGTTCTTTGCAAAAAGCACGATGCCGCCGAATCCCTCCCACTTGGAGAATGCGGGAAACCGAGCTCCGCGCCCGATTCGACATTGTCGGGCCCGAGATCCGGCTACGACGATGCACGCGGCGTCGAACGCTCTCGAGAACCGATCGGGCGTTCGAGACCGCGCGCTTCGCCCCTCTTTGCGGAAGGTACACCGAAGAACCGCCTTCCCGACCCCTAGGAGACCCCTATGCAACTATCTCGCCGAAGCTTTCTCGAAGCGACGGCCGTGGCGGGCCTTGCCGCCACGGTGAACCGCCTCGTGCCCGAAGGTCTCGTTTCCTCGGCCCGCGCCGCCGAGGCGGCCAAAGCCGCGCCCGCCGCAGCCGCCGCGGGTGAAACGAAAATCGTCAAGACCTGCTGCCGCGCCTGCATTCACAACTGCGGCGTGCTCGCCCACGTGCGCAACGGCCGCGTGGTGAAGCTCGAAGGCAACCCCGAATACCCGATGAGCAAGGGCACGCTCTGCCCGAAGGGACTCGCGGGCATTTCCGCCCTCTATCATCCGAACCGCAACAAGTACCCGCTCCTGCGCGTGGGCAAGCGCGGCGAAAACAAGTGGCGCCGCATCAGCTGGCAGGAAGCGATCGACCGTATCGCCCGCAAGATGGAGGAAGTCCGCCATCAGTACGGCGCCGAATCCGTTCTCATCACGACGGGCGGCGGCGGGAATCCCGCCTTCCGCGGAATTCCGCGCGTTGCGAACGCCTTCGGAACGCCGAACTTCTACGAACCGGGCTGCGCGCAGTGCTACCTCCCGCGCACGCTTGCGTTCGACATGATGTACGGCGGCCCCGACACGTCGATCGCCGACGAAAAGAGCCGTGAAATCTACAATCCGAACACGGTCATGAAGTCGATCGTGCTCTGGGGTACGGACCCCTCCTACAGCAACCCCGCGGGCGGCGGCCAGGCGCTCGTCACGCTTCGCACGAAGGGCGTGAAGACGGTCGTGATCGACCCGCGCTTCATTCCGGAAGCGGCCCGCGCCGACGTGTGGCTGCCGATCCGTCCGGGCACCGACGTCGCGCTCATGCTCGGCTGGATGCGCTACATCATCGATCAGAAGCTCTTCGACGAAGACTTCGTCATGCACTGGACGAACCTTCCCTACCTCGTCGACGTCGAAACGAAGATGCTCGTCCATGCGAACGACCTGGATCCCAAGGGCGACGCCAAGACCTACGTCGTGTGGGATGCGAAGACGAAGTCTCCGAAACCCATCGCCTATCCCTGGGACGACAAGCTCGAGCCGGTGCTCGACGGCGCGTTTGAATGGCAGGGCAAGAAGTACGTGACGGGCTTCCGCGCGCTCAAGGAACGGGTCGAACCCTGGACCCTCGAAGCGACGGCGAAAGAATGCTGGCTCGATCCGAAGAAGATCGAAGAGGCGATCCACATTTACTGCGACGGTCCCTCGGGTATCTCCCTCGGCGTCGCGACCGACCAGACGCCGAACTCCGTACAGGCCGCCATGGGCGCGGTGATCCTCAACGCCCTCCTCGGGAACGTCGAACGTCCGGGCTCGCTCATGCAGCGCAATCCCTCGAGCAACGTCGTTCCGGCGGGTTCCTTGGCCACCCGCTGCTCCTACCTCCTTCCGGAAGGTCAGCTCACGAAGCGTCTGGGCTCGAACGAGCACAAGGGCCTCATCCAGTGGGACGCCGCGCAGCCGAGCGCCGTGCTCCAGGCGATGCTCACGGGCAAGCCCTATCCGATCAAGGTCTGGCTCGAACGCTCGGGCAACAAGTTCGGCGTCAACGGCAACGCCGGTTCCTGGGTGAAGGCGATGGAAAACGTCGACCTGATCGTGCACATGTACATGTATCCGACGTCCTTCTCGATGTACGCGGACATTCTGCTCCCCGCGACCGAGTGGCTCGAAACGAACATGCTCATCGAATCCCTCAACATGGTGTTCGCCCGCCAGGCGGTCGCGCACGTGTGGGAAACGGAAGACGAAACGCTCTTCTGGTCGAAGCTCATCAAGAAGTGCGCCTCGCTCGGCAACAAAAACGCCCAGCGCGCCTGCGACCCCAACTTCATGAAGGACGACCTCGCCTACTGGGATTCGATGGAAGAACTCCTTGACGGCCGTCTGAAGCGCATCAACATGACCTGGAAGCAGCTCCTTGCGAACAACCCGGTCACGTACATGCCCTACGACAAGTGGAACACCTACTACGTCTACAAGGAAAAGGATCCGAAGACGGGTCTTCCGAAGGGCTTCCGCACGCCCTCGAAGAAGCTCGAACTTTACGGCGACGTGTGGATCACGCTCGGCCGCACTGGGAAGCCCTATGCGCTGCAGCCGCTCCCGCCCGCCTCGAAGGACTACGACCCGCTTCCCTACTATTTGGAACCCCACGAAAATCCGACGAACGAGATCGGCCGCGAATTCCCGCTCATCCTCACGAACGGGCGCATTCCGGTCTATCACCACGGCACGCTTCGCAACGTTCCGTACCTGCGCGAAATCTATCCGGTACCCGAACTCTGGGTGAATCCGGTCGACGCGAAGAAGTACGGCCTCAAGACGGGCGACTGGGCCTGGATCGAGTCGCTTCGCGGCAAGACCCGCGGCAAGGTCCTCGTCACCGAAGGCGTGCGCCCGGGCGTTCTCTATCAGGAACGCTTCTGGTTCCCGGAAACGCTGACGACGCCGACGCGCGGCTGGATGGAAGCCAACGTGAACGTGTTGACGAAGAACGACCCGCCGTTCAACGACGTGGTCGGCACCTACACGCTGCGCGGCATCCAGGTCCGCATCTCGAAGGCTCCGGGCGCCCCCGAAGGGATCTGGCAGAAGCCCGAGGACTTCAAGCCGTGGCTGCCGCAGCCCACGGACACGACGCCGAATCCGAAGCTCTGATTCTGATTCGACCCGAACCGTCTCGTTCGAAGCCGCGTGACGCACGGACGCGATCCGTCCGTGCCGACGCGGCCTCCCAAAAGGAATTTTCGTTATGACGCAAAAAACTTTGGTTATCGACCTCGACCGCTGCACGGGGTGCATGGCCTGTGAAGTCGCCTGCAAGCAGGAAAACGGCGTGCCGCTCGGGGTGTACCTCAACAAGGTCCACACGATCGGCCCGACGGGGGTCTTCCCCGACATCAAGCAGTACTTCCTTCCGCACGTCTGCCAGAACTGCAAGGACGCGCCCTGCGTGAAGGTGTGCCCGACGAAGGCCACCTACCGCACGGAAGACGGCCAGATTCTCGTCGACAAGGAAAAGTGCATCGGTTGCCGCGCCTGCATGACGGCCTGCCCGTACGGCGCGCGCTCCTTCAATCCGGAAACGAACGTCGTGGAAAAGTGCACGCTCTGCAATCACCTGCAGGCGGCCGGCGAGCAGCCCGCCTGCGTGAAGGCCTGCTGTGCGCACGCCCGTTTCTTCGGCGACATCGACGATCCGGAAAGCGACGTCTCGAAGGCCGTCAAGGCGGCCGGTCCCGAAAACGTGCATGCGATGCGCGACGTCGGCAACAAGCCTACGGTCCGCTACATCCTGCACAAGAAGTACGGCGACTGGACGGAAGACCAGCCGAAGATGCTCCCGTAAGAGCTTTCGGCAAAGGAAAGAGGAGTGAGCGATGGCGACCTTTCTGCCGAGCCTCTATGCGTTCTTCGCCGCGGCGGCGGCCGGGTGCCTTCTTGCGACGGCCTTCGGTGAAGTCCGCCGCGTCGGAACGGACCGTCTTGCGGCGGTGACGCTCGCGGGCCTCGTCGCGACGCTCGCGGCCGCGGCCGCGGTCGTGGGGCAGTTCGGTCGTCCCTCCCTCCTCTTTTCCGTCTTCTCAAACCCCGGGACGGCGATCTTTCGCGAGCTCGCCTCGCTCCTTCTCGCGCTCCTGGCGGGCGCCGCCTATCTGACGGCGCTCCTCACCGGCGCGACCCGCAGGACGGGGCGAAAGCTCTCGCTTTTCGCGGCCGCCTCGGGGCTTCTTCTTGCGCTTGCCGTCGGCTCCGCCGCGGTGCAGCCCTGGCGTCCCATCTGGAACACGTGGACGCTCGTCCTTCCGACGGCGGGCTTTGCGTGGCTTGCGGGCGTGATGCTCGCCAAAAGCCTCGGCGCCGCTAGCCATGAAAGTGCCGGTCCGGCGTTGAGCGTTCTGAAGAAAGCCGAAGAGAAGACGGGCGAAACCGCCTCCGAACCTCTTTGGGAAAGCACGCGCCTTGCCGCCTTGGCGCCCTTGGTCGGGCTTGCCTGCTACTTCGCGGCGGCCTCAACCGACGCCTCGGCCCGCACGGCGCTCGCTTCGCTTCTTACGGGTGCGAACGCTTGGCTTTTCTGGGCGGGCGTGATCGTCCCGAGCGTTCTTCTCTCGTTCCTCGCCGCCCAATTCGCCTCCGACACGCTGAAGCGAAATCCCGTTCTCGGAATCGCTCTGGCGACGCTTTCGGCCTTCGCCGCGGGCGCGTGGCAACACCTTGTGCTGGGACTTGCCTGATGAGAAAGACGAAGAGCGAAACCGGCCAAACTTTGCCGCCCTGAAAAGCGGCTCTTGTCCCTGCGGACGAATCCTACCGAAGGACTTTCCGTGCGATGATCCTTCGGGAGGACTCTTCCCCGAGTCCTGCACAAACACTCGTCAAAAAGAAGAACAGACCCCACAAAAAAGGAATCCATCATGCAGAAGACCCCCGAGGTCGCCCGCCTTCTAGAAGGCCGCGGCAACGTCTACCGTTTCCTCTCGCGCTTTTACCTCACCGAAGTCGACGAAGCCTTCTGGAAGGCCCTTTGCGGCATGACCTTCCCCGAAACGGCGGACGAAACACGCATGGCCGAAGGATGGAAGCGGCTCGCAAAGGTCGTCGCGTCCGACCTCGGCCCCGATCCCGTTGAAACGCTCGCCGTCGACTATGCGCGCATCTTCCTTTCCGCGGGCGTAAGCGAAGGAGCGGCCTATCCGATCGAATCGGTCTACACGAGCCCCGAACACCTCGTCATGCAGGACGCCTGGGAAGCGGTCTGCCGCACCTACCGCGAAGCGGGCTTTGAAAAGGACCCGAAGACGGACGTCCACGAAGACCAGCTCGGACTGGAATTCTCCTTTCTCGCACACCTGAACGATCGGCTTCTTGCGGCCTACTCGGCCGAAGGGGACGATCCCGAGCGCGACGCCGCGTACCGCAACACCCTTCGCGCGTCGAAGACTTTCCTCACGGAACATCCCCTTCGCTGGATCGCGGACTTCTGCCGCGACGTTCGAAAGTGCCCGGGAACCGACTTCTACCCGGCCGTGTCGCTTCTCACCGAAGGCTTCCTCGCGATGGACGCGGCGCTTCTCGACGACCTCCTCGCCGAGGCCGAAGGAAAGGACGCCTGAAGACCGCAGCCTGCCGGAAGGAATGCTTATCCCCCGACGCTCGGGGACCCTTCCCTTCTTTGCATTGCCGTAGAGGGAGGCTCAATGACGAACATGAAACCGGGGACGGACGCCCGTGCGGACGGTCCGTCCCGAACTCAACCAACGACGGATGCGTCCGTCGACGTCGGCCGCCGCAGAGTTCTGGAGGGAACGGCCGCGGTGACGGGCGTCGCCGCCCTTTTCGCGCTCGGCGCCGCGGCGGGATCGGACCATGCGGAAGACCTCGACTTTTCCAAACGCGCGGTTCGTCCGCCGGGAAGCGCGGAGGAATCGGAATTTCTCGCGCGCTGTCTTCGCTGCGACCGGTGCCGAAGCGTCTGCCACACCTCCGTCATCGGCATGACCGACTGGTCGGACGGACTCGTGCGCCTTCGCACGCCGGTCCTCGACTTCCGGCTCGGGCACTGCGACTTCTGCGGATTGTGCGCCCGGGTGTGTCCGACGGGCGCGATTCTTCCTTTTCCCAAAGAAACGACGAAGGTGGGACTTGCGGTGCTCACCGAACGGTGCATCGCGCTTCGCACGGCCGCCTGCCGCGTCTGCGAGGAAAAGTGTCCCTACGACGCCGTGACGCTCGACGAACACAAGGTCCCCGTGATCGATCCGGAAATCTGCAACGGATGCGGCCTCTGTGAAAACGTCTGTCCCGCAAACGTCTTTCAGTCCTACCGAACGGGCGTCGAGCGAGGGATCGTGGTGCGGCCCTTCGCCGCGCTCGAAGCCCGCGACAAAGGAGGTGCGGCATGAAAAAGTTCTTCGCGGGCCCGCGCCTGCGCGCCTTGGCGGCGCTCCTCTTTTTCCTTCTCTTTCTCCTCGGACTGGCCGTGCACACGGGCTGGGGGACGGCCTCGTCCTTCGGCGTCGCCGAGATCGCCGCGATCTGTCCGTTGGGCAACCTCGAAGCGATGCTCGCGTCGAAGACCTTCCTTCCGCGCGCGCTCGTCGGATTTGCGGTGTTTCTCGCCGCCGCGGTTCTTCTCGGGCGCTTCTTCTGCGGGTGGCTTTGTCCCGTCCCCTGGGTGGAGAAGGCGCTCGCCAAGCTTCGCGCGCCGGGTCGGCGTTTGATCCGCGGCGCGAAGGAAGCCCCGGCGTCCTCCGTAGCGCCGCTGCCGTCCGCGTCGACGGCGACGAGCGCGTCTTCCGAGAACGACAAGGCGGTCCCGCAGTCCTGTCCGAGCGCCGCATCGTGCTCATCCACTTCCTGCAGCGACTGCGCCCTCGCAAACCGCGTGAAGGAGAAGACCGACCGGGCCGCAGAGAAGACTCCCTACGTGATCCTCGGGGGAGCCCTCGCTTCGAGCGCCGTCTTCGGCTTTCCGGTCTTCTGCCTCATCTGCCCGGTGGGCCTCACCTTCGCGCTCACGGCCGCGCTCTGGCGGCTCTTTGAATTCAACGAAACGAACTGGGCGATCCTCTGGTTCGCGGGCTTTCTCGTACTGGAACTTCTCGTTCTTCGCCGTTGGTGTTCGCGCTTTTGCCCGCTCGGCGCCCTCTGGACGCTCGCGTCCCGATTCAACCGGTTTCTGCGCCCGAAGGCCCGTGAAGACCTCTGCACCCGCGTGACGCACGGCGTCGCCTGCACGATCTGCCGCGACGTCTGTCCCGAGGGGATCGACCCCGCGGAGGCGGCGGGCAATCCGATGCTTCTCGCCCGCTGCACGAAGTGCGGCGCCTGCGCCGCGGCCTGCCCGACGGGGGCCGTGCACTTTCCCTTCCTCGCCGGTTCGGCGGGGAAGACCGTGCCGATCCATCCCGTCTCCAAGGCGGCCTCGGCCGTAAAGCCGGCAGATAATCTCTCCGCGGCGCCGGATGGGACGATCGCCCTCCTCACGCCCGAAAAAGTGCGCTCGGAAGTCGCCCGCTGCATTCACTGCGGCGCCTGCGGCGAAATCTGTCCCCTCGGAGACCGCATGCCGCGGGCGACGGCGCTCCTCGCCCGTGGTCGAAAGGAGGAGGCGCAGGAAGTTCTGTTGGCGCCCGGCGTTTTCCCGGAAATCACGTCCCGCGTCTGTCCGGCGGAGCGCTTCTGCGAAGGCGCCTGCGCCCGGGAACACGACGGACTTCCCGTCGCCGTCGCGGGACTGGAGAGAACCCTGGCCGACGAAGCCCTGCGCGCCGGGTGGACGCCCGCCCCCCGCCACGCCGCACGGCGCCGCCGCGTCGCGGTGGTGGGATCGGGCCCGGCGGGACTGGCCTGCGCCGACGTGCTCGTGCGCCTCGGCGTCGAGGTCCACGTCGTCGACCGCGCGCCCGTTGCGGGCGGACTGCTCTCCTTCGGGATCCCCGCCTTCAAGCTTTCGCGCGACGTCGTTCGTCACCGCGTGAAGCTCCTTGAAGACGCGGGCGTGCGCTTCGCGCCGGGACTCTCCGTCGGCAAGGACCTCGCCTGGCGGGATCTTGTGAACGAATTCGACGCCGTCTTTGCGGGAACGGGAGCGGCCCGACCCGTGACGCTCGACCTTCCGGGCGCGGAAAACCCCTCGGTCGTATCGGCCGACGTGTTCCTTCGCGCCGTCGCGGCAAAGGATTGGAAGCTCGACGAAGCGTCCTTCCCGATCGACGCCCTGCGGGGCCGCAGCGTTTCGGTCCTCGGGGGCGGCGACACGGCGCTCGACTGCGCGAGAACGGCCCTCTCTTTGGGCGCCGCATCGGTCACGCTCGTGGCACGGCGCGCGAAAGACGCCTTGCGGGCCCGTCCCTCGGACCTCGCGCTGGCCGAGAGAGAGGGCGTGCGTCTTCTCTGCGCACGCACGGTTTCGGCCCTCTCGATCTCGTCCGAAGGGACGCTCGAGGGTCTCGCTTTGCAAAACACCGCCAACCCCGGCGAGCCGACGGAAACGCTCCCGGCGGACGTCGTGATCGTCGCCTACGGATTCCGCTGCGCACCCGACGAAGAGCTCCGGAAACTCGGCGTCGCCTACGACGAAGCCGGGCGCATCATGACCGACGCCGAAGGCCGGACGGCGCTCGCGAAACTCTGGGCCGGCGGCGACGCGGTGCGCGGAGCCGCACTGGTCAGTTGGGCGCTCGCCGACGGCCGGCGTGCGGGCTTCTCGATCGCGGCCGCAATCGGCGTTCTTCGCTGACAAACCCTGCATACCCCGTTCCTGTCGACTTCGGTCGACCCGAACTTCTTAATTTTCTCTTCCACAAAAAGGGACGGCCACGTGGCCGTCCCTTTTTGCACATACCGTCCCTTTTCTCCGCACAGCCGAGAGCAAGAAAGTCTTCCCCAAAAAAGTTGGATATTCGCAACATCTTTGTCATCACCTGTTTTTGGGACCAACCTGTCTCCGAGTCATTGGGACACATGACGTATTTGCGAAAAGGTTTTCCTTGCATTAGGGTTAACACCCCCCCCCGACACATAAAACGATCAAACTGAACACATCCAGTGTCCCCTCTTTTATGAGGGGACGACTACGGCGAATAACCTAAAGCTCATTTATCAAAGGAATGGTCCCCAAACCATCTTCAATCCGTCTCTTGCAGTTGCTTTCTGCGGCGTCACTCGCGCGATCCTGAGGTCACAAACAACGCAAGCCGTACGAAATGGTGAGTTTTCCGAAATTCCTAGAAGAGTCTTTTTGGTGTCTTTCCCACTCAAACGGATGTCTTTTTCTTGTAGGGAGAATTCTCATGAAAACACTGTCTCCGCTGGCAGTGGCGGTATTGGCCGCCGCGGCACAAGTTCATGCCGCACCGTATACGCAAATCAGCACGGATACGACCTATTCCGGACCGTATGAAAATGTTCCGATTCAGGTCACGGCCGACGGCACGCTTCGAGGAACCGCCGACGAAACCGAAATGGTGATCGAGGGCGGTCGGTATGACTACAACCCGCAGGTTTTGGACGTGCAGGGAACCATTCGCGACGCCCTCTCTCTGACCGTGGACGGCGGCACGACCATCGGTAAAGACGGCGCCATCTCCAACATTGACGTCGTGACGTTGAGCAACACCTACAACAAACACAGCGACAGCGGGAATCTCTCGGACGCTTTGGTCAACCAAGGAACCATTTCCAATGTCGATTCCCTCCTTGTGAGCGGCAGAGTCAGCAACAACGGCGGCACAATCGACGTGGGCTCCATCGGGAACGAAGAGTCTGCCGGCGATTTTGTGGTTTCCGGCGGTACGGTCCATACTGCGGGTGACGCCTATTTCAACGAAATCAGAGTTGCGGCGTCGGACCTCGACGCGTCTGTTTCGTTTGACGGAACGCTTCATGTCTCCCAGGCAATTCGCGTGCAGGACGATACTGTTGTTCAGGCAGACCGCATCGAAGGTAGCGGACGCGTAGCCGCCGAAGCAGCTGGAAGCGGCGTCGAAGTTTCGGGGGACGTGGATGTCGATCAAGAAATCCACGCTCTTAACGGTGGTAACGTTTCCGTCGTCGGCCACGCCGCCGCATCGAAAATCCAGGCGGAAACTGGCGGCACAATTGCTTTGGGATCCTCATCTTCCTCGAGTCTTTCCGCTTCCGGCGAGGGATCGGGCATTTCCATTAAGGAAGGCGCAAAAGCCGATTCGGTTACCGTGAAGGACGGATCGGAGCTCCATGCAGGCAGTTTGACCGCGATGACGGGAACCAGCATCAGCGATTTCAAGAATGAAGGGACGGTCACGCTCGATACCGCAGATCTCACTGCTAACACCTTCAGCAATTCCGGCTCCATCAATGCCGACACCAACGGCGTCAGTCAGCTCGACCACCTTGCCGTATCCCAAGAAGCCTGGATCACCGGTGACATGAATGTTGCCAACTTCGACTTGACCGGCCGACTCACAATCCATGAAGACTCGACGATGACGGTCGACAAGCTTGGATCCGAGGACGCGGCGGCGACCAATGTCATGGTAATGAACAATTCTTCCTTGAAGGTTGGCGGGGACATGCACCTGACCGGCATGGTCGACGGTAACGGTATCGTTGAAGTTGACGGCACCGCCAATATGGTGGGCGACTGGCAAGAGATTCGTACCGAACTCCTGGCAGGCAACCTGTCCGTCCAAAGCGCAGGCTTGGCACTCAACGACGGCGCTCGGCTCGAAGTTGCGGACGACCTGGTGGTGCAGTCGGGTTCCACCTTCTTTGTGGAAACCGGCAACCTTTCCGTCGGAGACGAATGGATTCTCAACGGAGAAGCCAAGGTCCAAATGCGCAGCGGCACGGACGGCACCACCATCAACAAGCTCGTGTTGAATACGAGCGGAGATACGGACTTCCAGGTGTACAGGAACATTCGAATCAACGAAGTCTCCGTCAACGGCTACGGCGTTCTAAGCACCTATGGCGAGGATGGTGATTCCTCGCTCGACATCGGTTCAATCACCGTGAGCGACGGCAGTACCGTCAACTTCTCGAACGAAGGCACCTACGAAACGTATCAATCCTCGGCATCCGCCGAGCGCATCACGCTCGGCAACGGAGCCACGTTGATCAACAGCGGCGGCTCCAGAGACCAAGGTACCGTGACGACGCCTCCCTTCGATTCGCTCACCATCGGTTCGGTAGAAGGCTCCTCGGCCGTGATCCGCAACGAAGTCGGGGGCTCGACCGTGATCGGCTCGCTCACCGGGAACGACAATCGGGTGGAAGTAGAAACCGTCGAATCGGGCGTGACGATTGAAAGAAACGAATCGACGGGACTCGTTTATCAAACCGGCGGTACGGACGCCGACACGCTCGGTACGCAAGGAGCGCTTGAAGCGGCGGCCGACATGGTTCTCGACTCCACGGAAGACTTTTCGACGAAGGTGGCCGACGGTCTCGTCAACGGAGGCGGTTCCGCCACGTTTGATGCAGACGGGAACATGATCTTTTCGTCTACGGGCGAAAGCCTCACGATGGCCGCCTTGAAGCAGTTCAACAACGCCACCCTCGCCAACTGGCGCTACGAAGTCAATCACCTCAGCGAACGTCTCGGTGAAGTGCGCGACCGTCTTGGTACGGCCGGAGCCTGGGCCCGCATCTACGGCGCCGACACGAAGATCTCCGAAAGCGTTGCGACCGACATCAAGATGAACACCGTTCAGGTCGGGGCCGACGCCACGATCGGCGGCAACTGGATCGTCGGGGGCGCCTTCTCGTACACAAGCATGGACGCCGACATCTCCAACGGTTCGGCCGACGGCGAAACGTACAGCCTGGCCGCCTATGCGAGCGGATTCTTCGATTGCGGCGGCTATGTGGACATCGTCGGACGCATCGGACGTCTTTCGACGGACATCGACACATATACATCCACGGGACGGCTATTTGACGGGTCGTACGACAACACGGCATTCGGTCTTTCGGCGGAAGTCGGCTATCACTGGAAGGTATCCGACGTATTCTTCGTCGAACCGCAGGCCGAATTGGCCTACGGCTTCGTCATGGGGGACGACTTCACCACCTCTAGCGGCGTGAAGGTCGAACAGGACGACTTCCAGTCGTTGGTCGGACGTCTCGGCGCTCGAATCGGCGCGGCCTTCCCGGAAAACGCCGGCACGTTCTACCTGCAGGCCTCCGTCAATCACGAATTCCTCGGCGACAACGACTTTGACGCCGCTTACCGGGGATACTCGAAGCAGCACTTCACTTCGGAACTTGACGGTACATGGATCAGTTACGGCGTCGGCCTGCAGCTCAACGCAACCAACGACCTGAGCCTCTTCGGTTCGCTTACGCGCGCAAACGGCGACGATTACCAAGACGACTATCGTTACTCCGTCGGCATGCGCTACGTCTTCTGAGTACGACGTTTCACCGTCGAGGGCGGCTCCGACTGAGGGTCGCCCTCGGCAATTGCCGATTCAAAATCTTGAAGCATATCGGTCGACGGCGGCAGAACAATCGGTCAGGCCCGAAGGAAAAAGAAAGAAGTGAGGACCTCACGTTTCCGCCCGGTATTCCTCGGGCCTGGCGCTTTGCCGCGACGACCGGTTGAGCCCCTTCCACCCCTCGCGGGTGACGATCCGCAAGGCGTTCCCGGCGTATCCCGTGAACCATTCCGCGAAGGCCCGCAGTCGGGGTGAGCGCTCCTCGTCCTCCGTGCGCGTCACAACGCACATGTGCCAGGGAGCGCGCTCCCAGCCGCGCAGCACGGGCACCACCCGCCCCGCGCGGATTTCCTCCACCACGTGGCCGAGAAAGAGGTCGACCGTAATGCCGCGGTGATTGAGAAGCAGTCTTTTGAGCGTCACCTGGTCGCTCGCAAAGAACGCGTCGCGCCATTGGAGAGGAGCGGACGCGACCCCGTTTCGGTGAAGCACCGTCGTATCGCGCACGTTGACCGAATGATGAAGAAGACCGATGTGCGCGGAGAGATCCTCGATGCTCTCGGGCGTTCCGTGTTTTTCGAGATATTCGGGCGTGGTGAGCGGCACGGTCGACGACGTGTGCAGATGCCGGAACATGAGCCCGGAATCGTCGATCGGCAGATGGTTGACGACGGCGACGTCCACTTCATACTTGTGGAGTTCCTCCGGCCGGATCTCGCCCAAAAGGTAAAAAATCGTCCCGGGGTGATCCGTCGAGTAGGCGCAGAGATGATCCGCAAAGAAGTCCCGGGAGAGCTCCTCGGGCGCCGAAAAGCGGATGCGGAAGGCTTCGTCCTTTTGTTCGTTTTCCGCGCGCAGAGCCCGAAAACCGTTGATGAGGGGCTCGACCCTGCGCACGAGTTCGAGACACTGCGGCGTCGCCCGCATGGGGCGGCGCGTCTTGTCGAAGCACTCGAATCCGAGCGTCCCCTCGAGGTCGGCGAGAAGACGCGAAACGCGCGTGATTTCCATGTCGAGAACGAGCGCGGTACGCGTAACGCTCCCCGTTTTGCTCGCCACGACGAGCGCTTCCCAGGCGGTGAGGTTTTCAAGCGGAGTCATTGGGCAGCGAAGGTGATGGAAGTTGACGCCTCCAATTATCCGACGTCGCCCTCCTCCGCGTGTTCCGGGCTTTTCCCGAGAGAGGCGCCGCTTCCGGACGACGTACGTTCGTAATCTTTCCGCCCGTTTTTCCTCTCTCATAAACAAAGACAATCGCCTAGATTGTCGGTCGAACTATATCCGGCATCAAAATTCGGTATTGGCGGAGCATAGCGGTCGTTTATAAAATGAAACCGATCGATTGAACTACTTCTATCGACCGACTCTTTGCAGAACCAAGCACCGTTACGAGAGGACTCCATGAAAAAGACCCTTGCCGCGCTTACGCTGGCCGCGCTTTTCAGCGCCGCCCCCGCGACGTTTGCCGCCGAACCCGTCGACCCCATCGAACCCGTCAAGATTGAAAATCCCGCTCTGGTGGAGTTGGGCAAGATGCTCTACTTCGAACCGCGTCTTTCCCGCTCGGGCTTCATCTCCTGCAACTCCTGCCACAATCTCGCAACGGGCGGCGTCGACAACCTGAAGACTTCGATCGGCGACCGCTGGGCGCAGGGGCCGATCAATTCGCCGACGGTTCTCAACTCCTACGGTCAGATCGCCCAGTTCTGGGACGGCCGCGCCAAGACCCTTGCCGAACAGGCTGCGGGCCCCATCGCGAATCCCTTGGAAATGGCTTCGACCCATGAGCTCGCCGTCGAAGTGATCGCCTCGATCCCGGGCTACGGCAAGTACTTCCAGGCCGCCTTCGGCGACGACAAGGTCGACATCAAGCGCATCACGGACGCCATCGCCGAATTCGAACGCACGCTCGTAACGCCGAACGACCGCTTCGACCAGTGGCTCAAGGGCGACAAGGACGCTATCACCAAGTTCGAACTCGAAGGCTATCAGCTCTTCAAGGCCTCGGGCTGCACGATCTGCCACAACGGCGCACAGTTGGGCGGTCAGTCCTTCCAGAAGATGGGCGTCGTGCGTCCCTACGAAACGACGAACACCGCCGAAGGCGTCAAGGCCATTTCCGGGCGCGACCAGGACCGCATGAGCTTCAAGGTTCCGGTGCTGCGCAACATCGAACTCACCTATCCGTACTTCCACGACGGCGAAGCGGCGACCCTTGAGAAGGCCGTCGAGGTGATGGGCGACATCCAGCTCGGCAAGCGCTACACCGAAGAGGAAACCGCGAAGATCGTGGCGTTCCTCAAGACCCTCACGGGCGAGCAGCCCAAGATCGTCTACCCGATCCTTCCGCCCAACGGTCCGAAGACCCCGGCCTTCAATCCCTGGGCACCGGCCGAAGCCAAGAAGTAATCGACTGTCCGCAATTTCCGGGGGCGGCGCCGCAGGGCGCCGCCCTTCGTATTTCCGCTTTCCTCAATCCTCGGCCCTGCAGCGAGGCCGAAAGAGCGTCTTTCTCCGCTTACGGGAACCGCCGCAGGATCCGAGCCTCCACGCCCGCTCCCCGCAGGACGCCGAAGCTCGCCCCGGCATCGAGCCCGAGCTCCCATTCTGCGCTCCGGAAACGGCCGCCCGCCGTTACGAGCGCGCGCCAACCGTCGAGGTCGTTTTCGGGCAGATCGAATCTGCCGGCGCCGTCTCGCGCCCGACCCCGAGCCTCGGCATGAAACACTCGTTCCACGGCGCCCTCAAAGCGCGGGGACCATCCGAAGGAAGTGTCGCGGAAGAGCTGCGTTCCGAAACGCAGGCGGTGAGCCGAGAAGGCCGAAAGCCGCAGGTCGGCCTCCCGCCCCTCGCCGACAAGGTTTCCCTGAACGCGTGCGGACGAGTCGGCCATGCCGTCGAAGAAATAGGCGGCCTGCGTTCGGAGAGCCCAGGGGCCCGCCGCCGCGTCATGGCGCAGACCCGCGAAAAGCCCCCAGTAAGGAACCGCATCCGTCCGATGCGACGTGCCCGCGGCACCCGACACGCTGAAGCGATCGTGGAGCACGCCTCCCTTGGCGTACCCTGCAATCGTCCAGGCGGAGCCCGACGTCGTCCTCGGACCGAAGCCGTGCACGGCGAAGATCCCCGCCCCCGCGTGTTCGTGGCGGTTCTTTGCGTCCGCGCCGCGCAGGTCCGCACCGGCCCGGCCGATTTCGAGAAAGAGCCCGGCCTGCGCATCGTCGCCCGACGTCCCTACGGAGGCTGCGAGCCCCAACAAGCCCGTCGTCACGTCGGCGGAAAAAATCCCCTTCGATCGAAAGCGCCCGGCGCGGACCGCGGCAAAGGGTCCGGGCCCGAAGCGCCCCGCCCGATTTCGATTGAGCGTGTCGAGAAAGAGGTCGTCCGCCGCCGCAACCGTCCCGAATTGCGAGAGCCTCCCCTTCGTCCAGACGCCGAGACTTGCGTCGGGCACGGGCTTCACGGGTGTCAGGACCGTAATGTCGGCAACCAACAGGTTTTCGCCGCGCAGGTGCAAATTGACCTGCGAGGGGTCGAGTTCGTAGGGCAAAAGCCGGAGAGTCGACAGGGGTACGACGACCGAGAGGGCCTCTGCGTCCCCCTCGTCCGTGCGCGACATGCGGTCGTTGAGATCGGCGTCGGCTTCGAGTTGCCCAAGAGCGCTTCCCTCCGAAACGGCGAATCCCGCACCGCTCTTAACCAGTCGAAGTTCTTCTCCGAGCGTGAGGGGGCTGTCGACGACGATCGCGATGTCGGCGCCCGGAGCGAGTAGCACGGGATTTTCGCCGTGAACGACGACGAAGGCGTCCTCTCCCTCGCCGCGCGCACCGCGGAAGGACCGGGTCTCGTCCGTCGTAAAGAAGAACCGAAGCGCGGCGCCGTCGTGTACCGAAAGTTCCGAAAGGGAGGAGGACCGCGTCACGTTCCAGAAACTTCCTTCTTTTCCGAGACGAAGCGTAATCCCGTCGCCCTCTTCATCCTGGCGCGCATAGCCCGTGAACCGCACCAGGGCGTTTTCGTCCGCGCCCACGGAGATCCTCGCACCGCCCTCTTCCCACAGAACGCTTTCCCGCAGCGTCGTGAAGCCCGACGCAATCGACACGTTCGAATTTCCCTTCGCCGTCACGGCCGCATCCGCATCGGCGACATAGCGCTCCACCGCCGCTTCGGCCATGCCGTCGAGTACGAGACCGTAGGCGCAGTCACGGACCTCCAGATCCCCGACCGCAAGCGAAGCGTTTTTGGAAAGATCGGCTCCGTAGGAAGACGACCCGCCCTCCAAACGCAGGTTGAGAATATTCGACGTGAGCGACGCGGCGCCCCCCATGGAGAGTCCCGCAGCCTTCCCAGCATAGGAACCGATTCGGACGGAAATCGCGTCGTCGACGCCGACCTGCGCATTTCCGTCCAACCGCATGCCGTAGGCGGAACCTTGGATGTCCTGCAGTTCCAGGACGGCGTTTCCCGTCCGCACTTCTCCCCGATTCTGAAATCATCCCCAGGCGTGCCGCCCCGCGCCTCCGATCTTCGAGACCACCTTCTGCGCCGTGTACAGACGATTGGAGGCCCAGTAGAGACCGACGGCGTCCTGCGACGCCCCGTGGAGCGCGACGTCGAGCTTTTTCCCCACCTTCATCGTCTTGGGCAAGCGACGCATAATCTCCGTCCGTCACCCACATGCCGTAGAGGTCGAGCGGCACGGCGGACTTCCCTCCCTCGAGCAAAACCGTTACGTCGCCCTCCGACTCGAAATTGCCGGCGTGTCCGAGCAACAGCCCGGCCATCCATTTGTCGGCGACGCCCGCCGTCAGTGAAATCTTCACGTCGCCTCGGGACGTGACCGTGCCCCCGACCTGCGTGAGGATTCCGCTCACGCTCTGACCGTCCGGGACGTCGCTGCGGTCGATCGTCATCGTGAAGCCTTGGGAAAAATTCGCCGACGTCCGCTCTCCGGCTAAAACGAGCCCCCAGGTAACCCCGCGTCCGTCCAATACGACGGAGGCGTTCTCGAAGTCGGTTTGCGAAGGAGTCGAAACGAAGCCCGCGCGAAGAAAGGTGCGTTCTCGGCCGTTGTCCTGCGCCTCGCCCGTGAGCGGCATTTCGATGCGCAGATCACCCCCAGTGAACGTCAGACGTTCGCCCGAGGTGGCGTCGACGACGTGTCCCTGACTCCAGTCGGCCGTTCCGTTCGCATCGTCATGCCTTGTGTTGCGCAGGACGAGCGTATGCCCTTCTGCAACGTGAATCGTCGTGGAGCCGCCCGAGGCGGGGGTAGAAAGCGTGACATGGGCCGAACTCACGTCCACCACCGTATCGTCCGCAAAATCACGGGATTCCCGAATCGGTTCCGTTTCCATCTGCGCGGCACGGACGGCGGACGGAACGAGTGCGCCCACTCCCGTCAGCACCGCGAGAGCGGCCGAGACGGACGAACCGAGGAGCCGGACGGCGAACTTTTTCTGCGTGCACGAACGAACATTTTCCATGGAACCTCTCCGGAAAAAGGGGACTGTGCGGAGGGCGCAGTCAACCCTGTCGTCCATGCTAGAGAGAAGCTCCCCCGATCCCTTTCCGGAGGACGGCATTGCGCCCCGAGCGAAGCGCTTTCGACTCACTCGTTCATTTCGTAAACAACCCTCGACTAAAGTCGAAGGCTTTGCAACTATTGCCGAGACAACGTC
>UQTE01000029.1 GCA_900543805.1 uncultured Sutterella sp.
ACGTTGTCTCGGCAATAGTTGCAAAGCCTTCGACTTTAGTCGAGGGTTGTTTACCAAGGATGAAGGAACGTCGCGACCGGCATGTTCCGAAGCCGTCGTCGGCACACAGACGGAAAAAAGGGCTCGTCCCCTGTTAAGAACGAGCCCCGTAAGTTTCGAAGAACAGGTACCGCAGCACCAGACCAAGCTTTGGAACTGCAGCTCGATGCTCCGAGACGACCCCTCATCTCTTTTGGTGGAACATCGCGTCTTCCGTTGAGATGAACTTTACAGGATTCGCGAAGGGTTCTCAAGCGAATTTCCGAAAATTTTACGTTTTGGTTGAGGGTAAACCTCCCCCATAAAACCCCCTAATCCCTTCCTTAAGCCAACCTTAGGATTTGAAGACAATCTTTTCGCATCCTTAAAGGATGATTTGCTGTACTGCAAGGAAAACGAGATCCTTACGCGATTCTTTCGGGAACTTTAAGAAAGTCTTCAGACCGCATGATCCTGACCAAGGGGCTACGTAATTTTGTAACAACGTGTATCCGCAATCTTCTCTCAATGAGGTTCTTCTTATCTCTTAAGCATGCCTTAAGCTGAGAATTTGTCTCATCAAGAACGATTAAAAAAGGAAATCGACCGGTTCAGCGGGATACGAAGCGCTCATCCACGCTCTTGCGGTCGATTGGCTCTCAGTCTTTTCCAGAGACAAAACGGCGAAGGATTCGCCCGAGAAGGAGTCCCGCAAGCGAGAGCGCCAGACCGACCGGAAGCATGATCCATTCGGGCGGCGTCCCGTACGAAAAGGCGGTCATGTTGGCGAGACGAAAGGTGAGAAAGTCGCAGAGCATGTAGCCCGTCGCCAACGCGATTGGGAGAAACCGAAGCGACCTGAGGGACAGAGCTTTCCAAGCCGCCGCGGCCGAGACGCCGACGATCGCGGCGGGATGAAGAAGATAGAGGTGCAAAAGCGTAAAGCCGAGCGCGTCGGAGGCGCTTCCGAAGCACCAGAAGGAGACGACGGAAAATGTCCAAAGGATCGGATACGCGAGAAAAAGCGCCTTTTCCTTTCCAGTCATCTTGATCCTCCCCAAACGTCAGGTCATCCATAGGCGGTTCGGGCAGCTTCGCCCTCCGGGCATTCGTGTCCGAGCGGATCGGAAACGTGCGGATGCCCAACTGGATGTGCGGCGTCGTTGCGCGCCGATCCGGCGCCGCGGCGTCGGCCGCTACAGAATACCTTTTGCGGATAAGGATGGGCAGCCGCACGGCCGGAACGACCCGGAACCCCAAAGGTCGCTCCCTTGCGTGCGCCCTCTTCCAATCTCAATCGGTCGTTCGCCGACGGATCGGAGCGCCGCCGACAAAAAAACGGCCGCGAACCGAAGCCGCGACCGTTTTCCTCTCTCTTCCCTTCGGGCGTCACACCTGCGTGTAGGCGAAGAACGGCGCCGTGTAGGAGGGGCCGAGCCCGCCCGCCTTGTCCTTGAAGCCCGAGATCATCGTGCGGAACCACCGCCCTTCGATGAAGCACATCACCATCTGGGCGCGGGCGTCCTCGTTGAAGTGCATCGGAAGAAGCCCCGACTCCATCGCCGCGCGGTATTCGAGGCGAATCCGGGTCTCGAGCGTCTTGAGGAGTTCGAGCATGCGGCGGCGCAACTTCAGGTCCTCCATCAGCTGGTCCTGACAGAGAAGAATTCGGCAGAGACCGGGATTGGCGTCGACGAACTCGAGGAGCACGTTCACCATTTGCTGCACGTGCACGAGGGGCGACGTCGTTTTGTCGTCGCGGATCTTGCCGAAGAGGTCGAGAAGCGTCGTCTCGACGAAGTCCACCACGGACGAAAAGATCGCCGACTTGTTGCGGTAGTTGCGGTAGATCGCCGCCTCGCTGATGCCGACCTTCTCCGCGATGCGCGACATCGACACCTGCTTGTAGTCGTCCTCCTGGAGCATCTGCAGGACCACCTGCAGGATCTGCGTGCGGCGGTCGAGCTTCGTGCGGCGGACCAGTTTCTTGTAGACGGTCTTGCGTTCGCTCTTCTGAACGATCTCGTCGAGATCGGGGTACTGAACGGCGTTTTCGAGCATTTTGAGTTCCGGTGTTGTTCTTCTGACGGCGCCCCGAACGGAGCGCGAAACGGGAACATTCTACCGACTTGACCGCGTTTTGTGGGACCTGCGGGAGGGGGCGTTTTGGCGAAACGCGTGTTTTGAAAACGCTTCGGCCGGCGCCTGGATGAAGCTTGAAAAGCCCGGCGAAACGGGAGGAGCGGCGGCATCTGCAAAGAATCGTGTCGGCGGACAAATATCGAAACACCGCTTTACGTCACGATGCCGTGACGACGTTCCCCGCAGGGGAAAACCGTGCTATCGTCTTTGTACAAGAGCGGGGAGTGCATTCTCTCCATTGACAAATCCAGTCCCAAGAGAAGACGGAAAACAACCATGCGCAACAAAATTCTTCCCCTGACCCTTCTCATGAGCGCCGTGCTCGTCACCGGATGCGCCGCCAACGGCGGTCATCAGTACCGCGCCGACGTCTACAATCCGAGCGCCGTCAACCGCGCCCAGGAAGTGCGGACGGTCGAGATCATCGCGATTCAGCCCGCTCAGGTCGTGGTCGACAATTCCGACAACCGCCGCGATTCGCAGGCGGTCGGGGCCATCCTCGGCGCCATCGCCGGCGCCGCGATCGGCAATCACGGCAATCACTCCACGTCCTCGCGCGTTTTGGGCGGCCTCGCCGGCGGCGCCGTGGGCGGCATCGCCGGCAGCGCTCTTTCCGACCGTCAGGAATACGTCAACGGCGTGCAGCTCGTCTATCGACTCCCTGACGGCCGCATGATGCAGTCGACCCAGGTGGGCGAAATGTGCGAATTCCGTACGGGCACGGCCATCATGGCCTCGGGCCGCAGCGGCGAAACCCGCATCCAGCCCAACAACCCCTACGGCTGCAACCGCTGATTTTGAAGATCGAGGAAAACCGCAATGGTGAAGAACATTCTTAAGACGGGAGGCGTCGTCCTCGCGGGCGCCGCGTTGCTCGCGGGTTGCCAGTCGACCGAACCCACCCGCGCCCAGATGGACGCCGCGGCCTATCAGTCGATGCAGAACATCGAGGTCGTCCGTCAGACCGAAACCGCTTATCAGGAAAAACTTGAGAAGCAGGCGGCCGACGAAGCGGCCGCCAAGGCCAAGGCCGACCGCGCCCGCGCGAACGCCAACGCCAAGGCTTCGAAAGCCAGGGCCGAAAAGCAAAAGAAGATCGACGCCTACAACGCCCGCATGAAGGAAATCGAGCTCGAACTCAAGGAACTCGATCTTCTCGAGCGCCGCGCCGCATCGGAAAGCCGCACGCTCGAATCGAACGTGAAGGCCGAAAAGGCCCGCCAAGAGCTTGAACGTCTGAAAAACGAAGTCCGCGCGCTCGAAAACGAGGCGGCTCCGCACACGACGTCGCTCTGAATCTTCTTGCATGCCGCAGAATGCCGACATCCCTCCCCGGGGCGTCGGCATTTTGTTTACCCGCCCCTCGGCCCCAAGGATTTCGATCGGCTCGATAGTCTTCCTTTTTCGGCAGGCGTTCGATTTTGCGAATCGCTCTCAACATAAAGAGATTCGGAAACAAAGCCCGTCGACCTTGATTCATTCTTGCGCATGGCCGAATAGGCTTCTTTCCTTGCCCGGATTTCTGAGAGACATTCTCATCACGAATTCTTTGCAAAGCTTTTCCGAGAGGGCTTTGCGGGAAAAATCCGCCTTTCTTTTGCGGCAATACTCTCTACAATGTGGGCAACGCGAATACCCACAACGATTAGAGGAGACCCGACGTTGACGAAACATCTGCACGCGGATCGGCGCGTACCGATCGACACCGACAATTTCGCGATCGAGCGCATTGAAGAAAAGTGCGTTCTCTGCGGCCTCTGCAAGACCGTCTGCCGCGACTACATCGGCGTGGAGGGGCGCTACGACCTCGCGAAGACCGGCGACCGCGCGATCTGCATCAACTGCGGTCAGTGCGCGAACGTTTGTCCCGTGGACTCGATCGTCGAAAAGAGCGAAGTCGCGGCCGTGGAAGCCGCCCTTGCCGATCCGGAAGTCACGGTCGTTTTCTCGACCTCCCCCTCCGTGCGCGTGGGACTCGGCGAAGCCTTCGGACTCACGGACGGCACTTTCGTCGAAGGCCGCATGGTGGCCCTTCTGCGCGCGCTCGGCGCCGACTACGTGCTCGACACGAACTTCGCCGCCGACCTCACGATCGTCGAAGAAGCGAGCGAATTGGTCGAGCGCATCGTGAAGAAAACGGCTCCCCTGCCGCAGTTCACGAGCTGCTGCCCCGCCTGGGTGCGTTACGCCGAACTCTTCCACCCCGAAGTCCTTCCCCACATCTCGTCGGCGAAGAGCCCGATCGGAATGCAGGGCCCCGTCGTGAAGTCCTACTTCGCGGACAAGAAGGGCTTGGATCCCAAGAAAATCTTCCACGTCGCGGTCACGCCCTGCACGGCGAAGAAGTATGAAATCCGCCGTCCGGAAATGAACGCCGCGGGACGCCGCATCGGCTCGCCCGACATGCGCGACACCGACGCCGTCGTCACGACGCGTGAACTCGCCGCCTGGGCGAAAGCACGAGCGATCGACTTCGCAGCGCTCGAACCCTGCGGCTTTGATCATCCGTTGGGAGAAGCCTCGGGCGCGGGCGTCATCTTCGGCAACACGGGCGGCGTCATGGAAGCCGCGCTTCGCACGGCCTACCGCTACGTGACGGGCGAAGAAGCCCCCGCGGAACTTCTCTCCTTCACCCCGGTGCGCGGCCTCGAAGGCGACATGAAGGAGGCGACCGTGCGCATGGGCGACCTCGACGTGCGCGTAGCCGTCCTCTACGGCACGGCCCGCGCGGGCGAACTTCTCGACAAGATGAAGAAGGAAGGGGGCCTCCCCTATCACTTCGTCGAAGTCATGACCTGTCCGGGCGGCTGCATCGGCGGGGGCGGTCAGCCCAAGCACATGGGCGACGCCGCGCAAAACGCTGCGCGCTCGGCCCGCATCGCGTCCCTTTACAAGCGCGACGGTGAACTCACGCTTCGCCGCTCGCACGAAAATCCCGAAATCCTGCGTCTCTACGAAGAGTTCTTCGGAGAACCCCTCTCCGAAGCCGCTCACGAGATGCTTCACACTCACTACCACAACGCCTCTGGCGAATTAGGAGACTCTAAAATGTCGTATCGTTGCAAAGTTTGCGGCTACATCTATGAAGGCGACGAACTTCCCGCCGACTACATCTGCCCGCTCTGCCACAAGGACGCTTCCTTCTTTGAAGAAGTGAAGGCCGCTCCCGCCGCCTGCGGCAACAAGCTCGCCGGCACGAAGACCGAAGCCAACCTCAAGGCCGCCTTCGCCGGTGAAAGCCAGGCCCGCAACAAGTACACGTACTTCGCCGAAGTGGCCCGCCGCGAAGGCTACGAACAGCTCGCCGAAATCTTCCTGACGACGGCCCGCAACGAACAGGAACACGCCCGCCTCTGGTTCGACGCTCTGGGCGGCATCCAGGGTACGGCCGCCAACCTCAAGGCCGCCGCGGAAGGCGAAAACTACGAATGGACCGACATGTACAAGACCTTTGCGGAAGAAGCCGAAGCCGAAGGCTTTACGGAAATCGCCGCGAAGTTCCGCCTGGTCGGCGACATCGAACGCGCCCACGAAGCCCGCTACCTCAAGCTTCTGAAGAACGTCGAAATGCAGCAGGTCTTTGAAAAGGCCGGCGAATGCATGTGGGAATGCCGCATCTGCGGTCACCTCGTCGTCGGCCGCAAGGCGCCGGAAGTCTGCCCCGTCTGCGGCTACTCCCAGGCCTACTTCGAAGTCCGCAAGGAAAACTATTGATCTCCGGAGTGACGGCTCGGTCAGGATTCACTTCTCCCCGAGTCGATCGGACTGATCCATGAAATTCGCCGCTCTTCTTACGGAAGAGCGGCGATTTCTTTCAGGGCAAGGTTGACGGGTTACCTGACTCATTCCTCGATGAGGAACATAGACAGTCAGACCTAAAATTCCCCGTCGCGAGCCATAACTTGCGTGACGTTTTTTTCTGTTGGAACACAACCGAAAACCACCCGCATTCAACGGCGAATTTCCGGCTGCCTCCCAACTTGTCGAGATAGAAAGGGACCCCGAACGCCTTCATTCGAGTCCCCGTCCGACTTCCTTCAAAGGTTGTCGCTTCAGCGCCCCGACACCTGAATCGTGACGGTCTCCGACCCGCTCTTCACGATCGCTTCGAGCGTCTCGGGCGCTACCTCTCCCAGGATGAAGAGATCGTTCGACGCACGGAAGGGCACGCGAAAAACGCAGAGATTTCCCCAGGGCTCGTATACCGCGAACGTCCCGGGCTTGGGCGCTCCGTGATCGGCCTTTCCGGATAGAGACAGCTCGGGCTTCACGTAGGCGATGCGCTCGTTTGACCCGAAATCTTCAAAAGTCACTTCCAGCGGCAGCCGCTCGAAGAGTGCCTGCGCCGCACCCGAGTCGTTCAAGGTGCCGGGATAGACCTTGCCGCCCACCACGAATTCAATCTCCGCGGCGCCCACGACGCCCATTACGCCCGCCAACGTAGCTCCGATCAGCGCTTTCTTCTTCGACATCATTTTCTCCCTTTGCAAAGAATCGACTCCTTCGAGTCCGGTGAAGTCATGGTAGTCGCAGCGAACACTGCGGCGCCAATGCCGATTCCTCATCGACTTCCATACGTTTCGAGTATCGATCTTCTTCACCGTCAATCCTTTTCAGACGGTAACGGCCGAAGGTTTCGGGCAAGAATTCGATACGAACGTATTTCTTTGAGCCGGCCAAGTTTCGTAGGATTAGGATGTACTCAATCCATCCGTTCTTCGAACCATGGCCCTTACGCGACGCAAAACGATTTCTCTACTCTTTGGCGGCACCCTTCTTGCGGGAACGGGCGGCGTTCTCGCGCGAGAAGACTTCGGCGGAGCGCCGAGCGGCCGCAGGCTCGAACGGATTCTCGCAAGCCCATACTGGCAGGACGGGGAATTCCGCAATCTCTATCCCCTGAAGCCCCGTCCCACGGAGAAGTCCTTCGCAAGGAACATGGTCGACTTTCTTTTCCGCTCGAACGACGGGCGAAAGCCCTCGGGCGTCGTCCCGCACGTGAAGACAATGCTTGCGGACGTCGGACAAAACGAACTCGTCTGGCTCGGGCACTCCGGGTACTTTTTAAGAGTGGAAGGCGTATCGATCCTTATCGATCCGGCCCTCACCTTCGCCGCGCCCGTCCCGGGCGTCGTGAAACCCTTTGCCGGAGCGGACGTGTTTTCGCCCTCCTCCCTCCCCGCGGTCGACCTTCTCCTCATCACGCACGACCATTACGACCACCTCGATCTGCGCGTCATCAACGCGTTGAAGGGTCGCGTCGGGCGCGTCGTGACGGCCTTGGGCGTCGGAGCGCATTTCGAGCGCTGGGGATGGCCCGCCGACCTCATCACGGAATTGGAGTGGTGGGAGTCCGCGCAGCCGCTGCCGGGCGTCGACATTACTTTCACGCCGTCACTTCATTTCTCGGGTCGCAGCCTCAAGCGGAATCAAACGCTCTGGGGCGGTTTCATGCTCGACGTAAAGGGCTGGCGCGGATACTTTTCGGGCGACGGCGGGATCGGTCCGCACTTTGCGGACGTGGCCGAACGCTTTCCGAATATTCAGTTCGCCGCGCTCGAAGACGGTCAGTACAACGTCGACTGGGCGGACATTCACCTGATGCCCGACGACTGGGGCCGGGCGGCCCGCACACTCAGGGCTGCCTACACGATGCCCTGCCACAACGCGAAGTACGACCTCTCGGTGCACCGCTGGATCGATCCGCTCAATGCGGCGTACGACGAGGCCCGCAAAAACGACGTGCGGCTCGTTCTCCCCCGAATCGGCGAACGGCTCGCCTTGTCCGACCTCTCGGGACACGAAGCCAAGTGGTGGCCGGAGAAGCCCTGACGATTTCCCGTCGAAAATCGGGGCGCCCCGAGGCGCCCCGACCGCTTTTCCGAGAGAGGCCGCTCTCTCAGGCGTGATGAAGACGTGCGAGCACCCCCGTGAAGACCCGCCAGGCGAGAAGCATCGCGTCTTCGTCCTCCACGTCGAAGTCAGGACGATGGTGCCCCTTGTGGCGCGTTCCGAAACAGAAGAACCCGGCCTTGCCGCCGAGGCTTCGCACGCGCTCGGCCAGGACGGCGCAGTCTTCGCTCCCGCGCTCCGTCGTGAAAACCGTCGCCTTGGTTTTGTCGGGCAAAGCTTTGGCCACGTCTTCGAGAATCGCAACGGCTTCCGGGTCGCAGACGTATCGGCAGGATTCACCCGTCTTCACGACCTTTCCATTAACGCCGTAAACCTCGGCCATGCCGTGCACGATGCGGTGGACTTCGTCGGCGAGAAAGTCGTTCACTTCCTTCGTGGCACCGCGAACTTCGAGTTCAAGCCTCCCGTGCGCCGCCACGACGTTCCGGCCCTCCCCGGCTTCAATGCGTCCGATCGAAACGCGAGAGTCGCCGCCCGAGTGACGCGGCAAGCCCTGAATGCTCATCACGGCCGCGCAGGCGGAAAGAAGCGCCGAGCGCCCCTTCTCGGGGTCCGACCCGGCGTGAGCGGGCGTTCCTTCGAAGAAGACGTCCATCTTGGTCGTGGCGAGATAGCCTTCCGTCAGAATCCCGATTTCGTCGGGACCGAATTCGCAGCCCACGTGCGAACCGAAAAGCCACCCGCAGTCGTCGACGACGCCGCTCTTCGCCATCGCGGCGGCCCCGCGAACGCCCTCTTCCGCGGGCTGAAAGAGAAGCTTGACCGTGCCGGTCAGCTCGTGCGCGTGCGACGCAATCCAACGGGCGACGCCCAAGCCCACAGCCGTGTGGGCGTCGTGCCCGCAGGCGTGACAGACGTTCGGGACGGGAGAGGCAAAGCCGAGCGCCGCGGGCCGGTGCTCGGGCGACGAAGATTCGGTGACGCCTCGAAGCGCATCGATGTCAAAGCGCAACGCCGTAACCGGGCCGGGGCGTCCGGTCTTCCAGACGCCGACGCATCCGGTCAAGTCGCCCATGCGGTCGAGGATCGTCGCATCGGCTCCTTCTTCGAGCGCCTTATGCCGCGCCGCCGCGAGGCGTTCCTCAACCACGCCCATGCGGGCGTCGGGGGCGATCACGTCCTCTCCCGTGAGAACCGCAAAGCCGAGGTTCTCAAGGACGCGAACGATCGCGGCGGTCGTGCGGAATTCGCACCAGCCTTCTTCGGGGTGCGCGTGAAAGTCTCGCCGTTGGGCGATCATGCCTTCAAGCGCTTCGGTTTCTTCCCGCGTCTTCGGAATCTGCATCGAAAATCTCCTCAAAGAAAAAGCGGAGCGCTTTTCCGTCCGTGAAAAAGGCTCCGCTCTTTTCAGTCACGAGTCACACTCGGAATCAGCCCACCCACTTGCGGGCGTTCCAGAACATGCGCATCCAGCCCGAGACGTCCGTCCATTCGGCCGGGTGCCACGAGAGCTGCACGGCGCGGTGGCTGCGTTCGGGGTGCGGCATGATGATCGTGAAGCGGCCGTCGTCCGTGGTGAACGAGGCGCGACCCTCGGCCGAACCGTTCGGATTGAAGGGATAGACCTCCGTCGGACGGCCCTGCGGATCGACGTAGCGCGCGGCCGTGCGGGCGAGCGCGGCGTCTTCGGGCGAGAGGAACTGCACGCGCCCTTCCCCGTGCGAAGTCACGATCGGAAGAACCGAACCCGCCATGCCTTCGAAGAAGATCGAGGGCGATTCGAGGAGTTCCAGATTCACGACGCGCGCTTCGAACTGTTCGGAGAGGTTGCGAACGAGCATCGGCCAGTGCGAGGCGCCCGGGATGAGGTCGCGAAGCTGGCTCATCATCTGGCAGCCGTTGCAGATGCCGATGCCGAAGGTGTCGTCGCGGTGGAAGAACGTGCGGAAGACTTCCGTCAGACGGTCGTTGTGAAGGACCGTCTTGGCCCAGCCGCCGCCGGCACCCAGGACGTCGCCGTAGGAGAAGCCGCCCGGGCAGGCGAGCCCCTTGAAGCCCGCGAGTTCGATGCGGCCCGAAAGGAGGTCCGTCATGTGAACGTCGTAGGCGTCAAAGCCCGCGCGGTAGAAAGCGGCCGTCATTTCGTTCTGGCTGTTGACGCCTTCTTCGCGGAGCACCGCGACCTTCGGACGAACGCCCGTGTTGATCATCGGAGCGGCGACGTTTTCGTTCACGTCGTAAGTGGTCTTCGCAAAGAGGCCCGTGTCGGTCTTGTCGGCGATTCGCGCGAATTCCTGATCGGCGCAGGCCGGATTGTCGCGGCCGCGGGCGATCGAGTGCGAGACTTCCGTCCACGCGGTCTGGAGTTCTTCGCGCGTGAAGCAGGCGTTCGGGCAGTCGTCGTTCGAAATCGTGAGAAGTTCCCCTTCGGTGACTTCGCCGATGAAGTGGCAAAGGTGCGAGAGGCCTTCCTCGCGCATCGCGGCGACGAGTTCTTCGACGCGGTCGGCGCGGACCTGAAGGACGGCGCCGAGTTCTTCGTTGAAGAGGACGTTCCAGACGTTCGCGCCTTCGGCTTCAAGGAGGCTCGAGAGGTTGAGGCTCACGCCGAGGCGGCTCGCGAACATCATTTCGGCGAGCGTCGCGAAGAGACCGCCGTCGGAGCGGTCATGGTAGGCAAGAAGCGCACCCGAATCCGTGAGACGGCGAACCGTCACGAAGAAGCGGGCGAGTTCGGCCGCGTTTTCGCAGTCGGGAGCCGTGTCGCCGAAGCGCTGCGTGACCTGCGCGAGGATCGAGCCGCCGAGGCGGTTCTTGCCGGCGCCGAGGTCGACGAGCACGAGGACCGAAGCGGGATCGCGCTTGAGTTCGGGGGTGAGCGTCTTCGAGACGTCTTCGACCGGCGCGGCGGCGGAGACGATCAGGCTCACCGGAGAAGTGACGGACTTCTGTTCCCCTTCCGCTTCCCACTTCGTGCGCATGGAGAGCGAGTCCTTGCCGACCGGAATCGAGATGCCAAGCGCGACCGAGAAGTCGGACGCGGCCTTGACGGCGTCAAAGAGGCGGGCGTCTTCGCCTTCGGCGCCGCAGGCGGCCATCCAGTTGGCGGAGAGCTTGATGCGCGGAAGCTTCGCGTCCGCCGCGGCCATGTTCGTGATCGCTTCGCCGATCGCAAGGCGCGAGGCGGCGGCGGAATCGATGACGGCGACCGGCGTGCGTTCGCCCATCGACATCGCTTCGCCCTTGAGGCCTTCGAAGTCGAGCGTCGTCACGCCGCAGTCGGCAACCGGCACCTGCCAGGGACCGACCATCTGGTCGCGGGCGACGAGACCGCCGACCGTGCGGTCGCCGATCGTGATGAGGAAGGACTTCGAGGCGACCGTCGGATGACGCAGAACGTCGAGCGCTGCCTTCTTGAAGTCGAGACCTTCGGCCGTGAAGGGAGCGAGCTTCTTTTCGACGTGCTTCACGTCGCGGTGCATGCGCGGAGCCTTGCCGAGAAGGACTTCCATCGGCATGTCGACGCAGTCGGCCTTGGGAGCGTTCGTGAGCTTGAGGTGGGCTTCCTCGGTGATGGTGCCGAGGACCGCGAAGGGGCAGCGTTCGCGTTCGCAGAAGGCCTTGAAGACTTCAAGCTTCGCGGGATCGAGCGCGATGACGTAGCGCTCCTGACTTTCGTTGCACCAGATTTCCAAGGGGCTCATGCCGGACTCTTCGACCGGGATCTTCGTCATGTCGAAAGTGGCGCCCTTCCCCGAGAGGTCGGCGAGTTCCGGCATGGCGTTCGAGAGACCGCCCGCGCCCACGTCGTGGATGGCGAGGATCGGGTTTTCCGTACCCATCGCCCAGCAACGGTCGATCACTTCCTGGGCGCGGCGTTCCATTTCGGGGTTGCCGCGCTGGACCGAGTCAAAGTCGAGCGCTTCGGAGTTGGCGCCCGTCGCCATCGAGCTCGCGGCGCCGCCGCCGAGACCGATGCGCATGCCCGGGCCCCCGAGGACGATGAGAAGGCTCCCGGCCGGGGGCACTTCCTTCTTCGTCTGGTCGTCGCGGATGTTGCCGATGCCGCCCGCGAGCATGATGGGCTTGTGGTAGCCGTAGCGCGTGCCGCCGACGTTCGCCTCAAAGGCGCGGAAATAGCCGAGGATGTTGGGTCGGCCGAATTCGTTGTTGAAGGCGGCGCCGCCCAAGGGGCCGTCCGTCATGATGGAAAGCGGCGTCGCGATGCGCGAGGGCGCGCCGTAGACGGCGTCCGTCTTTTCGCCCGTCACCGTGTCGGAGTCGTTTTCCCAGGACTGCGGAGCGTCGGCCAAGTGCAGCGCGGACGTCGTGAAGCCGCAGAGACCCGCCTTCGGGCGGGCGCCGCGGCCCGTGGCGCCTTCGTCGCGGATTTCGCCGCCCGAGCCCGTAGAGGCGCCCGGGAAGGGAGAAATCGCGGTCGGGTGGTTGTGCGTTTCCACCTTGAAGACCGTGTGCGTCATTTCGACGTTGCGTTCGTACTTGTCGCCAAAGACGCTGTCCGTGCCCGGACGCGGATAGAGACGGGAGGCTTCGGCCCCTTCGAAGATGGCCGCGTTGTCGGCGTAGGCCGTGACGGTCCCCTGCGGGGCCATCTGATGCGTGCGGCGGATCATGCCGAAGAGCGTTTCTTCGCGGTCTTCCCCGTCGATCGTCCAGCGGGCGTTGAAGATCTTGTGGCGGCAGTGTTCGGAGTTGGCCTGCGCGAACATCATGAGTTCGACGTCGGTCGGATTGCGGTTGAGCTTCGTGAAGGCGTCGACGAGGTAGTCGATTTCGTCTTCGGAAAGCGCAAGACCCATCGAAACGTTCGCTTCTTCGAGCGCGGCGCGGCCGCCCCCGACGATGTCGACCGTCGCCATCGGACGGCCTTCGAGCGTTTCAAAGAGCTTCGACGCGTCAAAGTCGACGGGAACGACCGATTCCGTCATGCGGTCGTGGAGAACGGCGGCGAGCTTCTGAGCGAGTTCGTCCGAAACCGGAGCGGAGAGCGAGATCGAGAAGATCGTGCCGCGTTCGACGCGGGCGACGCCCTGAATGCCGCAGTTCTTCACGATGTCGGAAGCCTTCGAGGCCCAGGGGGAGATCGTGCCGAGGCGCGGCACCACCATGAAGGCGAGGTCTTCGCGCACGGTGACGGCCGGATCGCCGTAGGTCAGGAGCGCTTCGAGGCGGGCGCGTTCATCGTCGGTCAGAGCGCGTTCGGCATGCACAAAATGCACGAAGCGGCCCGAGACCGCTTCGACAAGGGGAGAAACCTTACGCAAAGACGCGAGCGCACGGGCCGCGCGGAAGTCCGAAAGAGCCAAACCGCCCTTGAGTTCGAAAACCGTTCCGATCTGTTGGTTCATTGCAGAAAAATCCTCGTAATCCGATCGCTTTGAGGGGTCGCGACCGGGATTGGAGTTAAAGGAAAATGGTTGCACGGGATTATATAAGCCGCGGCGCCGAAAAATGGCCGCAGGCCTTGTGTTTCTTCTTGTTGCGGAGATTCTTTATCTTCTCGAGAAGTTACTTCAGGACCGTGGCGCTCGAATGGCGCTCGGCGCGCCGGACTATACCGAGCGCCCCGAGTTCTTCACAGGCATTTCCAAGCGGAAAATCCTCTTTCCGAAACGTCGAAAACAAGCGCCATGCGGATCACCTTTTTTCCGGACCGTTTCGATCCGTAGTGACGGGAACCCATTTGCTCAACCGCTTCGCGGAGCAAGCCATCGACTTCCTTCGACTCACGGGCGCATTTGATTTCGAAAACCCAGAGGCGATCCCCCGCCTCTACCTCCAAATCACTGCGGCCGAATGCGTTGTGGACTTCCACACTCGGAAGCATGGCGGCGCCGATGAGAAGAACCTGCAGGTATCCTCGGCAAGTGGCCTCGTCCTTGACGGGATAGCGCTGATAATCGATGGCGCGCAGAACTTCGGTGAAGTAGGACACGACTTCCTCTGGCGCTCCTGAAGACAGGACGCTCAAGGCGGGTGTTGGACACACATTACGCAAGTTTTTCCCTTGCAGTAGCTCTTCAGCATAGAGCTGAGCCATAGAAATCGCTACCTCGCGGTTGGGATAACCCAACACAACGGTCTCATCTTGTAAGACGGAACGGATGGTGTAGTAACCCGCCTGCATGAGCAAATTTTCGATACTCATGTAGTCGTACTGTTGAGACAACGTCAAATCGAAAAGGGTAATTTTGCGCTCTTCCGAGTATGAAATGGGTTCTGCCAGCGCATGATTGACCAGGTATTTTGTAAGAACCGTAGGCCGACCACCGCTAACGTACCAATAGTTGAGAAATCCGTTCTTCGGCGTCGACAAGAAATTGAGCACAGACCAAGGACAATAGACTCGATGGCTCGCTTCTCGGTCAAACGAAAAGCCATCATACTGTTCCTTGAGACGGGAAAGCACCTCTTCCCTCGTCATTCCCAGAACATCTGCCGCATTATCTACATAGGGCAAGAAAACCGCTCGCATTTCCTCTTCCGTATAGCCCAGCAGGGTGCCGTATTCCGGATCAAGCGAAATATCCCGAAGATTGTTGAACGCGGAAAAAACGCTTGTGTTGCTGAACTTGGTGATGCCCGTCATGAAGAAAAACCGCAGGCGTCCTTCGTACTCTTTGAGAAGTGCATAAAAAGGCTGCAGACAATCACGTACGGCCTCAAACTTCTCCCGGTCCTCTAAATGCGCGGTGAGCGGTGCATCGTATTCGTCAATAAGAACGACCAAAGAGTTAGGCGGCAAGGATGCAATCCACAACCCAAGTTGATCGAGAAATTGCAAAGAGTCTAGTTCTCGACGATAGACAAAGCCGAGAGGAATAAACGCGCTCTGCAAGAAACTTTGGAAACGCTCCTTAAACTCTTCGTAACTGCGAAACGTCGTGAGCCTGGAAAAATCCAAGCGTGCCACGGGATAGGTCTTGTCCTTCCAAAGAGGTTCTATCGCAAGTCCCTGGAAATCCCGCAATCCGTACTGAAAAAGAGATTCAAACGTTGAGATAAGCAACGATTTTCCAAAACGCCTGGGCCTAGCCAAAAAACATTTGGAACGCCTGCGAACCAGCTGATAAATCAGATCCGTCTTATCAACGTAAAGCTCATCCGTAGCTCGAAGCGTTTCAAAGATCGAGGTGCCCAAGGGCAATTCTTTCAACATAGGATCTACCTCAAAAAGTAGTCGGCTCGCGAGGGAGAGCTCTTTGCATTCTATCGATATGACGCTCACTTGGCGAAAGGTCTTGCATTAGCGAGCATTTTTTTGAACGTTGTCATCTACCCTCAGCCAATGCGAAGATCAAACCGCAAGATTTCCTGAGTCTGCCGTCTTTATGATCTTCCCTGTCGGGAGTGGGCGAATACGAGGCAACGGCAGGGGTTTCTCGAATTGTACCGACGAGAGTACGACTTTGGTGAAGTTGATCTCTATAATGCCGTGACTAGCACTTTCCAGATTCACTTTCATGCAGCGCTTCGTCAAAACATTCGCCGAGCTCACTGTCGACGAGCTTTACCGCATCCTCGCCGCCCGCGCGGCCGTCTTCGTGGTCGAGCAAAAGTGCCCCTACCAGGACGTCGACGGCGTCGATCGCAAGGCTCTGCACGTGTGGCGCGAAGAAGACGGGAAGATCCTCTGCTATCTGCGCGCCTTCCCCATCGCGGACGACAACTCGGTCTTTCAGATCGGGCGCGTCCTCTCGACGGTGCGGGGACAGGGTCTCGGCGCCCGAGTGTTTGAGGATGCCATGGAAGCCCTGGCGGCGCGTTATCCCATGAAACGAATCGTGCTCGAAGCACAGTGCTACGCGACGGGCTTTTACGAACGCTACGGGTTCAAGACCCTGGGCGAACCGTTCGACGAAGACGGCATTCCCCACATCCGAATGGAAAAGACTTTCGAACCGTCCGCAAACTGAACCGAACCTGTGCTCAAATGATGCCTCGAGAGGGAACGCGAATTAGATTCCCGATCGGAGCTTTATTTCTTTTCTTCCCCAACTTTCGGCTTTTCGATTCCCGCGACCGTCACGCCGCGAAGCTCAAAGACTTCCTTGGCCGTGAAAAGAGCGTTGAGCGTGCGCGGGAAGCCCGCATAAGGCGCCATGTGAAGGAAGGTCGCGACGATCCGCTCGGGCGCGACGCCCACGTTCAAGGCCGTCTGGATGTGGGAGCGCAACTCGCGCTCGCATCCGCCGAGTGCCGCAAGCGTCGTGATCGTGGCGACGGCCTTTTCCTCGTCCGTGAGTCCTTCCCTCGCGTACACCGTTCCGAAGACGAAGTCGTGGATCCACTTCTCGGCGTCGGGCGCGATGTCGCGCAGCTGGTCCGTGAGGCGGTTCGGGGTCTTTCCCGTGAAACGTTCAAAAACGGAACGGTCGGATTCTTTCTCGGTCATAAAGCGGCTCCTTTTGCAACGATCCTTCGGACATTCTACGTCCGGCGAGATTCCTCACGAATTGACGGATCGAAGGTCACCCGGCCTCCACTCCTCCTCCCGCATGAGGACTTTCTTTTCGCAGAGAACTATACTTCTCGTATTGCAAATCATTCGCAGTAAAGAAAGGGAGCGAATACATGTACAAAACCACCCTGGCAGTCGACGGAATGATGTGCGGCATGTGCGAGCAACACGTGCGCGAAGCCGTGCAGAAAGCGCTCGAAGAGCGCGGCATCTCTGCAAAGAAAATCACCGCCTCCCGCAAGCAAAAGGAAGTCGCCGTGATTGCCGAACAACCCGTGGAGGAACGCCTTCTTCGCTCGGCGATCCAGGCTACGGGCTACGACACCGGCGACTATAAGAGCGCGCCTGACGAAGAAAAGGGCTTCTTCAAGAAGATCTCCTCTCTCTTCGGCTGAGTTCGGATCACGGTTTTCGAGGGCGATGAGGCGTTCGCGTGACCGCTTCGTGACGGCTTTTGCCTTCGCTCAGAAAGGCGTTCGCGTGACCGCTTCGTGACGGCTTTTTCCTTCGCTCAGAAAAGACCTCTTCTTCTCCGTCTCCGAACACCTTGATTCCCGGGACGGCGCGACAATGCATTCGTTTCCGTACAAACGCTTCTTTCGCGCATTCCGTCCCCATGGCAAAGCCTTTCTCCTCCGCCATACCCCGCACCGTCTGGGCGCTCGGTTTCGTGAGTCTTCTCATGGACGTGTCGTCCGAGATGATTCACGCCCTCTTGCCGCTTTTCATGGCGCAGACGCTTGGCGCCGGCGCCCTTTGGATCGGGCTTGTCGAAGGGCTCGGCGAAGGAGCGGCCTTACTCACCAAAGTCGTGTCGGGCGTCGTCGCAGATCGGTTCGGTCACAAGAAGCTCCTCGTTTTCCTCGGCTACGGTCTCGGCGTTCTCTCGAAACCCCTCTTTGCGCTTGCCGGAGCCATGCCCGTCGTTCTCGGCGCCCGCGTGGCGGACCGCATCGGCAAGGGCCTTCGCGGGGCGCCGCGGGATGCGCTCGTCGCGGACGTAACGCCCGAAGCCGTTCGTGGCGCCGCCTTCGGGCTTCGGCAATCGCTGGACGCAGCGGGGGCCTTCGTAGGCCCCCTCCTCGCCTCGGTCCTGCTTCTCTGTTGGACGGACGACTACCGCTCGATCTTCTGGGTGGCGCTCATTCCGGGCGTCCTCTGTCTGCTTCTCATTCTCTTCGGCGTCGAAGAAGGCAATGCCCCGGTTGACGGTAACGGCGAAAAGATCGTCAAGCGGTCCCTCCCGAAATTCCACGTTCTTTCGAATCCCGCCTTTCGGTCGCTTGTCGTGCTCGGGTCGCTCTTTGCCGTGGCCCGCTTCTCGAACGCCTTCATCGTGCTGCGAGCCTCCGACGCGGGCTTCGGGGCGACCGCGATCCCGCTTCTCATCATGGGGATGAACCTTGTCTTCTCGGCCGCTTCCTATCCCTTCGGCAAATGGGCCGACAAGACGGATCCGAAGACGCTCCTTGCGGTGGGGATCGGCATTCTGATCCTAGCCGACCTTGTCTTCGCACTACTGCCCTCGCAGTGGGGCGTCCTGATCGGGATCGTCCTCATGGGTCTTCACCTCGGCGCAACGCAAGGGATCTTCTCCATGCTTGTCGCCGCGACCGCTCCGGAAAATGAGCGGGCGAGCGCCTTCGGAATCTTCGGGTTCGCAAGCGGCCTTTCCGCCGTTGCCGCGGGGCTTCTCGCCGGCCTTCTCTGGGACGCGGTCGGGCCGGAGGCGACCTTCCGCGGCGGTGCGCTTCTGGCTCTTTTCGCCCTTGCCTGGCTGCGGCTTCAGCGCTGACTGCGACGCCTTTGTGTCACGCCCTGTCCCTCGCTCTTTTTCAGCTCCCAACAGACAGCTTTAACTTCCGTTTTCGGTTTTGAGCCGACCTCTCGTTGCAGGTTGCGCAAATTGAGTTTGCGGGAAGCTCTCTTTTGAGAAGGCATCCGTCTCTTTATCTTTGATCCTGTCAATGGACCATGACAAGCCTCTCAACCTTCTCAATCGCTCAAAATGCAAATGAACCGTTTTGCTCTGACCGCGGCCGCCATCCTCACCGCCGCCGCTTTCCCCGCCGTTGCGGCGGACGTCAATGTATACGGCCGAATCGACACCGGCTTTATGTACACGATCAACCATAACCAAACGTCCGACTCTTTCGAGATGACGTCAGGCAAGTCCTCGGGCAGCCGTTGGGGTCTCAAAGGGAGCGAACAACTCAATGAAGACTGGCAGGTTCGCTTCGTTCTCGAATCCGGCTTCGATTCAGACGCCGGCAGCTTCACGACTACGAGCGGCGATCGCCTCTTCGGTCGTCAGGCGACCCTTTCGGTCTACAACAAGTCCTTCGGTGAACTCGCGCTCGGCCGCTCCGGCAAGCCCCTCTCGGGTTCGGACCAGTTCACCCGCATTTCCCGCTTCACCCCGTTTGGCGTTACCTACGGCGACGCCGGCCTGCTCTTTTACGGCAAGGGCGGGCGCGTCGACAACGGCATCTTCTACAAGTCCCCCACCTTTGCGGGATTCACCGTTGTTCTCGCCGGCTCCCTCAACACGTCCAAGGAAGACGCTCCTGAATGGGTCGACAACGAACGCTTCCTCGGCGGCTCGGTCGACTACAAGCTGGGCAACTGGGGCGTCATGGTGGGCGCGGAACAAACCGTACTCAAGCGCGCTGAAGAAGCGGACAATCAGGGAGAAAACCCGACCACGCTCTTCCTCGGCACGTCTTACGACTTCGGTTTCATGAAGCTCATGGCGGCCTACCAGCGCGGTTGGCACCTTGATCGAGTCGGCAGTCTCTCGAGCATCAGGATCACGCCGCCCTCCGGCGGAACGAACGCCGCCCAGATTGAAAACTGGACGGGCAACAGCTTCATGCTCGGCGCCCAGATTCCCTGCGCCGGTGGCCTCATCCGTCTGAGCGGCATCCTGGTCGACGGTGAAAACGGCCTCGACATCGCCAGCAATCAGGAGGGCGAACTCGGCCGCGACGCCGGCTACTGGGCCGTGGCCGCGGGTTACACGTATCCGCTCAGCAAGCGTACGAACGTTTACGGCGTCGTTTCCCACCTGGAAGGCCGTGACGGTCTCGACAACGACAAGTATTCCATTTACAACGGTGACGGCGACCTCGACCGCGAACAGGTCATGGTCGGTCTCGTTCACAAGTTCTGACGGTATCCATGGGGTCGGCTGAGTCAGGCCGACCTCCCCTCTGCGGAGTTCTTCTCATGCAAATCAAGCAAATCGCCGCCGGTCTTGCCGCCGCCCTCTTTCTGGCGGGTTCGGCCTCGGCGCTCGAAAACACCGTGAAGCCGGAAGTGACGGCGCCGCTCGCGAAGTCGCCCAAGGTGGCTCTCCTGGTCGGGAACTCGTATTCCTTCTACAACTGCGGCGTGCACACGTATCTACGCGGTTTGATGAAGGCGGGCACCCCGAAGGAAAACATGAAGACGCGTCTTTTGACGATCAGTTCTGGTTCGCTCTCCTTCCACGACATGAAGTTTTATCTGTCGCCGCACGAACAGGATCCGTACGCCGAAGTGAAGGACGGCAAGCTCGAACACCCGATGTTCGACGTCGTGCTGATGCAGGGCCATTCAGCAGCCGCAACTTCGAAGAAACGCCTCCCCTTCTTTGAGAAGTACGCCAAGGCGCACGCCGACACGATCCGCGAGGCGGGCAGCACGCCGCTTCTCATCATGACCTGGCCCAAGAAGGACAAGCCTGAAGAGATCACGAAACTCGCCGACAACACGATCCGCATCGCCAACGAAGCCAAAATGATGACGGTCCCCGTGGGACTCGCCTTCATGGAAGCGATCAAGGCGAGGCCGGACCTTGAGATGTACATGCCCGACAAGAGCCATCCGTCCGCGGCGGGTTCGTACCTTTACGGTGCGGTTCTCTATTCGACGCTCTTCCACCGCACGCCCGCCGACATCAACTACCTCGGCGAATGCGAGAAGCCGCTTTCCCCGGAAACGGCGAAGTTCCTGCGCGAGGTCGCCTGGAGCACCGTGACGGAATTCTTCGGTTGGGCGAAGTAGTTTCTCGCCGTCTTTTTTTCTCCTACCTCATAGGAACGCGCTCCGTCCGATCCGCCAAGCTGTGGACAGAGCGCGCTTTTTTTTCATTTGAGAGAAGCAAAAGCTTGGATGCATAACGTCGACCGCGAGGGCAGAAAAGACATTGCCGGGGCGAAGATTAGTTTGCTCGCTGTTCGCGACTGGTGCGTACAGCGCCGCGTGAACTAGTCGAAATTCTGCAAGGAGCTCTCGCAGCCCGGCATTCTGTTCTCCCGCGGATAGCGGATCACTCCGGGTAAGGGAACGCCGGCTGCTTCGTCTCGGCGTACGCTTTCCGGTTTGAGGTTTCGGTCGCTCGGCCGAACAACACTTTCACGACGTTGTTGAAACGAACGGGGTCCCTGAATAGAGACCCCGTTCGGATTGGATCGTCAGACGCTCCGAAGAGCATCAAAGAATCCGGTCAGAATGTGTAGAGGGCATTGAAGCTCCCCGTTACACCCTGGCGATCGCCGACGTACCCCTTGAGATTAACGCCGAAGGTCCAGGGATCCGACGCACCTCCGGGCTGATAGCGGAAGCCGACATCAACAATACCGCTGTTTCCTTCTAGCGTCGGCGTATCGAGACTGGCTCGCGATCCGCCAACAAGAAGCGTGGACTCCGCATCGCCGTCGAAAACGTGTTCATAAGCCAGACCTGCGTGCCATGCAACCTCGGGCGTGCAATTGCCGAGCAGGCTGAACCCAAGGCGGACGGTATGTGCGGTCGTGTCGTCCATGTCCAGCTTTTCACCTGAACCCGTATGGAGTCCCACTTCGTCGCCTTCCAAATACGTGAACATATAGCGACCGTAGAGATCCATCGCGAGGGTCGAGTTCAGATCGAAGACGTAGCCGCCGCCAACGTGCGCCGTAACATACAGCGAGTCCGCATCGTATTCGGCCTTGGTACCCGAAAATTCTCCGTCGAACTCGGTTGACGACGAGCCGATACGCAACGATCCGTCAAGATAGAAGGGCGACTCAAAGTCGTAGCGCACTGCACCGCCTACACCGTAATAGTCATGGTCGCCGTCGCCACTCGCGCCAGAAACGCTCGGATCGGAGCGACCCCAGCCGGCTTCAATGAAACCCGCCATCGTCATGTTGCCGACCTTGCCGGCTGTACCGGCGGCGAGCGAAACGCCCCAAACCGATACGTGCGAACCGGTTTCATAAGAAGAACGTCCGCCCTGCATGGCGCCGAATGCCGTGAAGCGGCCGTCTTTTGCGGCGCTGACAATTGCATCCATGCCCTCGTCGGCAATAAATTCCGCTCCCTGGTTAACGAACGCAACAGAGCCGAGCAGGGTTTCGGAAAGCACCTTTGCGTTTTCATTTGTGGTCGTCATGCCGCTCAACACTTCGTCTCCGGCGGTGAGCCCCTTCGTCGTATAGATCAGCTGGCCCAAAGAATCTTCTTCATCGAACGAATAGGCCGTATCGGCAAAGGTCGAGTGCACGGTGAGTTTCGTGTCCTTGTCGACCGACATCTTGGCGTTTTCACCCGTGATGATCGTATGAGCCGAATTGGTATTGACGTCAACCATGGAACCAACGGCGTCAATCGTACCGCTCACATCCAAAATGGCCTTCGTGCCGTTTTCTTCCGTGGCGTTAAACGTATAAGAATCGGCCTTTCCGGTCAGTTCTTGTGCAGTGTTCACGCCCGTAAATTCAGCGGAGGTGACCTTGGCGGCACCGGCATTGTCGCCACCCAAAACAAGGTTTCCTGTGACGGAGGTGTCCCGCATCGAAAGAGCGGCGGTTTCCACGTTGGCGACAGCACTGGCATCTCCAACTAGCCCGCCGGTGCTGACATTCCCTTCAATTTTCGTGTCGACAAACGACATCTGCGTAGTGTTCGTATTGGCTTTGGCATTGTTGCCGTGAGCATACCCGCCGCCGTATACGTTGCCCTTCACGGTGGAATTCAGCACCGTGATCGAAGTCGTCTGGGTCTCAGCGTCGACGAGATCTGTATTGCCGGAAACGGTCTGCTTGTCATAAGCGATGCCACCCGCAATGATGGCCGTATTCGCAAACTTCACCGTATCATCGATGCCGCTGTCGTATTGGAAGCCGCTGACATCCGCGTTGGAAATCACGATGGACGAGCGACCCGTTTTCGCCGTCAGCTTCGAACCATTGGATGCGTCGTAGTTGTAGGCCATGCCGCCTCCGATGACGCCCCCGTTGATATTGCCGCCCGTAATTTCAATGTTGACGGCATCAACGTCGGCGCTACCGTCAAGTCCCGCACGGGCTTTGGCATTTCCGCCGCCGATCACGGCGCCGTTGATGGTTCCGCCGGAAATCAAGACGTTGGCCGTACCGACATGACTTTCGGCATACGTTTCCTTTGCGTGGCCTTGAAGCTCGGAAATATTGACCTTTCCGCCGCCGATGACGTTGCCACCAATGGTGCCGGCGGATATTTCGACACGCGTACTTCCGACTTGTGCCGCGGCCGGAAGCTTCGTAGTACCACCGGCCGCATGAACGTAACTGCCGCCGATGATTTCTTCGGAAGTACTGAAGTTCGCAGCCGAAATCGTAACGGAGGAAGTGCCCTGAATCTTGGAAGATGCGCCGACATTGCCGAGGCTGTGCTGTTCGATCAAGTCGCCGCCAACAATATTGGTGGCAACCTCAAGCTTTCCGTTTCCGTCGATGACGACGCCCGCGTCACCCGTTGTAAGCGAAGAAGCGTTCTCCCCGGACACAAAATTGCCGCCGACAATTCTCTTGTCATTCGTAAAGGTAAGAGTCTCGTCTCCGGCGAGAGAAATGGTCAGAGAACTCGATTCATTTTTGACGCTACTGTTTTTCCCGATCGCTGCCGAACCGCTGACAACGTCACCGTTGTACGTCCCACCGGTAACGGTCGTATTGATTTTTCCGGTCTGAGTGGTAAGCTGCATTGCAAAGGCTTCCTCACTCGTGGGCGTATAGTTTTCAGCGAAACTGCCGCCGATCACCATGTCTTCGAATGCCCCTCCCTGAAGCGTCAGCACGATGTCCCCGACGACGCTTTCACCACTTTTATCCGGCGTAGCTCCGGCGTCTTGGGCCGAAGAATTCTTGACGTAATTGCCGCCGACGAGCTTTTTGGAAATGGCACCGCCGCTCACGACCATTTCAACCCGGCCGTTGATGAGGTTCGTTCCACCCGAAGTCGACGCCTTGCTGCCGCCGACCGCATATTCCAACGAACCGCCCGAGATTGTCACCTTCGTGTTGCCAATACTCATCACAGGAGACGTTTGGTTCGATTTTGTATTGCGAACGTGATTTCCGCCCACGATTTCGTCGTAACTCCCGCTTTTCAGCGTAATGTCGGTATTGATGCCGGCGTGATCGAGAGAGACTTCGGAACCGTAACCCGAATGATCCCAACCACCGATCAGCTTGTAGTTGGTGCGCAAACCTCCCTCCGGAAGCACAGTATCGGAAGTGAACGTCTGCGACTGTCCGTTCGCGGCCATAAATAGGTCCCCGGCCTGCACGTTGCCGCTCATGGCGACGGCCACGGTTAGGAGCATTGTGCTCAGTGCTGTTTTTTGAAACTTCATACGAAATCTCCTATCCGATTTTTGATGGGAAAAATGTTCAGCTTAAGGGAACTTCCGTAAATTCGATGTTGGAAAAAGAGTCCAGTAGTCGAGAGCTTTT
>UQTE01000030.1 GCA_900543805.1 uncultured Sutterella sp.
GCTCGAAAGCCACAAGGGCTATCAAGCCTCTGTCTTTAGACAGGGGTTATTGACGGGAGAACAAGGAAGAAGTCGGTTTACTTCTTGCCGAGGGCTTCGGCGATGGCGTCCGCCGCCACGCGGCCCGAAGTGAGGGCCCAACCGACGTTGGCGCCCGCGGGCGAGTCGTCGCCCATCACGCCGCCCACGAGTTCACCCGCGGCGTAGAGGTTCGGGATGACCTTGCCGTCCTCGCGGATGATGTTGAGGTGGTCGTCCGTGCAGACGCCGCCCATGGTCGTCGCGAAGCGGGGCTTCTGCTCGACGATGTAGTAGGGACCCTCGGCCGAGATTTCGGCCTTCATGTATTCGACCGGACGGCCGAAGTCGGCGTCCTTCTTGGCCTTGACGAAGCCGTTGTACTTCGCGACCGTCGCCTTGAGGTTGTCGGCGTTGATGCCGGCCTTCTTGGCGACCTCTTCGATCGTCGCGCCCTTCACGAAGAGCGGCGCGCTCTTGCCGTCGTTGGCGAGGTACTTGTCCATGTCTTCGTGCGAGACGCCCGTTTCGGGAGCGCGCTTGTAGAAGCCTTCCCAGGACTTCTGGTCCATGAAGACGTAGCCCTGGCCGTTGGCGTTCTTGAGCATCGGCTCGAGAATGTGGCGGTTCGAGGCCTTTTCGTTCACGAAGCGGTTGCCCTCGACGTTGACGAGGATGCCCGCCTGGTCAAAGGCGCCGACGTTCGCGTAGATCGTGGACTTGGCCTTGCCCGGAGCGACTTCGATGCCGTTCGGATAGCGCTTCCCGTACTGAAGGAGCTGGGTCTTGGCGCCCAAGCCCTGCGCCATCTTGAGGCCGTCGCCCGTGGAGGAGACCGGACCGTAGTAGAGGACCTTCTGCATTTCGGGGGTGAGCATCGACTTGTTGTTGCCGTAGCCGCCCGTCGTGAGGAGAGTCTTCTTCGCGCGGATCGTGTAGGTGACGCCGGAATTCGCGTCGACGGCCTTCACGCCGACGACCGCGCCGTTTTCAACGATGAGTTTCTCAACTTTGGTGTTGTAGAGCACCTTGGCGCCGTTCGAGCCGATCACCTGACGGAGGTGTTCGGCCATCTTGCCGGCACCGCCCTGGAATTCCACCGCGCGGCGGTGCGAGTATTCGGCGAGGTAGGGAAGGTTGTTCGGGACGATCTTGACGCCCACGTCGTCGTGGAGCCAGTCGATCGTGGCGCCCACGTTTTCGGCGTAGAGGCGAAGCTTTTCACGGTCGTTGAGGTTGTTCCCGTTCGCAAGGAAGTCCTTCATCATGGATTCGACGGAGTCGTCCTTGACGCCGAAGGCCTTCTGGAGTTTCGAGCCCTGGGCCACGACCTGACCGCCCGAAATCGAGGCGGCGCCGCCGATGAAGGGCATCTTTTCGACGAGCACCGCGTCGAGACCGTTCATGCGCGTGCGGATCGTCGCCGACATGCCGGCTCCGCCGCCGCCCACGATCACGACGTCGGTCGTGAGCGTTTCTTCACGGGCGGCCTTCTTCAAAGCCAGCGGAACGAGCGTCGCCGGATCCACGCCCGCCTGCTTCACGCAGGCTTCAACGGCCGTGCGGATGGCGTTCGAGGTGATCGTGGCGCCCGCAACGGCGTCGACCTTGGGCGACTGCACTTCCACCATCTTGGCGGGAAGGGCGTCGACGGCGAGCGTGCCGATCCCCGGCGTTTCCTTCTGGCTCACGACGGCGATCTTTTCAATCTTGTCCTTCGAGAAGGTGACTTCCACGGCGACGGGACCGTGAATGCCGGCGGCTTCGGCCTTGCAGGTGCCGGGCGTAAAGGTGGGCGCGGCGTACGCAGTCGAACTCAGGGCGAGCGCGACGGACGCGGCGAGAAGGGTCTTCTGCATGGTGTATTCCTCTTCGAGTGTGGCGCGGCACCGCAGTGCCGCAATGCATACCATTTTGGAGGGAAAAATTTCCCGCTGCTACCTCCCTTGGTATGTATTCGACGAGCTATTTCGCATGCCGGTGCGTTATCCTTGAGTCTTTCGAAAACGACTTTTTTCCCGACGCATGGCTTCCCCTTCGCTTCGCAAACTCCTCGCCGCGGCCGCGGGCGCGCTCGTCTTTCTTTCGGGCGTCGCGATCTGCGGCGACGAATTTCTTCACTTCTGGGCCTATCCGCTCGGATTCGCCCTTCTCGGGCTCTGGTGCGCCAACGTGATTCATCCGATGACGGCGGACGCGGGGGCGTCGCAGCCGAGCATCATGTTCGAGCGGCTTCTCTTCGTCGCGGCCTTCTGCATCGCGATGGGGGGCGTGATGATCTTCTGCTCGAAGAGCGACCCGAGCTTCGGGGTGTCGCTCTACCTGCTCTCGGTCGTTCTGGGGCTCTCGGCCGCGATGCACGCCTGGATCGACCGCCGTTACGCGCGGCCCTTCCTGCAGTTGGTCGAACGAAGCCGCGGTCCCCGCAGCTGGGCCGCCGAGGCGCGTGAAATCGCGGGCGCGATCGAAAATCCCGAGCTTCGGATCAAACTTCTGGAACTCGCCGGCCGCTGCGAATTTGCGGTGAGCGACCTGGGTTATCCGACCCCTTTGGAAAACGAGCAGATTTCTATGAACTTCACCCGCATGCACGCGGCGGGCGAGTCGAGGAACTGGACGGTGTTGGGCGAAATGGTCGAGGACACGACGCGCCTTTTGTCCCTTCGCGAAAACTATCTGCGCCGCACGGTCGACGAAGAGGAGGGCGGAGACGGCGCGGTGGAGCGCTGGAACGCGCTCTGAGCCGTCCGGCAAAAGCCTCGGAAACGACAATCCCGACGTCGAAGCTTGGGCGCCGGGATTTCTATTGTCGGACGGTCGCGGAAATCAGCCGCGGATGAGCTTGGCGATCTGCGCGATGTCGGCGGGGAGCGTTCGGCAGCAGCCGCCGATGCAGCGGGCGCCCTTACGCTCCCAGAGCGGAACGAAGCTGTCCCAGCCCGCGCCGTGCACGGGCGAGTGCCAGGTCTTCGTCGAGGGATCGTAGGTTTCGCCGGAATTCGGGTAGACGATCAAGGGCTTGCCGCTTTCGGCGAGACGGTTGAGCGCGGGCGCGACGATTTCGCGCGGACCGCAGTTCATGCCGACCGCGTCCACGCAGTCCCGTTCACCCACCTTCCTGGCGGCTTCGGAGAGCGACGTGCCGTCGGCGAGACGGTCGCCGTTCCGGATCGAGAAGGTCACCCAGGCGGTCTTCCCGACGCGTTCGATTTCGTCGAGCGCGACGAGAACTTCCGAGAGCTTCGGCTGCGTTTCGACGGCGAAGAGGTCGACGCCGCCTTCGACGAGGGCTTCAATGCGGTCGCGGTGAAAGAGGGAGAATTCCTCGTCGGTCAAGCGATAGTCGCCGCGGTATTCGCTCCCGTCTGCCAGATAGGCGCCGTAGGGGCCGATCGAACCCGCCACGAGCAGATCCGCCGCGCGGTCGGGATGACGGGCCGCGGCTTCGTCGCGCGCCGTGACGGCGAGCTTCGCGGTGAGCGTGATGAGTTCGCGCGAGCGCGCAGCGTCGAGCCCCTTGCGGGCGAATCCCGCGGGCGTCGCCTGATAGGAGGCCGTGATCGCCACGTCGGCGCCCGCTTCGTAGTAGCGGCGGTGCACTTCCGTGATGAGTTCGGGCTTTTCGAGAAGAACCTTCGCGGTCCAGAGCGGGTCGTTCAGGTCGGCGCCGAGCGCTTCAAGCGCCGTCGACATGGCGCCGTCGATCACGACCGTGCCGCGTCGGGCCATCAGGTCGGCGAGGGGATGAAAAATGGTTGGAGTCATTCGGTTCGATGTTTTGAGCAATGGAATGCGGATATTCTATCGATTGCCCGAGGGATGGTAAGCGTCCTCTTTTTTAGTTCTTTGGACGTAGCTCATGAACGGGAGGGATTTCCCGAATGTAAAGATTTCGCTTGGTGGAAGCGGGCTTAAAAGTCCCTGCAAGCCTAGAAGTTGTAAGGAAAAGACTACAAATCCGGCGGAGACGAGGGAAAGCCTTCATGATTTTTGATCGAAATCAATATAAGTGGATTTGTGTACGGAATGGGGGGTAGGGATGCTGTAGGATGAAGTTCGAACGGACGGTTACGCTCCTCTCTCTCTGAGCCCGCACCCGATAGGTCGAGCTTTATCACGGTCTCTCTCGCTCGACCGGTGTTCCGACTCTCCTCTGGAACACGCTTTTCCTCCTGGCATCCTGGGTGCCGGTGCTCGCGTAAATCAAAACGTCCGTTCGTTGTACCCGCAACGATGCTCGCGCCTCTTCCCAATTGAGCTCGTTGCGGGCTTTTTTTTGATTTTTCGTCTGGGATCTTTCTTCCTTTTCCTTTTTTACTGCGCGACAGGACGTTTCGTTCGCCCTACGACCTTTGTCTCATGGCGGATAGGAGCCGCAGACCGTATCCTAGAAAGACACTCGTCATTTTCTGAGGAAATTGCCATGGAAACCCCGGACTTTACCCGTTTCGCCGAGGCGCACCGCGCCTACGCGGAGTCGCTCTTTGCCAAAATCCGCTCGCTCTCGGCTTCGCCCGCCCCGAACCGTGGCGTGACGCGCTTCGGTTATTCGGAAGTGGAGGACCGCGTGCTCGACGCCCTAGAAGAGGAAGGCCGCGCGCTCGGACTGGAAACTTCCCGCGACGCCGCGGGCAATCTTCTGATGCGCCTTCCCGGGCGCGACCGGACGCTGCCCGGCCTCTTTTGCGGCAGTCACGCCGACAGCGTCTTGGACGGCGGCAACTTCGACGGGCTCGCGGGCATCACCGCGGCGCTTCTCGTCGTGCGGGATTTGCAGGCGCGGGGCGTCACGCCCGCGCGCGACATCGTCGTGACGGCGCTTCGCTGCGAGGAGCAGGGCCTCATTGGCTCCCGCGCGATGATGGGGAAACTTTCGGAAGCGGATCTCGGCCGCCGCTGGACGCCGGACTCTCCGACCCTTGCCGAACGCTTGACGGCGCAGGGCTACGACGTGGCGCGCCTTTCGTCGGGAACGCCCGTCGTCGACCCGAAGTCGATCGCGGCCTTCCTGGAACTCCACATCGAGCAGGGCGTGCGTCTCACGCAGCCGGGCGGTCCCCGCGTGGGACTCGTCACCGGGATCCGCGGGATGGTCTACCACCGCATGATTCACTGCTGGGGCGAGCCCGCCCATGCGGGCGCGATTGATTTTCCCTTCCGGCACGACGCGCTCGCCGCAACGACGCGACTTGTCGCCGGCGCTTGGGAGCGTTGGAGCCAGCGGGTCGCGAAGGGCGAAGACCTCGTCTTTACGACCGGTATTCTCGAAACCGATCCGACGGCGATCTTCAACAAGGTTCCCGAACACGTCCGCTTCAGTCTGGATGCGCGTTCGCTTTCGGCCGAGACGCGCGAAGGCTTCATTTACGACTTCTACGAAGACGCCAAGCGTCTCGAAGCCTTCCACGGCGTTCGCTTTGAATTCGACCCCGCGGGGCGCAACGAACCGATGGAGAGCGACCCCGAACTCATGGCGAAGCTCGAAGAGGGCGCGGCCGCACTCGGCATTCCCGTGATCCACGAACCTTCGGGCGCGGGACACGACGCGCAGACCTTCGGGCTCGAGAAGATCCCGTTCGCCATGGTCTTCATCGCGAACGCCAACGGTTCGCACAATCCCGACGAAGCGGTCGAAACGGACGACTTCCTCGCGGGCGCGGCGGTGCTCACCGAGGCCGTGCGTCTTTACACGGCCTGACGGCAAAGACCGTCGGGGTGGGCGTCCTTCGGGCGCCCTCCGAGAGTTTCTCCGGATAGCAAAACGGACCGTCCTTTTGGGAGGCGGTCCGTACTGCTTGGGGGGTAACTGATCTCAGTCGAGCGGCGGGAGCCGGTTTTCGACGACGCGCTTCAGAATCGCCTGGGCGTCGTCGCGGCGGAAGTCGATCCCCGCGAATTCGGCGTCGGCCATCGTCGTCACCGTCACGCTACGAAGGCGGACGCCCTCTTTGTCGGCGGCCCAGTAGACCTGGAAGATCCCGCCAGGAACGAGTTTGCAGGAAAATTCGATGCTGCCCGGCTCCAACTCTTCCCAGAGGCGCGAAGGCGATTCGCAGAACTGATAGCGATCGAAGGCTTCGCCCACCGTGAGCGTCGGATGGTAGGCGGTCGTCGAGGCGCGCACGCGTTCGATGTCGGGCGTGAAGGGTTTTTGTTCGTATTGAATGACCGGAACGCCCGTCTTGGGGTTGGACGTCACCTGCGACGCGCAGCCCGCGAGAAGCGAAAGGGCGGCGGCCATGGCGAGAACCGTACGTTGCATGGCATACCTCAGAAAAGAAAAGTGAAGATATTGTCGCGCGGAAAACTTACGGCAGACTTTCCTTTTGGGAGGATGCCGAGGGCGTGAGCGTGATCTCGGACGTTTCGCCGCGCGGATTCACGATGACGCAGGTGTCGGGGATTTTGTCTCCCGAAAGGCGCAGTTCCCGGACGAATTCGCGAAGGACGTCGCTTTTGGGGCGCGCGGTGAGCGTGACGCGGCCCTCCTTTTCTTCGGCCGTCAGATCAAAGCGTTCGGAAAGACGCGCGACGTCCCCCGAAACGAGCGCGAAGAAAAAGCCCGCCGCCTCCGTGCTCGGCAGACGCTTTTCCGAGGTCCCGCTTCGAGTCGTGACGCTCACGCGGTCGGGACGGACTTCGATCGTCGTGGGAAAGGGCTTTTCGATCGCCCAGAGAATCCGCTCGCCCGGCACCGCGTCGTAGCGTCCTTCGGAGCGAAGGGGCTTCGGAAAGCCCGGAATCGTGCGCAGTTCCGTGAAGCGCCCCGAGGTGGGGACGCTGTCCGCACCCCAGCGGGCGACAACTTCGTCGGGCGTGACGGCAAGGGCGCTGCCCGCAAGACCCGCGGAAAGAATGAAGGCAAGGAGCGGACGAAGGATCGGCGTGCGAACGAAGCGGTGCGGCATCAGCGTTGTTCCCAAAAGTCAAAGAAATTGAACCAGTCGTAGGGGTGCGCGCGCATTTCGGCTTCGAGGAGCGACGCATAGCGGCGCATCACGGCTTCAAGCCTCGCCTTTCTCCCCGAGCGCGGGCCCGAGAGGTCGTCGGCGAGCGCCTCGAAGCGCACGCGGTAGCGCGGACCCTCGGGGGCGTCCGTGCGGGTCGCCGTCATCATGCGAAGCGGCACCTTGAGGAGCATCGCCAGAAAGGCGCCGCCCGAAGGAAAGTGCGCGCTGTGTCCGAAGAAAGGACATTCGACCGTCGCCTTTTCGCTCCCCGTCGGGACGCGGTCTCCCGCGATCACGAGGTAGGCGCCGCGGTGGACGAGGTCGTCCAATTCGACGGCGAGCGCGGGCGTGACGTCGTCAACCTCGTAGAAGGTGAGGTTCGCCTTGGGGGCGCCCGCCTGCGCGAGGAGTTCGTTGAAGCGCCGCGCGTGCGAGGTGTATTGGAGCACGACGATCGGGTGGTCGGTCGCGGAAGCCGAGGCGACCTGCAGAATCTCGCGGCAACCCGTGTGCGAAGTGAGGATGACGCAGCCCCGGTCGGGCGGATCGTTTCGGAAGATTTCGTCGCCTTCGACGAGAAGGTCCGAGGGCTTGAGCCTCCCGGCCGCGGCGAGAAAGCCGTCCGTCATGGCTTCGGCAAAGTGCGTGAGGCGCTTGAGACCCTCGCGGTGCGTCGCGGGACGGCCCGCGGCTTCGAGCCACGCAAAGGACGTGCGGCGAAGATCCGGGCGCGTCGCCCAGTAAAAGAGAAGGACGGGTGCGAGGACCGTCAGGAAGGGCGCGCGTCCGAAGAGGCGGTGCACGGCGAGAAGAAAGCGGATCCCCACGACCGAGGTGCATTCGGCGCGGCGCGACCAGTGCTCGGTGTTCCGGGTCACGAATCGGCTCCGGAGAGCGCGTGGCGGAGTTTGCGCACGAGAAGGACCGGCAGGCGAATGAGCATCCCGCAGCAGAGCTTCGTGTGCATGAGGCTGATCCGGACGTTGTCCTCCACCATGTCGAAGTGCGAGACGCTGTCTTCGGGATAGGTCACGTGCACGGGGACGTTTCGCACCGTGACGGGAAGCCACAAAAGCCGCACGAGGATTTCCGGGTCGAAGTCCATCCGCAGGCCCATGCGCACGCCCCGCAGGCGCTCGAGCGCCGCGACGGGATAGACGCGAAGACCGCACATGGCGTCCTCCACTCCGAGCGTAAGGCCGTTGACGGCCACCCAGAAGTTCGTGATCTTGCGTCCGAAAAGACGCGCCTTCGGGACCGTTTCGTCGTAGATCGGATAGCCGCAGACGAGGCTTTTCGGATCGTTCAGGGCGACGCGCAGAAAGTTCGGGATTTCCGAGAGGTCGTGCTGCGCGTCGGCGTCCACCTGCAGGACGTGCGTGAAGCCGCGTTTGGCGGCCGCGCGAAAGCCCGAGAGACAGGCCGCGCCCTTGCCGCCGTTTTCCGGACGGTGAATCACCATGATGCCGCTGTCGGCCTGCGCAAGGGCGTCGAGCACCGCGCGCGTTTCGGCGTTCGAGCCGTCGTTGACGAGAAGGACCGGAAGACCGAGGCGGCGCAGGGCGGCCGCGACCTTGCCAACCGTTTTCGGGTGGTTGTAGCAGGGAACGACGGCGGCCGGGCGGAAGGCGGACTGCAGATCGGACGACATGTGGCGAATCGACTCAGGCAAAGTGAATGCGAAGGGTACCCTGTGCGGTGATTTCGGCGGATTGGGAAAGCCGATCATACGCCATTTGCGCTTCGTTTGGCGGCAGGTCCGAGAGGGCTTTCCAGGCGTCCTTGGGCGGCCGCGCCCAGGTGAAGGCGACGTCGTCGCCGTCTTCCTTGGGCGTGAACCGAAGCGTCAAAATCACGCGCTCGCCCGGGAAAAGGGGCGACTTGAATTTGAGGTTGCGAAGTGACAGCACTTCGGCCGACGCGCCGCGGAGCGTTTCGACGGCGCGCCGCACGAGTTCGAGCGAAGCGACGCCCGGGAGAATCGGAAGATCCGGAAAGTGTCCCGAGAACCATTCGAGCGTCGGGCGCATTTCGGCCGTAAGCCGCACCGTGCGCACGCCGTCCGCGACGCCGTCCGTGAGCGTGAGCCACTCGGGGCGGGTTTCGTCAAAGAGCGCCAAAAGGGCGTCGCGCGTGACTTTCGCCTGGGCGTTCACGGGAAAGGCCGTCACGAGCCGCAGGCGGCGCGGAAGCGTCACGGCGTCGAAGGATTCGGAAAGGACTCGCCGCAGATCGCGAAGGATCGCAGACTTGCCCGAGGCGAGCACCTGAGGCAGAGCGTCTTCGGCAAGGACCGCCGCGACGGTCGTTTCTTCGCGTTCTCGCTTCGTCACGAGGACGCGGGCGTCTGCAAAGAGCGGTCGGCCGTCGGGCAGCCTGGCGGCCTCCAGAATCGCACGCTTCATCGCGTCACCCGAGAAGCGCTTTCCTTCGACCTTGAGAATGCGGTCGGCGCGCCCGAGGAGCATGAAGGCGAGCACGGCGCCCCCGCGGACTTTCGTCGCGCGGATGCGGTCGGCCCCGGTTTCGGTCGGGTGTTCGAGCTGTGCGGACGTAAGGGTCAGAAGGCCTTCGTCGCCCGTTTTCGGTTCGGCGTTTCCCTCGATACCGACCGTCATGCCGGGGGTCGGCACCCAATCGGGTGTCTCCACGTCGCCTTCGGGCGTCACGATGCGGCGGCGTCCGGCGATCCCGCCCGTTTCGGTCGAGCCGAGGATTTCGTAAGGCGTGGCGCCGAAGGCGCGGTAGGCGGCGAGCGCCCCTTCGGGCGGCAGGGGCCCCGCGGACGAAACGCTCAGGGCCACGCAGTCGCGCACGTCGGCGAAGAGTTCCGGCTGCGTAAAGCGCGTCAAGTGGGCGGGAGAGGAAATGAGGAAGAGAGGGAGTGCCCGGTCTGCTTCTTCAGAGGGCGCTTCGCTCATCGCCCGAGCGAGCATTTCGGGGAAGTGGTGGCGGCGGTTCGTCACGATCCCGCGCCCGAGGAGCGGCCATCCGAGACGAAAGAGGAGCCCGTAGATGTGCTGATGCGTCACCGTCGCGAAGACGAGCGCCGTTTCGTCCGCAGCCAGGCCCGACTCGATCGAAATCGTGCGGTCGATCGCCTCGCACTCGGTAAAGAACTGCGAAAGGCGCTTGGGAACGCGCTTGGGTTCGCCCGTGCTCCCCGAGGTCCAGAGGGACAGAAGAACGCGGTCCGTGTCGATCGGCTCGGGACGGTCGACGAGCGTCGGATGTTCGACGGGGCGAAGGACGGCGTCGTCCGGTTCGGCGAAGCGCTCGAAGTCGAGCCCGAGCGCGATGCGAAGGCCCGAGCGGCGGACCTCTTCGAGAATTTCGCGGTCGGCTCGGCCCGTGAGCAGCGTCTCGAGTCCCGCCGACCAGCAACCGAAGAGCGCGGGTGCGATCGCGAGCGTTTCTTCCGAGTGAAGGAGCACCGCTTCAACGCCTCGGGAGACGAGAGCCGCGGCCGCTTCGCGCCAGGCGAAGGCGCGCAGACGGAAGTCGTCGTTCGTGAGAAATACCCGTCGGTCTTCGTCCCAGCCCCAGGGAAGGTCGGACGCGGCGAAGTCGGCGTCGAGTCTGCGCGCAAGGCGCAGTTCGGCAGGCGTAAAGAACGGGCGGTCGGTATCGGCGCAGGACATGATCGGAACTCAGGAAGTGGGGGCCTTCGGGCGCAGGAGCCATTCGCCCGCGAAGAGAAGACCCATGAGAAGGTAGCTCACGAACCCGTTGTAGAGGGTCCAGAGGTCGCGGTCGCCCGAGAGCACGGTGGCGAGCGCCGCGGAGCCGTTCAGAACGAAGAAGACGCACCAGACGACGGTGACCTTGCGGCACCAACGCACGCCTTCGGGCGGAAGGTTGGGGTGCTTCATGCGCGCGAAGCGTTCGATGATCGGGCGCGTCCTGAGGCTCCCCGCAAAGAGGACGAGCCCGAGGGCGTTCATGAGAACGGGATAAAAGAGAAGCGCTTCGTCGCGCTCGGTCGTAAAGCCCACCGCGGCGAGAACGAGGGCGAGAACGCCCGAAGCGAGCGTCATCGGGTCGCGGGAAAAGGCGGCGCGCCCGAGCGCCATGAGGGCGAGAAGTCCCGCCACGGGTGCCACGCCCCAGTTTGTCAGGCCCCAATGGGCCCAGAAGGGGTAGAGGATCGCCAAAAGCGCAAAAAGGGCACCCGCCAGGACGGGTGCCCACTTCGAGGACGTTGCCCGCTTCGTCATGAATCGGAATCAGGCGGCGGGTTCGTCGAGAACGCGCGCGATCACGCGGACGACGTCGCCGAGGGTCTTCACGGACTTGAAGTCTTCCGGGGCGAGGCGCTTGCCGTTCAGGTGCGGGCGCATCTGAACGATCATGTCGACGGCGTCGATCGAATCGATGTCGTAGTCTTCGTAAAGAAGCCCGTCCCAGCGAAGCTTTTCGGCGGGGATTTCAAAGTCGCCCGTCAGGATTTCGCAGATCGCGTCGTAGACCTTGGCTTCGGTCGGGGTGAGGTTTTGCATTTTGTTTTCGGTCATTTTCAGCAACTCAAGCGCGGTGGGCCGCGATATATTCGGCAAGCGTGGCGACGGAGGTAAAGACGCGGCGGGCCTCTTCGCTTTCCGCCGTGAGCGTGATCCCGTAGGCCTTCTTGAGCGCGAGGCCGAGTTCGAGTGCGTCGATGCTGTCGAGCCCGAGCCCTTCGCCGAAGAGCGGCGCGTCGGTTTCGATTTCTTCGGGGCGAACGTCCTCGAGGTTGAGCGAACGCACGATGAGGGCCTTGATTTCGTCTTCCAGGGTTTGCTGATCGTTCATTTGAAGTTTCAGGTCTCAGTGGGTTTCCGGCGTGAAAAGCGCCGAGGAACAGTCCCGCATCAGGGAGCGGGCCGCCAAAACAATCCGTCCATTATAGCGGTTCAGATGGGGTTCCACGGGTAGGCTCGGAAGGGCTTCGACGGTAAGCGTCATCGGCGTCTCGGGAAGGTGCCACCAGGCCACTTCCTTCGTGAGCCACCGGGGTTCGGCCGTGATGCGAACGGGTGTCAGAGGCGTCTTCGTTTCAAGGGCCAGCACGGCGACCCCGCGGTGCAGCCTCGGCGCTTCGCCCGGTTTCAGGTCGTGGGGCGTGCGAGTGCCCTCGGGAAAGATCACGAAGGACGCGCCGGAAGCGAGTTCTTCTCGGGCGCGATCGAGTGCCTCGGCGCCGAGGTCGTTCGCGAGATACCCCGCCGCACGGATCGGCGCGCGGGTGAAGAAGTTCCCGAGAAGCGCCTTCTTCACGACGGTCGTTCCGTTCGGAAGCAAAGAGAGGAGCACCACGACGTCGATCAGGGACGGATGGTTCGGAGCGAAGATCTGTCCGGGGCGTTCAAAGACTTCGGGGTTCTTCACGACGACCCGCACGGCGCCGAGCCGGTCGCAGAGCTTTACGAAAATCCCGAACCAGGAGCAAACGATGCGGCGCGCCGCGCGCGTGCGCTCGCCCGGGTCATTGTGGCGCAGACGAAGCCAGGGCCCGAAGGGAAAGTAAAAGAGCAGGCCCGCGAGCCCGAAGACGAGAAAGAGAAACCCCGTGCAGAGCAAAAGGAGAGGTCGCGGAAGGCGGCGCGGTCGGGTCATTGCGTGGGGTCCTGTGAGAAATTGCGTCTGTTGGAAGAGCTTCGGGAAAAAGAGGAAAGATCGGCCGGTCAGGCAAGCACTCGGAGATTCGTGAGCGGTGCGTTCTTCGCGAAGACCCGCCGGGCGTCGCCGCAGGGCGTCGCAAGGGCGGGCGCTTCGGCGTCGACAAGCCAGCGGATCATGGCAAGCACTTCGGAAGCGCCCGAATCGTCCTTCGCGGCGGTGTCGACGGGATCGGGGAGGCCCTTCAAGTCCGTCTTTCGCTCGAGCGTCAGAACCGGACCGCGCAGGTAGTCGGCGTAGCCCTTTTCGTCGGGCGTGGGATCGAGCTTCGCGAGCGTGAAGGCCGCGGCATAGCGCTTCGGATCCTCGGGAACGACGCCCTGATCATAGAGCACGAAGTGCACGCGCGGATGGTCGACGAGGAGCGCCGCGGCGGTCTCAAAGCCCCGCGCAAAGGGGGCGTCGCCGCCCGCGATTGCGGTCACGAAACCCGTGTGCTTCGCGGCGATCGAAAGCTGTCCGGCGATCCCGTTGTGCACCGACGTCGCAAAGGCCGTGGGGGAGAGATCCTCTCCGCCGGCGAGCGACCGAAGTTGGGCGACGGAGGCGTCGAGGTCTCCCCAACGGGAGGAAAAGACCCAGGCGTCGTCCTCGGTTTGGGCTTTCGTCTCGTTTCGGAAGGCGTCGAGCGAGAAAAGCGCTTCGGCGGCGGCCTTTCCGAGGGGCGAGAGACGACGGCGCAGTCCCGCGGGGACGGCCTTCGCGCCCGGGACGGCGTCCGCCTGCGGATCCCAGGAAAAGTCGGCGGTCACCGGAGCCGAAACACCGGGCAGAAAGAGAGCCGCATCGAGAATCTGGGCGCAAAAGGGCATGAGTCGTCACCTCGGAATGAAAACGGGGCCGAGAGGCCGGATCGAACTCGAAAGTATAGCGGCGAAACGCTTCGCTTAGGGATGCCCTTTTCGCGGATAAAACCGCGAGACGACTGCGACGGAATGGAAGGCGAGAAAAAGCCCCACGACCGCGCCGATAAGGACGTCGCTCGGGAAGTGGACGTAAAGGTAGAGCCGCGAGAGTCCCATGAGGAGCGCCGCAAGGAGGAGCCACGGGGCCGCCGGATGGCGGTTGAGCAAAAAGACGCCCGCCACGGCGAAGGCCGCTCCGGTGTGCCCCGACGGGAAGGAGCCGTCGGTCAAGCAGGAGAGGAGGGGATCCGTGAGCGGCGAGAGGTCGCAGGGACGAGTGCGGTCGATCCAGGGCTTCAAAAAGAAGTTCACCGTAAAGAGGTGCAGGACGAGTGCAAGGGAAATCTCCCAGCCGATTTTTCGCAGGCGCGGAAGAAAAAGGGCGACGAGGGCGAGAACGATCCAGACGGCCCCGAAGTTTCCGAGTGCGGAATAGCCGTACACGATCGAATCGAGCCAGGGCGTGCGAAGCGACTGGATCGAAGTGAGAATCGGAAGTTCGGCGGTGGAGAAAAAGGCCATGGGCGAAAGAAAAGTCGGAACGGGTCGGGATCGCGGGGCTTCTCTCATCCTGCCCGAAAAGACCTGCGGACGCAAGGAATCGGGTTTCATCGCAAACACGGGATACGTCAGATACAAATCTTCACAAAACGCACTTGATAATCATTCTCAAACGTGAGAAGATACACGTCAACAGGAAGCGCACGCTCCGCGAAGCTCGCTGAGGGGTCGGCGAGGGGAGCAACGGTGAGGAAGATTGGATGGCTTCGCCGAGCGCTTCCGGGGTCTCCTTATTCTCCCGGTCGGAAACGGCCGGGATTTTTTTTGTCCTCGGGCGGGAAAACGTCGTCCAAAACTTTTTTCGTAGCCGTTTGCAACGTTTCCTTGCAGCTTGCGGGTGGTCTCTTTACCTTTCTTTTGAGAAGATGCAGGAAAGGGAGGCGCCCGTCGCGATTCTTTTGGCTGCGGGCGCACTCTTCCGGACGATGTTCAGAAGGAGACGCAGATGCAAAAATCGAGACGCCTTTTCTTCGCTTTCGCGGCCGCCACGGCTTTGGGCGCCACCACGCTTTTGACGGGCTGCCATCATTGGGCTCATCGTCCGCCGCCTCCGCGGGGCGGTCGTCCCGGCGGCGGTCCGGGCGGTTCGGGCGGTCCCGGCAGACCCGGTCCCGGTCCGGGCGGACGCCCCGGTCCCGGTTTCGGTCCGCGTCCCCGTTGAGGGCGCATTGTTATGACGGATTGAGAGAAAGCGGTCGGCGAAGCGTCGGCCGCTTTTCTTGTCGGGCGTTTCTTTCCTGCGCCGGAGCGGTTGCCGAATCGATTACGCTTCGGCGCCCGCTTCCCGGAGGCGCTTGATGTCGCGAAGCGGCGAATCGCCGAAGAGGCTCTTGTAGTCGCGCACGAACTGCGCGGAACTCTCGTAGCCCACCCGGTACGACGCCGTCGTGACGTTCACTTCGCGCGCCAGGAGCATTCGGCGCGCCTCGAAGAGCCGCACGCGCTTTCGGAACTGCAGGGGTGAAAACCCCGTCACCTGCCGGAAATGCCGGTGGAAGGTGGCGTTCGACATGTTTGCGCGCGAGGTAAGCGTCTCGATCGAGCAGGAGTCGGAATAGTTCGAGCGGATCCAGGTCACGGCGTTGAGAACGGCGTGGCCTTCCGTTCCCGCGCAGGCGAGCGCGCGGAGCGAAGCGCCGCAGGAAGAGTCGAGAAGCAGGGCGTGGAGATTGCGCAAAAAGAGCGGCGCCCGAAGAGAAACGAGGGCGGGGCGCTCGAGGAGCCGCAGGAGAAGAAGGAATCCTTCGGCGAGGTCTTCGTCGGGTCGAATGACGTGCACGCCGTTGGGCAGGTCCGAGCTCTTGGGAACTTTGTGCGACCAGGCGAGCGCGCCGGCGTACTCCATCAGAACCGTCATGTCGAGGGACACCGAGAGCGCGAGAAAGGGATTCTCGGGCGACGCGTCGAGCGTATGAAATTCCGAAGGCGAGGCGATCCCGCAGACGAGACTCTCGCCCGGTCCGTATTCCAGAACCTGTCCGCCGATCGCGGTCGACTTGCGGCCGCGCACGATAAAGGAGGTCATCAGTTCGCCCGCGCTTCGTTCGATGAAGGTGTTCGAAGTGATTCGATAGAGCGTGAGGCCGGGCACGATCGTCGCATGAACGCCCGTGCGGGGCGCATGCCGAAGAATGAGGGCGGCGGCCTCGTCGAGAAGAGCATTCGCGCCCTGTGAAACCGTGTCGCTGAGTTTTCTTTCGTTGTCCGCCGTCGCCATGATCGGATCCTCTCTGTCTTGAGCTACTCGTTGGAGACCGATCCGCGGGACGCCCCCGCCGCTCCTCCGTGATCAAGTCTTCATCGTGAAGTCTACGCAACACGATTTGATTTTGTGATGTTTTTCTTGCGGGTTGAGAAAATCCGTCAAAAAATTGAGCGGAAAACGAACGTGAACGTCTTCGTTCAGCAACAAAATGACAAAAAGAAAGATCCCCGGACGCATTCGTTCCGGGGCGCATCGAAGGAGTTCATGACATGAAGAACATTCTCGTCCTCAACGGCCATCCGAATCCCGACGACTCGACGGCGGGAAAGGCCGTGCTCGAAGCTTTTCGGACGCTTCGACCCGACGCAAAGGTCCGCACGCTTGCGGCCCTCTGCGGGTCGGACGGTTACGACGTCGCGGCCGAACAGGCGGCGCTTGTCGAAGCCGACGTCATCGCGGGGGCGCTCATCGCCGGCCCCGCGGCCTACGCCAAGACGGCGACGCGCGGTTGAGCCGCGGTCTCAGTAATATTTCTCTGCAACTTTATGAAGGGTGACAACATGATCCGCAAAACCTTGTCTTCCGCTCTCTTTTGCGTTCTTCTTTCCTCGTCCGCGGTGATGGCTGCGGGCACCGCCGCTCCTACGGCGGACCCCTATGCCGGCAACATCGTGCGGCTCTCCAAGATTACGGTCGATCCCGCGCAGGTCGAGGCCTACAAGGTCTTCGCCGCGGAAGTCGGACGCGAATCGATGAAGAACGAACCGGGCGTTCGCGTTCTCTACAGCGTGCAGGAAAAGAAGGATCCGACGAAGTTCACTATTCTCGAGATCTACGCGGACGACGCGGCCTACAAGCACCACATCGGGACCGCCCACTTCAAGAAGTACAAGGAGGGGACCATCAAGATGGTGAAGGACCTTCAGCTCATCGACTGCAATCCTTTGGTGCCCGAAGCGCTCATCAAGCCCGCGAAGTAAGCGGAAGGGAAAACTCGGAGCCGTCAACGGACGGCTCCGGCGCAGACAACAGAAAGGGCGAAGCCCCGCGAGGAGCTTCGCCCTGATTCGTCGTGCGCAGACTTCGGATTATTCGACCTTGGCCTTCTTGGCGAGGTCGAGGAAGTGCTGCTGCATGCGCTGGTTCGTGAGCGCGTTCTTGAGCTGCGGAGCCTGGCTTTCGTAGGCCGGGAAGAGCTGCGCCGGACGCTTGGCGTCGAGCTTCACGACGTGGAAGCCGTACTGCGTGCGGATCGGCGTCTGGGCGACTTCGCCCGGCTTCAGAGCCGAGAAGGCGACGCCGAAGGCGGCGGGATAGGAGCGCGGAACGACCCAGCCCAAGAGACCGCCCTGATTCTTGTTGCCCGTGTCTTCGGAGAATTCCTCGGCGAGCTTGTCAAAGTTCGCGCCCTTGTTGCCGAGACGCTTGATGAGGTTCTTGGCCTGTTCCTCGGTCTTCACGAGGATGTGGCGGACCTGGTATTCCGTGTCGCCGTAGGCGGCCTTCTGACGGTCGTAGGCGGCCTTCACGTCCTTGTCGGAAACGGGATTGGCCTTGGCCCAGTCCTGAATGAGCGCGTTGATGAGGACCTGTTCGCGGGCGGCGTTGATCGCTTCCTTCACGTCGGCGCGGCTTTCAAGCTTGGCCTTCTTGGCTTCCTGCAGGAGAACCGTCTGCTGGATGAGGGCGTTCTTCACCTGACGTTCGAGTTCGGGACTCGCGGGCTGACCCTGACGGACGGCGCGGTCGTAGATGGCTTTCTGTTCGGCGACCGAAACGGTTTCGCCGTTCACCTTGAAGGCCTTCAGTTCGGCGTTGGCCGCACCGGCGGTCATCAGGGCGGCAAGGCCGAGAACGAGAAGTTTTTTCTGCATGATCTTTTCTCTTTTGTTGGGTCCGACTCGGGGCGGCGGGTTCCGGTTCGGGCTCGCCGCCCACCGGGTCCGGCGGGATAAAAGAAGGGAAGTCCTTTGTCAGGCCTTCGTATCCGAGGAATTTTGCCCCTCAACCATGTATTTTGCCAGACAGAGGGTTACGCCAATTGTAAAAATGAATGTCATCCCCATGAGCCCGAAGAGCTTGAAGTTGACCCAGGTGTCGGTCGAACACGTGTAGGCGACAAGGAGGTTGACGATCCCGGTGACGAAGAAGAAGCCGATCCAGGACCACTGCATGATGTGCCAGCCGCGCTTTTCCATGACGATCTGGCCCCCGAGGAGCGACTGGATGAAGTTGCGGTTCGTCGCGCGGCCGTAAAGGAGGATCGCCCCGAAAATCCAGTAGAGGATCGTGGGCTTCCACTTGATGAAGAGTTCGTTTTGGAGCCACAGTGTGAGGCTCCCGAAGACGACGATCACCGCGAGGCTGATCCAGAGCATCGGCTTGATCTCCTTGCCGCGCACGAGGAGCCATGCGACCTGCAGGATCGTCGCGAGAATCGCCACGATCGTCGCGACGAAGACGGGGATCTGCTCGGGCGAGGGATTCGTGAGAACGAGCGAGGCAAACTCGGCGCTCGCGTCGGGGAAGAATTCGGAGCCTTTGAAGGACGCGAAAAAGAGAATGACGGGAAAGAGGTCGAAGAGGAACTGCATGGCGGGCCGTTTTGACGGTCTTGGGTTCATCGAAAGGAGGAAATTATAGCAAGGGGCCCGAGGGGCGAATCCGACGGTTCGGACGCATTGCGCTCTCCTTTCTGAGGGTACGAGCGTTTTGGTAACATTCGCAAACGATTCGATGAAGGGCCGTAAGCTTCTTGCGCGCTTCATCTCGTAGAGTGAGCGTACGACTATGAATCGTTCGCCCTCGGAGACCGAGACCGGGCGGACGGTTCCTTTTCTTTTGGGAGAAGAATCGTCTATGCACGCATTCAAACAAATATTGCTGTTGAGCGCACTCGCCGCGGTCGGCACGACCGTGACGGTGCAAGCCAAGGAGAAAGACTTGAACGCAGAGAAACAACCCGAAGCCGTCGCGACGGTGGAGGGCATCACGGAATACCGACTCGACAACGGCCTGCGCGTCGTCCTCTATCCCGACGAAAGCAAGCCGACCGCGACCGTCAACATGACCTATCTCGTGGGGTCGCGCCATGAAAACTACGGCGAGACCGGCATGGCGCACCTCCTTGAGCACCTCATGTTCAAGGGGTCGAAGAACTATCCCAACCCGACGGCCGAATTCACGAAGCGGGGCTTCCGCATGAACGGCACGACCTGGCTCGACCGCACGAACTACTTCGTGAGCTTCACCGCCACCGACGACAACATGAAGTGGGCGCTCGGCTGGCAGGCCGACTCGATGACGAACGCCTTCATCGCGAAGAAGGACCTCGACACCGAAATGACCGTGGTGCGCAACGAATACGAAATGGGCGAAAACCGTCCCGTTTCGGTGATGCTGAAGCGCATGCAGTCCGTCCTCTTTGACTGGCACAGTTACGGGCGCAACACGATCGGCGCGCGCTCCGACATCGAGAACGTCGAAATCGAAAACCTTCAGGCCTTCTATCACCGCTACTATCAGCCCGACAACGCGGTGCTGACGGTTTCGGGCAAGTTCGACGTCCCGACGGTCCTCGGCTGGGTGCAGGACTACTTCGGGCCGATCCCGAAGCCCACCCGCACGCTTCCTCATGAATGGACGGTGGAACCCACGGCCGACGGCGAGCGCTTCTTCACGATCCGCCGTCCGGGCGAACAAAAGCTCGTGGCGGTGGGCTACCGCATTCCCGCGGCGCTCGCGCCCGACTACGAACCGCTCGCCATGGGCGTTTCGATCCTCGGCACGACGCCTACGGGGCGTCTCTACAAGGAACTCGTCGAAACCGGCATGGCTTCGCAGGTCTTCGGCTGGACGACGCCTGGCTCGCACCCGGGCTTCGTGATGTTCGGCGCGATGGTCGACAAGGATAAGGACCTCGCTCCGGTGCGCGAAAAGCTCGTCTCGACGATTGAAAACGCCTTCAAGGAAAAGCCCGCCGAAGAGGCGGAGCTCAAGCTCCAGCAAAACGAACAGGCCCTGATGTTCGACCGTGCGCTCGCCGATCCGGAACAGTTCGCCGTGGGGCTGAGCGACTACATTGCGCTCGGCGACTGGCGTCTCTTCTTCGCCGACCGCGAGGAAGTCGCCTCCGTCACCGTCGACGAAGTGAACAAGGCCGCGGCGAAGTATCTCGTTCGCGACAACCGCGTCGTGGGCGAATACATCCCGACCACGGAACTCAAGCGCGCCGAAATCGCGCCCGCGCCCTCGGCCGAGGAAGTGTTGAAGAAGTACGACTTCAAGGCGGAAGGGAAGGCCGTGGCGGCCTTCGATCCTTCGCAGGACAACCTCAACGCCTCGACGAAGCGCGTCGAAATCGACGGCATCAAGACGGCGCTCCTTCCGAAGGCTTCGCGCGGCGAAACCGTGACGGTTTCGATGCAGCTCCAGAACGGCGACTTCGAGTCCGCGAAGAAGACGGCCGTCTCCATGCTCGGCGCCGCGATGCTGCAGCGCGGTACGGACGAGATGACGCGGGACGACATCGACCGCGCCTTCACGGAAAACCGCATGGAGGGCTCTCCCTTCACCTTTACGACGGACCGCGAACACGTGGCGGGCGCGATTGCCTTGGCCGGTCATCTCATGACCCGTTCGACCTTCCCGGAAAAGGAATTCGAAACGCTTAAGAGCCAGATGATCCAGGGCCTCAAGGCGCGCTCCGATGATCCGCGCACGAAGGCTTCCGACGCGATCACGAAGCACTTCGACACCTATCCGAAGGGAGACCCGCGCCACACCGAAACGAGCGAGGAACTTCTTGCCGAAATCGAAGCGGTGACGCTCGACGAGGTGAAGGACTGGTACAAGAACGTCTTCGGGACGACCGAAGGGAACTTCGCCGTCGTGGGCGACTTTGACGAAGAAGCCGTGAAGAAGGCCCTCTCGGAGAAGATCGTCGGCGAAAAGACGAAGACCGTGAAGTTCGAGCGCGTCGTGCGCGAATACCGTCCTGTCAAGGCCGACCGCATCACGATCGACACGCCCGAAAAGGAAAACGCGGTGCTCTACGCGCGCGTCGCCTTCCCGGCCAATCAGAAGGACGCCGACCGCGCGGCGCTTCTCGTCGCCGACCACATCCTCGGCGGCTCCTCGGGGCTGTCGAACCGCATCGTGACGCGTCTGCGTCAGAAGGAAGGCCTCTCCTACGGTGCCGGCTCGAACATCCGCATTCCGTTCTACGGCGATGCGGCGAGCTGGAGCGTTCTCGCCATCGTGGCGCCGCAGAACATCGCGCAGGCCGAAGCGAGTCTCAAGGACGAACTTGCCCGCGCCGTGAAGGACGGCATCACCGAAGAGGAACTCGCCGACGCGAAGAAGGGCATGCTCGACGCCCGCGCCGTCAACCGCGCCCAGGACTCGGTCGTGGCCCAGGCCTGGACCTCCTACCTCGAACGCGGTCTCGACTGGACCGAATCGAAGAAGGTTGAAGAGCAGATCCTTGCGCTTACGGTCGAGGACGTCAACAAGGCGATCCGCCGCTTCGCCGACCCTGAAAACCTCACGATCGTCCTCGCGGGCGACCGCGAAAAGGCGAAGGAGGCCGGCAAGGACTTCTTCGCGAAGTAACGGCTGAAAATTTCGTCTGATCAGCTCGGGGGCTCCGATTCACGCGATCGGGGCCCTTTTTCTTGTGGGGCGCAAAGATGACGGGCCCTTGCGGGCGGGCGAGCCGCTATACTTCGGTATCGATACGAACAACGCCCCTACGGAGAGGCCCGAATGGATCTTCACGCCGACAATCTTCACGATCTCACGACCTTTTTCTTCACCTTCGGAAGCGAGTTTCTCGACGGCTTCGCCTACATCGAATCGAACGACGCGGCCGTGAACCACATGTCCGAAATGTCGGGCGTGATGGGGGCGCTCCTCTCCGAATCGCACCGCGGGGAATTCCTCGCGATGCCCGACGACTGGGTGCTCGCCGAAATCGCCAAGGAGCTCCGCAAGGACCGCAAGCTCTTCGACTCGATGAAGGGGCAGTTCGATTCCGACGACGTCCTCGCCGAAGCCGAGGACGAACACGTGCCGCATCTCTTTGGCATGTGCTTCCTCCTGAACGTCATGGACTATGCGCTCACGCAGGCCGAAAAGAAGAACGTCGAGGACGACAAGGGACAGTTCTTCCGCCTCGACGACCCGATCGCCCACTCGATCTGCGAAGAATTCGCGGCGACGCTTCTCAAGGCCTACCGCGCTTCGCTTTTGGCAAGGAGCTGATCATGGCGCGCTGTGACACGAGCTGCCGCACTTCCTGCCGCCGTTGCGGCGACTTCGGTTCCCGGGCGGAACGCAAACCCGACCTTCTCAACATCGAGGTGACGACGGGGATCTTCCGCAAGGCTTTTCAGAACTTCATCAAGCGCCGCCGCGCGCTCGGCATCGAATACGACCGCGACGACATCGCCGCGGCCGACCAAAAGCTCGTCGACTGGCTCGTCGAAACCTACGGCGGGCGCAATCCCCACTACGAAGCCTCCGACGAATGGCACGGCTTCGGGATCCACGAACAGTTCGCCGAGTGGCTTCCGGCCGTCGCCGACCTCGAAGGGGACGACCTCCTTCGCGCGGCCTTCAAGCGCTTCGTCGCGGACATGGAGGACGCCTACGGGGTGCTCAAAGACACGCCCCGCTGGTTCGATCCCTCGGACGGGCTCGACGAATACGTCGAAACGCTCGCCTCGATCTGGGGCGCCGTGACGGCGGGCGCGCCGCTCACCGAAATTCGGGGGGAAGCGTGACGGTTCCCGATCGGGTGAGGGAGGCGGCGCTTCGCGAGGCGAAGGACGCGGCCGTGCGCGAGGCGATGGGGCGTCTGAGCCCCGGGGCCGTGCACGCCCTCAGAGCCGCGGCGAAGCTTCGCAATTCGACGCCTGAGGAAGTGCTTCGAGAGGAACTGCGCGACTACGTCGCCTCGCAGATTCCCTACGTCGACGTCGAAGGGATCATCCGCAACATGGCGGGGGTCTTCTATACGGCGGGCTACGCCGTGGGGACGCTCAAGGGGTGGATTTCCCGGGACGAAGATTCCTGAGAAAAGCTTTGGCTTTCGCAGAAACGACAAAACCGCGTCGAGGGTTCGGCGCGGTTTCGGCGTATTGGGGAAAGGGAAAAACTCAGAGCCCGAGCATGCCGGTCTTGAGCGTGTCGTCGATGGGCTTGTCGCCCAACCAAATCGCGAGCACGGCGTCGTAGAGGGCCTTCCCCGGAATCGGTTCCGCAACGGGCTTGCCGTTGCGAAGAATCACCGTGCCCTTTTCGGGGACGTAGTCAAAGTCGATGAGGTCGCCCTCGACCACGTCGCCGATCGTCTGCATGACGGTCTTGAGGGTCGCGACTTCCTTTTCGATCGCGGCCTTCTTTTCGGGTGTGAGGTTGGCGTTGAGGCCCTCTTCGAGGGCTTCGACGAAGTCGGCGCCGTCAACGTCGCGAAGAAGCCCGAGACGCACGCGGCGGGCCTTTTCGTCCGAGAAGACCTTGGTCGCGTCCGTCGTCGGTTCCGAGACGTAGAGTCCGCCCGCATAGACCTTGAAGAAAACGATTTTGCGAAGGCCCGCGCCGTTCAGTTTCAGGGGCGTGCCCGCGACTTCGCAGGCGGTGTCGTAGTTGATGTCGCCGATCGCGACGGGTTCCGTCGGGGCGGCAGAGAGGCTCCCCGCGCAGAAGAGCGCGGCGAGCGTGAGGCTCAGTTTCTTCATAGATGATTTCGGCGCGGAAACCCCTGCATTCATGCAGGGGAGGAAGCGCCGCTCCTTTTATGGTTAGTTGCGTCT
>UQTE01000031.1 GCA_900543805.1 uncultured Sutterella sp.
CCGTCCGGAGACCGCTCCGGGCGGCTCGTTTGGTCTCCAATCCCGTTCTCCAAGATCCTTCATCATGAAAAAGACCCCGATCCTCGCAGCGCTCGTCGCCGCTCTCTTCGCGGTTTCCTCGGTCTACGCCGCCGAAAACCTCGCCGACCGCCACGCCAAGCTCGGCTTCAAATGCGAAACCTGCCACGCCGGTCAGGCGACGCCCTCCGAACCCCCGATGGAAGCCTGCACGGGCTGCCATCAGATCGAAGCCCTCGTGGAAAAGACGAAGAACGTCAAGCCCACGAACCCGCACGTTTCGCCCCACTACGGCAACACGCTCGAATGCGTCAATTGCCACATGATGCACGGCGAAAGCACGAATTTTTGCGACCAATGTCACCAGTTCAACTTCAAGATGCCCTGATCGCTTTCGAACGCATCCCCGCCTTTGGCCGCGCCGCGCGATCCTCTTCCGTGCGGCGCGTCCCTCTCGGACCGCAGACGTCTTTTCAACGTCTGCGGTTTCTTTTTCTTCTCATTTCGACCTCGAAAAGCAAAAGGCGACCCCGTCCGGCCGTCCCTTGCGAAAGACCGACCGTTCGGCAACCGCCCTTCGTGTTTCTCCATAAGAAATTCTGAATTCAGTTCTTCCGTACCGCCGCCTCCTTTTCCGCCCGGATCACATCGACCGGCTTTCCGCCTATGCCCCAGTTCTCCATCGGGACTTCCTCGATCGTCACGACGGTCGTCGCGGGGTTCTTCCCGAGGGTCTCGGCCAGGAGTTTCGTGACGCCCTCGATGAGCTGCGCCTTTTGCGCACGCGTGGGCGCTTCCCGCCCGCCGGTAAGCCGAATGTGCACGTACGGCATGACATGCTCCTTATCAGTTGAAAAACGTTCGCTCAGACTAGCGCTTTTTCCGGGCGCCGTCGAGAACGCCGTCCCGACGATTGAGCAAAGCTCTTCCCGACATAGATAATTAATAATGATTATCTATTGCTTTCTATGCTTTGATAGGTTAGTATTTACCTAACGAAACACAATGAGTGTTTAACAAAAACTATTTAGGCGGATACGTCAAAGAATCCGCAAGGAGTACAAATCATGACGAAGCTTCTCAACACCTATCTCGCGAATCTCGCCCTCTGGCAGCTGAAGCTCCACAACTACCACTGGAACGTCACGGGCCGCATGTTCGTGTCGGTGCACGAATGGACCGAAAAGCTCTACGACGAAGCGTTCGATCAGTTCGACGCCGTCGCCGAAGTTCTCAAGATGCGCGGTGAAATGCCGCTCGTCACCTCGGCCGAATACCAGGCCGCCGCCACGCTCAAGGAAGTCGAAAGCCGCGCCTACACGGTCGCCGAAGTCCTCGCGGGCGTCGAAGCCGACATGAAGCTCATGCGCGACCTGGCGCTGGAAATCCGCAAGAACGCGGCCGAAGCCGACGACTTCCAGGTGCAGGCCCTTATGGAAGGTTACCTCGAAGGCTACGCCAAGCAGCTCTGGTTCCTGCGCGCCATGAAGGAAGACTGCTGCTGCAAGAGCGAATAAGACGTTCGCTCCTCAAATCGGAATAGTGTAAAAGCCCGCCGCGGTTCGGTCCCGCGGCGGGCTTCGGCGTTCCGGATGTCGGCGCGGACAGCGCAGCGCCCATTGTTTTATTGAGGATTGCGGTTCATCAAACCTTCCATGATCATCGCCGGATTCGGACGCGCCGCCTCGATCATGTGCAGGTGGTTCGTGTCGGTGTGCTCAAATTCGCCCTTGACGCCCGGAATGACGAGGATCGTCACCTGTTCGTAGTCGAAGGTTCCGTCGGGATTGAAGCGGAACTGAATCTCCCAGCTCTTCGTATTGAAGGCTTCTTCCAGGAAGGGGTTCGAGCAGATGCCGTTCACGAGGTTTCCGCGCTCGGCGCGAAGCGTGATGGTCTTGGCACCGGGCTCGGCCGTGCCTTCAGCCATCGCGATCTGACCGCGCGGAATCGCGAGCGTCATGTAGATCTTCTTCGTTTCGGGCTCCCATAGGAGATAGCCCACCTGATCGTGGAAGGCGTTGAGTTCGCCCGGCTTCGTGATGTAGACGTGATAGCGCAGACCGTAAAATACCTGCGGACCGTTGTTCTGCGCGTCGATCACTTCGAAGGTCCACGTTTCGTGATAGGGCTCCGCGACGGGGCCCTCCGCTTCGGGGTGGGTGTCGACGCCGTCCTCTCCATACCATTTGCCGGCAAGCGGAGCGAGCGGCCCGAGGTTAGCGAGCGTATCGGCGTGCGCCGGCGTTTCGGTGTAAATGTCGTTGTATTTCAAGGCACTTCTCCTCGAAAAGGGCGCGCCGTCCGTCCGCCGTCCGCGGACGAAGAAAAAGCGAATGCGCCTCTTTTGCGAAAACGATAACACGTCTCACCCGCCCTTTCCAACACAGGTTCGACAATCTATTACAAAAGGAATCGGGACCGTACGGCTCGGTCGGCCGCGGGATCCGGCCTGAAGAACGGCTGACAACGGGCTCTGCAGGCCGAAAGCGCCCGACAAAGGCTTCGGCGGCCGATGCCGGCTTCCTTGGAGAGTTCGATCATCTCGCGGACTTTTGTTCCGTCTCCCCAACGAACCGTCACAGGGATCTTCGGCGGCACGTCTTGAGAAAACTTCGATGATCCGGCTCTTTGTCGCGAAGATCTTCCTGAACATCGAACGGTTTTCCGAGCCGGGCCGACACGGGTCGTACCGAGGCGAATACGGAAACCGGGCTTCGTAAAAATCCGCGCGCCGCCCGTCCGCAGAAGAAAATAAAGCGGATGCGCCTCTTTTGCGAAAACGACGGTACGTCTTTCAGTCTCGCCGAAAGCTTCGAAACCGTCCGGCTTCCCCTCCGCTCCTTAACGTTTGGCAAGCGCGCATCGATTGAGATTCGACGGACGCGTCACCCAAACGGACGATTGATTCTCTACAATCCAACATTCATCCCACAGAATTCGGAACCGCGTCATTCATGCCGTTTTTCCCTTTGATTTCCCAAGTCGGACTCCTCGCCTGCGCGGCTCTTCTGAGTGCCGGCGCTGCGGCGGCGGAGCCTTCGGCCCCGACCGCGCAGAAAACCGCGGCGCAGCCGCAGAAGACCGAGGCGCCGTTGAGTTTCGACGATGCGCGCACGCGTCTGCACGGCACCTCCGACCGCCTTCGCATCGGGGACGCCCAGATCGCGCACGATCAAAACAAGGAGGAGGCCGCCCGCGCCATGGACGGTCCGCAGGTCGATCTCTCCGCCATGCAGGTCTGGGGCTCGAAAACGGTCGAGATGAGTTTTGACAACCCGCTGTCCGGTCTGCCTCTACCTCCTCAATTCAACATACCCGGAAGTTTCGACATCGGCATGAAGGAGGACATCGGCGGTCCCCGCGCCTCCCTCAACATGGTCTGGCCCCTCTACACGGGCGGCATGATCACGGCCAAGCAGGAGGCGCTTCGCCACAAGGTGACGCAAAGCCGCGCGGAACGCGACGCGACCGAGCAGACGCTCGACACGGAACTCGCCGCCAAGTACTGGGGCGTGCAGTTGGCGCGCTCCGTCGAAGCCCTTCGTTCGCAGATGCTCGAGGACGAAGAGGAATCGCTCGCCCGAGCGAAGCGCTTTGAGGAAAGAGGCGTCATCGCCCCGATCGAGCGCATGACGGTTGAAGTCTCGCGAGACACCGCGAAGCGCGAACTCGTGGTCGCCCAGACGAACCGGCGCGTCGCCGAAACCGAACTCGGACACCTGCTCAAGACGGACGAGATTCCGGAACTGAGAACACCGCTCTTCGTGATCGACGGCGACCTCGGCACGCTCACCGACTGGACCGAAAAGGCGCTTCGCCTCAACCCGCAGTTGACGGGCGTGCGCGCGCAGCGCAATCAGGCGCTCGAAGGCGTGAAGGCGGCCGAAGGGGCCTTCCATCCGAAGCTTTTTGCCTACGGCCAGAAAAACCTCATCAAGCATTATCTGACTTTGCCGGAACCCGACTGGATCGCGGGGATCGGCGTCACATTCACGCTCTGGAGCCAGTCGGACCGCCGCGCGAGCCTGCGCGCCGCCGAAGCGCTCGTCACGAAGGCGGACGCCGCCCATTCGGAAGTTGAAAACGCCCTGAAGAATGCCGTCGAGGTGGCCTACTTGCGCGTCACCGAAGCGCGCCACGAATACCGCCTCACCGAGAGCACCGTGGCGCTCGCCCGAGAAAACCTGCGTCTTCGCGAAAAGAGCTTCGCCGAAGGGCTTTCGACGGCGCTTGACCTCAACACGGCCCGCTCGCAGCTGACGGGCGCCGAAATCGCGCGCCGCGGCGCCGCCTACAAATTCGTCGTGAGCTGGGCGATGCTCCATGCCGCCTCCGGCGACATGCCGGGCTTTCTCGCCTCGCTTTCCCGCTCCGACCTCGTTGTGACTCCGTAACATCATGACCGAACGACAGAATCAAGAACAAACTCCCTCCCGTCTTCCGCTCGCCGTGGGTCTTCTCGCGACGGCCGCGATTCTCGCGATCGTGGGAAAAGGCTGGTGGGACGCCGAACACCCGGCCGTACCGCCGCTCGTGGGCACCATGGACGCGAAGACCCTTTCCGTCTCGGCGAAGGTTCCCGGACGCGTGGCGGACCTCTCCGTCGCCGAAGGATCGCTCGTGAAGGCGGGCGAAGTCGTCGCGACGATCGCGATTCCCGAAGTCGAAGCGAAGCTCGAACAGGTCCGCGCCGTTGAACGCGCGGCGCTTGCGCGTGCGTCGCTTGCCGACGAAGGCGCACGCTCGCAGCAGATCGACGCCGCGCGAGCCGACCTCTCGCGCGCCCGCGCCGCACGCGACCTTGCGAGAAAGTCCTGGCAACGCATCGACAGTCTCTACAAGGACGGGCTCCTGCCTGCACAGCGTCACGACGAAATGCGCGCGCAGCTACGCAACGCCGAAGAGACCGTCAAGGCGGCCGAAGCGCAGCTCTCGGCCCTCGAAGAAGGCGCCCGCCGTCAGGAAAAGGAAGCGGCCCACGCCCTGGCCGAACAGGCCCGGGGAGGCGTGTCGGAAGTGACGTCGCTCGTAAGCGAAAAGGACGTGCGCTCGCCCGTCTCGGGCGAAGTCACGCGCGTCGTGATGGAACCGGGCGAAATCGCGCCCGCGGGCTTTCCGATCGTGCTCGTCACCGACCTCGACGACAGCTGGGCCGTCTTCAACGTGCGCGAGGACGAACTGCCGAATCTTGCCGTCGGAACCGAAGTCACCGCCAAGGTGCCCGCCATCGGACGGGACGTGAAGATGACCGTTTACTGGGTGAATCCGCGCGGCGACTACGCCACCTGGCGCGCCACCCGTCAGACGAGCGGATACGATCTGCGAACCTTCGAAGTTCGCCTGCGTCCCGAAGCGGGCGTTGAAGGACTTCGCCCGGGAATGAGCGTCATTCTTGAACGGAACGCGAAGTAAGTGAACGAATTTTTCCGCATTCTTTTCCGCTCGGCTTGGGAGGAAGCCCGCTCGATCCCGAAGCGCCCCTGGGAGTGGCTCACGGCCCTGGCGCTTCCGGCGCTCTGGTGCGGGCTTCTCATGGCGGTTTTTGCGCAGGGCCTCGTCCTGCGGCTTCCCGTGGGCGTCGTCGACGAAGACCACTCGGCAATGTCGCGCGAGGTGATTTCGACGCTCTCGGCCCTCCCCTCGATGGAGCTTCGCCCCTTTGCGGACGGACGCGAGGCGGACCGAGCGCTGCGCGCGACGCACACCTACGCGACCCTCACGATTCCCGCGGGCTTTGAAAAGGACCGTCTATCGGGACGGGGCGCCCCCGTCGTCGTCGACTTCAACAAGAGCTATTACGCCGTGGGCACCGTCCTCGAAGTCGACCTCAAGTCGGCCTTGGCCGCGATGAAGGCCGCCTCCGCCGCACAGCGCCTCACGATGACGGGCGGAACGATCGAAGAGAACGCCAGGCGCTTGCGCGTCACGCTCCCCGACGTCTACTTTCTCGGGAACGCCGCCTTCAACTTCGGCGCCTACATCCCCTCCGCGATCGTCCCGGGGCTCGTCGCTCTCGCGGCGGCCCTCACCTTCTGCGGCGTCATCGTGCGATCCTGGCGCCAAGGCTGCCACCGCGCCTGGCGCGCCGCGCACGAAAACCGGGTCGCCGCGGGCTTTCTCGGTGAACTCCTTCCCTGGACGATTCTCTTTACGCTCGGGGGCGCCCTCTGGGTCGCCGTCTTCTCGGGTTGGCTCGGCTGGGGCGTTGCCGGCGCCTGGTGGAAGTGGCTCCTTGCGACGCACCTGCTTGTCTTGTGTTCGGCCGGCCTTGCGCTTTTCTTCTCGGCCTTCGGCATGAGCTGGGTGATCGCCATCTCGTCGGTCATCTGCCTTCTCGCCCCGACCTTCCCCTTCACGGGCTTTTCCTACCCGATCGAATCGATGACGCCGGGAGCGAAGCTTCTCGCCGAGTTTCTCCCGCTCACGCACTACCTCAAGGCCCAGGCGAACGAATGGATTCTCGCCGCAGACGGTTTTGCGGGCTGGAAGGAAATCGCCTGGCTCGCGGGTTTCGCCGCGCTCACCGGCCTCGCCGGACTCGGTCTTCTCACCTTCCGCTCGAGCCTTTGGGCGAAGGCCGAGGAAAAGAAGACGGACGCGCCCGACGAATCGGGTCCTTCGGGCTTTTGGGGCTTTGCGTCCTTCCTCGTAAAGAAAACGGTCTTCTCGCGCGACACCTTCCTGATTCTCGCGGGCGCAACGGCCTTTTACCTCGTTTTCTACGCCTGGCCCTACATGAATCAGCAGATTCAGTTCGTCCCCGTCGCCGTTGTCGACGAGGACGCGACGGCCGCCTCCCGCCGCCTCGGATCCGCCATGGAGGCTTCTCCCGTCTTTGACGTGCGGCTTCGCACGCCCGACGCGGGCGAGGCGATCGCGGCGCTTCGCGCACAGGAAGTGGACGTGGTCGTAACGATCCCGAAGGACCTCGAAAAACATCAGGCCCGCGGGGAAAACGCGACCGTCCACGTCCTTGCCAACGGCGCCTTCCCGGTGAAGGGCCGCGCCGTACAGGCGGCGCTTGCGGGCATCGTCACGGACGCGGGGCTCACCTTGGACGCGGCCCCTCTTTCGACCGCGGGGCTCCCGTCTTCGACGCTTCTCTCGCAGGCGAACGCTGCGCCAGATCTGTTGGTTCGGTACCGCTTCAACGAGATTTCGGGCTACGGCAACTACACGGTCCCCGCCGTCGGGCCTCTCATCGTTCAGGCGGTCCTTCTCATGGGAATCACGGTGAGCGTGGGCGGGTGGCTCGGACGCCGGCCCGCGTTTCTGAAGCGCATTCTCGCCCGGCCCTCTTATGAAGGACTCGCGCTCTTCACGGTCTTCTTCGTGATCGCTCTTTTGTGGCTTGCCTACATGGTGGTCGTCGACTTTTCGATTCACGAATACGGAACGCTCGGCAATCCTTCGGGCGTGGCGCTTTTGTGCGTTCTCTACGCGGCGGCGATCGCGCTCTTCGGATTCTTCGTCGCTCTTGTGCTCAACGACAACGCGTACGCGGCTCCGGCCGTCGTCGTCATTTCGGCGCCGGTTCTCTTCATGTCGGGAATCATCTGGCCGACGGAAGCGATCAGCGTCCCGATCGTCCACTTCATCGCGGCCTTCATCCCGAGCACGCCGGCAATCCTCGGACTCGTCGCGGCCGGCCAGGACGCGGCCTCGACGGCGGATCTGCTGCCTCGAATGACGCACCTTCTTCTTTTGATTCTTCTCTACGGCTCGCTTTCGCTTTACTGGGCGGGACGGCGCCGCGCGGAATTCGACCGAAAGGTCCTTTGATGATTCTTTTTGATTCGCACTCCCACCTCAACGACCCGGCCTTCGACGAAGACCGGGAGGACGTCATCGCCCGCATGCGCGCGGGCGGCATGGCGGGCGCCATGGTCATCGCCTGCAACGACGAAGACCTTCCGAAGACGATCGAAATCGTCGAGGCGCACCCGGGCTTTCTCTTCGGCGCCTGGGCCGTGCACCCGGAATACCCCGACCACCGCGAAGCAAGCGAAGAAGAGATCGCCCGCGTCGCCTCGCACCCGCAGTTCAAGGCCGTGGGCGAGACGGGACTGGACTTTTACTGGTGCAAGGAACCCTTGGACTGGCAGCGCGAACGCTTCCGCAAACACATCCGTGCGGCCCGAATCGCGAAAAAGCCCCTCATCATCCACGCCCGCGACGCCGAAGGCGCGGCCCTCGACATTCTCGAGGCCGAACACGCGGGCGACACGGGCTTCGTCATGCACTGCTTTTGCGGTACCATCGATGAAGCCCGACGGGCGGTCGACCTGGGCGGCCACGTGAGCTTCACGGGAAACCTCACGTTCAAGCGCAACGACGCGCTACGAGAAGTGGCTCGCTCGGTGCCGCTTACGCGCCTTCTGCTCGAGACGGACTGCCCCTACATGGCCCCCGTCCCCTTCCGCGGAAAGCGCGCCGAACCGCTTCACGTAGAATGGCTCGCCCGTCTTCATGCGGAACTGCACGACACGGACGCCGAAACGGCCGCCCGCGTCACGACGGAAAACGCCGTGCGGCTCTTCGACCTTCCGCGCACTCTTTTGGGAGAATAACTTTGAAAGGCCTTTCCCTTTTGCTTTCGCTCTCGCTTCTTCTGCCGCTCGCGTCCGCGTCGGCCGTCCTGGCCGCCGACGTGAACCCGGCGTCCCTGGCGGCGGGTTCGACTTCGCGCGCCGACGTCCTCAAGGCCGAAGCCCCCAAGATGCAGACGGCCCTTCTGAGTGACGACGTGTCGTCCCTCAAGGCCTCGATCCTCGTCGCAGGCACGGCCGACCTCATTCTCCCCGAAGGCGACACGCTGCTCACCCTCGCCCTGAGGGCCGAGAGCAAGCGCTCGATCGACTATCTTCTCGGTCTCGAAGACGTGGACGTCACGAAGCGCAACCGCTTCGGCGAATCGCCCCTCATGCTCGCCGTCTTCAAGGCGAACGACAAGGCGATGGAGACGATTCTCGAGCGCGGCGGCCTCCCGAACGAACGCCACGGGTGGTCGGCGCTTCACTATGCCGCGACCCAGGGCAACGACGAATACGTGAAGAAACTTCTTTCGCTCGGCGCCGACCCGAACGTGCGCACGAACCAGGGCGTCACGCCGCTGCACATGGCGGCGCGCCTTCCCTCGCGAAGCGTCATCCTCACGCTTCTTCGCGCCGGGGCCTACCGCAACTACTGCACGACGTCGGGCCTCTCGCCCTCGGACTTCGCCAAGAAGGCGGGGGACGAGGAACTCGCGAAGTACCTCGCGATCGAGCGCTGCGTGAAACCCGCGAAATAAACCGCACAAACGAAAAGGCTTCGCGGAATGTCCGAACGAAGCCTTGGAAGATTGGGAGCCCGTATCGGGCTCCCTCTTTTTTGCCCTGTCGTCAGGCGCCGTGGCGACCGCAGCCGCAACCGCCGCCCTGACCGCGACCGCGGCCCTGGCCATGACCGTGACCGCCGCAGCCGCAACCTGCGCCATGGCCTTCACCGTGGCCGTGGCCGCCGCAACCGCATTCGCCTTCGCCGTGACCGTGGCCGCCGCAGCCGCATTCGCCTTCGCCGTGACCGTGACCGCCGCAGCCGCAACCGCCTTCACCGTGTCCGTGACCGCCGCAGCCGCAGCCGCCTTCGCCGTGTCCGCCGTGTCCGCCGCAACCGCAGCCTTCGCCGCCGCGGCCGTGCTGATGACGGTACTGATGACGGCTCTTCGCCGCCGCGGCCGCGAGATCGCTCTTGAGCGAATGAGAGAGCGCCGCTTCGACCGCTTCGTCCGCATCGCCGCTCACGCCGGCGATGAGGAAAATGCCCGCGCCGGAGAGCTGGCCGACGGCCCCTTCGCCGATGCCGCCGCAGATGACGCAGTCGACCTGATTGTCAACGAGGGGACCGACCTTGGCGCCGTGACCGGTGCCCGCAGATTCGATGAAGAAGGTGTTGACGACGCGCTTTTCTTCAATGTCGTAGACCTTGAAGGTCGAGGCCATGCCGAAGTGCTGATAGATGTTTTCGTTCTTGACGGGGATTGCGATTCTCATGATTTCGTCTCCTAAAAGGTTTTCGAGTGCCGAAGCGAGCTCTCCGTATTTCCAGCGGCAGCGGCCCGCGCATTCATGCGCGCACGCGCCTTCGCAGACCTCGTAGTTGCCGCCCCGGATCACGAGCGTGCGGCCGTTGACGAGGGCGTCGGCGACCTTGTGCCGGGCGCGCTCGTAGATTTCCGTCACGGTCGTGCGGGAGACCCGCATCTGCGCGGCGCACTGCTCGTGCGTTCGTCCTTCGTAGTCCATGATCCGCAGGGCTTCGTACTCCTCCACGAGCAAAACGACGGGAGGGACGCCTCCGGCGTCCGGCTCGGAAGCGGGTCCGAAGACGTCCACGAGCGGCTCGGAACAGACGCGTCGGCAACGGCAGGGTCTCGGCATGAAGGCGGCTCCTTGAAAGTGAGAGTTATCGACATATGTCGATAACATACTATCTCCCGCACGCAAAATATGCAAGCGAAAAGCGTGTTTTCTTTGTAACCGGCGCGAGGCAAAAATTCGGGCGCCGCAGGAAGCGTTCCCGCAGCGCCCTCACCTTTCTTTCAGAGACCCCGGAAGGCGTTCTAAGCCTTCAGGAAAACCGGTCAGAACCAGCACCAACCGCCGTGACGGCGACCGTGGCCCCAACCGCCGCGATGATGCGGACGGCCTTCACCGTAGTACGGGCAGTCGGGGTTCATGCCCATCCCGCAGCCCGGACCGTAGCCGGGGCCTTCACCGTAATACGGGCAATCGGGGTTCATCCCTCGGCCGCCGCGCGGGCCGTAGCCGTAACCCGGACCGCGCTCGTAGCCGGGACCGCGTTCATAACGCGGCGCACGTTCGCGGATGCCGAAGTTGTCGGAAGCGACGATCGAGCCGTCTTCAGGACTCACGAAGACGCGGACCATCGAGCCGTCCTTCGCTTCCATGCGGACGTCCCAAACGAGACCGTAGCCGCGCGTGCCGTGGAGCGACGCCGACAGAGCGCTCGCTTCGGGGAACTTCTCCTGAGCGGCCTTGAGCGCCGCAGTCATGTCGATCTTGGCGGCGACCTGCGTCGCGGAGGCGGGTTCGCTCGGAGCCGTGCCCGGAGCCGCGTAGGAAAGCGTGGCGAATGCGAGAGCGGAAGCGGCGAGAGCGGAGAGAATCAACTTTTTCGTCATAACGGGCTCCTTTCCTGGTTTGCTGTGTGTGTCGGAGAGGCTTTCCCTCTCCCTGCATCGTCATTGTCTCACCCGAAACTTAGGGAAGGGCTTGCCGAAACTTAGGGTTTCCTAAGTCAGCGTAACAATTTGCCCTTCCACGGAAACCTGTCTTGTGAAGAGAAACGTCTTGTCCTCCCTTGCAAAGCAAATCGGGCGAAGGCCCTCCTCTGGAGAGTCCTTCGCCCGTAGGTTTCGCAACCGTTTTGCGATTAGAGCGCCGGGAGGCGTTCGGGTTCGGGACCCGAATAGTCGACGGTGAGCGTCGCAAAGCCCTGCTTTTCCAAGGCCGCGCGGCCGCGTTCCGTCGTGATGAAGGTGACGCCGCGACCGACGAGCTTACCGTCCTTCATGACGGTATTGCCGTCGGCGATCGTTTCGACGGCCTTCTGACGCTCGAAGTCAAAGACCGTGACGTCCGCGGCGGCGCCTTCCGAGAGGTGACCGCGGTCCGCGAGGCGCAGATGACGCGCGGGATTCAAGCTCGTTTTCTGCACGAATTCCGTGAGCGTCAGCGCCCCGAACCTCACGAGCGAAAGCCCGACCGACAAAAGGACGTTGCGCGGAATGCAACCGCCGTCCGTGCCGATCGCGTCGACGACGAAACTCCCGTCTTCGCGCTTCGCCTGCGCAAGGAGGAAGCGGCTCGTCGCGGGGTTCACCGGGAAGCTCCCCGCCGTGGCGGTTTCGGCCTTGAGCCAGAGAGCCAGCCCCTCTTCGCCTCCGACGAGCACCGAGACGCCGTCGCGTTCGACGATCGCCTGCACTTCCCCGTGACGGAAGGCTTCGATCATCCCTGCCTTGTCGGGCGTGCGCCCGAAGGTGGCGAGGCAGTTGCGCGTCACATGATCGATCACAACGCCCTCGGCATCACAGGTGAGGATCGTCCCGTTCATTGGGCTCACGTAGGATTCGCACCAGATGTTGGGATGGGTCTTGAGGAGTTCGATCGCCTCGGCCGTTTCCTCTTCGACGGACTTCACGCGTCCGCGGCAGTACGCGTTGATGTGGGCGAGATGGAGCTTTTCCGTCCCGGCCGCCTCGATCGTCTCGCGCATGCCGAGAAGGTTCGAGCCCGCCGTCGTGCTGCCCGCGTGCCAGGCGACGTAGGCGTCGCGTTCGTTCGCGACGCGGATGAGTTCGCTGCTCGTTTCGAGCGGCAGCGGCCAGTGGCCGCCCATGATCTTCACGCCCACGGCGCCCGCCGCGAGCGACTCTTCCACGAAGACGCCGAGTTCGTCGCGCGTGGGCTTGTCGGTGCCGAAGCGCGCCTTCGGGTCGAACCCTTCGAGGACCGCGGCGTGAATGCCGCAGCCCGTTTCGGGCGCGTAATGAAGAACGTCCGAGAGCGGCCCCGCCATGTCAAGGCAGGTCGTCACGCCCGAGAGCGCCGCCATGCGCATCCCGTAGGGCGAACCGAAGACGCTTCCGAGGTGCAGGTGCGAGTCGACGAGCCCCGGGCACACCACGAGACCCGTGCAGTCGGTTTCCTCGGGTGCGTGTCCCTCGTAATGCAGGGTGACGGCCGCGATCCGTCCGTTTTCGATCACCACGTCCGCGACGCCGTCAAGGCCGTTTTTCGGGTCGACGACCCGGCCGCCGCGCAAAATGCGATCCACCATGTTTGCTCTCCTTCTTTTCAGCAAGATGTTGGGGTTCCCGAGACGCTCGTCCCGGGTGGGTCACCGACAAGTATTCCACGAAAGAGAGCCGGCCAAAATGAGGAAAAGGCCGAGTTCCGACGCGGGAATCTCGACCTTTTCGCGGGAAGGTTGCCGGGCGTCGCCGCCCGGCGTTCGGGACGTCCGCCCTAGGCGGCGGTCCCATCTCCTTCATCAGTAGTTTTCAGCGCGGACCTGCTGATAGCTCTGCGGATGGGCGCAGACCGGGCAGATTTCCGGAGCCTGCTTGCCGATCACGAGGTGACCGCATTCGCGGCACTGCCACATGACTTCTTCGCTCTTTTCGAAGACTCGCTTCATTTCGATGTTGTTGAGAAGCTTGAGGTAGCGTTCTTCGTGGGCCTTTTCGATGGCGCCGACGGCACGGAACTGCTCGGCGAGTTCGGGGAAACCTTCCTTTTCGGCGGTTTCGGCGAAGCCTTCGTACATGTCCGTCCATTCGTAATTTTCGCCTTCGGCGGCGGCCTTGAGGTTGGCGGCCGTGTCGCCGAGACCTTCGAGGTGCTTGAACCAGATCTTGGCGTGCTGACGCTCGTTCATGGCCGTTTCCATGAAGAGTTCGGCGATCTGCTGATAACCTTCCTTGCGGGCGACGCCGGCAAAGTAGTCGTACTTGTTGCGGGCCTGGGATTCACCGGCAAAAGCGGCCCAGAGGTTCTTTTCGGTTTGGGTTCCTGCAAACTTGTTTGTCATGGGATGGCTCTATAGAAACAAATAAAAGAAAGGGGCAACGAAGGCAAAGAGAGGTCTTTGTTTCTTCGTCCTTCGGACGTGACGGATGTCCGGCAGCAGGCACGCGACGGCGCCCGCTTCCGTGTCTCCGCATCTCTCTGGCATTCTACCGAATCGCATTCGTCCGCACGGAAGCCCTCTCGGATGTTTGGAGGAAAAAAGCGAAACCTTGCTACAATCTTCCTTCCCTTTCACGAACCTCTTTCATCCATGTCCGATACAGCCTCTTCGCGAACCGTTCTCGTGACGGGAAGCTCCCGCGGGATCGGGCGCGCCGTCGCGCTCTCCCTTGCCGATGCGGGCTACGACGTCGTCGTGCACTGCCGCGCCTCCCAGGCGCAGGCGGAAGAAGTCTGCCGCGAAATCGAAGCCAAGGACCGAAACGCCCGTCTTCTCACCTTCGACGTGACCGACCGCGAAGCCGCGCGCGAAACGCTCGCCGCCGACTGCGAAGCCCACGGCGCCTACTGGGGCGTGGTTCTGAACGCCGGCATCCACCGCGACGCCCCGCTCGTGGGGCTTGAAGAGGACGACTGGGATTCGGTTCTCAAAACCGACCTCGACGCCTTCTACAATGTCCTAAAACCCGTTCTGCTTCCCATGTGCCGCAAGCGCCGCGGCCGCGTCGTCGTCATGAGCAGCGTAAGCGGCCTCTACGGCACGCGCGGTCAGACGAACTACTCGGCCGCGAAGGCGGGCTTGATCGGAGCCGCCAAGGCGCTCGCTATGGAACTCGCGAGCCGCGGGATCACGGTGAACGCCGTGGCGCCCGGCCTCATCGACACGAGCATGGTGTCGGACGAAGAGCGCGAGCGCATTCTCCCCTTCATTCCGATGCGCCGCGCGGGCCGTCCCGAAGAAGTGGCCGCGGTCGTGCGCTTCCTTCTGTCGGAAGACGCCTCCTACGTCACGCGAAGCGTCATCCCCGTCTCCGGAGGTCTCTGATGGAACGCGTCGTCATCACCGGCATGGGCTTTCTCTCGCCCTTGGGCAACGACTGGCCGACCGTGCGCGAAGCCCTTTATGAAAAACGCAGCGCCGTTCGCCACATGACGGACTGGGACGAGACGGACCTCAACACCCGCGTCGCCGCCCCGGTCGCGCCCTACTCGCTCGATCCGGAACTCTTTTCCCGCAAACGCACCCGCGCCATGGGGCGCGTCGCCCTCATGGCCGTGAAGGCGAGCTACGACGCGCTCGTTGACGCGGGCCTTCTCGGCCACCCCGTCCTCACGTCGGGCGACTGCGGCGTCGCCTACGGGTCGTCCGCGGGCCAGCCCGCGGCCGTGGCGGAACTCGCCAACCTCATTCTCACGAAGACCTGCCGCGGCATCACGGCGACCACGTACGTGCGCATGATGAGCCACACGGCGGCCGTCAACATCGGGATCTACTTCGGCCTCAAGGGCCGCATCATCCCGACGAGCTCCGCCTGCACGTCGGGCTCGCAGGGGATCGGCATGGCCTATGAGGCGATCCGCTACGGAAAGCAAAAGGTGATGATCGCCGGGGGCTCCGAAGAGCTCGACGCCACCGACGCCGCGATCTTCGACACGCTCTTTGCGACCTCCTGCCGCTACAACGACACGCCCGAACAGACGCCTCGCCCCTTCGACAAGGACCGCGACGGCCTCGTCGTGGGTGAAGGCGCGGGGACCCTCGTTCTCGAGAGCCTCTCGCACGCCAAGGCGCGCGGGGCCAGGATCTACGCCGAAGTGCTCGGCTTCGGGGAAAATTCCGACGGCGTGCACATCACGACGCCGCAGAGCGAACAAATGGGCCGCGCCATGGAGCTTGCGCTTGCCGACGCGGGGATTCGTCCTGAAGAAGTCGACTGCGTCAACGGTCACGGCACCGCCACCGACCGCGGCGACGTCGCGGAATCCCACGCCACGGCGCGGGTCTTCGGCGACCGCGTTCCCTACACCACCTACAAGGGGCACATGGGGCACACGCTCGGCGCCTGCGGGGCGCTCGAAGCGATCTTCGCTCTGCGGTCCATGGAGGAGGGCTTTGTCTCTCCCATTCTCAATCTCAAGGAGCCCGACCCGGCCTGCGCAAATTTGCAATACGTGCGTGATGCCGTCCGCTCTTTGGAGCAAAATGTCATTATGAGCAACAACTTCGCTTTCGGCGGCATCAACACGAGCCTCGTGTTCCGCCGTTGGCTCGGAGAGTGACTGTGACTTCGCATGCTTTCTTCCTGAAACCCCAGGTGTCCGTGATTCCGCTTGCCGGGGAAGTGCTCTACGAGGTTGAACATGAGGACCTCAACGCCTTCGCGAAGGACTTCACCGCCGACTGGGGCCTGCCCGTCCTTCTCAACATCCTCGACGAATCGACCGTCTTCGAGTCCGAAGGCTCGCTCGTCATGATGGAATCGGGCGCGAATCCCGCCGACCGCGAGGACGTCGCCTGGGCGGCCGAAACCGCCCAAGGTTGGGACGCCGTCTCGGCTCTGCAGCGCGCAAAGAGTACGATCCGCGTCATCATCGTCCCGAAGACCGCCACGCAGAAAGCGGCCGCCTCGACGCTCGTCAAGGTTCTCTCGACCTTGACCCTACGTCCGGGAACGCTCGCCGTCGCGGGTGCCCACACCCTCATCGAACCGACGAAATACCGCAACGCCTCCGCCGTGCTCGGCAAGGGCGAACTGCCGCTTGCCAACCTCGTCTATCTCGGTCTCTATGAAAACGACGGAGAAACGGGCGCCTACACCGCGGGGCTCGATCAGTTCGGGCACCCGGAAATCGAAATCCTCGGCTCCGCCCGCAAACCCGAAGCCGTCTACGAGTTCCTGGAAAACCTCGTGCAATACGTGATCGACACGGGCTCGAAGCTTCGCGACGGCGACGAACTGCAGATCTCCCCCACCGAATCGGTCGGAATCAAGTTCTCCAAGGGCGTCGCGCTTCCGAGCGTGAAGACGGTCAAGGTTTCCTACTGACCGCCCCGGATCGGCGCATGCGGTTTCGCACGCTCCTCGCCGCCTCCCTCCTGGCCGTAAGCCTCGTACCGCTTGCGGCCTTTACCGTTCTGCAGTGGCGGGAGGCGCAAAACGAAATCGCGCGTTCCGACGAAATGCAGTCGCGATGGGCGGAACGCGCCGCACTCGAAACGCAGACGGCTCTCGACGACGCGAAACGCTTCGTCCTTCTCACGGCGGAAATGGGCGCCGTCGCCATGGACGGCAACACGACCGCGCGCGCATCGCGCACGCTGCAGCTCTCGCTCGAGCAAATCGCCGCCACCTACGGACTTTTCGAAAACCTCCACATCGACGACAAAGAGGCGAAGAGTCTTCTTTTCGCACCGAAGGAGAGCGTGCGCGGTTCCAACCTCAACGTCGATCATTCACAACGCTGGCACAGTCGTGCGGCTTCCGCTCCTGCCGGCTCCGTTCTCGTTTCAGACGTCTTTCAAGCCGAAGGCGCCACGGATCGTCCCATCATCAACCTCGCCACGGCGATCCGCAACGCTCGGGGCGAGGTAATCGGAGTCGCCGCCGCGGCCCTGCAGCTCGAAGCTCTCGGCCGCGCCGTCGAGCGAAAACTCCCCGAAGGCGACTACCGACTCCGCATTTTTGACAAAACGGGGCGCGCTCTCTACCCGAACGCCCTCGCTCCGGTACGGGAAGATCTCGCCGATCTTCTCACCCGTCCCGACGCCGACAAAAACGTCGTGCACAAACTGCAGTCCGAAGGCGAAAGGCACTACTTGGCCCAAAGCCGTACGGCGGACGGTTGGCACATCGTTCTCGTGCGCGACGGCGCAAACCGCATGCACCTGGCAACGAGCACCCTGCAGCAGGCGGGCGCCGCGCTCTTTCTGCTCGTTGCGCTGATACTCGCCGTCGTCTGGGCCGTTTCGGGCACGCTCGCCCGCGGCGTCACCAAACTCATCCGCCACATCGAAAGCGGACGCACCGAACCCGCTCCCGAAGACCGCGTAAGCGTTCCCGAAGAATTTCGACTCGTTCAGCACCGTTGGGGACGGGTCCTTCGGGGACTGAGAGAAAAGCGTCGGGAACTCGAAACCCTCAACAGCGAACTTGAAAGCGAAGTGCAGCGCCGCACCGAAGCCTTCCGCTCACAACACGCGACGCTCTCGGCCCTCTTTCGCGACATGCGCGAAGGCGTTCTTCTCTTTCGCGAGGACGGAACGCTTCTTCTCGCCAATCCGGAAGCGGAGCGTCTCCTTCCCGGTCCCGAAGCCACCCGCGCCGAGCGATTCGAATCGGTGCTTCGCCGCGTGATGCCCGAAACGCCGGACGTCAAACCCGAACTCGCCTGGACGGAAAACGGCCGCTCGCTCGAAGCCAAAGCCTTCCCGATCGAAGGGGCGCCGGGCGAACCCGCCCGCGGCGTGCTCCTTCGCGACCGAACGGAAGCCGCGCAGGCCGAGGCCCTCAAGGAAAGTCTGCTGAGCGTCGTCGCGCACGAACTCAAAACCCCCGTGCAGGCGATTCGCCTTCAAACCGAAAGCCTTCTCGCCGATGACGGCGCCTGGTCGCCCGACTTCCGCGAAGAACTCCTTACGAACCTCGACGAAGCGGCGAAACACCTGCAGTCCCTCATCAACGACTGGCTCGACGTCGCGCGCATCGACGGCGGGCTCTTTCGCATTGAAAAGCGCGTGCTCTCGCTCTCGAGTGTTCTCAGAAAGGCCGCGCGCCTGGCAAAGTCCCGGTATGACTTCACCCTTCGCACCGAGGTCGAAGAGGACGCCGCCTGTCTTCCCGGCGACTCCGAGCGCCTCGTGCAGCTTTTCAGCAATCTCTTTACGAATTCCGCCCGGTACGCACGTCCCGACGCAGCGCCCGAGATTCTCGTGCGCGCCGCGCGGGTGGGCGACGAAGTGCACATCCACGTCCTCGACAACGGGGTGGGCATCCGCCCCGAAGACCGGGAGCGCATCTTCGACCGCTTCTATCAGGTGGAGCGCGGCAATCGACGCCGTTCGGGCGGTACGGGCCTTGGTCTCGTGATCTGCCGCGCCGTCTGCGAAGCCCACGGCGGCTCCATCACCGCACTCGGCCGAAACGACGAACCCGGCGCCGACATTTTCGTGCGGCTTCCCCTTTTTACCGACGAATCCTGAATCATGTTCCGCGAACGTCCCCTCATCCTCATCGCCGACGACGAAAGCAAGATCCGCCGCGTCGTCGCCGCCAATCTCGAGCGCAGCGGCTTTGACGTCTGCTCCGCCGACGACGGGCGCCGGGCGCTCGAAATTTTCGAGCACGCGGATCCCAAACCCGACCTGCTCGTTCTCGACGTGATGATGCCCGAAAAGGACGGTTTCGAAGTTCTCGAGGCCGTGCGCAAGGTGAGCGGCGTGCCGGTCATTCTCCTCACCGCCAAGGGCGAGGTCGTCGACAAGATGCGCGGCTTCTCGCTCGGCGCCGACGACTATCTCACGAAACCCTTTTCGCTCGAGGAACTGCAGGCCCGGATTCTTGCCGTGCTACGCCGCACCGCGGGACGCAGGAACGTCGAATCCGTACGGCTCACGAACGGCCCGCTCGTCATGGAGCCCGCCAAGAGAATCTGCCGTTTCGGCGAGGCGGACGTAAAACTCACCGACACCGAGTACCGTCTCCTGCAGCGCCTCATGGAAAAACCCGGACACCTCCGCACCCACGAGGAACTTCTTCGCACCGTCTGGGGACCCGAAGCGCTCGACGACCTTCCGCTCTTGCGCGTGACGCTTACGCGCATCCGCAAGAAACTGCAGGCGGCGGGCGCCGTCGGACCGGTCATCGCAAGCTATTCGGGCGTGGGTTACCTGCTCGACGATTACAGCGACCTCTGATCTGTAACGCTTCCGTAATCTTTTGCTCTTTGCCGAAACGGCCGCGCAATCTTTCTTCATCAGAATGTCGTCATCGGATTTCCGTCCGCATGGACGACCCCTCATCGTGCAAGGAGACTAAAGATGACGACCTCCCGACGCCGCTTCCTCGCGGCCGCGGCCGCGCTTCCCGCCGCGCCCTCCGTTCTCGCCCGCACCGCGGCGACCGACTGGGACGAAACCTTTGACGTCGTGGTCGTGGGTTCCGGCGTTGCCGGAACCGTCGCGGCCATCGCCGCCGCCGAAAAGGGCGCCAAGGTGCTCATGATCGAAAAGCTCAACCGCACGGGCGGCACCTCACGCTTTTCGGGCCTCAACTTCGCCTGCGTGGGTTCGCCCGAGCAGAAAAAGCGCGGCGTCAAGGACAGCCCCGAAGCGCTCGCGCGCGACATGTTCCGCGTCTCGGGCGGCGTGGGCAACTACGAACTCGCCCTCGTCATGGCGAAGAACACCGCGCGCGTCGAAAAGTTCTTCACGGACCGCGGCGTCCGTTGGGACGGCCGTCTTCTGAAGCTCGGCGGCCACAGCGCCGAACGCTGCCTCATCCCCGAAGGGGACGGCGCGGGTTTTCTCGCCGCCCTCACGAAGTACATGGCCGGCCTCAAGAACCTCACGGTTCGCACTTCCTGCAAGGCCGACGAAGTTCTCTTCGACAAGGACCGCGCCGCGGGCCTTCTCGTTCGTGAAAACTACGCGTTCAGCGAAGATCCGCGCGACGACGAAAAGAACCGCACGGGCACGCCCCGCCGAATCCGCGCGCTTCGCGCCGTCATTTTCGCGACGGGCGGCTATGCCCGCGACCGCGCCTTCCGCGCCGTGGAAGTGCCCTTCCTCGACGGCGTCTCCACGACGACGAGCCCGGGCGCCACGGCGGGCGCCTTGAAGACGCTCGTGCGCGCCGGCGCCCGCGCCATGCACCTCTCGCTCTACCGCTTCGCCTATCCCCTGCCGACCGAAGACATGGTCTGGGGCGTGCTCATTGATCCGACCACGGGTACGCGCTTCATGAGCGAAGGGGCGAGCCGCAACGAACTCGCCGTCGGCACGCTGCAGCGCCGCCTCACGAACGGCGACAAGAAGCCCTTCATGATCTACGACGAAAAGGCGCTCGGCAAGTTCCACAACCTCAATCGCGTGGGACGTTCTCTGAACGGTCTCAACGGTCTCGACGGCACGATGTTCCGCTTCGACACGATCGAAGCCCTTGCCGCGCACTACGGAGCCGATCCCGCCAAGGTGAAGCAGACGCTCGAGGCCTACAACCGCGACGTCGCCGCGGGTCGCGACGAAGCCTTCGGCAAGCCGCTTGAACGCACCGAACGCAAGGTCGAACCGATCGACATGAAGGGGCCCTTCTTCGGCATCGTCATCAGTCCGCGTCTCAACTACACCCCGGGCGGCATCCGCACGAACGAAAAGGCGCAGGCGCTCGACTGGAACGGCAACCCCATTCCGGGCCTCTACGTGGCGGGCGAAGCAGCGGGCGGTCTGCACGGACAGGAACGCATGACGGCCTGCTCCATGCCCGACTGCTCGGTCTTCGGCCTCATCGCCGGGGAAAACGCCGCCGCCGAACATGCCTGATCAACGACGTAACAGTAAGGAATACGCCATGCGTACGCTCATTTGCACCGCGTTTCTCGCGCTCGCCTTCGGCTCCGCGCAAGCCGCCGACCAGATGTCCAAGCACGCCGAACGGGGCGTGGCCTGCACCACCTGCCACAAGGGCGACTTCAAGGCGCCTTCGACCGACGTCTGCACGGGCTGTCACAGCCGCGACGCCCTCGCGAAGGCCACCGAATCGATGAACTTCGAAGCGGTTCTTAAGAACCCGAAGACCGGCAAGGAAACGCGCCACACCGCGCTCATCAACGTGCACGACAGCTACCACTTCGGCCGCACGGAAAACTGCTTTGACTGCCACCGCGAACACAAGCCGTCGACCAACCAGTGCGCCACCTGCCACGACATTGAAGCGTGGAAGATGCCGACCCCCAAGTGAGATCGGGTCTGACCGGTCCTTTCTCCACGGGCGTGCCGCATTCCTTCGGGCGGCACGCCCGTCTTCGTTTTGCGCCCCCTCTTCTCCTTACCCGCACCCAACCGAACGAACACTCGCAACGCTTGTTTTCCGCGTCTGCGCCGCAATGGCCGAAGAGGCGATCCCCAACAGCCACTTCCACGCCGGCACCACCTCCACCGACCCCGACGCGGTCTCGACGATGCGCTCTTCGTCGAGCGTCACCACCGTTCTTCTTCTCACGGACAGAACCCTTGCAATTTTTTCCAAGGCACGAATTTTGCACCGCGTCTTCTCCGAAGTCTCTCGAAAATCCGCACAGACCTGCACTGTCCATTCTTCCCCGGGAAGATAAAAGTCCATCTCCGCTTTGTCTCGAACATAGAAAACCGAATCTTTGCCAGTGTGCCGGCGCATAAGCTCCACGGCCACCAGGTTCTCGAGGAGCGTCTCCCGATCGTTTTGTCCCAGAAGAAAGAGAAAACCGTTGTCCGCGAAGCAGTACTTGCGGCGCCCTTCCTTTTGCCGAAGTCGGTCGGCCATGTTTTCGATCGGAAGCAAAAGGCCTGCACGCACGGCGCACTCCACGTAGCGGATCACGGTCGCCTTCGAGAGCCGCGAACCCGCAGTCTCCAGACTCTTGGCAAGAGCGGAGAAGGAAACGGGCTCGCCCGATCGTTCAGCAAGGATTTTGAGCATCCGGCGAAGCGGCTCTGCGTTTGCGATGCCGTTCCGAAGGGCAACGTCGTTCATAGAAACTCGCGAGGAAACCTGCGACTTTAGTCGCGGGAGGAATCGCGCTT
>UQTE01000032.1 GCA_900543805.1 uncultured Sutterella sp.
GCCCATAAAAGTGTCCCCAGAAAGTGTCTCGCTTTCTGGGGACAGTTCACTTCGGAGGGGCTTCCTGCGTGTAGGGTGCACGCGCGAGGGCGACGGTCCAAGAAAGAAGCGTCATGCGGTATTTCTTGGTGACGCCTGAATAAACGAAGACAAGAATTCTCTTGATCGTCGCCTCAGTTGTTTTCTCAATCCCAACCGATGACGTGCTTGGCGGCCTTGAGGTAGTTCACATTCGGGCTCTTTTCCATGCCGAGCGCCTTCACTGCGTCCGCCATGGCGGCGTAGTCCTCGCTTTCGCAGCAGGCCGTCTCCACGAGTGCGCCGTTGAACCAGACTTTGGCGTATTCGCAGATGACGCCGTTTACCGAGAAACCGTAGCGCACCTTTTCCACCTTGACTAGGGCGAGTTCGTGGGAGGACTTTACGAGACGGCAGAATTCGTCAAACGTATAGCGCTCCGCTTCCAGCGGCAAATCCACGCCGAGATGCCCGAGAATGGTTTCGAGTTCCGCTTTGGCAACAGGAAACTGGAATTTGCCGCGCGGTTGGAAAATTTCGAAGCCCTCCGGCGTTTCGCCCGTCTTCGTCTTGATGTCGAGAAGTCCGTCTCGAACCTTGACGTTGGCATCATTGGTGGCCTTGGACAGGATGTAGGTTTCTTCCGGCATTACGCGTGCCTTGAAGAGTTGCGCCTTGGCCTTCCACATGTGTTCCACGACGCCGGCGATCACGTCCTTGCCGAAGACGCGGAATTCCGCGCGCGGCACGATCTTTGCGGCTTCTTCGGCCGAAGTGGCCTGATTCTTGGAAAATACGTCACCCATGACTGCCTCCGATTTATTGTCGATCCCAAGTGGTGTAGGGGTGCTTGACGAGGTTTGAATTGAAATAGCGGGGATCCTCGGAGACCTCGTCTCCGATCCAATCGGGCTTCTCAAAGGGAGTGTCCTCGCTGGGCAGCTCGATTTCCGCGACAATCAGTCCTTCGTTGACGCCGAAGAATTCGTCGATTTCCCATACGAAGTCTCCCATCGGAATCTTGTAGCGGGTCTTTTCAATGATCGGTTTTTCGGCAAGATTGTCGAGCATGGCGACGCAGTCGTCGTACGGAATCGAATATTCGAATTCCATGCGCGTGACGCCGACGGTCGGCCCCTTCACCGTTATGACGGCCTTGTCGCCGACCGTGCGGATGCGGACGGTACGTTCCTTGGCGCTGTTGAGATAACCCTGACGGTAGTGCACACCTTCGGCGAGACGGCGCCAACCGTCGCCCTTGACGAGGAATTTCCTTTCAATTTCCTTAGCCATCGCTTTTCTCCTTGGATCGTCCTCCCGCCGGAATGTCCGCAGCGGTCCGGAAAATCCGCTTGATTGACCTGGCTTCATTTTGAAGGAGCCAAGCTATCGGAAAAATGGAGAATTTCGATTCATGGCATAACGATTCATTATGGAAGAGGTGACTTGCCGAGAGGCGGGAGGATGACGTCAAACAAGATCGCCCGAGGCGGAGGCGATGGCGGCTTCAAACCGTCGAAAGAGCGCCAAGAGATCGACATGGAGCGTACTTGTATCGACTGCGCCGGCCTCTCCCTTGGCTACCCGGGCCATGTGTCGAGCGACGAGTGCAAACGTATCGGAATCACGTTTTTTTATCATCAAAAGAAGGGCTTTATGGTCCCGACGCGTGTTTTTCGGATCTTTGAGCATGCGCGCAAGGAGCCGCAGTTCTCTTCCCAGGATGTCGTGCTGAGTCTTGAGTTCGGCAAGGCCGGCCGGAGTGAAGAAACAATTGTCGCGGCATTTGCGCCGTTCGATCGCAGAAACGATTTCGGAGAGGATGTTGACGGAAAAGTAAAGCCCGTCGTTGGCAGAGTTGACGCCCTGCCAGGCCCTCGCTTCGCGGGCGGTGAGGCCTCTGCGGATCAGAACGTCGAGAAAGCGTTCGACCGATCGGCAACGACGTACGAGCATTTTCAGGTCTTCGTGGTAGGAAAGGAGAACGCCGGCAGGCGGATTGCTTGTGAGCAGCTCTTCGATTCGCTCCCAGAGTCGGAGAAGGAAGTCGGTCGTCTTGGCAATTTCCTGACGCGACAGCTCAATGGCGGTCGTGGAGGACAGCATGTTTTCTTCGAAGAGGAGCCGTACTTCCGTCGATGGAAAAACGGCTTTGGAGGGAAGGCGTTTTTCCACAAAACAAGCGACGGGGTGAAGAAAGCCGAGTCCCGCGAGGCCGACAACGGCGTTGAAGATCAGGTGAAAATTCACGAGTCCGTCGGGCATTTCCGAAAAGAAAAGTTTGATCTCGGGAAACGAGACGAGGAGAAGGACGCCCGCAACAAACCCTGTGCTTCGGAAGACGAAATTGCCGACCGGCGCACGGCGCGCGATTCTCGAACTGCTCAGGGTCGTGAGGCAGGAGAGAAGGGCGCTTCCGAAATTGGCCCCGAGCACAACCCAAAGGCCGGCTTCCGTACTTAAAACGCCGCTCGCCGTCATGCCCGACGCCACGGTCACGACGGCCAGACTCGAAAAGCAGAGAAGGGCGAGAATCGCCCCGATGAGGGACGAAAGCGTCGCGCTCGCGCCGATCGATGCAAAAATCTCGAGCATCTCGCCGCTTTCCTTGATCGGGGCGGTCGTCTCCACGATGAGGCGAAGAGACATCATCACGAATGCGAGTCCGAGGAGAATTCGACCAAATTGACCGAGACGCGTGTCCGGACGGCGGGAAAAGAGAAAGACTCCGGCGATCGTCAGGATCGGTACGAGCGCTGAAAGATCCAGACTTAAAACCCGCACGATGAATGCGCTGCCGAGGTCGGCGCCGAGCACGCAGGATAGAGCGATGGCGGTGGAAACCAGCCCTTTGTTTTGCAGGCCCGCAATGAGGAGTGAGCTTGCGGTGGAACTCTGCAGAAGGGAGGCCAGTCCGAAGCCGGCGGCGAAGCCTTCGAAGCGATTGTTAAGCCGCGTGGAGAGCCACGTGCGCAGGTTGTCGCCGAAGGTGCGCAGAATCCCGGTCTTTACCATGTAGAGCCCCCAGACGAGGAGTGAAACCGCTCCGGTCAGCGATATCAGAGTCATCCCAGGCATGTGTTTTCCTCCTCCCGTCTTCGTAAGTTCTTGCTCCGGACGATCGCCGTCTGGAATCCCTTCTTGCCCCTAGGGTACGTCAACGCAGAAAGCCGCAAAAAGGCTTTTTCTATTGAAAGGTATAATGAACGCTTATGAGTCAGGGTTCCTGCATCTTTTTCGAGGCCGGAGATTATTCATGATCGTTTTCAATCACCTGCGAACCTTCGTTGCCGTTGCGCGTTTCGGAAGTTTTACTCGGGCCGCCTGGCAGCTTTGCATTACGCAGCCCGCCGTGAGCGGACATATCGCCGCTCTCGAAGAGGCGCTGGGGGCGAAACTTTTCAACCGAACGGGACGCGAGATCGTTCTGACCGATTCCGGCCGCGTGGTGCTCAAGGCCGCACACGACATCATGGAGCGGCTTGATCTGATGCAGCGCGAACTCGATGACATCACGACGCTCAAAGGGGGGACGATCCGCATCGGCGCATCGCGCATCATCGGCGTCTACCTGCTCCCGAAAATCGTCACCGCTTTTCGGGAGAAATTTCCGGAAATCGAGATTCAGCTCTCCATTCACTCCGCGCGCTCCATTGCCGAATCCGTTCTCGAAAACGCCTTCGACATCGCGGTGGTAGCGGAAGGCGATCAATTTTTCTCCACGAATGTAGGCGTCAAGTCGATCGGAACGGATCCGCTCGTCGTCATTGCTTCACCCGCCTACGTACAACGCCATTTCGGACGCAACGAGCTTTCGGTCGAAGAGGTGAGCCGGGAACAGTTCATCCTTCCGGAAAGCACTACGGCTTCCGCTCAGAATCTTCGACGCGAGCTTGACAAACTCGGTCTGCACGTGAAAAGCACTATCGAAATTGGAGAGGCGGGCGGCATCAAGCGCGCCGTGGAGGAGGGGGCGGGACTCGCCGTCATTTCCCGATTTGTCGTGGAGCGCGAACTGACTGAAGGACGCCTTGCGGAGCTGCAGATTGAAGGTTGGACGCCTCGCCGACAAATTCTCATGTTATGGCGTCACGATCGAAGATTCTCGAAAAGCACGGAGGCCTTCATGCGATTTTTGATGAAAAAACTTCGTGAGGAAGAGAATGCGGAGAGAAAAACGAAAAACTTGGCGACTGCCGAGGCATAACGGTTTGTTATGCGTTGAATCAGAAGGTTCCATGGAAGAGACTGGCCAGGTTGTGAGAATGATCTCATATCACTTTTTTCGCAACATCCAACCTTCTTTGGAGGACCTATGACCGCCAAAGTACAAGCAACCGCGGCGCCTGCGAGCGAATCCTATGATCCGCTCGACATGAACGCCTATTCGCTCAACCGCCTGCCCAAGCGCCCCCTTTCGGCCGCGGGCAAGTTCTTCCGAGTATGGGGGCTGCCCATTGCGGCAGTGCTCTTCGTCTGCACGGCGTATCTTTTCCAGTTTCCGATTTTGGACGAGCGCCAACAGATTATGTTCGGTTTGTTCGCCACCGCACTCTTTCTCTGGGTGTGCGAAGCCATCCCGAACTATCTGACTTCGATGCTTCTCATCTGCGGTCTCGTGCTCACCGGCATTCTGAAGGCAAAGCCGGCTATGGCCACCTTGGGCGACCCGGTCATTTGGCTGAACGTATCCGCCTTCATCATGGCGAGCGCCATGGTGAAAACCGACCTTGTCAAGCGCGTGGCGCTTTGGCTCATCCTGCGCTTCGGGAAGAACGCGAGTTCGATTTTCCTCACTTTCCTTGCGATCAACACGATTTTGGCCGCCTTCGTAAATGCTACGGCCGCCAAGGCGGCGCTCATGATGCCGATCTTCATGGTCGTTTCAGCGATTTACGGCGCTCCGGGAACGGACAAGACAAACAATTTCGCGCGCAACCTCGTGCTGCACAACCTGCTCATGATCAACGCCACCTGCAACGCGTTCATGACGGGGTCGGGCGCCAATCTCCTCGGCGTTGCTCTCCTTGCCGGCGCCGGCGTTTCGATTTTTTATTTTGACTGGCTTGCCGCGGGTCTTCCTTTGGTGGTGGGCTTTGGCGTCCTCTCCTATCTGATCGGCGTTCGCTTTGTCTTTCCGCTCACTGAGGAGGACAAACAGCCGAAGCTCTCGGGCGGACGTGAGGCGCTTGAGCGCGCCTATGAGGAACTCGGCGGTCTCAAGACCAACGAAATCAAGGCCGCGGTCGTGTTCCTCCTTGTGTTGCTCGTGTGGGCGACCGACAAACTCCACGGTCTCAATTCCACGATCGTTGCCATGCTCGGCGCACTCGTGATGCTTGCACCGCAGGCAAAAATCGTTTCCTGGAACGACGTCGACATCCCTTGGCACCTGATGATCTTCTCGGCGGGGGCTTATTCGCTCGGAGCGGGTCTTAAGGCGACGGATCTGATGGCCGTGCTGACGACGCACCTCATGGATCTCCTCGGCATGGATACGATGAGCTACTTTGAGCTCTACGCCGTTTTGACCGGCATCTTTATCGTCAGCCACTTCATCTTCCAGTCGAAGAACATGCGCACGATCATCTTCATGCCGATTGTGATCGGCATCGCGCAGACGCTGCACATCGACATTCTGGCGCTGGGTCTTCCCGTCGCGCTCTGCATCAACGTTTGTTGGTCGCTTCCCTTCAACGCGAAGCCAAACGCCATGCTGTACGGCACGAACAAGTACACCATGGCCGAGTCCTTCAAGTACGGCTTCGTGATGTCGGTTCTCTACTGGGTGCTTCTCCTTCTTGCGGGCGGGACGTACTTCCAGTGGTTAGGCATCACTCCGGGCTTCTTCTAAGCGCTTGCGCTCATCTCTTCCGGACGGGCTCCGCAGTCGGTTTACGCTGACGGCGGGGCCTTTTGTTTTCGGAGTGCGGGAAAAGGGAGCTTTGATCCGAGTGTCCGTCGGCCGTCCCCCGGTCGATGAGGGGGAGAAAGGTTTTCGACGGTCCCAAGAAAGCCTTGAAGAGAAGGAAGATAGACGCAAGAAATTCCGTACAATGCAGGTTTTCTCAATTTCTAAAGGATGATGATGGAAAAGACCGAACTGACGCTCGAAGATTTCGGACGCGATTCGATCGAACGCATGGAAAAGGCTCTCGACCGTTTTGCCCGTGGGGAAGGTCTATGCGTGGTGGACGACGAGGACCGCGAAAACGAGGGCGACCTCATTTTCAGCGCCGAACATCTCACCGAAGAACAGGTGGCGCAGATGATCCGCGACTGCTCGGGGATCGTGTGCGTATGCCTCACGGAGGAGGCCTGCGACCGCATGGCGCTGCCGCCCATGGTCGAAGACAACACCAATACGCAGGGCACTGCCTTTACGGTGGCGGTCGAGGCCGCCGAGGGCGTGACGACGGGCGTGAGCGCGCACGACCGGCTCCTCACGATCAAGGCCGCGGCCAATCCCGAAGGGAAGCCCTCGGACCTTCGCCGTCCCGGCCACGTCTATCCGCTTCGCGCGCGAAAGGGCGGCACCCTCGTTCGCCGCGGTCATACGGAATCCTCCATCGACCTCTGCCGTCTCTCGGGCCTTCACGAGGCCGGGGTGCTCTGCGAACTCATGAACCCCGACGGAACGATGATGCGTCTTCCCGAAGTGGCCCGCTACGCCAAGGACCACGACATGATGCTCATCTCGGTCGAGGACATCGTCACCTACCGCCGCGCGAAGGGACTTTGATGTCCCGACGCCTTGCCGCCCGAACTTTCGGGCGGCAAAGTGCGAGAATGAGAGGCGACCGCCTCTCTTTCCTTTCAACTTCGTCATGCGAATCAAAGAGCTCTCCCAACTCTCGGGCATGGCCGCTTCGGCCATCCGTTTCTACGAGGACGAAGGACTTCTTCCGCCCGTCCGCCGCAGCGACAACGGCTACCGCAGCTATGGAAACGATCATGTGGAGCGTCTGCGCTTCATTCAGCGCTGCCGTTCGCTCGACATGTCGCTCGAAGACATCCGCAGGATGACGGGACTTCTCTTTCAGAACGTTGAGGCGGATCCCGACGAAGTACACGACATCGTCGAGGAGCAGCTCGCCGTCGTCGACCGCCGCATCGCCGAACTCAATCTCATGCGGGGCGAACTTCTTTCGCTTCTCGACCGCTGCCACCACGGGCATCATCACGCTTTGGGCGAAGTCTGCGGCGTGGTCGACGCGTTGCGTCATGAATCCTAAACCCAAGGCCATCCCGTGCCCAAGAACACCACAGAACTCTTCGGATTGCTGAGTTTCCTCGCGATCCTCGCGCTCTTTTTGCATTCCGTCTGGAAGTTTTCGCGCCGCTTTCCGAACGCGGACGACCGCGCGCCCACGGGCGTCGACGGAGGACTTCTGCTTCTCATGACGGGGTGCGTCACGCTCACCGTTTGGTTCGCCGCGACGATCGCGGCGCGTGCGCCCCTCTACGCCTCTCTCTCGGGCGGGGAACTTCTTTGGACGGCGCTTCCCGAGGCGCTCTCGGGACTGGGCTTTCTCTGGGCGTCGCTTCGCATCGTGACGGGGCGAAAGCCTTCCGTCAAGGTCGAGGTTGCGCTGGAGCTCCTCGCGGCGGGGCCCGTCGGCGCGGGTCTTCTTCCGGCTCTTCGCGGTGAGGCGGAGTGGGCGTTCACCCTCTCGATTTCGGCCTTCGCGCTCTGGGGAGCCTTTTACGTCCTCCGAAGCGTGCGCGCCCGCCACGTTTTCGGGTGAGCGAACTTCTTGTTTTTCCCTATACGCAAAGGGCCCCGGCGAAAACCGGGGCCCTTGTTGCAAAACGGTCGCAAAGGAAGTTTTATTCCTTCACTTCGAAGGTTTCCTCTTCGCTCAGAAGACCGCCGCGGATCACCTGAACAGGACGCTGGCAGCGGAATTCGAGCCAGGCGGTGGAGGGAGCGGAGCCGTCTTCGTGCGCGTCCACGGCGCCCGAGAGCGGAAGCATGCCGAGCTCTTCGCGCTGGCAGATGTCGCGGGCGCGCTGCTGCAGGGCTTCGTTGATCTGCGTCGCGCGGACGCTGCCCGGCCACTTGAAGTCGAGGCGCCAGACGTTGCCGACGACGTTGGAGAGGCGTTCTTCGCGGCCCGCGAAATTGCGGCTTTCTTCTTGGATGGCCTGGCAGCCCGTGAGGGTCGTGAGGGCGACAAGGCTGAGGAGAATCGGTGCGGTGAGGCTTTTGCGCATGACGTGAAACTGTAGGTTCAAAAAAGGGCGGCCTCGTCGCCGCCGGAATCCGAACATTGTACTTCGAGCGGCCTCCTTCGGGAGCGAAGGATTTGCAACGAGTCGAAAAGGGAGGACGAAGGGGAGGGATCCGCCGCGAGGACGAAATCTTAGGAAAAAAGCGGCGGGCTTCAGAAAAGATGGGTGTTCTGAAATCTATTGCGGGACAATTGAATGCCTTGACGTCCGTTGCGTCGGAGTCCCAAGGGGGAGCGGCGATTTATAAGGAAACCTTAATTTCCCCGAACTAGACTCCATGGCCATAGAATCGGCCTGCCGAGCCGAGAGCGGACGGGGCTTTCCCCGACCGAAAACAAGAATCCACCCTTACATCAAAACGAAACGATACTCAATGAGCGCATTGATCGAAGTCTCGGGTCTCACCTGCGAACGCGGGGAAAGAACCCTGTTCGAGGGGCTTTCCTTCTCCGTGGAAGCCGGCACGCTCGTGCGCATTGCCGGATCGAACGGCGCGGGCAAAACGACGCTTCTGCGTCTGATGACCGGGCTCATGCGCCCCGTTGAGGGCGAAGTCCGCTGGCGCGGCACGCCCGTGCAGAAGGCCGCGCAGGACTTCTGGAAGGAGCTCTGCTACATCGGCCACCGAAACGGCGTCAAGGACGACCTCTCGGTCCTGGAAAACGTTCTCCTCAACGCCCGCATCGCTTCGCTCTCCGTTACCGAAGAGGAGGCGCTTGACGCGCTCGACGCCGTGGGGCTCTCGGAATTTCTCGAAGTGCCCGCGGGCCAGCTCTCGCAGGGCCAGCGCCGCCGCGTGGCGCTCGCGCGCCTGTGGCTCTCCCGCTCCGTTGCGCTCTGGGTGCTCGACGAGCCTTTCACGGCGCTCGACGTCAAGGGCGTGGCGCGTCTCGCGAAGCTCATCGGCGAACACGTGGAGGAGGGCGGCATCGTCATGCTCGTCACCCACCAGGAAGTGCCCGTCGAAAACGCGCGCCTCATGGTGATCGAACCCGAACGCTGGTCGCCGAGAAAGCGCACCGCCGTCGAGGCGGCGCTGGACGACGAGGCGGCGCAGAACGCCGAACCGGTCTGAGGAGAGAAATCATGTGGCAGCTCTTTCTCACCATTCTTCGCCGCGACCTGATGCTTGCGCTTCGCCGCAAGTCCGACCTCGCTCAGGTGATCTTCTTCTTCGCCGTCGTCGTGACGCTCGTGCCTCTGGGCGTGGGCGCCGAAACGAATACGCTGCGTGCGATCGCCCCGGGCGTCGTGTGGGTGGCGGCGCTTCTTGCGGCCCTCCTGTCGCTTCCGCGCATGTTCGCGGCGGACTTCGCCGACGGCACGCTCGAGCAGATGCTCGTCGCCGCGGAACCCCTTCCCGTCATCGTTTTTGCGAAGGTCATCGCGCACTGGCTCGTCACGGGCGTGCCGATGACGGTCTTCGCGGCCCTTTTCGGCGTGATGTTCGACCTCTCGCTCGACGTGACGCTCGTCCTCGTCGCAAGCCTTGCGGTGGGGACTCCGATTCTGAGCTTCATCGGCGCGATCGGCGCGGCGCTTACGCTCGGCCTTCGCGCGGGCGGGGTGCTCACGAGCCTCCTTGTCTTGCCGCTCTACATTCCGGTTCTGATTTTCGGTTCGGGCGCGGCTTCGGCCGTCGCCGTCTCGATGAGCCCCACGGCGCATTTCCTCATCGTCGGGGGCCTCACGCTCGCGACGGCGGCGCTCAGTCCGATGGCGGTTTCCGCGGCGCTTCGCATCGCCGAACAATGATTTTCCAAACTCCTGGGTGAGCCATTTATGTCGATTACGAGTCCTGAAGGCTTCTACCGTGCGGCGGGCAAGTGCATCACGCCCCTCATGGTCCTCGGCCTCCTTCTCTTTGTCGTCGGTTTCTACATGGGCTTCTTCGAATGCCCGATCGACTACAAGCAGGGGAATTCCTACCGCATCATCTTCATTCACGTCTCCGCCGCGTGGATGTCGATGCTCCTCTACATCCTGATGGCCGTGTGCTCGGCAATCGGACTGCTGCGAAACAGCCGGCTCGCCTTCATCCTCTCGCAGGCGATGGCGCCGACGGGGGCGCTCCTTTGCTTCATCGCGCTCTTCTCGGGCGCCTTCTGGGGCCGTCCCACCTGGGGCACCTACTGGGTTTGGGACGCCCGTCTGACGTCGGCCTTGATCCTCTTCTTCCTCTACCTCGGATTCATGGCGCTTCACACCGCGATCGACGACAAGCGCCGCGCCGACCGCGCCGCGTCCGTGATCTCGATCGTCGGCGTCATCAACGTGCCGATCATCTACTTCTCGGTGCAGTGGTGGAACACCCTCCATCAGGGCGCCTCGATCACGACCAAGGGTTCGTCCATGGCCGAAATCATGCTCTACACGCTTCTCGTCATGGTCGCGGCGGGCATGTGCTACGGGACGGCCGCCGTGCTCTCGCGCGCCCGCACGATCATTCTTGAACGCGAACGCCGCAGCGACTGGGCGCTCGAAGCCGCCAAGGGAGGCAAACTGTGAACTGGGCAAGCTTTTCCGACTTCCTGACCATGAACGGTCACGGCTTTTACGTGTGGTGTGCCTACGGGGCGCTCCTCATCGGGGTCGTCGCCGAACTGATTTCTCTGAAGCGTCGCCGCGGGGCGATTCTCACCCGTCTGCGCCGCGAAGCCCGCAACCGCAATCTTGAAAAGGGGAACTGATCCATGGATTCCAAGACCAAAAAACTCGCCCTGATCGGCGCCGCCGTCGTGGTGGTGGGCGCGGGCGTGACGATGGCCCTGCAGGCCTTCAACGAAAACCTCGTCTTCTTCTTCTCGCCCACGCAGGTGGCCGCGAAGGAAGCTCCGGAAGGCCGCACCTTCCGCCTGGGCGGCGTCGTCGAACCCGGTTCGGTCGAACGCCAGAAGGACGGCGTGACGGTCACCTTCAAGATCACCGACACGGCGCAGAGCGTGCCCGTTCTCTACAAGGGCATTCTCCCCGACCTCTTCTCCGAAGGGCAGGGCGTCGTGGCGCAGGGCAAGCTCGATTCGGCCGGTCTTTTCACCGCTTCCGAAGTGCTCGCCAAGCACGACGAAAACTACATGCCGCCCGAGGCCGCCAAGGCGCTTGAAGACGCCCACAAGGCCGGGGTGGCGAAGAAGGCCGCCGAAGAGGCCGCCAAACAGAACGTCAAGTCCTAAGCCGCAGGCTTCGGACCTGACACCCAACAGGCGCAGGGTCGGCCCGTTTCGGGACCGGCCCCTTTTGGGATTGAGGAGGCCCCGCTCGAAAGTCTCCTCGGACGAGTTTCCAAACTCTTTTCATTCACCGGAGATACACAAGTGATTCCTGAAATCGGTCACTTTGCACTCATCCTCTGCCTGGCGCTCTCGATCGTCCAGGGGGTGGTGCCCCTCATCGGCGCGGCCAAGGGCAACCGCGCGCTGATGGCGGTGGCGCGGCCCGCGGCGATCGCGAACGCCCTCTTTGGCACGATTGCGTTCGGCTGTCTGGCGTATTCGTTCTACGTCTCGGACTTCTCGGTCCTCAACGTGGCGAACAACTCCAACTCGATGCTGCCTTGGTACTACAAGGTCGCCGCCACCTGGGGCAGCCACGAAGGCTCGATCCTCTTCTGGGTCGTGACGCTCGGCTGGTGGTCCGCCGCGGTCGCCTTCTCGGCCAAGAAGCTTCCCGCCGAAATGACGGCCCGCGTCACGGGCGTGATGGGGCTCGTCGCCATGGGGTTCCTCACCTTCATGCTCTTTACTTCGAACCCCTTCCTGCGTCTCTTCCCGGCCCCCGCCGAAGGCGCAGACCTGAATCCGCTTCTGCAGGACCCGGGGATGGTCTTCCATCCGCCGCTTCTCTACCTCGGCTACGTGGGCTTCTCGGTGCCGTTCGCCTTCGCGATCGCCGCGCTCATTTCGGGGCGCCTTGACGCCGCCTGGGCGCGCTGGATGCGCCCCTGGACGACGGCCGCCTGGATTCTTCTGACGCTTGGCATCGCGCTCGGCTCCTACTGGGCCTACTACGAGCTCGGCTGGGGCGGTTGGTGGTTCTGGGACCCGGTTGAAAACTCCTCCTTCATGCCGTGGCTGACGGGCACCGCTCTCATCCACTCGCTCGCCGTGACGGAAAAGCGCGGGTGCTTCCGCATCTGGACGGTGCTCCTCGCGATCCTCACGTTCTCGCTCTCGCTTTTGGGCACCTTCCTCGTTCGCTCGGGCGTTCTCACCTCGGTGCACGCCTTCGCGACCGATCCGGAGCGCGGTCTCTTCATTCTCGCCTTCCTCATCATCGTGATCGGGCTCTCCTTCCTGCTCTTTGCCTGGCGCGCCCCGACGGTGGGCCTCGGCGGGAACTTCGGGATGATCTCGCGCGAATCGATGCTCCTCGTCAACAACGTTCTCCTCGTCGTGGCGATGGGCGCGGTGCTTCTCGGCACGCTCTATCCGCTCTTCCTCGACGCCCTGAACGCCGGCAAGATCTCGGTCGGGCCTCCGTACTTTGACGCGGTCTTCGGGCCCCTGATGCTCCCGCTCGTCTTCCTCATGGGCGTGGGTCCGCTCGCGCGCTGGAAGGAAGCCGATCCGAAGCAGCTTGCGAAGTCCCTCCTCTGGGCCATGATCGTTTCGATCGTCCTCGGCGCCGCCGTTCCGCTCCTCATGGGCGAATGGAGTAACTGGGTGTTCGTCGGCTGCACGCTCGCCTTCTTCGTCGTCACGGGCGCCGTCGAAGCCTTCCGTCAGCAGATCCGCCACGGCGAAGGCAGCGTCGTCTCGAAGCTTCTTCGTCAGCCGCGCGCCTATTGGGGCATGCACATCGCCCACATCGGCGTGGCCGTCTTCATCATCGGCGTCGCGCTCGTCAAGGGCTATCAGTCCGAACGCGACGTGCAGATGTTCGTGGGCGAAACCGTGACGGTCGCGGGCTACACCTTCGAATTCAAGGGCGTGACGAGCACGCGCGGTGCGAACTACACCGCCGACCGCGGCGAATTCGTGCTCTCGCGCGACGGCAAGGTCCTCGAGACCCTGCACCCGGAAAAGCGCAAGTACTTCAGCTCGAATTCCATGCCGATGACCGAAGCCGCGATCCGTCACTCGATCACGGGCGACGTTTACGTGAGTCTCGGCGTTCCGACTTCGGACGGCGGCTGGGTGGTCCGCGCCTATTCGAAGCCCTATGTGACCTGGATCTGGTTCGGCTGCATCATCATGAGCATCGGCGGGCTCTGGGCCGCTTCGGACCGTCGCTTCCGCTCGAAGAAGCGCAAGGACGCCAAGACTCAGGCCGCTGTCGCCTAAACGGATGAATCGGGGCGGCAGAGCCGCCCCAAGGAAACTGACATGAAAGCGAAATTTCTCATTCCCTTCGGCATCTTCATCGTGCTTGCCGGGTTCCTCTTCAAGGGCCTTTATCTCGACCCGCGGACCCTTCCGTCGGTTCTGATCAACAAGGAACTCCCGCCCTTTGAACTGCCCACCCTGTGGGATCCCAACACGACCTTCAAGACCGAGGAGATGAAGGGCAAGGTCTGGATGCTCAACGTCTGGGCCACCTGGTGCGTTCCCTGCAAGCAGGAACACCCCTACATGGTGAACCTCAAGCGTCGCGGCCTCAAGACCCCGATCATCGGCTTCGTCTACAAGGACAACACCGGCGCCGCCGCGCAGATGCTCAAGACTTCGGGCAACCCGTACGACAACGTCATCTACGAAACGAAGAACAAGGTCGGCATCGACCTCGGCGTCACGGGCGTGCCGGAAACCTTCATCATCGACAAGAAGGGCGTCATCCGCGCCAAGGTGAGCTATCCGATCCAGGACGAAATCTGGTTTGACCAGATGAAGCCCCTGATCGACAAACTGGAGGCCGAATGATGAACGTGAAGTCTCTTTTTCTGCCGGCGCTTCTCGCCGTGTCGGTGGCTTCTCCCCTCTGCGCGCGCGAAGCGGCGCCGACCGCCTTTGACCCGGTCGCGCACAAGCGCGTTGTGGAAGTTTCCGAGCAGCTCCGCTGCCTCGTCTGTCAGAACCAGTCGATCGCCGAATCGAACGCCGAACTCGCCGTCGATCTTCGCAATCAGGTGATCGAGCAGGTGAAGGCCGGCAAAACCAATCAGGAAATCGTCGACTACATGGTCGAGCGCTACGGGGACTTCGTCCTCTATCGTCCGCCCTTCAAGACGAGCACCGTGATTCTCTGGGTGGGCCCGGTCGTCCTCTTCCTGGGCGGTCTTCTCGCCTTCTGGATCAACCTGCGCCGCCGCAAGCAGACCGTTACCGAGAGCACCAAGCCGCTTTCCGAAGAGGAAAAGGCCCTGGCCGAAAAAATGCTCGGCAAAGATAAGAAGGAGTAACCCGCCGTGCTCACCACGTTTATTGTCATTGCCGTCCTCATGTGCCTCGTCGCCTGCGCGGCCGTGGGTCTTCCCCTCTGGTTCGGCAAGAAGGACGAGGGCGAAGCCAACCGCCGCGAAATGACGCTCAACATTCTGCGTCAGCAGGCCGAAGACCTCGAAGAGGACCGCAAGGCGGGCCGCATCGACGAGGACGAATACGAAGAGACGCGCCTTGAACTCGAGCGCCGCGTGCTCGAGGAAACGCGTCACGACGAAAAGGTCGAGGCGCAGAACCATTCGTCGCTCTCGCGCATCCTCGCGGTCGTGCTCGTCATCCTGATCCCCGCGTCCGCCGCCACGGGCTACATGGCGCTCGGACGCTACACTGCGATGGACGAACACTTCCTCGAAATGATGGAAGCGCAGAAGAAGACCTCGGGCGGGCATTCCGCCGCCGAAATGTCGCGCATCATCGATCAGCTGAAGGACCGTCTCGAAAAGAACCCGATGGACCCCGAAGGCTGGTTCATGCTCGCGCGCACGACGGCCTCGGTGAACCGCTTTGACGAATCCGTCGAAGCCTTCCGCCGTCTCTCGGAAATCGTCCCGAACAATGCCGACATCATCGCCGACATGGCTGACATGATGGCCGCCGCCAACGGGAAGGTCATCACGCCCGACGTCGAGAAGCTCCTCAACAAGGCCCTCTCGATCGACCCCGATCAGTGGAAGGCTCTCGCGCTTCTCGCGATCCATGCCTGGGACAAGGAACAGTACGCGCGTGCCGCGGAACTCTGGGAGCACCTCCTTCTCGTCGTGCCGCCGGAATTCCCGGACATCGAGCAGATCCGCGCCAACATCAACGAAGCCAAGCGCTTGGGCGGCGTGAACGACAACGTCGCGCGCATCTCGGGCGACGCCGAGGGCGGCAAGGCCGCCGCCTCGCAGGGGGCCGCCCCCGCCGACAAGACGCCGGTTCCGACCGTCAACGCCACGGCCGAATACTTCGTGGCTGGCACCGTGACGCTCAGCCCCGAGCTCAAGGACAAGGTGAAGCCCGACGACGCCGTCTTCATCTACGCGCGTCCCGTGACGGGTTCGAAGATGCCGCTCGCCTTCGTGCGCGTGACGGTGAAGGATCTTCCCTACAACTTCGAACTCAATGAAAACATGACGATGGCGATGGGAGCCGAAACGATGGAAAACCACAAGGAAGTCGTGGTCGGCGCCCGCATCTCCAAGACCGGAAACTTCATGCCGCAGGCGGGTGACCTCGAAGGCGAAATGAAGCAGCCCGTGGCCGTCGGAGACCGGGGCATCGCCCTCATGATCAACGGCGTTCGCAAGTAAAGCAACACCTGCGTCACTTCCAAGCCGTCCCGGATTCGTTCGGGGCGGCTTTTTTCTTACAACGAAAAACGGACCCCGCCGCGAGGCAGAGGTCCGTCTTGAGAAAGCGATGAAGACGTCCGATCAGCGGAACGTCGTGAGCTTCCGTTCGAGCACGGCGGCGAGGCCTTCGATCAGACCGTCGACGTCGAAGCGGTCGAACTGTTTGTCTTCCTCGCGGAAGAGCCGGTTGTTCGTATGTGCGGAAACGTCCACTTCGCAGAGCTTGACGCCTTCCCGGTTGTAGGCCGCAGCGCGAATCATGAGTTCGGTGCGCGTGGGAAGGTTGAGCGTGCGTTTGTCTCCCTTGAGAACTTCATAGGGATAGACCCGACGGACCTCCACGTTGATCTTTTCCCCGTTGCGGGAGGTGCCGTTGCGAAGGTACTCGAGGCTGTAGCGCACGGCCTTGCTGAAGGCGGATCCGGCTTCTTCCTCAGGGAGGCTGTAGGAGAGAGTGACGCTGCCGTAGGGACGCACCGGCTTGTTGAGCCAGGTGAAACCCACCGTGACGTAGGGAAGGGGCGAGCGCTCGGAGCCGAACTTGTTGAATTCGACGCTGTCGTAGTTTCTGCAGGCCGGGATCAAAATGGGCTCTTCCTGCACCTTGTTCGCAAGGCGAAGCGTGATGAGTTTCGAGAGGCGCTTTACGTGGTTGTTGACCGCCCGGCGGACGCTGCCGTCGTCGTTCACGAGCGTGGAATACTTCAGATTCGGCGTGACGAGGAATCCCGTTTCGTCATAATGAATGTCGGCGTAGACCTTGTCCTGACGGTGGATGATGTCGGCGCGAAGGGTGCCGTCGGCCTCTTCGCAGATCAGCCAGTCGTTGCGGTGGGCCGCCTGGATGACGGCGTTGCGGACTTGGGCGAGCGTTTTGTCGTTGTTTTCGCCGTTGAACTGCATGGGGTCGCGCTTGCTTGCGCAGCCGCTCACGAGAAGAGAACCGGCCAGGACGGATGCGAGAAAAATTTTCGTCTTGTTCACTTTCTTGTCTCCCAAAGTCTTGTTGAACAAGCCCCAAAAACGAGGGTGTTTCACCGAGGTTCGTTGCCGGACTCTCTTATCGGACGCCCACAAGCTCCACGTCGAAGACGAGCGTGGCGTAGGGAGGAATGACGCCGGGATAGCCGTCGGGACCGTAGGCGAGGTTGTAGGGGATGCGAAGGATGCGCTTGCCGCCCACGCGCATGCCGCGGATGCCGTATTCCCAGCCCGGGATCACCATGCCGGCGCCGAGCGTGAATTCGATCGGTTCACCGCGTTCGACGCTCGAATCAAAGACCGTGCCGTTGACGAGCTTGCCCGTGTAGTGGACGCTCACTTCCTTCCCGAAGACGGCCTCTTCGCCCGTCCCTTCGAGGATTTCTTCGACCTCGAGTTCGCCCGGAGCGGGGACTTCTTCGGCAGCGAGAAGCTCCACGTCGAAGATGAGCGTGGCGTTCGGGGGAATCACGCCGCCCGCGCCGCGTTCGCCGTAGCCCATGTGCGGCGGAATCGTGAGGGTGCGCTTGCCGCCCGTCTTCATGCCGGCGAAGCCCTGTTCCCACCCCTGTATCACGCGGCCTTCGCCGAGCGTGAAGGTGAAGGGCTGACCGCGCGTGACGCTCGAATCAAAGACGGTGCCGTCTTCGAGCTTGCCCGTATAGTGAACGGTGATGCGCATGCCGGGCTTGGCTTCGACGCCGTCGCCCACCTGGGTGTCGAGAATCTGCAGAGTATCAGTCATTGTTGTGTCCGGTTGCGAAGCGGAGCGCCTCTTGACGAAACGCGTCCGACTTCATGACAGGGAGGAATCTGAAAATGGTAGCAGAGAACGCCTGTTCGCCACGGAGAATTTGCTTCGGACGGACGCAAAAAAATCCCCGCGGGCCAGAGGGCGGCGCGGGGAAAAGTTCTGTGGAGGCGCATGAGGGACGCCTCACAGGGAGACAACAAACCGATTACTTCTTGCGGATCGTGAAGTTGTGGCAGCTGTTGCACATGAGTTCGGGTTCCGCCTTGTCGGCCTTGTGGCAGTCCTGGCAGTTCACCGCGCCCAGGTGCGAGCGGTGCGGGTTGGGTTCGAGACCGGCCGTCTTCTTGGCGAGGTCTTCGTACGAGCCGTGGCACTTCATGCACTGATCTTTCTTCACCCAGCCCGAAGCTTCGGGGAAGGCGGCGCCGTGAATTTCGGCGAGGGTCTTGCCGGCGGCGTGAGCCGAAGCCGTGAAGGCAAGGCCGAGAGCGACCGCGAAAGCGGCGATAACGGTGTTTTTCATGATGTGAGTCTCCTAATGCGTCAGTTCTTCTTCGCGCGCTTGGCGAGTTCAGCGCCCGCGATGCGGCCGTAAACGAGCGCGGCACCGAGCTGCGCGCCGCCGGCGTAGTTGTGGAAGAAGATCCCGCCCGCGGAGTTGCCCGCTGCGTAGAGGCCGGGGATGCTTTCGCCGTCGAGATTCTGAATCTCGGCCTTGGCGTTGATGAGCGGACCGCCGAAGGTGGCCGTCATGCCGCCCTGGAAGGGAACCGCGTAGAACGGCGCCTTCTTGATCGGGTGCGGCTTCTTGTAGGTGCAGGGCGGGTTCATCTGATCGAGCGTGCCCTTTTCAACGGCTTCGTTGTAGGCCTTGACGATGGCGGTGACGCGTTCGACCGGAAGCTTCACCTGCTTGCAGAGCTCTTCGATCGTGTCGGCCTTGCCGTAGGGGTTGTTCAGGCGGTCAAACTTCGGAATCACCTTGTCGAGCACCGAGCAGTCGCTGTCGACGATCACCCAGGCGTAGTTGTCGAGCGTCATCTGGGCGGTCGTGCGGGCCTTGATGACGTAGGTGTTGTTTTCGTCCATGTAGCGCTGACCGGAGGTGTTGACCTGCACGCCGTAGCCCGAATTGAGGACGTCGGCGGGGTTCACGTGGGTCTTCCCGAGGATCGGGCCGCTGTGGAACTGGTCCATGTTCACGAACTTCGTGTAGAGCGGCATCGTGAGCGAGATGTTTTCGCCCGTCGTCGACTTCGAGCCGCGAAGCACCATGCGCGTGGCCCAGCCGCCGATGTAGCGGTCGACCATTTCGGGGTTGGCCGAGAAGCCGCCCGTGCAGATGCACACGCCCGCCTTCGCGAGGAAGGACTTCTGGCCGTCCGGCGTGAGAACCTTGACGCCCGTCACGGCGAAGTGTTCGTCGTGGAGGAGTTCGATCGCCTTGTGCTGGAAGAGGATGTCGATGCCGCGCTTCTTGCAGGCTTCAAGGAGCTTTTCCACGAGACGGCCGCCGCCCGTGATGCCTTCGCCCACGACGCGGCAGGTGCGGCCCAGGCGCGGATAGGGCATGGGACGGATCTTGCCGAACTTCACGCCGATGTCGGATTCGAGCCAGTCGATGCCGGCGGAGATGTTGTCCGTGTAGACGCGGTTGAGGATCGGGTCGCCCATCTGCTTGGAGACGTCCATCATCATCGCGTAGAAGTCTTCGGCCGTGTCGGTGATGCCTTGTTCCTTCTGGTGGCGCGAACCCCAGCCGCAGACGGAGCCGAGCGCGAAGATGGCGTTGCCGTCGGGACGGTCCTTCTTTTCCATCACGGCGACGCGGATGCCGAGATCGTGGGCCGTGATCGCGGTGATGAGGCCGGCGGGACCGGCGCCGAGAACGACGGCGTCATAACCTAAAGGCCGAGAAACGAGCACTCAATTCATCAGGAAAGAGTGTTCATTCCC
>UQTE01000033.1 GCA_900543805.1 uncultured Sutterella sp.
AGAACAACCGCCGATGCTCACACTTATCGGTTCGTTGAATTCGAATTGTTAAAGAGCAGTCGCTGTCAAAGCAGCGAAGGATGCGTATTTTGCCACAACCGTCGAATCTTGTCAAGGGTCTTTTTGAAAATTTTTCGTGGTTTTCACGACGCATCCCGCATCCCTCTCTTTGCCCTCCTTTGCGCTCTAGGCGATTTCGCCTAGATTTCGAAACCACAATTTCGAAAAATTGAAGTTCTTTCGCATCTCGTTGCGTCGGATCACCCTCGTTAGGTAGTCAACCCAAGAGGCGACCCGAGGCAATTCGCCCATCCATCCCTAGAATGTAGGCTGATTTCTTACCCTTACACCGACGGACATTCCTTACATGGCGAACCCTGTACGCAGCCAATCCGCACTTCCGACGCCGATGCGCTTGCTGAGCCTTCTGCGCCGCCTGCTGCTGTGGGCGAGTCTCGTCTTCGCCTTCGTCGGCGTGGTCGCGTCGATCGACGCGCTGCAAAAGGGACTGCGTTCGCCCGAAAACCATCTCGACACGACGGTCGGCACGCAGGTCGACGTGAGTCTTCCCTTCCACGGCCGCCCCGACCTGCTCCCCTCGGACTTCTCTCTTCTCGTGACGCCCCAGACGAGCTCGCTTGTCGGTCAAAACTTTGCGATCAGAAAGAAGGGGGAGGACGTTCTCGTCACGCTTCATGCGCTTCCGTCGGTTCTGCCGGGTGCCTATGAAGTGCGGCTTCTCGCCAACGGCAACGCCACGGATCCCTGGACCGTGTACGTGCATGCTGACAAGAGGGCGATGCAGAAGGCTTCGCTCTCTTACCTGGAATCCTTCTTCGGGCTCGATCCCCTGAACGTCACGGTGACTTCTCTGGGGCTCTTTCTCTTTTCTTTGCTCGCGGGCTTTCTCTCTCACCTCGGACTGCAGAAGCTCTTTGCCAAGCAGGGTTACCTGCGTGTCTTTCATACGAAGGAAGAAGGCAACGACACCCTTCTCTACTGCATCGACGAAGGACGCACGCTCGCGGACGCCGCCCGTTATCCGATTCTCACGGCCACGGGACATCTTCTGGGATTCGCCACCGTCCTCGAACGAGGCCGTCAGCACTGCATTCTTCGTCTGCAGGCCTCGCACGCCACGACGGGCTGTCTCATAGGCGTGCAGCCGCAATAAGGCAAAGCTTCCCGAACGAGCACTCTTCTTCGCAGGGCCGCTGGACATCCTCGGATTCCGGCGGCTTTTCTTGTCGGCTTGACGGCGCCGGAAACGCACATAACAAAAATCCCGCACCGCCATCTGCGGTACGGGACCTGTGTTTGGTTGCGGGGGAAGGATTTGAACCTCCGACCTTCGGGTTATGAGCCCGACGAGCTACCGAGCTGCTCCACCCCGCGGTGCATTCGGTTCAGCATCAGCTGAGACTTGAATTATGCATGGAAACCCGTCCCTCGTCAATACGAAATTACAAATCGTTACATCTGTGTGCTTGCAAACTTTCTCTTTCGAGAGCCTTTCCCCTGCTTTCACGGGGTTTTACGGGCATCGTAATCCGCCGATCTTCCGTGCTACACTTCCCCTTCGTATACCGTACCGTAAGGGCGTTGAGCCCGAACGGCCGACCGACCTCTCACTCCCAGCAATACCATGCTCTACAACACCGCCCGACGCGTTCTCTTTGCGATGAATCCCGAAATGGCGCATTCGGTCACGATGGCCAATCTCGACTGGATCGTCCACATGGGTCTGCACAAGCTTGTCTCCTACGTCCCCGACGACGATCCCGTCACCGTCATGGGCGTTCGCTTTCCCAACGCGATCGGTCTTGCGGCCGGCATGGACAAGGACGGCACGCGCGTGAGCGCCTTCGGCGGTCTCGGCTTCGGCCACGTCGAAGTCGGTACGATCACGCCGCTCGCCCAGCCCGGCAACCCCAAGCCCCGTCTCTTCCGCCTCATTCCCGCGGGCGGCATCATCAACCGCATGGGCTTCAACAACCAGGGCGTCGAGCAGGTCCTCAAGAACCTCCGTTCCGCCGACGGCTTCCGTCTGCGCGGCGGCGTCCTCGGGATCAACATCGGCAAGAACGCCGTGACCCCGATCGAAAATGCGCTCTCCGACTACGAGAAGTGCCTCGACGCCGTCTATGACCACGCCGACTACATCGCCGTCAACATTTCTTCGCCCAACACGAAGAACCTTCGTACGCTCCAGGGCGAAGAAGAACTCGAAAAGCTCGTGGCCGGCATCTGCGCCCGCCGCGAGGTCCTGAAGGAAGCCCGTCAGGGCAAGCACGTGCCGATCGCCGTCAAGCTTGCGCCGGACCTTGAGAACGACGACATTCTCCGCTGCGTCGACACCCTGATGCTTCACGGCATCGACGGCGTCATCGCCACCAACACGACGATCTCCCGCAAGAAGGTCGAAGGCCTCAAGCACGCCGAAGAAACGGGCGGCCTTTCGGGCGCTCCGCTTCGCGAACGCTCGACCGAAGTCGTGCGCCTCGTCGCTGAACACGTCAAGGGCGAACTTCCCATCATCGCTTCGGGCGGCGTCATGTCCGCGGCCGACGCGGTGGAAAAGATGGAGGCGGGTGCGAGCCTCGTTCAGCTCTTCACGGGCTTCATCTACGAAGGTCCCAAGCTCGTCGCCGACAGCGTGACGGCCGTCGCCAAGTGGCGCCGCGAACACGCCTGATTTCCCAATCTCTTTCCCTTCCCGACACTCCGCGCTCCTCCGGGACGCGGAGTGTTGAATTTTCACTTTCTCGCTTATGACCGCAGAACTTCCGATTCGTCCCGGCTTTTGGAACGTCCCCCTCTGGGGGGAGATCGGCGTCTACTTCGTAGGGATCGCCGCCGTCGCCGTTCTGATCTGGGGCATTGTCCGCAACTGGCGTCTCCATCGCGCGGCCGTCTCCGAACCGCCCGCGGAAAAGGGCCTCGTCGGGATGCTTAAGAGCGTCTTCTATCAACCGAAGAACCTCGAGACAACGGGCGGACGGCTCCATACGGTGCTCGCCGTCGGGTTCTTCTTCCTCTTTCTCGGCACCGCGCTTGCGACGCTCGACTGGGACATCGGCCACTACGTCGTCGGCACGCAGTTCCTGCAGGGGAACGTCTACCTCACCTACAAGTTCGTCCTCGACATGGCGGGCGTCGCCGTTCTTCTCGCGCTCTTCATCGGTGCTTGGCGTCGCTACCGAAAGGAAAGCAAAGCGAAGCGCGACGTCAAGTTCCTCGTCGCCTACGTCTCGCTTGCGGTCGTCGTTCTGACGGGCTTTGTCGTCGAAGGCCTGCGCCTCGCCGTCGAACAGCCCGCCTGGATGCATTTCTCCCCGGTGGGGACGCTCGTTGCGAAGCTCTTTATCGCCGCGGGCTTCACGGCCGATACGCTTCGCGGCGTGCACGTGTGGCTCTGGACCTTCCACGGTCTCTTGTCGCTCGCCTTCATCGCGGCGATTCCGCTCACCTTCTACGCCCACCTCTACCGCACACCCGCCGCCGTCTATCGCCGCAAGGCGACGACCGCGGGAACGCTCGCGAAGATCGACGACATTGAAGAGCAGGAATCCTTCGGTCTCGTCCATCCGTCGGACCTCACCGAATCCCAGCGCTTTGCTTTGGACGGCTGCACCGAATGCGGCCGCTGCGACGACGTGTGTCCGGCCCTGCGCTCGGGCGCGCCTCTGTCGCCCCGCGACTTCGTCGCCGCCATGCGCCGCGCCGCGGCGGATCCCGCCAATCCGACGCTTCCGGGCGAAGCGATCGACAAGGACGTCATCTGGAGCTGCACGACCTGCGGCGCCTGCACGCGCGCCTGCCCCGCGAACATTCCGATCCCGGAACTCCTCGTGGGTCTTCGCCGTCATCTCGCGCTCGAACAGGGCGACTTCCCCGAAGGGCTTGCCAACACCTTCGAAAACGTGTCTTCGGTCGGCAATCCCTGGGGGCTCGATCCCTATGACCGACTCGAATGGGCGGACGGCCTCGACGTTCCCGTGGCGGAGCCGGGCGAACACTACGACATTCTCTACTGGGTCGGCTGTGCTGCAAGTTACGACCGCCGCGCGCGCAAGATCGCGCGCAGCATGGTGAAGATTCTCCGCGCCTCGGGCGTCAAATTCGCCGTCATGCGCGAAGAGCGCTGCCACGGCGAATTCGCCCGCCGCTCCGGCGAAGAGTATCTCTATCAGACGGCCGCGCAGGAAAACATCGAAAACTTCCGTCAGTATGACTTCGAGCGGCTCCTCGCCGCCTGTCCGCACTGCTTCAACACGCTCAAGAACGAGTACCCGGCCTTCGAGGAGGGTACATTCAACGTCGTCTCCCACAGCGAATGGATTCTCGAGATGATGAAAGCGGGCAAACTCAAGGTGAAGACCGAAGGCGAAACCCTCGCCTATCACGATCCCTGCTTCCTCGCCCGCTTGAACGGGATCGTCGACGCGCCTCGGGAAGTCCTCAAGACCCTCGGCGCCGACGTGCGCTCGCCCGAAGCCTCGGGTGAAAAGACCTTCTGCTGCGGCGCGGGCGGCGGTCAGATGTGGACGGACGGCGAAAAGCGCGAGTCGCCCGTGCAGGTGATTCGTCTTGAGGAACTCCGCAAGACCGGCGCCAAGCGCATTGCGCTTGCCTGTCCGCACTGCCTCACGATGCTCGAAACCGCGCGCGCGGAAACGAAGGGCGACGACGTTCTCGTCGACATCGCCGAAATCGTGGCGGATCGTCTCGAAGTCGGATCCGAAGGCTGATTTTTACGGGCGGGCTTTGCGCCCGCCCGGAATTCCCCGGCGGGATAGTAGAAGGGCCTTTCTCCCGATGCGGAGAAAGGCCCTCTTTTTGCCTTTTGGTGAACGAGCGCAATCAGAAGATCGCGTAGGGCATGACGTGCCCGAAACCGTTCGAGAAGCGCGACTCCGCTTCGACGTAAGACTTCATCGTCTTCATGTCGAGGGCGCGCTGATTGTTGTTGGGACTGTCGAGGACCACGAAGACGATGCGGCGGCCCGCCGCTTCCGTCTGCACGACCATGCAGCGGCCCGCGGCCGTGGTGAAGCCCGTCTTTTGCACGCCGATCTCCCAGTCGGGGTCGCCGATCAGACGGTTTGTCGTCTTCATCGTGAGCGTTCGCTTTCCCGCACGCACGCGCGCAACGGGGGCCGTCGAGAGTTCGGAAAGTTCTTCATAGCGGTGCACCGCCGAAGCGAGACGCCCGATGTCGCGCGCCGTGGCGCGGTTGCGGTTGTCCAAGCCCGTCGGATCCGCAAAGAAGGCGTCTTCCATACCGATTTCGCGGGCCTTCTCGTTCATCTTCGCGACGAACGCCTTCTTGCCGCCCGGATAGGTGCGGGCGAGCACGTGCGCGGCGCGGTTGTCGGAACTCATGAGGGCCATCTGCAAAAGCGCCTTGCGCGTCAAGACCATGCCGCTGCGAAGTTTCGACGACGCGCGCGAGCGCACGTAGTCTTCGCGCGTCACGCGAAGCTTCTGGTTCATCGGAAGGTCGCTCTCGGCGATGACGAGCGCCGTCATGAGCTTCGTGATCGAGGCGATCGGAAGCGACACGTCGGCGTTCTTTTCATAGAGCTCTTCGCCCGTGTCCTGATCGACCGCGTAGGCGACGCTGCTCCCGAGCGAGAGCCAGTCCACGGTCTTGTGAAGTCCCGCGAGCGCAGCCTGCGAAGGGCCGCGGCTCACGACGCGGCGCTTCGCCTTCGTGCGGACGGCACGGCCTTTTCTCACCGCGGTCTTCTTTGCCGACGCCTTCTTCACGGTCTTCTTCGCGGCGATCGGGGTGAGCGTCGCGCGCTTGGTCTTCTTCGCCGTTCCGTTTGTCACCTGCGCCGGGTTTTCGGCGGTCGCAGAAAAGGAGGGAACGGAAAAAAGCATCACCCCCGCCGCACACAGGGCGAGGGCTACGGGACGAAGAAGAGAAGTCATGAACGAGACCGCGGATGTTGGGTGGCTGAAAGGTTGTTCATTGTAAGCGGGAGAGGGGGGAGAATCTTCCCTCCCCTTCCCGCGAAGACACAAATATTTGCAAAATCGGAAAACCGTTCTCAGCCGCGGGCGATGGTCGCCCAGATGCGCTCGAGGCGCTTCACGCTCACGGGCATGGGCGTGCGAAGCTGCTGCGCATAGAGAGACACGCGCAACTCCTCGAGCAGCCACCGGAAGTCCGTCAACTGCGGATCGGGCACGCCGCGGCGGGCGGCGACGGCCCTGAGATAGGGAACGCGAAGCGAAGTGAGCGCCGCCTGCCGTTCGGCGTCGCGCTTCGGATCGTCCCGATAGCGGTCGAGCCGATAGTGAATGGCTTTCAAGTAGCGCGGATAGTGCATGAGCTGCGAGAGCGGCGCCGCGAGCAGGAAGTCGGGCGGAAAAAGCGCGTCCAACTGCTCTTCGACGTCGCGCACGAGCTCGGGCGCGTCCGTGAAGCGTCGAAGCTTCATCGGCAAAGAGGTCGCCTCCGTCACGATCGTCGTGAGAAGACGGGCGACCTCCCCGGCGACGAGCGTGAGCCGTCCGCGGACGTCTTCCTTTCTCGCCTTGAAGCTTTCTTCGTCGGTCGGCAAAGGATCGACCAGGGCCGTCGCCTCGAGCACGGCGTCGACGACGCCGCGCGAGAGCGTGTCGGCGCTCTCGAAGAGACGGCTCAGCCCCGGCACGACGGCCGCCTGCATCGAGACGCGGCCGAGGTCCTTCAAAGAACGCTCCACATACTTCACCTGTTCGCGAAGCACGAGCCGGAAGAGTTTGCGAAGTCCCTTCCGGTGCGTACGCGCAGCTTCGACGGGGTCGTCGAAGACCTCGATCGAGCAGACGTTCCCCTGGTCGACGAGCGCCGGGTGTCCGATCAAGGTCTGGCCGCGACGCGAAATTTCCATGAGTTCGGGCAATTCGCCGAAGGTCCAGTCGGTGACGCCCTCGGCGAGGTCCTTCGCGACGGACTCGTCCGCCTGAGCGACCGACTGGAAGGCGTCCTGCGCGAGGCCCCCGAGTTCCGCGCGCAGCTGCGCGAGACTTCGTCCCATCTCAAGCGTGCGGCCGTGTTCGTCAACCACGCGGAAATTCATGATGAGGTGGGGCGGCAGCTGCTCGACCTTGAAGTCGGACGCCGTGCAGGGAACCGAAAGCGTTTCGCGGATGTCTTCGGCGAGAACCGTGAGGAACCCGCGGTCGGTGCGCTGTCCTTCGCCGCAGCGCGCGTAGAAGGCCTTCGCGTAGTCGGCGATCGGCACGCAGTGGCGGCGGATCTTCTGCGGAAGGCTTTTGAGGAGCGCCTGCGCCTTTTCCTTCACCATCCCCGGAACGAGCCACTCGCAGCGCACCGGATCGATCTGATTGAGCGCATAGACGGGAACGGTGAGCGTGATCCCGTCGCGGGGACTGCCCGGCTCGAAGTGATAGGTGAGCGCCATCGTGACCCCCGCCATTTCGAGGGTCTTGGGGTAGTACTGCTGCGTCGCGTTCGTCGCGTCGTGACGCATGAGTTCTTCCTTGCTGAGATAGAGGAGCCGCGGATCCTTCTTTTCCGCCTCTTTTCGCCAGGCTTCAAAGGAGATCGTTCCGCAGACGTCGGCGGGGAGCTTTTCGTCGTAGAAGGCGAAGATCTGCTCGTCGTCGACCAAGACGTCCGGACGGCGCGTCTTGTGCTCGAGCTCGCGAATTTCGTGAACAAGCCGCAGGTTGTGCGAGAGAAAGGCCCCGCGCGTCTCGATTTCTCCGGGCACGAGACCTTCGCGAATGAAGACTTCGCGTGCGGCGACCGCATCGTAGCGCGAATAGAGAACCGGACGGTCCTTGTAAAGCGTGAGACCGTAGAGCGTACCGCGCTCGGAAGCGACCACTTCGCCACGGCGCTTTTCCCAACGGGGATCCCCAGCATGTCGGCGCACGAGATCGCCCGCCGCCGCTTCGATCCACTCGGGCTCGATGTCGGCGAGCGTGCGGGCAAAGAGACGCGAGGTCTCCACGATTTCGCCCGCAAAGATCCAGCGCCCCGACTTCTTGGCGCGAACCGACCCGGGCCAGAGCCAGAACTTGATCCCGCGCGCCCCGAGATAGGGCGGCGCCCGGAAGTCGCTTTCCGCGGACTTCGAACCGATGTTGCCCAACAGGCCGGAAAGAAGCGCACGGTGCACCTCTTCATAGGTCGCGGGCGCGGTGTTCTTTCGCCAGCCGAGTTCGTCGACGATCGTCTCGAGCTGTCGATAGACGTCTCGCCACTCTCGCATGCGGCGCGCCGAGAGAAAGCGGCGATGGAGTTCCGCGTCGAACTTGCGGTTGCTCTCCTTTTCGGCCTTCGCCTTTTCGTACCAGCGCCAGAGCTTCACAAAGCTCAGGAAGTCCGAACGTTCGTCGGCCAATTCCTTGTGCGCGCGGTCGGCCGCCTCCTGCTGATCGAGCGGGCGCTCGCGCGGATCCTGCACCGAGAGCCCCGAGCAGATGATGAGGAGTTCCGAGAGACTGCCGAATTCGCTGCCGGCCAAAAGCATGCGTGCGAGTTTCGGGTCGACGGGCAGACGCGAAAGTTCGCGGCCGATTTTCGTCAATTCGCCTTCGGGCGTGAGCGCACGGAGTTCCTGCAGAATCGAGATCCCGTCCGCGATCGCGCGCGGAGGCGGCGCTTGGAGGAAGGGAAACTCGCGGATGTCGCCGAGCTTGAGCGCCTTGGCGCGCAAAATGACCGCGGCAAGATTCGTGCGGAAGATTTCCGGATCCGTAAAGGCGGGACGGCGCGCGAAGTCCTCTTCGTCGTAGAGGCGAATGCAGATGCCCTCGGCCACGCGGCCGCATCGGCCCGCGCGCTGGTTCGCCGCCGCCTGGCTCACGGGTTCGATCAGGAGCTGATCGACCTTGCTGCGATACGAGTAGCGCTTGACGCGCGCGAGGCCCGTATCGACCACGTAGCGGATGCCGGGCACCGTAATCGAGGTTTCGGCGACGTTCGTCGCCAAAACGATGCGGCGAAGTCCCGAAGGCTTGAAGACCTTTTCCTGGTCCGACGCGGAAAGCCGCGCGAAAAGCGGAAGGATTTCGACTTTGCCCACGCGGGTCTTTCGAAGATAGTCCTCGGTCTCGCGGATTTCCCGCTCGCCCGGGAGGAAAACGAGAATGTCCCCGCGCCCGGCCATTTCGAGTTCGCTCACGGCGTTCTCGATCGCTTCGAGCATGGTGCGGTCGTCCGCCTCGTCGACGTCGTCCAGGGGACGCCAGCGGATTTCCACGGGATAGGTGCGGCCCGAAATGTTGAAGATCGGAGCAGGCCTGCCGTTTTCGTCGGCAAAGTGTTCGGCAAAGCGCTCGGCGTCGATCGTCGCGGACGTGACGATCACCTTGAGGTCGGCGCGCCTGGAGAGAAGGCGCTTCAAGTAACCGAGCAGAAAGTCGATGTTGATGCTTCGTTCGTGCGCTTCGTCGATGATGACCGTGTCATAGGCGCGAAGAAGGGGATCGGTCTGGGTTTCCGCAAGGAGAATCCCGTCCGTCATGAGTTTGATCGTCGCCCCCGAATGAGTCTTGTCGGTAAAGCGCACCTTGTAGCCGACGACGTCGCCCAGGTTCGTCTTCAGTTCTTCGGCGATGCGCTTCGCAACGGAACTTGCCGCAATGCGGCGCGGCTGCGTGTGGGCGATCATGCCCGTTTCGCCGCGGCCGGCCATCATGGCGATCTTCGGGAGCTGCGTCGTTTTGCCAGACCCTGTCTCACCGCAGACGATGACGACGCGGTTGTCGCGCACGGCGCGAACGAGCTCTTCGCCGTGTTCGGTGACGGGGAGTCCCGGCATCAGTTCGAAGGGCGGCACGGGCGTGCGGCGCTCGGCGTAGCTGAGACGCCGCTCTTCGCGGCGGAGCTTGTTTTCCGGCGCAGGCTTATTCTGGACAGGGGATTCCGCCGAAGCGGTCGCTCCCTTCGTATCGGGATTCTGCGGGCGCGACCGACCGTTCTGCACGGGTTTTCCGCGTCGACGATCGTCCGGGCGACCCTTGGCCTTGACGGTCTTTTCGTCCGAAGTGTTGTCCTTTCGCACCGAAGCGAGCGCCGTGCGGAAGGCGTCGTTGCCGCCGCGAGCCGTCGGAGCCGCGCCTCTCGAAGGCGCGGCGTTCGGGCGTCCCGTGCGGGGCGCCGGGGCCGAAGGCCCTTGCGCTTCGCGCGGCTTCCCGGCGGGCGAAGCCTTGGGCGCCTCCCCGCGAACGAGGCGCGCGGCGGGCGACGCGGCGCGTTTTTTCGCCTTCTCCTCGCGGCGGCGCTTCTCTTCGGCCTCGATGCGCTGCGCCTCCTTCTTGCGCGTCTCTTCGAGCGCACCCTCCACTTCGGTGCGGACTTTCTGAAAGGCGGCCCACAGGGCACGATCGGACATACAGGTCTCCGGAAACGGGATCGGACCTCCCAGGGGATCCGATCCTCGGGTTAGAATGCACGAACCAACAACACATTCGGGAGACATTCTCCATGCGTACGGTACAGTGCATCAAACTGAAAAAAGAAGCCGAAGGGCTCGACCATCCCCCGTTCCCGGGTGAACTCGGTGTGCGCATCTGGCGCCACGTGAGCAAGGAAGCCTGGGGCGACTGGACGCGCCTCCAAACGATGATGGTGAACGAATACGGCCTGAATCTCGCGGACCTCTCGGCCCGTCAGCATCTCATGGCGCAGTGCGAACGCTATTTCTTCGGCGACGCCGACGACATGACGGTTCCCAACTTCGTGCCGCCCAAGGCCGAATAAGAACCGGAACCTTCCGCCCCGAAACGGAGCGGGAAGAAATGCGAAAGGGAGCCGCGGCTCCCTTTCTTCGTTTCAGGGGTCAGGGCTTTTCAAAGGTCTTCACGCCCTCTTCCGTTCCGAGGAGGAGAACGTCCGCGCCGCGCGCGGCAAAGAGCCCCACGGTGACGACGCCCGGCCAGGAGTTGATCTCGGCTTCGAGCGCTTCGGGGTCTTCGATCTGGAGCCCGGCCGCGTCGAGAATGTGGCAGCCGTTGTCGGTGACGAAGTCGCGAAGCTTCACGGTCGCGCCGAGCGCTTCGAGGCGGCGGCGGACGGCACGCGCCGCCATCGGGATCACTTCGACGGGAAGCGGGAAGCGGCCGAGCACCTCCACCTTCTTCGACGCGTCCGCGATGCACACGAAGCGCTTCGAAACGGAAGCGACGATCTTTTCGCGCGTAAGCGCCCCGCCGCCTCCCTTGATCATGGCGAAGTGACCGTCGATTTCGTCGGCCCCGTCGACATAGACGCCGATTCTGTCGACTTCATTCATGTCGAGGACCTTGAACCCCAGACCCTCGAGCTTCTTCGTCGAGCGTTCCGACGAGGAAACGCAGGCGGGGATCTTGTCGCGCATCGGCGCGATCGCGTCGATGAAGAAATCCACCGTCGAGCCCGTGCCGACCCCGAGGATTTCCCCTTCCTTCACATATGCGGTCGCGGCCTCGGCCACGGCGCGCTTCAATTCGTTCTGCGTGAGCGCCATCGCTCTCTCCCTTCAAGGAAAACGTCTTATTTTAGCGTATAGAATGTCGACTCCTCCCAACGAACCGCACACTTATGGCTACGCTTCACTCGGATAAGGAAATCGCTCAGGCCTTCCGCACCCTCGGACACACGGACCGCCGCATCGGTACGGGCCGCATCGCCGCCTGGGCGGGCTGGGCCACGATCGCCCTCTTTACGGTGGCCTTCTTCTCGTCCGTCGTCTTTCTCCTCTCGTCCGAACAGCGCGCGGAATCCGTGCGCCTGAAGCAGTCGGCCGACCTCGTCGCGCAGGCGATGGAGTCGCGTCTTCTCGGCACGACGGAACTGCTCATGAAGACGAGCCTTCGCCTCATGCACATCCCGAACGTGCGAAGCCAGGTGGCGAGCGCCGAACTCTCCGCCACGAACTTCATGCAGGACCGCCGCGAAGTGGCCGAAATCGTGATTGCGACGCGCGACTTCACGGTGCTTCGCAGCTGGAACAATCCCATGTCTTCGGGGTCCGAGCGCCGCGACCAGGGCACGACCCTCAAGAACCCCAACACGCGAAAGGCGATCACGGAGGCGCTCGAGCGCGACTCGTCGGTTCTCTCCATCCCCTACGTGCTCGACCCCACGAACCAGCTCTTCGCGGACCTCGCCGTGCCGACGGCTCTGCCCGACCAAATCCTCATCGCGCGCGTCAACCTCACGCACCTTGTCTCGCGCATCGTCGATCTGCTCAACTATCGGTCGTATCAGTTCGACCTCCTCTTGAACGGCAACCCCTTCTTCCCCGTTCCGAAGGACTCGGTTCACATGAGCGACATTCAGGTCGAAGTACCGCTCTCCTTCAATCACCTCTCGGGCCTGAGCCTTGTGGCGACGAGCCACCGCGCCGGATTTCTTGAACAGTCTACGCTCCCCGTGTGGCTCATCGGCGGACTCGGTTCGATTCTTCTTCTCGCTCTTTTGCTCCTTGTCCGCGTGCAGCGCAAGGAACACCGCTTTGCCGAACGCCTCGAAGTCGAATACGCGCTCCGCCGCGCCATTTCCGAGTCGGCTCTGACGGGCCTTCGCGTCACCGACCGCGAAGGAAAGATTCTCTACGTGAACGAAACCTTTCAGAAAATGTTCGGCTTCTCGCGCGAGGAGCTGATCGGCGCCACGCCTCCCTACCCCTATTGGGCCGAAGACATCACCGAGCAGTTCGAAGCGATGATGTCGCACTCGAGCGGAACGCTACACACGATCGACTTTCTCGCCAAGCGCAAAAATGGCGAAACCTTCGACGGACAGTTGAGCGTCTCGCAGCTCCTCGACGTCGAAGGAAGGGTGCTCGGCTACATCGGGGCGCTCTACGACGTCACCGAAGCGAAGCGCTCGCACGAGCGCATGCAGGCCGCAAACGACCGCTTCACGCGCGTCGTGCAGTCGCTTGCGAGCGCCATCGCCGTCGTGTCGGACGACGACGCTCGGCAGATCTTTTTCATGAACACCCCCTACGTACGGCTTTTCGGGGGCACAGCCGACGCCTGCCGCCGCATCTTGGGCGTACTCGAAGCGCAGAAGAAGACCTCGATTCGCGAAGGGCTTTACGACGAAGTGACGGACCGGTGGTTCGACGTACGCATCCAGACGATCGTCTGGACGAACGACCGAAAAGCCGTGATGCTGATCGCCACCGACATCACCGAATGGCGTCAGATGCAGGAACAGCTTCAGGCGCAGATCAAGCACGCCGAAGAAACGCAGCGCCTCGTAACGATGGGTGAAATGGCGAGTTCGCTCGCGCACGAACTCAATCAGCCTCTTGCCGCGATCTCCAACTACGCCGCCGCTGCGAAGTCTCTTTTGGAGGCGCACGCCCTGAAGCCCGAGGCGGCGACGGACGCCTTCGGGCGCATCGACAATCAAGCCAAGCGCGCGGCCGCCATCATCAAGCGCATCCGAAGTTTTGCGAAGAACAAGCACGACACACAGTTCGCGGTCGTGCCGGTCGAAACGATCGTGACGGAAGCGATGGAACTCGCCCTCATTCAGGCGAAAAAACTCGGCGCCTCGATAAAGGTCGAGATTGCGGAGAATCTGCCCAGCATCAACGGCGACGCCGTCATGCTCGAGCAGCTCCTGCTCAATCTTTTGAAAAACGCCATGGAGGCGCTCGAGCCCGAAAGCGACCGCAACGTCGAACTTTCCGTCTCGCACGAAGCTCAAACCGACGCGATCGTCTTTACGATCCGCGACCACGGACCGGGCATGTCCGACGAAGTGAAGGCGATGCTCTTTGACGCCTTCTTCACGACGAAGAAGACGGGCATGGGGATCGGCCTCAACATCTGCCGCACGATCGTGGAAAACCACCACGGGCGGCTCTTGGTCTCCGACACCGAAGGCGGCGGGACGACCTTTACCGTGCGCATTCCCGTAAACACGCCCGAGGAGAGTGCGGCAAAACCAGCCGAAGCCTGATGCCGGAAGCGGTGTTCCGCGAATTTTCCCATTTTCCCTTCACAAGGGGGTGGCGGAACGCGTCTCCTGGTGTAAAATTGCCTGACTTGCTTATTCCAACCTTACCAACAACGAGATGAACCATTACGACTATCTCGACGGTTACCGTGAGAGTGCCGGTACCGTCTACATCGTGGACGACGACGCCGCCGTCCGGGACTCCCTCAAGTGGCTGCTCGAAGCAAGCAACTATCACGTGGAACTCTACGACAGCGGCGAGAGCTTCATTGCCAAGTACGACCCCAACACCATTGCGGTGCTCGTTCTCGACATCCGCATGCCCGGCATGAGCGGGTTGGAAGTGCAGGAACATCTCCTGCAGCGCAAGGCCGACATTCCCATCATCTTCGTCACCGGCCACGGCGACGTGACGATGGCGGTGCAGGCCTTCAAGGCGGGGGCGGTCGACTTCATCGAAAAGCCCTATGACCAGAACGCCCTCAAGGCGCTGATCGAACGCATGCTCGAAGTGGCCCGGACCCGTCACATCGAGTCGGAACGCCGCAAGCTCAATCAGGCGCTCCTCGACAAGCTGACGCCGCGCGAACAGGAAGTTCTCGAGCGCATCGCGAACGGCCGCCTGAACAAGCAGATCGCCGACGACCTCAAGATTTCGATCAAGACGGTCGAAGCCCACCGCGCCTCCATCATGGACAAGACCAATTCCGGCACGGTCGCGGACCTCATGCGCGTCTTCATGGAATCGCGCCAGGGCCAGAACTTCCACAAGGACGAAACGCACGACTGACCTTTTCGGGTTGGAGTTCGTGCTCGAAAAACCTCTTCGCCCCGCGAGCGGAGAGGTTTTCTCTTATGTAAATGGCAAGGCATTCCCCCCTAACGAGGACTTGTCCGCCAACTCCAACTGTTTGGCGCTCCCAATCACCATCCTTCTTGCGCCATTACTCGCGCAACACCTACCAGCATACGCCTTGCGGCTACCAGAGACGGCAACCTCCGTGCAATCTTATGACTCGAGCGCCGACACGTCGTGGACGAATGGGGCTACACGGATGACTATCCGCGCTCGCCCCTTCACCACCAACAGGGTCTCGAACGACCAAACCTCGTGAGCCCCTCCCCAAATACGGATACCTATGATTGGAGCGTCGATCGGACGGTAGGTAAACGAGCTCGTTACCGATTGACAACGAGAGGGGCAGTCTTCTTTTGCCGCGCGATCAGAACACTCGCACCTCACGTCTCGCCAAACGATATCTTCGCGGTCCCGCTCGAGGTGCCAAGACCTACGAAGAATTCATAACGGTAGGGCTTGTCTTATAAGACGCCGTGAAGATTGTCTTTTCATGAAGAAAGAGCGCGCCATCCGCGCGTACTGCGTTTCGACTTTGAAGAGCTGCTCCCCGAGGCTCACGGCGGATTCGTCGTGCACAACGCCCGTTGTGCCCAGAGCCGGCACAAACTCCATCTCGGCGAATGACCAAAGCTTGTTCGGCGCTCCTTTTCGACTCTTCCAACACCGAAGCGGTTCCTAACTCCGCTTGGCCTCTTCAGAATCTGAGGCCGACTTCAGCAACTATCGGCATTTTTCGCCACCTGCGGGGAGAGATGATCGATTGTTCTCCTTATGGTTATCCCTGAAATGTTAGACGCATTACACGAACCAAGTTTCACTCTTTCGGGCGTTCTTTTTCTCTCGTAGTCCCATTCATCATGAGCAATCTCCCTTTGGAACCCGATTTTCCACGCCACCTTTCCGATTGCATTCTCTCTCGGGGAATTCGTGAGCTGTCGCTCGAATTCTTTTCTCAGGGACTCGGCTCAAGTCTGTAGAGGGACACTTCGTCACTTCCCCGCACACCGCACGAGAGAGGGGCTACGCGAGACAGGACTGGGCCTCGAGCAAGGCAAGGCGAACTGAAATCCCTGCCTTCACCCGCCTCCAATCAAGTTTGGCCTCCGCTTCGCGTTTTGCATCAAGCAAGAGTTTCAGATCTACGAGGAAGTCAAGTTCGGCGTTCTGCGCTCATCGTACGGAGCGAACCGGTTTCATGACATCTCGTACACGAAAACCCTTAATCCCCGAACGTCCCAATCGATTGTTTTTTTTTATCGGGCGTATAGGATTAATCATCCTTACAGAAGCACGGAAATTTCCCGGTTTAGTCGGTCATAGAAGCCAAAAACGCTCTTCCGACAGCTTCTATTCGAGCATTTTTCAATAGGAATCAACTATGAAAGTCATCGTTCAGGCCGGCGGACTGGGAACCCGCATGCAGGCCATGACTGCTTCCAAGCCGAAGGCGCTCATTGATGTCCGCAACAAGCCGATCCTCTTTCACCTTTTCGACACTTTCCCGCATGCGGACTTCATTGTCGTCGGCGACTACCGATACGACGTTCTTGACCGCTATCTCACGACCTTTGCGGCGGATCGGCGCTGCATTCTCGTGAAGGCCTGCGGCAAGGGAAACGCGGCGGGCCTCTCAGAAGCGATCTCTTACGTTGGAGACAACGAACCCTTCGTTGTTGTTTGGTCCGACCTTATTCTCCCGAAAGGGTTCAGTCTTCCCCAATCCTTCGAGGGCTGCCTCGTGGGTACGGTACCTTTTCACTGCTCCTGGAGCTTTGCCGACGGAGCGATGCGCAAGGAAGCGTCCGACCAACACGGTGTAGCGGGCTTTTACGCCTTTTCCGACAAATCGTTCTGTGAAGCTCTGCCGCTCGAAGGGTCTTTTACCACATGGCTTTCGAAGCAAAGTTTCCCCATGACCGAGTTGCCGCTCGTCGGATGTCAGGACGTCGGCACGCTTGAGGCCTACCTGCATCTGGAAAACTCCAAATATCGTTGCCGCCCCTACAACCATATAGAAGTTCTCGAGGATTCGGTCGTAAAAACCGGCCTTACGCCGGAGGCACAGGGCTTTATCGCCCGCGAAGTGGATTGGTACAAGTCGGTGAAAGCCTACGGATTTGACGATGTTCCCCAACTTCTGGAAGAGACGCCTTTGCGGTTGGAGCGCATTCGCGGACAAAATCTTTTCCTTTGCTCCCTCAATGCCGATGGAAAGAAGGCGGCTCTCCACCGCATGGCGGATGCGCTCGCACGCCTGCACTCCTACGAAAAGCGCCCTGCCGACAGCGGAGATCTATACCGCGAGTATTTCGAGAAGACACTGACCCGTCTCCGCATGGTAGCCGACGCCGTTCCGTTCGGACATGACCGCAGCATCCGCATCAACGGGAAGGACTGCGTCAATGTTCTCGAGAACGTAGAGGTCTTCCGTCGCGCCGTGCTCGACACCCTGATGCACACGCATTACACCCCCTTCCACGGGGACTGTCAGCTCACGAACACTCTTGTCAACGAGGAAGGACGAGTCTTTTTCATCGATCCACGAGGCTACTTCGGAAAGAGCAAAGTCTTCGGCGATCCCCGCTACGACTGGGCCAAAGTGTTCTACGCCGTTTATGGCAATTTTGACCAGTTCAACGTCAAGAACTTCCATTTTTGCCAGACCCAAGACGGTCTGGAGTTCCAAATCGGTTCGGGAGGATGGGAATTTCTCACCGCCGAACTTTTTCAACGCATTCCGGAGGGCGAAGGAACGCGAAAGGAAATCGAGCTCATCCACGCAATCGTTTGGATGTCGATGGCATCTCACGTATGGGAAGACTACGACTCCATGTGCATCGCCTTCATGAACGGCACCGCACTGTTCAACCGTTGGCTGGAGGATTGGCATGCCGCGTGATCTTCGTCTTTCGCCCCTGAAGCACACCTGGGTTCTCGATTTTGACGGAACGCTCGTCAAGCACAACGGCTACAAGACGGGCAACGACGAGTGGCTCCCCGGGGCGGTTGAATTTCTCCGATCGATCCCGCAGGGGGATCTTGTCATCCTCCTCACCGCACGTGAGGAAGCTGCCCGCGAGCGTACTCTCGAATTCATCCGGGACGCCGGCGTTCGTATTGATCACGTCTTCTTCGAAGTCCCCATGGGGGAACGAATTCTAATTAACGACACCAAACCGTCCGGCTTGGTTTGTGCGCACGCAGTTTGCCCTTCACGGAATCAAGGGCTCGAAAACCTAAAGATCGTCGTCGACGAAAATCTCTGAGGAAAATCATGCAAATTCTCCAACCCATCGTTCACGAGACCGTCTGGGGCGGCGCCAAGCTTGCCGCGTTTGTGGAAACGGACTGCCGCAAGATCGGCCACCTCTACGGCGTCATCGATACGATGAAAATGCGCTCGAAGTTTCTCACGGGTCCCTACCGGGGAAGAACCATTCACGACTGGTTCGTCGACAACCGCAATCGCTACGGACTCGGGAACTTCGAAGAGCTACCCATTTTGACGGCGCTCGTCGAGGCGGCCGACAACTTGTCCATTCAGGTGCATCCGGACGACGGGGCCGCACGTGAGCTGGAAGGCAAGGCATTCGGCAAGAACGAATCGTTCTATTTGCTCGAGCCGCCGACTACCGGCCGCATGTTCAACGGCGTCAACGTTCAGACGGTAGAAGAATTCCGTCGCTTGATCGAGGAGAACAATACGCTTGACGGTGTAGGTACCGTCGAGGTTCACGCCGGTGACTATGTCTACGTTACCGGCGGGACGCTTCACGCGGCTGCAGCGGGATCGCTTTCGTTCGAGATCGAGGAGAACTGCGACTCGACCTACCGTTTCTATGATTTCAACCGTCTCGACAAGAACGGCAACAAGCGTCCGCTTCAGGTAGAAAAGGCCTTGGCCTCGCTCAAGCCAGAACTTAAGTCCGAAGTTTCCGCTCTCGAGCCCAACAGTCCCAGGCGCGAGCGCATGTACGAACTCACGCTCGTCAAGAACAGGGACATATATGCCTGCGAAGGCGAGATGTTCGGCTTCGTCGTCCTCTTGAGCGGTGAAACTGAAATTGACGGACTCCGCATCAAACCGGGTACGTCCGTTCTGATGGAACCCGGTGACGTGATCGCCGTGAAGAACTGCACGGCGATGGTGGCCAAACCCATTCCGTACGCGTTCTGAGGTAAGTGAACTATGAATCTGTCTCCTTCACTGATGTGTGCGGATCCCGGTCACTTTGCGGAAGAAATTGCTTTTCTTGAAGCCGCTGGCGCCGACAGCTTTCACATCGACATCATGGATGGAGAGTTCGTGTCGAACTTCGCCCTTTCATGGGCGGAGGTCGCCAAGTTCTCCACCATGACGTCGCTCCCCCTTGAAGCGCATCTGATGGTTCGCAATCTTTCCGTGCATATCGGATTTGCCGCATCGAGCGGCGTAAGGCTCGTGTATCTGCACGCGGAACACCCTGATGTTCTTTGCGGTCTAAAACGAGCCCGCATGTTGGGTCTGCAGGCGGGACTTGCGGTCAACCCGGAAACGGACGTCGACATTCTCCGACCTTTCGCCGACATGGTGGACGCCATTCTCATGATGCGCGTTCGCCCGGGTTTTGCCGGACAGAGCGCCGTATCAAACGTTGACGCAAGGTTGCCTCTTCTGCGCTCGCTCTTTCCGAACACGCCGATCACCGTGGACGGTGCCGTCACCCCGGACACCGTTGCGTCCATGAATCGAATGGGCGCTTCGGGATTCGTTCTCGGTACCTGTAGTTGTCAAAATGTCTTTCCAAGATCCTTTATCCCCTCTTGGAGAGAAAA
>UQTE01000034.1 GCA_900543805.1 uncultured Sutterella sp.
TTCTTGCCCATAAAAGTGTCCCCAGAAAGTGTCTCGCTTTCTGGGGACAGTTCAGAGCCCATGGCCCGTCGGGGGCTTTTTTGTATCCCGCAAACGAAATGCGGCGCCCGAAGGCGCCGCATGAAGGGAGGGTGTCAAACCTTACTTCGCAGCTTCCGTGCCGGCGATGCGCCCGAACACCATGATATCGGTGTAGGCGTTCGAGCCGAGACGGTTCGAGCCGTGCGTGCAGCCCGTCACCTCACCCGCAGCCCAGAGTCCGGGGATGGGCTTGTCGTTTTTGTCGAGCACCTGAGCCTTGGGATTGATCTTGAGGCCGCCCATCGTGTGGTGCACGGACGGAACGCCGCGGTAGATCCAGTAGGGGCCTTCGGAGAGGTCGGAGAACTTTCCTCGATATCCGAAGTCGAGGTCCTTGCCGGTCTTGGCGAATTCGTTGACGCGCGCAACGGTCGCCTTCAGGGCGTCGGCCGGGATGTCAAAAGCGGCCGCCACTTCGTCGAGCGTCTTGCCGGTCTTGAGAATGCCCGTCTTCGAGAAGACGCGCACTTCGTCCTGGTGGTGTTCGATCGCGTGCGCTCGGTCTTCCACCGCCTGGTTGAAGAGCGCATAGCAGTACTTCCCGGTCTGCTCGAGAATGGCCTTGCTCATCACGTCGCGGCGTTCGAGTTCTTCGACGAAGCGCTTCCCTTCCTGATTGATGAGGATGGCGCCTTCAAAGCGCGCGTCGTCGATCAGTTCGATCGCGCCCGAAATCGGATCGCACATCGGATAGGTCTGGATCTGCTCCATGTTGACGGAGGCGGCGCCGATCTTTTCGGCCATGAAGATGCCGTCGCCCTGCGCGCACGGCAGGTTCGTCGTCTTGAAGCCTTCGCCGTAGAAGGGATTGAGCTTGGCGCGCAGTTCCACGTTCGCGCTGAAGCCGCCCGTCGCGATGACGACGCCCTTCTTGGCGTTCACCTGATGGATCTTTCCGTCGATCTCGGCCTTGACGCCCGTGACGCGGCCGTCCTTGTCACGAATGAGCTCGGTGACGCGCGTTTCCGTGAAGATCGGAATCTTGCGCTCCGTCGTCGCCTTGACGAACTTGTTGATGAATTCCGCGCCCGTCGCGCCCTTCGGAATGAGGGAGCGCTTCACGGAGTGGCCTCCGAAGTGGAAGAGATTGTCTTCCTGGAATTCGACGCCGATCGTGTCGCGCAGCCACAAGGCCGTCGGCAGGGCGTTTTCGACGAGCACGCGCACGACGGCGGGGTCACCCAACATGTCGCCGCCCTTCATCGTGTCCTGAAAGTGCTGTTCGACGCTGTCCTTGATGCCGAGCTTTTGCTGCACCCAGTTGTTGGCGGCCGCGTATTCCGCGCCCGAGATGAGAGAGTTGCCGCCGAGCGTCGGCATCTTTTCGAGCATCACGACCTTGGCGCCCGCGTCGTGCGCCGAGACGGCGGCGGCGAAGCCCGCGCCGCCCGCGCCGATCACGATCACGTCGTAGCCGTCCTTTTCGGGGATCTTCACTTCACGCTTCGTGACGATGAGCGGCGTCGCCGCAAGCGTCACGCCCGCTTTGTCGGCCGCGGCCTTGACGGCGGCCTTGAGCGCATCGGACGAGAGCGTGGCGCCCGAAATCGAGTCGACGGCGACGCTGTTGCCCGCAATGATCGCTTCGCGCAGGTCTTTGTAGACCTTCTGCGTGAGGACGGGATTTTCCTCTTCCTTGACGATGCGGATGTCGGCAATTTTGTTGTTGTCGAAGGTGACGGCCACCGTAATGTCGCCGTGCTTACCCGTGGCGGTGCCTTCAAAGGTCTGCGCGGCCGATGCGCCGCAAGAGAGTCCGGCCGAGGCAAGTCCGACCGCCAGGGCCGTCAAAAGGAACTTATGCATACGTCCTCCGTTACAGAGAGAAAACCATTCCATTAGAACCATTATGGTCGCTCGACTTTGCGGGATACAACGGTGTTACTACTGCCGTCCCGCTTCCGGGGAGGCGGGTGATGGAGAAGGGAAGAAAAAATGGCCGAAGGCGGGAAGCGGGATTCCCGTCGAAGAAGGAAAGCAATGGGGAAAGATGAAAAAACGGGGCTTCCCCCCGTAAGGGAGGAAGCCCCGCCATCACCAAAGGAGAGAGTTTACCGTCTTAGGCCCAAGGCTTTTCCTTGGCGGCTTCGCGGCCGGCGATGCGGCCGAAGACGATGCATTCGGCATTGTTCGTCGCGCCCTGGTAGATGTTGCCCCACATGGAGCCGAGTTCGCCCGCGGCGTAGAGGCGCGGAATCGGCTTGTCCTGAGGATCCATCACCTGACCCTTGACGTTCTTCTTCGGACCGCCCTGGGTGTTGAGCATCGTCGGGTAGAGCGCCACGGCGTAGTAGGGACCGTCGCCCAAAGGTTCGGAAACGATCGGCGCTTCGCGGCCGGCAAAGGCGGTCTTGCCCTTAGGGTCGCGCTTCAAGATGCGGCCGAATTCCGTGTCCTTGCCGTTCTTGATGTCGGTGTTCCAGCGGTTCACCGTCGCTTCGAGCGTGTCGGCCGGAACCTTGATCTTTTCGGCGAGTTCGCGGATCGTGGCGGCCTGGATCAGAATGCCGCTCTTGATTTCTGCGGAGTTGTCTTTGCTCCACTTGTAGTTTTCACGGTTGAGGGCGTAGCCCGAGGTGGCGCCGCCGCAGATCGGACCGGCCTTGCGGGCCTTTTCGTCCATGATCAGCCAGCAGGGGATGCGCGGGTAGCGGTGCTTAATCGGGTCCATCTGGTTCACGGCGTAGAGGCAGGTGTGGTTGTCAAGCCCCTTTTCGTTCACGAAGCGCTTGCCGTCCTGGTCGACCCAGATGTGGGACGGGGCCAGAATGTTGAGCTGGATCGCGGTCTTGAGGCCGGGAACCTTCATGCCGACCGGGCAGGAGTAGGCGGTCATGTGCCAGAGGCGGGCGCCCATCGTCTGCGTCATGCGAAGGCCGTCACCCGTGTTGCCCGGGGAGCCGAGGCCCTGGATTTCCGTGCCGAGCGCATAGGTACGAAGGCTCTGCGCGTCGAATTCGTAGCCGCCCGTCGTGACGACGACGGCGCGGTTGGCGCGGATGTTGATGCGCTTGCCGGCGTGCTGGGCGACGACGCCCACGACTTCGCCGTTGCGGCGGATGAGTTCGAGAGCGGGCGTCTCGAGCATCACTTCGATCTTGCGGACTTCTTCGACCGCATAGCGGTACTGGTCAAAGAGCATGTCGCCGCCGCGCTTCTTGCCGCGGATGCGCCACTTGTCGACCGTGTCGGCGCCGGGGAGGGAGGCAAAGCCGGCATGACCGTAGATCATGAGCTTGGTGTCGGGCTTGAGGCCTTCGATGAAGGTCTTGGCGCCCTGGATTTCCTTGCAGAAGACGTCGAGGAGCGCTTCGTCCTTTTCGCTGTCGGCAAAGGCGTAGGTGGCGTTGAGGTAGGTGTAGGCGTCCTTGGCGTCCTTCGGGATCATGAAGCCGCCCGAGGAGACGGCCGTGTTGCCGCCGCCCTGCGCGAGCTTTTCAAGAATGAGGACCTTGGCGCCCGCGTCGTGGGCTTCAATGGCCGCACAGGCGCCGGCACCGCCGTAGCCGAGAACGACGACGTCGGCCGTCTTGTCCCACTTCAGGTCCTTTGTGTATTCCACGGCCTGGACGCCGGCGACGGGGAGCGTCAGAGCGGCGGCGAGACCGCCGCGAAGAATGTTTCGACGTTGCAGATTCATGATGTTCTCCTTTCGAAATCAGTCGGGAGGGTCGTCGTTACGGCACGACGATGTCGGGGAATTCGTGGCAGTTGTCGCACGAGAGCTTCGGGAGTTTGTGACCCGAGTGGCAGGTGACGCACTGGGCTTCGCCGAGGTGCGTGTCGTGCGGGTTGATGTCGTCGGACTCGGTCTGCTTGGCGAGCGCGGCGTAGCTGCCGCCGTGGCACTTGAGACAGGTGCTCATGTCGACTTCGTTCGTCGGCTTCTGCCCGGGGTGGCAGTTCTGGCAGGTGACGCCGCGCGCGACGTGACGGTCGGCAAGCATGGGCTTGTCGGCGGCCGAGACGGAGCCCGCGAGGAGGGCGGCCGCGCAGAGAAGCGCATAGGTGGCGTTGCGGATCATTTTGGGGATCTCCTTGGATTGGGAACACCGTCATTCTTTCCCCGACCGTTGCCTAGGTAATCGGGATGAGGTCAAGGAAGTCGCAGATAGAGGACGAAAAAAGCCGCCGAAGCGGATTCGGCGGCTTGTGCGGAGGAGATCCTGCGGTTGGTTTGTCGGTTGTGCGTTTATTCCGTCACGTAGGTGGCGGTGAGTTTCGCTTTCGCGAGTGCTTGCGCGTGGAGCATGAAGCCCGCCGTCGGGCAGTTGCTTTCCTTCGAGAGCTCAAGCTTTTCGACGGGGAGCGCCCAGACGGTGAAGACGTAGCGGTGCATGCCGTCGCCCGCGGGCGGCGCCGCCCCGCCGTATTCCGCTTCGCCGTAGTCGTTGCGAAGCGTGATCGCGCCGAGCGCTTCGAGGTCCTCCGGAGAAGCGCCTTCGGGGAGCGAGCGCAGGGCGGCGGGGAGGTTCAAGACGCACCAGTGCCACCACCCCGAGCCCGTCGGGGCGTCCGGATCGAAGCAGGTCACGGCAAAGCTGCGGGTGCCTTCGGGCGGATCCCGCCAGGAGAGTTCGGGCGAACGGTTGCCGCCGGCGTAACTCTGGGCCGCGGGCATGCGGCTTCCTTCTTCAATCGATCGGCTCGTCAGTCTCATTTCGATTTCCTTTTGGTAAACGTTGACGAATGGCGTCGGCTCGCACGTGCGCAACGCCTTTCCTTTGCCCAAAATTCTAGTGATCCCTTTTTGCCGACGTACGGAACGAAGCTTGGAAAGATCCGTACGGAGCGTTCGTGTATGGCGAAGACACCGCGTCCGTGTCGACGACGGTCACTACGAGCCGGACTGAAGTGTTCCGGGAAGGCTTCTTTCGACGGGAGTCTTCGCAGCGAGGCGAAGATGCGCAAGGAGTTTTTTCGCCGCGCCGGTCAGACGGCTTTCATCGGCGGGAACAACGATGCGAAGCGTCCGCTTCGCCCAGTCGTCTTCGAGTCGAATGCAGCCGAGCGTGGCGTCGCCGCCGAAAAAGGTTTCGTAGGTGGATTGGGTGGCAAAACCGATTCCGACGCGGGCGCGGACGTAGCGCGCCATGATGCCGATGCTCGGAACGCGGATTCTCGGCACGATCGGGCGCCCCAACTCCACGGCTTTGGCGAGCATGAAGGTCTGCATGCTCGCTTCGTTCGAGAGGGCGACGAAGGCCTCTTCGAGGGCCTCCTCAAAGCGGCAGCTTTGCCGTTTTACGAGCGGATGGTCGTGCGCCGCAAAGAGGACGAGCGAATCCTCTCGGTAAGGATAAAAACACAGGCCGCCGTGGAAATCGCTGAAGGCCGTGACGCCGATGTCCGCTTCGCCGAGGGCGATGACTTCCGCGACGCCGCGGCTCGTGAACAGACGCTGATCGATGCGGATGTCCGGATTTTGCAGAAGAAAGCCGCTCAGGTCGTCCGGGAGAAACGCGACGGCCGCGTTGTAGTTGGCGGCGAGCTGCACGACGAGCCGTTCGTCGCCGCGAAAGGCCGTCATGGCGTCCGTCATGCGGGTGATCTGCTGAAACACCTTGCGCGCCTCCGCCGCAAGACGTTCGCCCGCGGAGGTAAGCGCGAGTCCCCGGGGGAGTCGCTTGACGAGGTCGCACCCGGCCTCTTCCTCGAGGTGCTTGAGCCGGACGCTCGCGGCCGAGGGCGTGATGCAGCACTGCGCCGCCGCTCGCGTGAGGTTTCCCGTGTCGGCAATCGCAAGAAAGACGCGAAGATCGGCGAAATTGATGTGCTTCATGGTCGTTTGCTCGTCAGGGACGGGCGGGTTGTTTTGTTCTTAGGCGCCCAAGAGGGGTTCAAAGGGAAGTATACGAGCGTTCGCGAATGGCGAACGTTCGGTTGAAGAAAGAAAAATTTTCACATTTCCTTGAAATCTGTAGACTTTTTCGTCGAAATGAAGCTCTGCCGATTGTTTTTTTGTGAGAAAAAAAACAACGGATGTCGCCGCGGTTTCGCGGACGAAGGAGCGACGAACGGTTCCGAAAACCGGAACGAACGACCCCGAAAGGAGATCCATGATGACGTTTCGTCAAAACGCAACGGCCGCGATTCTTGCGGCGCTTTTCGCTTCTCTGAGTGCTCAGGCGGCGGACAAGGACTACAACGCGCAGCTCGCGGGCGCGCACATGAAGAAGGGTTTCGACTGCGCCAGTTGCCACGTCAACGGCATGCAGGTGAGTGACTCGGAAACCGAGATCAACAAGCAGTGTGTGAGCTGTCACGGCGGTCTTGAAAAGCTCGCCGACTCGAAGAAGAAGCCCGATCCGCACGCGAGCCACATCGGCACGATTCAGTGCACGGCCTGCCACGCGGGCCATGTGGAATCGCAGTCTTACTGCCTGAGCTGCCACGACTTCCCGGCGATGAAGATCCCGTTCGGCAGCGCCAAACACGTTGAATGGAAGTGGAAGGACCTCGCGTCCTACAAGGACGTCGCGCCCGTCCGCTCGGAAGAGGCCGATCTCGTAGTCGTGGGCTCGGGCGCTGCGGGTTTCGTTGCGGCCATGGAGGCCCACGAAAAGGGCGTTCGCAACATCGTCATTCTCGAAAAGATGCCGATCCCTGGCGGCAACTCCCAGTTCGCGGCGGGCGGTATGAACGCGGCGGGCTCCGTCTATCAGCAGGCCAAGGGCATTAAGGATACGCCCGAAATGATGGCGGCCGACACGATGAAGGGCGGCAAAAACACGAGCGATCCGAAGCTCGTCGAAATCTTCGCGAAGAATTCCGCCGAATCGATTGCGTGGCTCAAGGAGCGCGGCGCGGAACTTGAAAACGTCGCCGCGGGCGGCGGCGCTTCGGCGCCCCGCATGCACGGCCCGAAGGGCGGCAAGGCGGTCGGACCGTATCTTTCGGCCTTCTTCCGCGACCAGGCCGAAAAGATGGAGGGCGTCGATCTGCGTCTCAACAGCCGGCTCGTTCGCCTCCTCACCGACAAGTCGGGTGCGGTGACGGGCGTTCTGGTCGAAGGCAAGCACAACGGCGTCTATGAAATCAAGGCAAAGGCCGTCGTGCTCGCCACGGGCGGCCTCGGCGCGAACAAGGCGCTCGTGAAGCAGTATCTGCCGAATCTCGACCCGGCCACGAAGACGTCGAATCAGCCCGGCACGACGGGCGACGGCATGTATCTCGGCGAACAGATCGGCGCGGCGCTCGTCGACATGAAGGAAATTCAGCTCAATCCGACGCTCCTCGTGGGCTCGCCCGTGATCATCTCCGAGACCGTCCGCGGTCAGGGCGCCGTCTTCGTGAACCGCGAAGGGAAGCGCTTCATTTCCGAAATGACGACGCGCGACGTCACGAGCGCGGCTGTCTCGGCGCAGACGGGCGGCACGGCCTTTGAAATCTTCGACGACGGGACGGTGAGCCGCGTCGCGCAGCTCAAGGCCTGCTTCGAACTTGGTCTCGTGAAGGAAGGCAATACGCTTGAAGAGCTCGGAAAGAACGCCGGCATCGATCCGAAGGCTCTGGCCGAGACGATCCGCGTCTACAACGGCTACGTCGAAAGCGGCAAGGATCCGGACTTCAACCGTCCGAAGCCTCCCTTCAAGATCGAAGGACCCAAGTTCTATGCGATCGAGATCACGCCCGCCATCCACTACGCCATGGGCGGTCTCAAATTCAACGAAAAGACCCAGGTGATCAACAAGGAAGGCAAACCCATCGAAGGTCTCTTCGCGGCGGGTGAAACGACGGGCGGTCTGCACGGCAAGAACCGTCTCGGCGGCAACTCCGTCTCCGAAACGATCACGTTCGGCCGCATCGCGGGCGACGAAGCCGCCAAGCGCGTGCTCGGTAAGTGAGCTTGATCAAAGGGCGCCCCGGCCTCTCTGGCGGGGCGTCCCGAAGTGACGCTCCATGTGGGAAGGCCGCTTCTTCTGAAGGGAAGGAGCGGCTTTCCTGCGTGTGGGAAAACGCTCTGTGCGGCCCAAACTCCCGGTTAACTGATTCCTAACAATGTAGGACTTTAGGCGGGAGTTTC
>UQTE01000035.1 GCA_900543805.1 uncultured Sutterella sp.
AACTCCCGCCTAAAGTCCTACATTGTTAGGAATCAGTTAACCGGGAGTTTGGGGTCGAAAGGTTGCAGCCTCATCATGAACGTAGGACCAACCACTTCACTTGACCCGTGCATGAGGAGCTTCACGGGTTCGTCAACCGGCTGCAGGATCAAGGCTACACGAGCCGAAGCAATTTCGCAAATCGCCGCCTCCCCCTCCGCCCTAGACTTTTCGCCGAAGCACCCCCTTTTTTCCTTTCTTTTATTTAAGTATTAACCCTATGGTGTCGACCGGAAAATTTACGTGTTCTTCCGTACAACCTTTCCCGTATTTTTTCCGTCTGCATCATCCGTTCGGCCGACGGGACGGGACGCAGTAAGGCGGTACAATTTCTAATCCACGTGTGCGCCATGACTTTCCACGGCGCCCCGACAGAATCACTACGGTCACGATGTACACAGCCAAGCAACGAATTCTGGACCTCGACGTCCTTTCCACGCTCCCGGAACTCCTGACGCACCACCTCGACAAGCGTCCCGACGCCGTCGCCTACAAGTTCTACGACCAAAAGGCGAAGGCTTGGCTCGAAAAGAGCTTCAAGGAAACCTTCGAGGACGTCCTCGCCTGGCGAAAGTCCTTCGCTGCCTTCCCGTTCCTTGAACGCGGCGACCGCTGCGCGATGCTCCTGCCCAACTGCTACGAAGCCGTCTGCTTCGACCAGTCGGTGCTCGCCGACGCGCTCGTTCCCGTGCCGCTTCACGCAATCGACACTCCGAAGTCCTCGGGCTTCATCCTGCGCGATTCGGGCGCGAAGGTGCTCGTGACGAACAAGCTCCTCAAGTGGAAGCTCATCCGCGAGGCCTGCGAAACGCCCGACCTGCGGCTCGTCGTCATCACGGACGACGAAATCGAGGACGATCCCTCCGCGCCCGTTCCCGTGATGAAGCTCTCGACCTTCCTCGCGCTCGGCCGCGACGTGAAGGATCTGCCGATGGGTCCCAAAGCCGACGACCTCGCCGCCCTCGTCTACACGTCGGGCACGACCGGCAACCCCAAGGGCGTGATGCTCACGCACCGCAACGTTCTCTCGAACCTTCGCGGCACGCTCGCCAACATTTTGCCCCACGACGAGGAACAGTTCCTCTCGTTCCTTCCGCTCTCGCACACCTTCGAGCGTACGGCCTCCTACTACCTGGCCCTGGGCCTGGGCTATCCCCTCGCCTTCAACCGCTCGATCGCGCACCTGACGGAAGACTTCAAGATCATCCGACCGACGGTGCTCCTTTCGGTGCCGCGCGTCTACGAAATGGTCTACGCGAAGCTTCGCGACGGACTCGCCAAGAAGTCGGGCTTCGTGCGCTTCCTCTTCAACTGGGCCGTCAATGTCGGCTGGCGCCGCTTCTGCTCGAAAAACGGCATCCCGTGCGAGCGTCCCCTCTCGTCGATCTTTGACCCGCTCGTCGCGGGCTTCCTCGACCGTAAGGTTGGGCAGACCCTTCGCGACGTCTTCGGCGGACGTCCGCACCTCTACATTTCGGGCGGCGCGGCGTTGAGCCCGGCCGTCTCGAAGATCTTCTGCGCTCTCGGCATCCCCGTCATGCAGGGCTACGGCATGACCGAAACGAGTCCGATCATCGCCGTGAACCGTCAGGACTGGAACCACCCGAGCACGGTGGGTCCGGCCGTCTCGAACCTCGAAGTGCGCCTCTCCGAAGAGGGCGAACTGCAGGTGCGCGGTCCCTCCGTCATGAAGGGCTACTGGAACCGTCCCGACGCGACGAAGGAAATCTTCACCCCCGACGGGTGGCTTCGCACGGGCGACGTCTGCGACATCTACGACGACGGCTACATCCGCATCACGGGCCGCATCAAGGAAATCATCGTCACCTCGACGGGCGAAAAGGTTCCGCCCGCCGACCTCGAGGCCGCCATTCAGGAAGATCCCCTCTTCGCGCAGGCCATGGTCTTGGGCGACGACCGTCCCTTCATCTCCGCGATCGCCATCGTGAATCCGGAAGTCTGGACGAAGTTCTGCGAAGAGCTCGGGCTCGACCCGAAGGATCCCGCCTCGCTCAAGTCGAAGGAGGCGAAGGCCGCCGCGCTTCGCCGCATCAAGCACGCCACGCGCGGCTTCCCGAACTACGGGGTGCCTCGCCAGGTGACGCTCCTCGCCGACGACTGGTCGATCGAATCGGGCTTCCTCACCCCCACGCTCAAACTCAAGCGCCGCGTCGTCATGGCGACCTACGCCAAGGAAATCGAAGAGATGTACGAAGCGCTCGAAAGAAAGAGCGCCTGACGGTCCGCAAAACTCGGGGTGCGCGGCAAATCGCCTTTGCGCACCCCCTTTTTTGACGTTCAAACTCAGTAAGATACGATCAACGTTCAACACCATTTTTCCGGGGGATCTCTTGTGACCTCTTCCGACCACTCCTTCGTGTACGACTTCCGCTCGATTCCCGAAATGCTCGAGCACGCCCGTCTGACGTGGCCCGATCGGGAAGCCTTCCGCCAGTTCGACTACGGCGAGAACGTCTGGGTTTCGACCACCTGGAGTCAGTACCACGCCCGCGTACAGGCCTGGCGCCGCGCCTTCCAAGCGATGGGCCTTGAAAAGGGCGAGCGCGTCGCGATGCTCCTCACCAATTCGCTCGACGCCGTCACCTTCGACTCGGCCGCGCTTTCCAACGGCCTCGTCCCCGTGCCGCTGCACGCCATCGACACCCCCGGGGCCTGCGCCTACATCCTGAAGGATTCGAACGCGCGCTTCCTCGTCACCACGGCCCGCGCGCGCTGGAACGCGATCGCGGCCGCCGGGACGCCGCTTCCGGATTTGAAGCAGGTGGTGCTCCTCAACGAAACCGAGTCGCCCGAATTCGACGGGACGCTTCCGCGCGTCGACGCCGCCCGCGTGTGGCTCGCCCGCGGCGAAGCCGTGACCGACGAAGAACTCCCCGCCTTCCCGGGCTGGGACGACCTCGCGGGCCTCATCTACACCTCGGGCACGACGGGCCGCCCCAAGGGCGTCATGCTCTCGCACGGCAACATCGTCTCGAACGTGCAGCAGATCTCTCGCGTGTGCGACGTCTGCGAAGAGGACGTCTACCTCTCCTACCTGCCCTTCTCGCACACCTTCGAGCGCACGGTCGCGCACTACACGGCCATGGCGCACGGGGCGTCGCTTGCGTTCGCGCGCTCCGTCGCGAACCTCGAGCACGACCTGATCGAAGTGCGCCCGACCCTTCTCTGCTCGGTGCCGCGCGTCTACGAGCGCATTTATCAGAAGATTCAGACGGAATTGGCCCGCGGATCCGACCGCGACCGCTATCTCACCGACTGGATGCTCGAAGTGGGTTGGCGCCGCTTTGCGAAGAAGAACGACCTCCCCGTCGAGAGCACGCCCCGCATGTGTCTTGACGACGAAGTGCATCCGATTCTCGACCGCGAGGTCGCCCGCAAGATCCGCAAGATGTTCGGCGGACGCCTGCGCGCCACCTTCGCGGGCGGAGCTTCGCTCAACTACACCGTCGCGAAGTTCTTCAGCGCCATGGGCCTCAACATTCAGCAGGTCTACGGCCTCACGGAAACGAGCCCGATTCTCTCGTGGTCGACTCCGGAAGGGAACCACCCCGACACGGTGGGGCTCCCGGCTCCGGGCACCGAAGCGCGTCTGGGCGAAAACGACGAACTTCAGGTGAAGGGCCCGCAGGTGATGCAGGGTTACTGGAACCGTCCGGAAGACACCAAGGCCGCCTTCACCGAAGACGGCTGGTTCCGCACGGGCGACCAGGCCGACCTCTCCGACGGCGGACGCGTGCGCATCAAGGGCCGCATCAAGGAAATCATCGTCACGTCGACGGGCGAAAAGATCGCGCCGGTGGACGTGGAATTCGCCATGCAGAGCGACCGCCTCTTCGAGCAGGCGCTCGTGATCGGGGAAAAGCGCCCCTTCGTCGCCGCGCTCGTCGTCGTGAACGACGCCGAATGGCACGACCTTTGCGCCGGTCTGCAGCTCGATCCGGAGGATCCCGCGACGCTCGTCTCGCGCGACGCGCAGCGCGCCGTCATCCGCCGCATCCGCGCCGCGACGAAGACCTTCCCGCAGTACGGCGTTCCGCGCGCCGTCGGGATTCTTCGCACCCCCTGGACGGTCGAAAACGAACTGCTCACCTCCACGATGAAGTTGAAGCGCCGCACCATCTGCGAACGCTTCTCGACGCTCATTGACCAAATGTACGCCGAGATCAACGCCTAAGGCTTTCGATCTTCCTCGAGAAGGGGCTCCGACGGTTCGGAGCCCCTTTTTTCGTTCCTGCGCAAGGCGTTTTGAGATTTTCAAAGCTTCTTCCAGAAAAATTTCAGAAAATTTTTCCGATTTTTCCCACACTTCTCGGGAAAATGCTTATACTGCGTTCGCAAACCAATCCCGCGCCCTCCCGACGCATCGATTTCGCTCCTCGCCGAGCTTGAGATCTGCGGCGGATTTCCAAGGGCCCCTTCGGGATTTTCGGGGTTTGCAGTGAATGCGCGCTGCACCGATGGTCGGCGCGCTTTTTGCTACCTGCACGCCCCTCTGAATCAAATAAGACTGCGGACGGCCTTGCCGTTTGCCGATTTTTTTTTGTTCTCAGAGGTAGTTATGCGTCTTCTTCAGAAAGCCCTCACCTTCGACGACGTTCTGCTCGTCCCCGCCCACTCGACCGTCCTCCCGCGCGACACCGTCCTCTCCACGAAGATCTCCCGTGGCCTCACGCTGAACATCCCGATGGTTTCCGCCGCCATGGACACGGTGACGGAAGCGAACCTCGCCATTGCGCTCGCGCAGGAAGGCGGCATCGGCTTCATCCACAAGAACCTCTCGGCCGACCTGCAGGCCGCCGAAGTCGCCAAGGTGAAGCGCCATGAAGCGGGCGTCGTCGCCGAACCGATCACGATCGGTCCCGACATGCTCGTGGGCGACGTCATCCGCCTCGCCCGTGAACACCGCATTTCGGGTCTTCCCGTCGTCGACGGCAAGAAGGTCCTCGGCATGGTCACGAACCGCGACCTCCGCTTCGAAACCCGCATGTCGATCCCGGTCCGCGAAGTCATGACGCCGCGCGAACGCCTCGTCACGGTCCGTGAAGGCGCCTCGCTCGAAGAAGCCAAGGCCCTCATGCACCAGCACCGCCTCGAACGCGTTCTCGTCGTCGACGCCGACTTCAACCTCGCCGGCCTCATGACGGTGAAGGACATCACGAAGGCCACCGACCACCCGTTCGCCGCCAAGGACGCCCAGGGCAAGCTCCTCGTGGGCGCCGCCGTCGGCGTGGGTGCCGGCACCGAAGAACGCATTGAAAAGCTCGTCGACGCCGGCGTCGACGTCATCGTGGTCGACACCGCCCACGGTCACTCCGAAGGCGTTCTGAACCGCGTCAAGTGGGTCAAGGAACACTATCCCAACCTCCAGGTCATCGGCGGCAACATCGCCACCGCGGCCGCCGCTCTCGCCCTCGTTGACCACGGCGCCGACGGCGTCAAGGTCGGCATCGGCCCGGGCTCGATTTGTACGACCCGCATCGTCGCGGGCGTCGGCGTTCCGCAGATCTCGGCCGTCTCCAACGTCGCCAAGGCCCTCGAAGGCACGGGCGTTCCCCTGATCGCCGACGGCGGCATCCGCTTCTCGGGCGACATCGCCAAGGCCATCGCCGCGGGCGCCAACGCCGTCATGATGGGCGGCATGTTCGCGGGCACCGAAGAAGCCCCGGGCGAAGTCATCCTCTACCAGGGCCGCTCCTACAAGTCCTACCGCGGCATGGGCAGCCTCGGCGCCATGGGCAAGGGCTCGGCCGACCGTTACTTCCAGGACAACAACCAGGGCAACCTCGACAAGCTCGTTCCGGAAGGCATCGAAGGCATGGTTCCCTTCAAGGGCTCCGTCTCCTCGATCATCTATCAGATGCTCGGCGGTCTTCGCAGCTCCATGGGCTACTGCGGCTGCCGCACGATCGACGAAATGCGCACCCGCGCCGAATTCGTCGAAATCACCGCGGCCGGCATGCGTGAATCGCACGTCCACGACGTGAAGATCACGAAGGAAGCCCCGAACTATCGTCAGGAACACTGATCGGACGGACCGATCCGTTCGGATCGTTGACTTCCATCTGAGCGGATCGGTCCTTCGGGACCGGTCCGCTTCGTTTTTCTCCTGCGTGAATCCCCTAGAGAGGCGCGGTTTCTGCTAAAGTCTCCCCTGTCTCAAATTCGGCCGATTCACGTTGCACGATCGGCTCGGCCACCGATCTTTCTTTTCCCTTCTTAGGTCCAACGCATCCATGTCTCACGACCGCATTCTCATTCTCGACTTCGGCAGCCAGGTGACGCAGCTCATCGCCCGCCGCGTGCGCGAAGCCCACGTCTACTGCGAAGTTCATCCCAACGACGTCTCCGCCGACTTCATCCGCTCGTTCAACCCGAAGGGCATCATCCTCTCGGGCTCGCACATGAGCGCCTATGAAGAATCGAACGACCAGGCGAGCGAAGCCGTCTTCTCCGCGGGCGTTCCCGTCCTCGGCATCTGCTACGGCATGCAGACGATGGCCCAGCAGCTCGGCGGCAAGGTCGAGTCGGGCGCCAAGCGCGAATTCGGCTACGCCGAAGTGCGCGCCCACAACCACACCCGTCTTCTTGAAGGCATCGAAGATTTCAAGAGCGAAGACGGCCACGGCATGCTCAAGGTCTGGATGAGCCACGGCGACAAGGTCACCGAACTGCCCCCGGGCTTCAAGGTCATGTGCTCGACGCCGTCGTGCCCGATCGCCGGCATGTGCGACGAAGAACGCGGCTTCTACGCCCTGCAGTTCCACCCCGAAGTGACCCACACCGTCAAGGGCCGCGCCATGCTCGAGCGCTTCGTCCTCGACATCTGCGGCTGCAACCCCGACTGGATCATGGGCGACTACGTCGCCGAAGCCATCGCCAAGATCCGCGATCAGGTCGGCGAAGAAGAAGTCATTCTCGGCCTCTCGGGCGGCGTCGACAGCTCGGTCGCCGCGGCCCTCATCCACCGCGCCATCGGCAAGCAGCTCACCTGCGTCTTCGTCGACAACGGCCTCCTTCGCAAGAACGAACGCGAACAGGTCCGCGAAACCTTCGAAAAGAACATGGGCCTCAAGCTCGTGGTCGTCGACGCCGTGGACCGCTTCATGAACGCGCTCGCGGGCGTCACCGACCCCGAACAGAAGCGCAAGATCATCGGCCGCGAATTCGTGGAAATCTTCCAGGAAGAAGCTTCCAAGCTCACGCAGGCCAAGTGGCTCGCCCAGGGCACGATCTATCCGGACGTCATCGAATCCGCCGGCGCCAAGACGAAGAAGGCGAAGACCATCAAGTCGCACCACAACGTGGGCGGTCTTCCCGACACGCTTCACCTGAAGCTCCTCGAACCGCTGCGCGACCTCTTCAAGGACGAAGTCCGCGAACTCGGCGTCGAACTCGGCCTTCCCGCTGAAATGGTCTACCGTCACCCCTTCCCGGGTCCGGGTCTGGGCGTGCGCATCCTCGGCGAAGTGAAGCGCGAATACGCCGACCTTCTCCGTGAAGCCGACGCGATCTTCATCGAAGAACTCCGCAACGCCGGCCTCTACGACAAGGTGAGCCAGGCCTTCGTGGTCTTCCTCCCGGTGAAGTCCGTGGGCGTCATGGGCGACGGCCGCACCTACGAATGGGTCGTGAGCCTGCGCTCGGTCGAAACGTCCGACTTCATGACGGCCCACTGGAGCCACCTCCCGTACGACCTCCTCGGCAAAGTGTCGAACCGCATCATCAACGAAGTGCGCGGCATCAACCGAGTCGTCTACGACGTCTCGGGCAAGCCGCCCGCCACGATCGAATGGGAATGATCGGCTGATTTTTTTGAGGCTTCGGGGATACATGTGGGTGAAAAACAGCCCGCTATCCCCGCAAATCTTA
>UQTE01000036.1 GCA_900543805.1 uncultured Sutterella sp.
TTACCCAAAGCTGCCGCTTACAAAGGAAGTACCTAACTCCAAGCGTTACGGTTTAAGATTTTGGAAAACGCCTCTCGTTTTCCAGGCTGGATCGAAAGGGAGGAAAGGTGATACCTTTTCAGAAAGCAAAGCGTTCTCCGCGAAGACTCAAGGTTGGATCCCGTCTTCGTTTTTGCTAAGGGTTTCGGGTCGATCGAAGGTGGTCGGCCCGTTTTTTTGCGCCCCGCAAGCGTAAAAAACGGTCAAAACGCGGGGGTCGGGCGCTTTTTGCCGGTGAAGTTCTGTACAATGTTTCGTCTTTGGCGGGCCTGTAGCCAAGTTGGTTAAGGCACCGGACTCATAATCTGGCGATCCTGGGTTCAAGTCCCAGCGGGCCCACCATGCCTCCCTTTCTCTTCGTCCTTCGGACATTCATTCCCGCAGATGCCGTCTTTTTCCGATTTTCATCTTGATCCGCGCCTCCTTTCCGCCATTGAACGCATGGGCTACAAAACGCCCACGCCGATTCAGGAAAAGGCCATCCCCGTCGTCCTTTGCGGCCGCGACGTGATGGGTGCGGCGCAGACGGGGACCGGCAAGACCGCGGGTTTCGGACTGCCGCTTCTCGCGCGCATTCTTCCGAAGGCGAACACTTCGATGTCGCCCGCGCGCCATCCGGTGCGCGCCCTCATTCTGACGCCAACGCGCGAACTCGCCGTCCAGGTTTCGGAAAACCTCGAAGCCTACGCCAAGGACACGCCGCTTCGCGTGGGCGTGGTCTACGGGGGCGTCGACATCCGTCCGCAGGCTGACATGCTTCGCCGAGGGATCGAAGTCCTTACGGCGACGCCGGGACGTCTTCTCGATCACATCGAACAAAAGTCCGTGCAGCTCTCGCAGGTCGAGGTGGTCGTGCTCGACGAAGCCGACCGCATGCTCGACATGGGCTTCCTGCCCGACATCTCCCGCATCCTGAAGCTTCTTCCGACCAACCGGCAGAGCCTCATGTTCTCGGCCACCTTCTCGCCCGAGATCAAGAAGCTCGCGACGAACTTCCTCAAGCCCGATCCCGTGCTTGTCGAAGTCGCCCGCGACAATCAGACGGCCGAAACCGTCACGCAGGAGGTCTACCGCGTCGGGAGCCGCGTGAAGGCGGACGCCCTCGTGCAGCTTTTGAAGACGAAGGGCCCGGGCGCCTCGGCCATGCAGCAGGTGATCGTCTTCGTCAACAAGAAGGAAACCTGCCGGCGTCTTGCGCGCATGCTCAAGAACTACGGCGTCGAAGCCGACGCAATTCACGGCGACAAGACGCAGGACGAACGTCAGGCGGCTCTCTCCGCCTTCCGCGAGGGCACGGTGCACGTGCTCGTCGCGACCGACGTCGCCGCCCGCGGGCTCGACATCAAGGAACTCCCCTTCGTCATCAACTTCGACGTCCCGGGCAATCCCGAAGACTACGTGCACCGCATCGGCCGCACGGGCCGCGCCGGCCTCAAGGGCCTCGCGATGATGATCACGACCGAGGACGACGTCAAGGCCGTGGAGGCGATCGAAAAGTTCACGAACCAGAAGTTCAAGGTCATCGACATGTCGCCGCAGCGTCCGCGCCGAAGCGACCGCTTCGAGCGCCGCCGCGGGGGCGACGACCGCATCGATACGCCCGAAGACGAAAAGGCTGCGCGCGAACTCGCCCGCTCCTATGTGCCGCCCGCCCAGCGCTTTTACGATCCGATCTTCTCGCACCCCTATTTCCCGTCGCGAAAGGGACGAAAGGCCGACGAAGTGCTCACGCCCTTCCGCCCGCAGGCCCGACGCGCGCGTCCGGTGGCGGTGCTCCTCGGCGGCGCGGGGAAATGAGCCTAAGCTCTTTTCCTTATGGCGCGGAGGGAGTTTTCGTGCTATCTTGACAGAACATGCATTCCGAGTTGAAGCGTATGCTTCACGCCAACCTGCCCGACCCGGGCAAGGTGGTTTCGGTCCGACGATCGAATGTGGCCCGACATGATCGGGCAAAGATACGGGCGACGGCTCTCGCGGTGCATGCACGGCGGGAGTTTTTTGTTGCCGCCAAAAAGGAAAATCAAAAGTCAACGGTGGATTTGTTCCGGATTGCCGCACCGAGGAAAAGGTCCTGAAGACGGCTAAAGAGGAGAAGCAAACATGGCAAATCGCCTCACGATCAAGGGTCAGGTTACGATTCCGAAGGACGTTCGGGAGTTTTTGGGCTTGCAGGCCGGCGCTTCGCGCGTGGAATTCACGATCGACGAGGATGGAAGCGTCCGCGTCGTAAAGGCGGCCGATGCGCCGCGCCCGATTCGCCGCGCGCCCGCGCAACGCCATCAAACCTCGCTCGCAAGCCGCCTTGCGGCCGAGGGTTGCTTTTCCGCTTGAGCCTGCGTTTTTGAAAACTTAACGCTGGCTTCAAGGGCGCTCCGTATAGTGGTTGAATCCACCCGGAGGAGGCCGCCATGTCTTTTTTCGCTCTGCTGCTCGTACTCACCGCCGCGTGCTGTCACGCGACGTGGAACTACCACCTGAAAAAAGCGAACTGCGGCAGAGCGATCTGGTGGCTCGTCTACCTGCTTACCTCCGTCATTACGATTCCGCTTCTTCTCCTGTGGGACCCTCAGGCGCTCACGCGCATCACGCCCACGGGGTGGTTCGTGATCCTCATTTCCGCTCCGATCCACGTCGTCTATGCGCTCGTTCTGCAGATCGGCTACAAGAAGTCCGACTATTCGATCGTCTATCCGACGGCACGCGGAGCGGGTCCCCTCATCACGGTGCTGTCGGCGGTCGTCATCTTGGGCGACGCGCCGAGCCTTACGGGCTGGTGCGGGATCTTCGCCATTCTGGCGGGCGTCGTCCTCCTTACTCTCCGCACCGACAAGGGCGCGGACCTGTCGCGCGTACACACGGGGATCTTCTGGGGGCTTCTTACGGGCGTGTGCATCGCGGGCTATTCCTTCTGCGACGCCTGGGCCGTGCAGCGCGACACGGGGCTCACCCCCGCGAGCTTTTATTTTCCCTCGATCGTCGTGCGCGCGATCGTGATGACGCCCTTCATGCTCGCCATGAAGGACTGGCGCGAACAGGTCCGCTCCATCTGGAAGAACCCCGTGAGCCGCCGCGCCCTCTGGGTCGTGACGGTGGGGTCGCCGGGCGGCTACATCCTCGTTCTCTGCGCCATGACGATGGCGCCCTTGGCCTACGTCGCGCCGACCCGCGAAGTGGGGATGATGGTGGGCGTGATCGTGGGCGCGATTCTCCTCAAGGAACACCTGAGCCTCACGAAGATTTCGGGGCTCGTCTCGATGGTGGCGGGCGTTCTCCTCATTGCGTTCGCCCACTGATCCCGCGCACGCAAAGCGCGCTCTAGGCGGGCGGCGACTGTGCTAGATTGTCGGATCTCTTCCATCTTCCCTCCCATCCGACATCATGCCCAACGCTCACGCTCAGGAAGGCTTTGAAATCATGGCGCCCGCGGGCGGCCTCGACGCCGTCGCCGCGGCGCTTGCGGGCGGCGCCGACTCCGTCTACTTCGGGGCGGGCGCCCTCAACATGCGCTCGCACTCGGCTTCGAGCATCACGCTCGACGATCTCCCCGAAATCGTTTCGCGCTGCCGCGACGCCGGCGCCAAAGCCTATCTCGCGCTCAACAGCATCGTCTATCAGCAGGAACTCGAGCTCATGGACCGCATGCTCGACCGAGCGGCCGAGACGGGCGTTTCCGCCGTCATCGCGTCGGACTCGGCCGTGATCGAGCGCGCCCGTTCGCTCGGGCTTCCCGTGCATCTCTCGACGCAGCTGAGCATCTCGAACTTCCGGGCCCTTCGCTTTTACGCGCAGTTTGCCGACGTCGTCGTCCTCGCGCGCGAACTGAGTCTCGACGACATCGCCGACATTGCCGACGCCGTGAAGCGCGAGGACGTGCGCGGTCCGAGCGGCAAGCCCCTCCGAATCGAATGCTTCTGCCACGGGGCACTCTGCATGGCGGTGAGCGGCCGCTGCAATCTGAGCTACTTCCTGCGCGGGAAAAGCGGCAACCGCGGCGAATGCCAGCACGTCTGCCGCCGCAAGTACCGTCTTGAAGACGTCGAGAAGGGCGACGTGATCGACTTCGACGGCGCGCGTTTCTTGTCGCCCAAGGATTTGAAGACGATCGGAATCATGGACAAGATGGTCGCGGCCGGAATCAAGGTCTTCAAGATCGAAGGCCGTGCGCGCAGTCCCGAATACGTGCGCACGACGGTCGAGTGTTACCGCGAGGCGCTCGAAGCCGTGCTTGACGGCCGTTGGGCCGAGGCAGACCGCGCCGACTGGGATCTGCGGCTCGGGCGCGTCTTCAACCGCGGCTTCTGGGAAGGCTGGTACATGGGGGCGCAGTCGATCGAGCGGACGATGGCGGACGGCTCGCACGCGACCGACAAGAAGGTTTACGTGGGGCGCTGTATCAATTACTACCCGAAGGTGGGCGCGGCCTGTTTCCGGATCGAAACTCAGACGATCGACGAGGGCGACCGCTTCGTCGTGATCGGTCCCACGTCGGGCGCCGTCCCGGGACGAGTGGAAGGGATGCTCCTTGACGACGTTCCCATCACTTCGGCGGGGAAGGGAGAAGAACCCACGTTCGTGGTTTCGGAGCGCGTTCGCACGGGCGACCGCCTCTACAAGCTCGTTCCGACGAGCCGCTTCTGAGTCGGAAAACGGAGAAAGAAGAAAGCTGCCTGCAAAGACAAATGGGCGGCTTTTTCTACAGGAAGCGAGCGAATTATAAAAATTGTCGGAGTTTCATTCTCCCGGACTGACATCTTTGCTAGGCTGATCGGAAGATCATCATGCGGGATTGACCCAAAGGAGAATGAAAATGAAGTTCTGCACGGCTCAAGAGTTGGAAACTCTTTCTCAAATCCTTTTGGACGATTTGGCCGCGGGCGAGGAAGTGGTCGTTACGAAGAACGGACGTCCCGTCGCCCTCATGATCGACGTCGAAGAAGGGCGCCTCGATGAGACGCTCCTTGCGGTTCGCCGGGCGAAGGCCGCGGGGGCCTTCCGGGCGTTGCGGCAACAGGCGGCCGGGGAAGGTTTCTTCACTCCGGCGGAGATTGACGACGAAATCGCCGCCGTCCGCAGGGCGCGGGCGTAAAGAAAGGGCCGCACGCAGGGAGAAACGGACGACCCTTTCGGAGCCCCCGGTACGAATTACTTCGTTTCCATCGCGGCACGGCGCTTCATCACCATCCCCGAGAAGAGGACGACGTAGATGAGAAGCGCGACCGTGAAGCCGAGAAGACAGCACTGCGCCATCGACATGAACTTCATCGAGGGGATGAGGTACCATCCACCCGCGTCGTTGTACATGTTGATGATGGATTCCTGGAGCGGCGACAGAACCGTGCCCATCGGGACGTCGGAATTGTCGTAGCCGCAGTCGCCCGTCGGGAGGAACCAGTCGGGCGCCCACTTTTCAAGCGGCAGACCGAAGGGATAGTGCGGTTCCAGGGAGCAGCCCTGCATCCCGAACATCGCGTCGAGGTCGTCCGAGTGAATGGCGCGGT
>UQTE01000037.1 GCA_900543805.1 uncultured Sutterella sp.
CGCCCCGAGGGTATCTGATGGATCGATTCAACCCACACATACCCCCGAAGAGCCAAAAAACGCTCCTCGCCTATCTCGCGGGCGAGACGTCCGACCTCGCCCGCCTTCCCGTGCTTCTTCCCGAAGCGCCCTTTGCGCGCGCCGTGCTCGAAGCGATGCGCGCCATTCCCCGCGGCGAAACGAGAACCTACGCCGAAGTGGCCCGCCTTGTCGGACACGAAGGCGCCGCGCGGGCCGTGGGAAGCGTCTGCGCCAAAAACCGGCTTCTCTTCGTTTTTCCCTGCCACCGCATCGTCCCGACGACGGGCGTCGGGCACTACCGGCTCGGAAGCGACGTGAAGCGCCGGCTCCTCGCCATGGAAAAGGGGGACGCCGACGCGTTTCGTCCGAAGACGGTCTTCGTCACTTCGGACGAAGCGAGGGCGCATCTCGTCCGTCTCGGCGCGAACTGGGCGCGGCTCGTGGAGGCAACGGGACCGCTTTCGCGCCCGATCATTCCGGATCTCTTCGAAGGACTCGTACGATCGTTCACGAGTCAGCAAATCAGCGTCAAGGCGGCCGCCGCCATCATGGGACGCCTTCGCCAAAACTGCGGCCCCCTCACGCCCGAACACCTTCTTTGCGTGGACCTTGAACTTCTCCGTGCGCAGGGACTCTCCGCCAACAAAGCGAAATGGATTCACAGGGCCGCGGAACGTTTTGCCGCCGGGGAGTTCGAGAGCGGTCTTCTCCTGCGCCTTGAAGACGAAAAGATCGTCGAAAAGCTCGTGACTTTGGACGGCGTCGGACGGTGGACGGCCGAAATGATCGCGCTCTTCACCCTCGGGCGCGACGACGTGCTGAGTCTCGGCGACCTCGGCATTCGCCGGGGATTCGAGCGCCTCTACGGACGGCCGCTCACGAAGGCCGAAATGGAAAGGCTTCGCCGCCGTGCGTCGCCCTTCGGAAGCGCCGCGTCGCTCTATCTCTGGCACCTCGCCTCGGGCGGCGGCGTCGCCGACTGACGCCCCGAAGGCCCAAAACGCTTTCGCCCGAAGCCGCAAGAACGTAGAATTGCGTTCTTTCCATTCTTTGAGCGAGCGCTTCATGTCCGACACTCCTCTCCACACCGCAGCTTCTCCCCGCCGCAGTCCGGCGCCCTACGAAATCATGGCGCCCGCAGGGAGTTGGGAATCCCTTTCCGCCGCCCTGCAGGCGGGCGCCGACGCGGTCTACTTCGGCGTGGAGTCGCTCAACATGCGCTCCCTCGCCGCCAAGACCTTTACGCTCGACGACCTCCCCGAAATCGCGGGGCGCTCGCGCGAGGCGGGCGTCCGGACCTACCTCACGGTCAACACGGTGCTCTACGACGAGGATCTGCCGCTCATGCGGAGCATTCTCGACCGCGCCAAAAGGGAGGGCGTTTCCGCCGTCATTCTCTCCGACGCGGCGGCCCTCTCCTACGCCCGCTCGATCGGACTCGAGGCGCATCTCTCGACGCAGCTCAACATCTCGAACGTCGAAGCCCTTCGTTTTTACGCGCAGTTCGCGGACGTCTTCGTTCCCGCCCGAGAACTCAGGCTCGAACAAATCGGCGCGATCGCCGAGACGATCCGACGCGACGGCATCAAAGGCCCCTCGGGAAAGCTCGTGCAGATCGAAGCCTTCTGCCACGGAGCGCTCTGCATGGCGGTTTCGGGGAAATGCCACCTGAGCACGCACACGCGCGGCAAAAGCGCGAACCGGGGCGAATGCCTGCAGAACTGCCGCCGCACCTACCGGCTCGTCGACGCCGAGCGCGGCATCGAAATCGACGTGGAGGGGCAGCGCTTTCTCTCGCCCAAGGACCTGAAGACGATCGGCTTCATGGACCGCATGGTGGCGGCGGGCGTCACGGTCTTCAAGATCGAAGGCCGCGCCCGCGGCCCCGAATACGTCCGAACGACGGTGGAATGCTATCGGGAGGCCTTGGACGCCGTGCTCGAAGGTCGCTGGACGGACGCGATGCGCACCGCCTGGGACGATCGCCTCGCGCGCGTCTTCAACCGAGGTTTCTGGGACGGCTGGTACCTCGGCGCGCAGACGATGGAGACGACGAAGGACTACGGCTCGAGCGCCAAGGAAAAGAAGGTCTACGTGGGAAAGTGCCTCAACTACTTCGCCAAGTCCGGGGTCGGGCACTTCCAGCTCGAGGCGGGAAGCCTTCGAAAGGGCGACCGCTATCTCGTCACGGGCCCCACGACGGGGGCCGTCATCGGGAGCGTGGAGGCGATGCGCGTGAACGAAACCGAGGCGGAGAACGCCGAGAAGGGCGCGGAGGTGACCTTCCGCGTCCCCGAGCGCATCCGAGAGCACGACCGGCTCTATCGTCTCGATCCGGCCGTCTGAAGATTTTCCGACCCGGAAAAAGCGAAGGGAGAAGCGTTTTGATCGCTTCTCCCTTCTTTTGGAAGTTCTCTAAGAGCTCTTACGGTTCCTGATCCTTCTTCCCTTCGATGAAGTCGGGACGCAGGATTTCGCTCTTCATCACCGCCTTCAGAGCGGAGAGGTAGGCGCGGCGGTCGGCTTCGCCGTAGATCGCGGCGATTTCACGACGGAGCGCTTCGACTTCCTCGGGCTTCGCCTGATTCAGACGGCGTTCGGCCACGTAGCCCACGATGTAGGCGCCGCCCGGAACGGCCGTGCCCGTGAAGGTCGGGAGCTGCTGCGACGGAATCGCGATTTCGCGGTTGACGAGCACTTCGGGTTGGCCCTTCGGGTTCTGACGCGAGACCCAGACGGGTTCGGAGAAGCCTTCGAGCGACTTCGACTTGAGCACTTCGGCGAGCTTCTTTTCGCCTTCAGCCTTCGCCATGGCGGCGGCCTTTTCGGTCTTGATCGCTTCGACGATGCGGACCTTCACCGCGTCAAGCGGCTGCAGGGCGGTCGGGAAGTGTTCGACGACGCGGGCGGAGACGAGCGTGTTCGAAGCGACTTCCACGGCGGAGGTGTTGCGCTTTTCGCTCAGCGCTTCTTCGCCGAAGAGGTGTTCGACGACGCGTTCGTTGATCACGCGCTTCAGAGCCGGATCCTCGACGCCTTCGCGCGTCACGTTTTCGGCCGTTTCGATCTTGATGCCGAACTTCTCGGCGACGGGCGCGAGCGTGTCGGACTGTTCGTAGACCATGTTCGTGAATTCGTCGGCGGCTTCGGAGAAGGCGCGGATCGCCATCTGTTCGACGTATTCGCGTTCGATTTCGCCGCGGACTTCTTCGAACTTCTTGACGTGCTGATCGCGCACGTCCGTCACGTAGATGATGTGGTATCCGAATTCGGACTCGACCGGACCGACGATGTCGCCCTTCTTGGCGGCGAAGACAGCGTCTTCAAAGGGCTTCACCATGACGCCGCGGCCGAAGTATGAGAGGTCGCCCCCGTCGTTGGCGGAACCCGTGTCGACGGAGTTGGCCTTGGCGAGTTCGCCGAACTTCGAAGGATCGGCCTTGGCTTCGGCGAGAAGCGCTTCAGCCTTCTTGAGGGCCGCGGCCTTGTCGTCGCCGAACTCAAGCAGAATGTGGCTCGCACGGCGTTCTTCCGGAACCGACCAGCGGTTCTGGTTCTGTTCGTAGAAGACCTTGACTTCCTCTTCGTTGGGCTTGATGTCCTTCTTGAAGTCTTCGGGCGAGAGAACGACGTACTCGATCTTGAGGTGTTCGGGCGAGTAGAAGTCGTTTTCGTGCGACTTGTAGTAGGCGGCGACCTCTTCGTCGGAGGCCTTCGCTTCGTCGTAGTAGTCGCCCACGTTGAAGATCATCGTGCGGACCTGACGCTCTTCGGCGAGGATGTCGTGCAGATCCTGAGCGAGAGCCTTGGGCGCGGGATGCGTCGCGGAAACGCCCGAGATGAGCGTGTTCTTGGCGAGGTCCTGACGGAGTTCGTAGACGAACTGCTCGTCGCTCTTGCCCTGGCTGCGCAGGAAGTTTTCATAGAGCTCCGGCGAGAACTGGCCGTTTTCCTTGAGCGCGTCGGCGTTCTTCACGAGGGCGATCGCTTCGGCTTCCGAAACCGTCACCCATTCCTTCGCAACCGTCTGCGCCACGGCCGAGTCGTCCATCATGGACTGCAGAATGGCGGCGCGGGCTTCGGCGTTGTCGAGCATGTTCGGACGGAAGGCTTCGCCCAACTGCTGCTGCAGATTCTGCAGCTGCTGACGCTGCGCCATGTCGAACTGCTCGGGCAGGATGGGAACCTCTCCCACGCGGGCGATCGCGTTGTCGTCGGTCGACATGCGGCTGTAACTGTAGATGCCGGTGACGACAAAACTAGGAATAATGAGCACCATGGCGATGAACATCAGCCAGCGCTTGTGCGTACGGAATGCCTGAAGCATGAAACTTCCCTTTTGAGAATCCGGTCGTTGTGACGTGTCCCGCGGTCTATGCAAACGGACCGAAGGACGGACGGCCGTCGACGGAGACGGTCGTCTGCGCGTGAAAAAAGTCCGCGCGCGAAAGCGTCTATTTTAGCGGAAATCGCCCGCCTCATTCGGCGGTTTTCCCGAAGCCGCGTGCGGCGCAACAGACGCATACAAATCGAGCCGGACTTCGGACGTCTTTTCCGAAAAACCCGGCTCCGGCGTTTGGATACAAAAAAAGGGACCTTCTTGCGAAGAACCCTCTCTTATCCGAAAGCAAATGGCGGAGTGGACGGGACTCGAACCCGCGACCCCCGGCGTGACAGGCCGGTATTC
>UQTE01000038.1 GCA_900543805.1 uncultured Sutterella sp.
TCTTGCCCATAAAAGTGTCCCCAGAAAGTGTCTCGCTTTCTGGGGACAGTTCAGTCATGCCCTTTCTCTTGCCGTCGGATCGGCGTTGGCCGTGTCGGCGAGCGGCGCGCTCGCCGGTCCGTACCAGTCCGTTTTCGGAGAGATGTATACGCAGTACTTCGGCGGGGTCGGCGAGGCCGGCGCCGCATACGACGGTACGCAGGACATTCTGAACTGGAAGCCGACGGAAATCACTCTGCCCAACGACACGAAGGTTTGGACGAATCTCCGTACGATCTACCTCACGACGGGCCTGGATCCGCTCAACAGCTACTCTTCGGTGAACGGCAAGGTTCATGTCTCGTTTTCCGGATTGAACCTCGTCAACGACAAGGGTTCGAAGCCCTACAAGATCACGATGAGCGACAGCAGCGCCGACAAGTCGCCCGTGCGCGACATGAGTCTGACGTTTGATAACAGCGTCGTCAAGCGCTGGAACATCGTCGTTGAAGAACCTACCTACCGCGAGTATTTCGGCATTCCGGAGGGGGAAAGTTCGACCGAACACTCGATTACGTTTGTCAATTCCGAGTTCACGGGGGACATCGTTCACAATTCCAAGGATGCGGGGTTGATGAAGGACTTCGCCCTCGTGTCGAATAAGGGCAACCAACTCGAACTCCATCTCTTCGGTTCGAAGTGGACCGGTGCGACTTATTCGACGGTCGGCACCAAGCAGGAACGCGACGAAACGCTCAAGCACCGCACGAACCTGCTCCTCGCCGATAACTCGCACTGGGCCGTCACCGACGACTCCTTCGTGACGACGCTCAAGGCGGACTCCGACTCCGACGTTGAAATCCTCGCCGGAACGGCGGAAAAGCAGACGAAGCTCTCGATCGACAAACTCGACTCGGGTGTGCGCGTGAACGTGAACGACAACACGTCGCTCACGGTGGGCAAAACGGCCAAACCCGCCGCTGCGGTATTGGCGGACGGCGAGGCCACGATTCACGAGCTCGACGTGCGCTTCAAGGGCTTGGAAAACGCCGACGTTGCGGTTCAGGCCGACAACGTTTCGACGAAACTCGTCGCGTCGGCAAATCTCCGTGACGGCCATGACGACGACACGATCATCCGCGCCATGGCGAAGGCCGTCGATACGAAGGAAGAGACCCTCCGTTTCGAACTCGAACAGGGCTTGTTCTCTGACGGCGTGTCGGGGACCGTGAGCCATGAGGGGGACGATACGCTTCAGGTGAACAAGACGAACCGGACGACCAATGAGAACGCGCTCGCCGTTGCCGATACGGGTTCGATCCTCTTTATGCAGTGGCGGGCCGAAACGGACGACGTCATGCAGCGAATGGGCGACGTCCGCTCAAGCGGCAAAACGGGCCTCTGGGTTCGTCACTACGGCGGCCGCAGCGAATTCGGGAGCAGCGACTACGACTATCTCGCCCTTCAGATGGGTGCCGACCGTCTCGTCTACGACGGCGACGTCAAGGTGCTCGCGGGCGCGGCCTTCTCCTACACGGACGGCGACGCCAAGTACTCGACGGGTACGTCCGACGCCAAGAGCTACGCCTTCACCGCCTACGGCGAACTTCTGACGCAGAGCGGCTCCTTCCTCACCGCGGCGCTCAAGTACGGGGCGCTTCGCAACGAAGTCGAACTCTCGAAGACGATCGACGGGGAATTCCGCGCCGACGCCTGGGCCTTCTCGGTCGAAACGGGTCACCGCTTTGCGCTCGCGAAGAGCTTCTTCGTCGAACCGCACGTGGGACTCACCTACGCCAAGGTCAACGGCGACAGCTTCCGCGTGGGCGACAACGCTTCGGTGAAGCAGGACGACTTCGACTCCTTGGTGGGCGGCGTGGGTCTCACCCTGGGCTTCTCTTGCCCGAACGACCGCGGCGACGTCTATCTGCGTCTGGACCAGAAGTACGACTTCCAGGGCGAAACCTCGACGGGCTTTTATTCGAACGGCCGTGAAGTCAACCGATTCGACAAGGATCTGGGCGGCTCCTGGTTCGAAATCGGTCTCGGCGCCAAGGCCCGCCTGACGGAGAGCCTCACGGGCTACGCCGAATTCGAGACGGCGCACTCGGGCGAAGTGGAAACGCCCTTCCGCTGGAACCTCGGTCTGCGCTACACCTTCTGATCGCGGCGTGAGCCCGCCTTCGGGCGGGCGCCGCCCGACGCCTCCCCCGAATCGACCCGCCGTCGGTTCGGGGGCTTTCTTATTTCAAGTCGTAAAAACGGACGGAAATACGTCCTTCGGGCGCGGTCTTTTCTAGACTGAGGGTAAGGCGAATCTTCGCTGAAGCGGCACGCTCTTTCGAGCGTCGGCCTTCCCGCATCTCTTCGTCCGTTACGGAGAAGTCGTCATGCGCGTACGCTACAAGAATCTTTTCGCCTTTACGGGCGACGCGGCCCTGCCGCTTTTGGAATCCTTCGTCGTCGAAGCGGGGCGCATCGTCCCCGACGACGCTCCCGTCGACCGCGAGGTCAATCTCGCGGGCGGCTTTGTGACGCCGCTTTTCTCCGACCAGCACACGCACCCCTCCTACGTCGCGCAGACGCTCTCGGCGCTCGCCTCTCTGCCGCCCGCCGTTCTTTCGATTGAAGACCTCGTCGAAGGACTCGTCCGCAAGAAGGATGAACTTCCCGAAGACGCCTGGATCGAAGGCTGGGGCTACGACGAAAGTCTTCTCAAGGAAAACCGCTCGCCCACGAGGCTCGACCTTGACCGCGTGGCAACGGACCGCCCCGTTTTCGTGCGGCGCTCGGACTGCCATTCGGCGGTCGTGAACACGTATCTTCTGAAGGCGGCCGGGATCGACCGCACGACGCCCGACCCCGAGGGCGGACGCTTCGGTCGCGACGCTTCGGGCGAACCCGACGGACGGCTTATCGAAACGGCCGCAGTTCGCAGGGTCGAGCGCCTCAGAAAGAAGGAGGACTTCGAGGGGAACGTGCGCAGGATGTGCGCTCTTCGCGAACACTATCTCTCGCGCGGGATCGGGTTCGTCACCGAAATGATGTGCGAGCGGGGCGAAAAGGATCTCTTGCCCGTCTACCGGGCCGCCCTAGAGGCGGGGCTGCCTCTCACGGTCGGGATGTATCTCGTCTGGCAGGGCGGGGACGATCCCTTCGGAATGCCCGACTTCACGGAGGACGAAAAGACGGGCCCCGTGCGATACGCGGGCCTCAAGGTCTTCGCGGACGGCTCGATTTCGGGAAAGACCGCGGCGATCCGCGGGCGCTACCCGGGACTCTCCGACGACGAGAATCCCCGAGGGACGATGTGCGTCACGCACGAGGTCTTCCGCGCGGCTCTCGCCTGGGCAAGACGAAACGGCGTGCAGCTCTCGGTGCACGTCATGGGGGACCGCTCGATCGATCGGATTCTTGATTGGCTCGAGGGTGAAGAACCGTGGCTTGAAAACGAGCCTTCGGTGCGCCTGGAGCACGTCTCCTACCTGCGGCCCGACCATCTCGAGCACATCGACGACATGAATTTCCCGGTCGCGATGACGACGCAGCCCGTCTTTCCCTTTGCGGAGTGGAAGGGCTATGAAGAGGCGATTCCGCGCACGATGATCGACGAAGGCTACGCGGTGAAGATGATTGCGAGCAGAACGCCCGCCTTTGCGCTGTCGTCCGACGCCCCCGCCACGACCTGGGCCGATCCCGATCAGCCCTTTGTCACGATCGCCGCGGCGGTGACGCGGCGCGACGCCCGAGGGGTGCCATTCGGCGAAGCGGAGGCGGTGGACGTCGCGACGGCCCTGTCGCTCTACACGTCGCGTGCGGCAAAGGTGACGGATCTCGGAACGACCGGGCTGCTCCTTCTGGGCGAAGCCGCGGACTTCGTGCTCTGGAGCGCGAATCCCTTCGAAATTCCGAAGGAAGAACTCGCCGACATTCGGGCGCGTCGCGTCTGGAAGGCGGGTGAGCTCCTTTGGGAGGCTGAAGACTGAGGTAAACAACCCTCGACTAAAGTCGAAGGCTTTGCAACTATTGCCGAGACAACGT